>CAYPLE010000001.1:0-94179 GCA_964411445.1 uncultured Pirellulaceae bacterium
TTGTTCGACAAGCTCACAATCTTGCTCTATCGCAAGGCTACATGTTTTCACTCACGCAGCGTTGCCTATGCGAGTCGCACGGACGTATAGCGTGTCACATCCAATGAATAGCTGACTCAAAAAGGCGCGAAAACGCTACACCGGAACTGGAAACGCCCTAGTTGAACTCGGCAGCGAGAAAGCTGGCAAGTGAGACACCTGAGAAGTTTGGGTTGTCGATCGTCGTCTCCAAGGTCACGGTGAACTCTTCGCCGTATTGAGCGTGACGAACAACCGATCGGGTCAAGAACTGCTTGCCAATCTGCGGCCCAAGTTCGGAATGATCGAGGCCAGCATTGTGGGTCAGGCCATACTCAATCAAGGCTTGAACAGCCTTCTCCACGACCTGAGCTTTGGATTCGTCGTCACAGGCCACTTCGATACGCACGCCGATCGTGTTCCCATCAGAGGAGACGTCAGCTCCGAAGGCAATCGTTTCAATCGAGTTTTGAACCTGCCGGTAGGCTCGTTGGAACTTTTGCTCGTCTTCGGATAGAGCTTCGTCGATTTCATCGGGAACCTGATCGATCCAGGTGTTCGTAGCTACAAGAGCGATGATACCACCATCGACTCTCCGAAAGGCATTCGCCCACGTTGATTCGTTTTCATTCTGGCTATGATTCAAGACACAATCCAATTGCTCTTCCGCAGAGTAGTCTGCCTTGCCACGTCGGGGCATGAAACCGCCGAAACAGATCGTTGAATCGCCCTTCTGTGCGAGTGGGATTGGGAACGGACCGAAGGAGGGGATTCTCGGCAATTCGAATTTGCGAGCACCCTCGCCAGGAAGCTCCTTCGCGCCAGGTACGTACTTGTCCATCCAAGCGGCCAAGTCAACAGGACCGTCTAGCCGAAACTCCGCGGCGTCCATCCCCAAGGAAATCGAGTTCTTGTTTTCCTCTTTCGTTTCGTCGTAGCTGAAGCCGAGCTGGCATGTTCCGATGAGCATATCGATCCTGTCGATGTCAAAGGCAGGTACTTCAGGGCTGTTGAAAGCACTTTTCAGGGAAGTCGCAATCGCGGGATTAGCAAGGGCGCGTAGAGCCCCCGTTTCGAAACTTTCATACAAGTCGCTGAACCGAACCTTCAGCAAACCCTCGTCATTAGCAGGCACTTCGCTGGGGTCGTTCTTTTCGCGATTGAACATTCCCGCCAACTTGCGCGGCTTGGCTGACTTTGCCGAAACTCGTGAAGCAATTCTGGCGGCTGGTTGGTCGCCAGAATCACTAAGCGTTTGCGTTTGTCCGTCTTGCTGAGGTGACGCTACCGTTCTTGCGACATAGCCTAGGCAACCAAAAGTAACCATGGCACCAGCGACGACGAATTTTGATGCCCACCATTCGGTGTGCAAACGGGATTGGGGGTTTCTTAACATTTCGATCCTCTTGATCAAATAACCTGAGAAAACTGGATTCATTCCAGCGCTGTGAGATTGAACACAAGCATCACGGCTGAGCGCCAATGATGACAGACTACGAACGTACGTTTGATTCCCGACTAGAGAAGAAGCCAATTTGTCGGCTGCCACCTCTTGAGTGAACGCGAGGTGTTTTGTCAGCAACCGCACCAGTGGGTTGTAAAAGTGAATGGTCTCGATCACGCAAGCCAGTAGCCTCCAAACTGAATCGCGATTTGCTAGGTGAGCCGCTTCGTGAGCGATGACGGCATGCAGCTCTTTGTCGGTCCATTGTCGCCACTGAACCGGCAGGATCACACATGGCCGCAGTACGCCGACGACAGCGGCATCCGATATGCCCGCGCTTTCGCGGCATTCGAATCGGCGAATCGCGAGAGCCTGAGCGGCTTTCTGAGCAGTTTCACGCAGTACTGGGCAGTTGACTTCCTTGCTTCGCCGCCGGAGTTTTCGCGAAAATGAAAACGCCATCAAGAACCGGAGCATTCCCATCCCGACCAAAGTCGCCATGACAACGGCAAAGATGGGCAAGGATCTCTCGGGTGCTTTCACATCCATCCTGGCCACGACCTGCCGCAAAACCGCAGCCACTTTGGCGAGGTCCAGCCCGAGACCGTGAGCTGGATTGCCACTCGCCGCATTGTCGCTTTCAAGTTCGTCGCTTGTTGGGCTTGCCAGGCCTTGAGAGCCTGCGTGTTGACTGGTTTCGCCAGTGGCCCAATGAGCTGCCAAGGTTTGCAAAGGCATGGAGAGGTCTGGTGTCGGCAGCAGCGCCAGGGCTGTCAACGCTGCGATGACTACCAGAGCACTGCAAGCTAGCCATCGCTGGGCAATTGCCGACGGCCGAAGCCAACGAGCCAACAAGACGGCAACCACTGCAAGAACGCCAACTTGAATGCCGAGTGAAAAAACAGACTGCAGAAGATCGTTCATGACTGAGCCTCCTTGTTCGTTGGCGATTGTTCGTCGATGCCGTCGCCATCTTCGCTAAGAATTGACTCCAATAGCGCTCGTTCTTTGTCACTAAGCGATTCTTGGCGGCCGAACAAATGGACCAACATCTGCTCGCGCGATCCTTGAAAGACGCGTTTAACCAAGTCGCCGATGAAGCCACTGGAGACTTCGTCGAAAGACCGAATCGGTTCGTAGCGATACGGGCGGCTGTCGTTCGTCGGTCGAAGATACCCTTTGTCGACGAGAATCCGGACCAGGTTCGCGACGGTCGGATAAGCCCGATCCACCCCACTTTCCGCTAGACGATCTCGAGCATCGCTGGCGGTCAGTTCGCCGAATTCCCAGTACACATGCATGACCTCAAGCTCGCGCTCGGTCATCTCTTTTGTTGGCCGTACCATGCAACCCTCCGTGTTTGGTTAACCAAATTTGGTTATCCGAATGTATCGGTTCGGGCGAGTTTGCCGCAATAGCGTTTTTGCAGAAAGCGTAATCGGTCATCTGCGGGATCCCGAAAGCTAGCGTTGCATGTGGCGTTAAAGTTTTCCTCGGCTACTTGTCCGGCACCTGCCTGCTTCGCTTTCGCGCTCTGGCAGCAAACCGGCTTAGGCCCCTAATTCGCATGGCCGATCTGAAGGATGGTCCCTCATGGAAGTGGGATTTGCACACAGCCGTCACCTGGGAAGCTTGAAAAGCTGGCGGCCAACGAGTCTGAGGTAGCCTTCATCATCGAATGGAGGCTACGCGAAAAGGGAATGTCAATGGCTCACGTTCGTGGATATCGCGGCTGGATGGCAGCAGTTACCGCTGGCGTCATGATCGCTCTACTTCTACTGGTCTTTGCAAAGCACTTTGATGCGCCAAGGCCAGTGGAACGCCGTGCGCCGAACACGAGCTCCGTTCGAGCGGTATCGACGGAGCCCCAGCAGCCGGGGAAAACGACCGATCCAGGCTTCGCGCGGATCGAGTTATTGCCTGAAGGAAACGCCCTGCCGCTTGTGCGTCGCGATGATGCGCCGCGGCAGTCGCAACGCTCGCAGGTCACTCTCAGGCAACCTCCCGAACCAGCTTCCAATGTGGTCCTGCGTGCACCCATTGGACAGGACGGATTTGCGCCGCTGCCGCTGCACGATAGCCCATCGACCTTAGCAGGCCTAATGGACTCGATGGATGACGCGCTCAATCTGCCCGTGATGGTAGTATCAAATCGCTCGGAAGTTGCAGAACAGGACGAGGGATTCACGCAGCGCACGAATTCCCCAGAAGCCTCAGCCCCGCGAATTCCCGAACCACGCAAGCTGCTGGCCGAGTTGGCGGAACTAGAAAGCCTGCTTCGAAACCGGGGCGATCGCCAATCACAGCTCATTGCATCGGCGCCAGGGGCCTACTCGGCGCCGGTATCCGCCGCGGAAGCACGCAACGTGCAAATGTGGATCGGTTCGGTGCGAAACGTCCTGAACGACTTGATTTCTAACCATGGATTGGAACGCCCGGAAAGCCTGCGTGAGACGGCCGCCCTCGCGAAGCTTTCTGAGGACGCACGCGTGTTGGGCGAATCGCTTTCCAACTACGCCCTCGCTCAAAACCTGCTTACCACCGCCTACAGTCTGCAGCGACGCGTCGATGTTTATCGCGCAATACAGGGCTGCCTAGACCGCACATCCATCGGTCTGGACCGGGCCAAGAGCAGTGATTTAACTCGCGCTGAGCTTCGCCAAGCCATCTTAAACGTACAAGCAAAACTACCGGAGACGGGAGACGAAGCGGCTTGGGCAGACTACCTGCTCATCGATCGCTTGACCGCCTGGGTCGATTCGCCCAAGAACATCTGGGCCGAAGGCAACGGCCTAGCCTTGGCTGCACTCTCGCGTCTGCGTTGGGAACGACTTGGCGACATCCAAAACGAGTTTCTGTCGCAACCCGAGTTCGTTGCCTTGGCTCGCCACTTGGAAGCTTGGAGTCGCGATCCGGTCGACTACCGGCAACTGTTGACCGACATCGAAGAACTTGAAGTCAGTCCCGTCAAACAAGACTCAGAGTCGATTGCCGGAGCGGTCCAAGTGCTGCGAACCAGCCCGGAACTCAACCAGCAAGTGCTCGCCCAAGCACTCAACAACCACTACCGAAACGCCAACATTCGTCTGAGCATCAGTCGCACACTGATCCAGCGATTCATGCCAGAAGAAGCCGTCGAAGTTCGCCCTGTCCGTCGCAGCATTTTGGGCGCACGCACCCAGGGTAACAGCAAGATAGCCACCGAACTCGACGTACAGCTCACTCCAGACGACTCCGCTTGGAATATCAGCCTCGGTGTCCTGGGGGATTTGTACAGCCAGACGGCCAGCGAAAAAGGACCAGCGACGTTTCATAACACATCGATTGCTCAGATCAACAGCCGACGCTACTTGCGATTAGACCCGATGGGCTACAGAATCAGTTCTGAACCAACCAACGTGCGGAGCCAGGACTACCTTCGACACATGGAGACCGACTTTGATGGCCTGCCTGTCATCGGTGATTTCGTGCGTTTGATCGTTCGTGAACAATTCGATCAAAAGCGTGGCATCGTTCGTCGCGTCTCACAGCGGATGATCGCCGATGAAGCCGACGAGGAACTTGACCGTCGCTTGAATGAAGCGATGGAAAAGGCGTCGAAGGAACTGGAACAGCGAATCACTGGACCGCTACACAAACTACAACTCGACCCAATGGTCGTTTCAATGAGCACCAGTGAACAACGGTTGGGCATTCGGTACCGCGTGGCCAGTGGTAGCCAGATGGCTTCCCACACACCCAGGCCGCGAGCGCCGGGTGACAGCTTGCTCAGCATGCAAGTGCACCAATCAACAGTCAACAATGCCATCGAAAGCATGGGCCTTGGCAAAAAGCCATGGAAGCTCGACCAGCTCTGCGAGAAACTCGGCGTCGCGTTTGGACAAAGTGGCTGGAAATTACCAGACGAAGCACCGGACGACATAACGATTGATTTTGCGTCGAATCGTCCAGCGTACATTGAAATGGAAGAGGGCCGCTTGCGGCTGACGCTCCGAATCAACTCGTTGAGCAACAAAGATGGGTTATCCCTTGGCCCATTGATCGTCACCAGTTCCTATATTCCGCTGGCCGAGGGCCTCAGTGCCGAGCTTATTCGCGATGGCATTTTGGAGATCAAAACCCCGCGCGGAACACTCATTCGTCACAAAGCACTGCTGCGGGGCATCTTTGCCAAGGTGTTCGTTTCGCGCCCAAAGATTCCTTTGATTGCAGAATCGTGGCGAGAAGACCCTCGAGCGGAAGGGCTAGCCGTTTCCCAGCTAGAAATCCGAGATAACTGGCTCAGCGTAGCCATCTCGCCAGCCGACTCGTCTCACGCAAAAGCCGTTGCAAATCGAAGTCGCGAGATCAAACAACTGTACTAATACGAGTGCGTTGCTCCGAGCTCGTCCCACCATTCGTTGCTCGATGCTTAAGACGATGCTCGGCTGTCGCCCACCCCAGTGGGCCTCTTTAGCGGTTGAGACTCGTAAGCAGGTCGTCCAGCGGCTGAGCTTCGAATGCTTCGCCGGTGTAAAGCTGGGCGAGGTGGCGCTGCGTTTCTTCTCGAATTAGGTCGACTGCTGGTAACATGCGGCTAGCGATGTCGTTCGTTTCCCATTTGTCGTCGGGCATCGCATAGAGTTGCTCCTGCGCTGCGTCGATCCGACAGGACCAGGCTGGTGTCCGCGCCCAATAGTTTGCTTTGCTCTCCTCCGATTCAATCGCTTGCTTCACGGCCAAGGCGAATTGATACCCGGCAGAGGCTTTCAAGACAGAGGGATTTGACAGAAGCTGGGTGCCGCCCTGTTCAGCGAGAGACTTCTTCAACTGCCTGCCAATTGTCGAAAGCTGAACCACGTCAGGTGATCGCGTACCGGGCACGCTGGGCACCGGAAAGTGTGACATCAGGCCCGCAAGGTGAAGCGTTGTTTCCTGAAGCGGCGTGTCTTGCAGCCCAACAACACCATGCTCACCGAGAGGATAGCCGCCCAGACTGGTGAAAATGATATCGCAACAAACGCCCGCAATTTCAAGGGCCGACAGCACGACGCCCACCCCAGTATCCAGCACAGCAGCCTGAGCGCTTGCGACCTGAGCCCACCCAATCAACAAATCTGGATCGGTGTCACTTGCGACTGGAAATTCGGGTGGTTCAACGCCCTCGGGTGGCTCAGGATCTTCTGGATCAGCAAAACGTTGCCGCAATTTGGATGGCGCATCCCAAGCGGCCCCTAATCCTTTGCTATGCAACCACAGACAATCGCACTCAGATGAATCAAAGACTCCCTCGCTTATCGCCTCGGCGACTGCAAACCACGGCGCGAGCATTGCACACTGCATTGCATCGTCGACAGGGCTAAGGACTTCGTCTCCATCGGTTCGTGTGACACTTGCGAACGAGTACTTCTCGACTAACGATGCGGCTGCAGGGCAGTCCGTGACCATCGCGGCCTTCAAGTACGGCTCCGCCGAAAACTCGGATTGTGAAGACTCGGATGCTGTATGCCGAGCCCCAGAAATCGGCACCTCTTTCGGTGAACTTCCCGGCCGGGTGCGACGCAAAAAATGCTCACCAGTCAGCAAGCTCTCCAAGCCACCGATTCCGTCGGTCACCTCAGCATAAAGTCGATCGAGGACCAGCCCATGAGCGGCCAACGTATCTAGGTTAGGCGTCAGAGCGTTGTCCGCGCCGTAGACACCAAGCAAGTAGGTGGGAAGTGATTCAACGGTGATGATGAGTGTCTTGCGTTGATCCATAGTTCAAAGTGTTCAAAGTGAGCGGATCGTCGATTAAAAATCATTGGTAAAACATCGGCAAACATGAGCCATCCGACACGGCCCCCAGCCCCACCCCAGGTGCTGCCAGCCGATTCGAGCCGGACCGCGGGGGTGATTCCAATCGGAGCCACTCGAAAGCAACGGATCGACCGATTCATTGCACACAAACGCTACAACTGGGGGCCCGAAGTGGAGCCACAGTCTGGGGCATTGCAAGAATTCTGTCCACCAATGACCTAAGTTTCTTGAGGGAAACCCTACGGCTGAGAGAGGTGCAACCCGCGAACCACCCGCCTCCCAGCAACAACGAACGGCTCGTAATTTCAAACTGTGATTGGCACACGATGGCTTCTACGGATCTCAACGCATCACTCTCGGACTTCAGTCACTCGGCAGTCATTGCTCCGCTGGCAGCACCTAATGCTCCAGCCGAAACACGGGCCACCAGCCCCGCTTGCGTTCCGATTTGCCCGGTCGACCGCCCCGACACAACGCGCGTTTGGGGGACTGATTTTTCGAACGTCGATATGCCGCAAGCCATTGAGCTGGCTTCGCGCATCATCGAAAACCGCCGGCCAGAGTATTTCGTGACCGCCAACTTGAACTATCTCATGCTCGTTGAGCAGCATCCGCGACTGGTGGAAATCAACCAAAACGCTGCTGGAGTATTTGCAGACGGACATCCGATCGTCGCTCGAAGCAAATTCTCCCGCTCTCCACTTCCGTGCAGAGTCACGGGAGCTGACATGATTGTAGAGCTGGCTGGCCTGTCAAGCGAACGTGGATACAGCATCTACTTCTTGGGAGCCGCCCCAGGAGTCGCCCTTGCAGCCGCAGAATCGCTCAAGGAACGTTTCCCTGCACTGAAAATTGCAGGCACCTACTCGCCGCCTTTCAAACAACTCAATGCAGCCGAGCACGCCGATATGGTTGCCCGGATTCACGCCGCCAAGCCTGACATCCTGCTGGTCGCATTTGGCCAACCGAAGGGCGAATGTTGGATCTACGACAACCTGCAAGAACTCAACGTGCCACTCAGTATTCAACTCGGTGCATCCTTCGATTTCCTGGCCGGCACCGCGCAGCGAGCACCGAAAATCTGGCAGCGTTTTGCTTGCGAATGGCTCTATCGAGCGCTCAGCGACCCGATGCGTCTCATTCCTCGCTACGCTTCCAACGCTTGGTTTCTCGCCCGCAAGCTGTTGAGCTTCAAACTTTGATTGCCTGCCAGGTGGAAGAGGCACGGTTCGTGGAACGATGAAGTGTGTTAAAATCGCGTAGATGAACAACGACGTTACACGCATTCTATCACTCATCGAAGATGGCGATCGACAGGCTGCTGAGCAGTTGCTGCCGCTGGTGTATGACGAACTGCGCCGGCTTGCTCAACGCAAGATGACTCACGAGAAATCGGACCATACGCTACAGCCTACCGCTCTCGTGCATGAAGCGTTCTTGCGACTGATCGGCAATGACGCCGCTCGGGAGGATGCGCACTGGGATGGACGCGGCCATTTTTTTGCCGCCGCTGCTGAAGCCATGCGGCGGATCTTGATCGAGAACGCCAGACGCCGGAACGCCCAAAAACGCGGTGGCGGGATGCACCGTGCTGAGCTTGACGACGAAAATTGCGTTGCCCCCAGTGACGACGCCGAATCACTCCTGGCCCTTGACGAAGCGCTCACGCAATTGGCCGGACACGAACCGGACCTCGCCAAATTGGTCGAACTTCGCTACTTCACTGGACTCACCAACGTCCAAGCCGCGGAGATTTTGGGGGTGTCCGAACGAACTGCAAAACGCAACTGGGCCTACGCTCGAGCTTGGCTGAAAAGAGCGATGGAGGAATAAGGAGTCTCGAGTCTCCGCAGCCATCAGCAGTCCTCAGACGCTAGCTTTAGAATGACGCGGGTTTGTAGTCGTATTTCCAGCGAGTGCAATGGTGCTGCGCGGCAGTCCGCAAAACCCACACATCTACCCTACTTGCTGGGGGATTGTGGGGGTTTGGTCGGTTTCTGTGGCCTAATCTGGCGTGATCAGCGATGAATTGTCGATGGCGTTTGACGGGTGCGGACAGTATACTGAGCATCCCACCTCGCCAGCGGCAGCCCTGATCGCTGGACTTAACATCCCACCTGACAGACGGGCGTCCAGGAAATTTCCGGTCGTTCATCTTCTACGTTGACAGCACTTCAAACCGTTTTGCTTCAACCTGCCAAGGAATTCATATGAGCACGATTGCCAACGGTAGCAGTCTGGAATCCTCCGAGAGTTTCAATCTAATCCGCAAAGCCAAAAACCCTGCCAAGTGGTTGGCAGCCGCCACAGTTCTGGCTGCTGGAGGCTGGTGGGCGGCTTCGGCGGGATTGCTAGGTGGCAGCAACAATTCAAACAGCAGCAATTTCGTCACCTACGAGGTTGAACCTCGCGATGTACCAATCACGGTCCTCGAACGCGGCAGCCTGGAAAGCCAAACCAATATCTCAATTTACTGCGAAGTCGACGATGTTCGCAGCGACGGAATCAACGGCACACCCATCGTTTGGATTATCGAAAACGGAGCGTCCGTTGAGAAAGGTGATTTGATCTGCGAATTGGACTCATCCGCCATCCGAGCCGAATTGGATGAGCAAGTTCTCGATACTGAGGAAGCTCGCAGTGCTCACGTGCAGGCGAAAGCGAATCTAGACAACCAAGAAATCCAGAATGCGACTGCTGAGTACAAGGCTGAGCTCGCCGTTCAACTCGCAACACTTGAACTGGAGATGTTCCGAGATGAAAAAGTTGGCTCACACCAACTTGAACTTGAGTTGATCAATCGTCAAATTGATGACCTGAACAACGAAATCGTCACCGCCCGCATGAACATGGAGCTCCGCAAGAACGAGAAGGAAGGGATTCAGAGTCTCTTCAAACTTGGCTACGCAGGCAAGAGTGAATTGGATCGTTCGGAACTCAGCTATGTTCAAGCAGAAGGCGACTACGCAGCCAAGCTCAACAAGCTGACAACTCAGCAAGCATCGTCTGCGAAACTCAAGAAATTCGATCGCAAAATGCAAGAGCTACAGCTTGAAGGGAACCTCGAGACCAGCAAGCAAGCCTTGAAGCAAGTGCAGTTGACCAACGCGGCCAAGATGGCCCAAATGCAAGGCATTTTCACCAGCCGAACTGAGCAGCTCAACAAAGAAGAAGAGCGGCTGGCGCGTTATCGCTCCCAACTTGAGAAGTGCAAAATCTACGCGCCTCAAGACGGAATGGTTGCCTACGCCACGCCGCGTAGCTCGCGAGACACGGAGATCGCCGAAGGCATTCCCGTGCGGCCTCGTCAACACATCCTGTCGATCCCAAACCTGAAGAGCATGCAAGTCAAGACGCGGGTGCACGAGTCTGTTCTTGACAGAATCGAGCCTGGTTTGAAGGTAGCCGTGTCAGTGGATGCGTTCCCCGACCGGGAGTATTCCGGCACGGTGAAAAGCGTTGCAGTTTTGCCTGAAAACAGCTCGTATAGCGACACAAAGACTTATTCGACGGTTGTTGAAATCGATGAAGAGGTCTACCAACTGAAGCCGGGGATGACTGCAGTTTGCGATATAAAGATCGACTATCTGTCAGACGCAACAGCCGTACCGGTTCAAGCGATCGTGCAACGCAGTGGCGAGAACTGGCTGTTTATTGAAGAAAGCGGCCGAGTTCAACGCAGAAAGGTCGAGCTCGGCTTGAGCAATGATCGCTATGTATCCGTCGTCGATGGTGTCGACTTTGGTGACGCTGTCATCCTCAATCCTGGATCTCTGATCGACGACAAGCAGTCCGAAACTGAAGTAGCCAAGAAGCCAGACTCGGGCAATGACATTCCAGACCTCGTCGCCGAGGGTGGTAATGAGGTTGCCAGTCTGAAATAGCTCTGCTGCTCGGCATAGACTCAAGTCCGTTCGTTTGGTTCACATAATGCATTGCTGCACGCACAACACGGAGATGCACTAGTGTGGATCGCGACCTGCAAATTGGCCGTGCGAAATCTGCTGTTGCATAAACTGCGCAGTTTCCTGACCGTTCTTGGTACGATCCTGGGCGTGGCTAGCGTGATTGCTATGCTGAGCGTCGGTGAAGGCAGCAAGAAGGCGGCCGTGGACCAGATCCGGCAATTGGGTGCGACCAACGTCATGGTCCGCAGCATTCGCCCTGGTTCAGGTAAATCACAGGGCAATCAAAACAATGCCTCTTCGACAAACGGCAGTTCAGGATCGAGCAACAGTTCGCTCGAGCTTGCCTATGGTCTCAAATACGAAGACCTTCGCATGCTGCAGGGCTTGGAGTCGAATCAAATCGGGGACGAACCGCTTGTCGACAACATCGTTCCCA
The DNA here is from genome assembly GCA_964411445.1 of uncultured Pirellulaceae bacterium. Taxonomy (GTDB): domain Bacteria; phylum Planctomycetota; class Planctomycetia; order Pirellulales; family Pirellulaceae; genus Aureliella. The sequence goes on from CAYPLE010000001.1 coordinate 11,585, forward strand.
TTGCTCTAGTTCGCAAGAACACAAACCATGGTGGTCGTCGGATCGACAATGCACGCATCCTCGGAACGACTCCGGAGTTTCTCGCCGTAAAGAACATTGGCGTCGCTCGAGGACGCTTCTTGGTCGAAAAGGACCTCGACAACTTTGCGAACGTCGCCGTCCTCAGCCAAGGGGCCGCAATTCGACTTTTCGGCTTCGAAGATCCTATCGGACAGCCGCTGCTGATCGGAACTGGAGCCTACACGGTTGTTGGCATCTTACGTCAGCAAGGCTCCGGGAATGCTCGGCCTGGTCAAATCGAGTCCGACAACTTGAATTTGGATATCTACATTCCAATTACCGCAGCCCGCAGCAGATTTGGCGAACGGCAAAGAATCGTCACCGCTGGAAGCAGATCTTACGAACGCAATCAGCTTAGCGAAATTGCGATAGCCGTTGCATCGGAGGATTTGGTGCCGCAGACGGCGGAAATGGTCCGCAAGCTACTTGAAACAAAGCATAAGAGCCGCCGCGAGTACGAGGTCATTGTGCCCCTTGAGTTGCTGCAGCAGGCGGAACATGAAAAGAAGATTTGGAACATCGTTCTCGGTTCGATCGCTGGCATCTCGTTGCTAGTCGGCGGTATTGGGATCATGAACATCATGCTTGCGACCGTTACTGAACGAACACGCGAGATCGGGATTCGTCGCGCTATCGGTGCTAAACGCGGTGATATTATTCGTCAGTTCCTAATCGAAACTGTTGTGCTCAGCACCACCGGCGGACTTGTTGGCATCGTCCTTGGAATAACAATTCCGATGGCAGTCACGCACTTTGCAGACATCCCGACCATCACCAGTACGTGGAGCGTCCTGGTTGCATTTGGCATCTCGGTCCTGACAGGCGTGATTTTCGGCGTCTATCCTGCCCGCAAAGCGGCCTGCATGAACCCGATCGAAGCCCTGCGACATCAGTAGGCTTGCCCGCTTCCAAGCACGCGAAGTGCTGCTGAAGGCGGAATTTGCGTCGCGGAGTTGCAGCAAACCAGCTCAGCTCACACTAGAATATGGGGCGAGCGCTCATTAGAGCCCTTCAAGCTTGGGTGTAGCGTTTTTGCACTTATTCGTGTCGACGATTCATTGGGTGCAACACGTTACACTTACGTGCGACTCACCCTAGCCGCAGATTTCCTTTCCCGAGCCAGCATCTATGCCTTTCCTTCCCAATACGACAATGGCTGCACGCGTTCTCTTGCTCTCGTTCGTCTTCACGTGCACATTGCAGTCTGAATCCGTCGCTCAACGACAAAGCGAGCAGCCTGAACAAGCCGAGCAGGCGGGCGCGGCAAGCTTCAAGATCCCCGAATCGGATGATGGCTTGCCAGGCGTCGGGCCCATCCGCCGCTACGATTGGTTCAAGAACTTGTGGAAGCAGCGGCGCAGCCAATGGGCCGCTCAAGCAACGCAAGACAAAGGAGCGGTGGTTTTCTTCGGTGATTCGATCACTCAAGGCTGGGAGCCGAACTACCATGGGCATTTTGCCGACTTGAAAAAAGCCAACCGTGGCATCAGCGGTGACACGACCCGCGGCATGCTCGTGCGACTCGATCAAGACGTGCTCGCGCTCCAGCCGCAGTGTGTTGTCATACTCATGGGAACCAACGACTTAGAAGAGGGGGCCACCCCAGACCAGATTGCCAGTAATTTTGCTGAGATCATTAAGAGGCTAAATAAGCACGACCCAAAGCTTCCCATCGTCGTTTGCGAAGTCTTCCCCAGCGCGGACGAAAAGAAACGCCCAGCAAGCGATATCCAAAAGATCAACAGCTTGTACCGAGAAGCGGTTAAGGGGAATGAATTGGTCACGATTGTCGACACCTACACTCTGTTTGCAAACTCAAAGGGTGACGCCAAGAAGGAAGAATTCCCAGACTTGCTGCATCCCAACGCCGCTGGATATGCAAAGTGGGCTAAAGCGCTCAATCCAGTGCTGGCAACTTTAGGTCTGACCGAAACCAACGCAAGCGAAAGCGTCTTGGAAAACGGATTCGAAGCACTCTTCAACGGCAAGGATCTTACAGGTTGGTGCATTCGGCCGACTACCGAAGCGGAAAAGAAGCAGTACGCCCGTTGGAAGAAGGGCAACCCCAATGCTCCACCCTGGCCCTTTATGCAAGATTTCGTCAACCTCAATGAAAACCTCGCTTCTCCGGACGGTCGTTACCGTGCAATCAACGGCCGCCTCGTAGTCACCACACCAAGCGAAGGACGCCGCATTCAGCAGTTGTGGACGCAAGCAGAATTTGACCAGGACTTTGAACTCCGACTGGAGTTTCGAGCAACCCCGAACGCTGATAGCGGCATCTTCATCCGAGGCAAACAGTTGCAATGCCGCGACTTTCCACTCGCCGGCCCCTACAAAACGCTTAAGCTCTACCGCGGCGGAGATTGGAACACGATCGCAATCGTCGTCACTGGCGACACTGCGAGATGCACCTGCAATGGCGAGGTCTTGGAAGAAGCATTCAAGATCCCTGCCTCCGGCCCAATTGGTCTCGAGGGGGATCGTGGACAGATGGAATATCGCAATATTCGCATCAAGCTGCTTTGATGGCTATCGGGCAGATAGCTGATGTTTCGAAGCGTAAACTCTCGCGAACCGTTCACCCGAGCCAAGACTATGAAATCCCTTCAGATCGGCCTGGCGATTCTCGCTCACGCATTCTGCATACCAACCAACAACTATGCGCGCGAGCCTGTCGATTTTGGCCGCCAGATTCGACCACTACTTTCAGATAAGTGCTTTCTTTGTCACGGCCCTGCCGATGAAACCCGAGCCACCGACCTGCGACTGGACAGTCAACAAGCGGCTGTAGAGGGCGGTGCAATCGATCTGGACAACTGGAGTGAAAGTGAATTGCTCGCACGTCTGCTTTCTACAGACGAGGACTACCAAATGCCTCCACCGGAGAGCGGCAAGTCCCTGACAGCAACCGAAATTGAAACCGTCAAACAGTGGCTGTCCGATGGGGCACCTTACGCCGAACACTGGGCGTTCGTCCCTCCTACGCGACCATCGCTACCGCGTGAAATCGAATTGAAGAACGGGTCCTGGGCGAAGAATCCGATTGATCTTTTTGTGCTTGAGCACAATGAACAACAAGGCCGTCGGCAAACCAAACAGGCTACCCGGAGCGAATTGGCAAGGCGCCTGCATCTTGATCTAACAGGCTTGCCTCCGACCATCGAGCAGTTGGACGCCTTCCTGAACGACTCTTCTCCAGACGCTTACCAAGAGTTGGTAGATCGTCTGCTGGATTCTCCGCACTTTGGCGAACGATGGGCGAGATGGTGGTTGGATGCGGCCCGCTACGCGGATTCAGATGGATACGAAAAAGACAAACCGCGGAGCGTATGGTTTTATCGCGATTGGGTCATCAATGCCATGAACCGCAACATGCCGTACGACGAATTCATCGTGCACCAAATCGCTGGAGATTTGTTGCCAGATGCAGATCAAGATTCCCGTGTCGCCACCGGCTTTCTTCGCAATTCTATGGTCAACGAAGAGGGCGGTGCCGATCCGGAACAGTTTCGCGTGGAAGCGATGTTTGACCGAATCGACGCCGTTGGCAAAGCGGTGCTTGGGATTACAACCCAGTGCGCTCAGTGCCACACGCACAAGTACGATCCGTTCAGCCAGCACGAATACTACCAGATGTTTGCGGCTCTGAATGATTTCCACGAGGCATCGATCGCCTGCTTCACGCCGGCGGAGGCCCAACAACGCGACTTTGCATTGGAACGCATCCAACAGATTCACCGCGAAGTCAAAGAGGCAAACCCCAACTGGCAGGATGAACTAGCAAACTGGGTTGAAAACACGAAAGCCGGACTGGTGAGTTGGGAAACCATTCGAATTGAAGAAGTTCCATTCGAAGGGCAAAAATTCCGACGTCTGGATGACGGTTCGATCTTGAGCGAAAGCTACGCGCCAACGAAGGCCACCAACACATTTTCGGGCACTTTCAATCTCAACGGCGTAACAGCTTTTCGAATCGATGCGCTGAAGCACCCACAATTGCCGCGCGGTGGGCCGGGAAGATCAATTTACGGCACCGGGGCACTCAGCGAATTTGAATTGCAATATGCCCCAGTATCGGCACCAGACAAGAAAGTAAAGGTCGAATTTACGGCAGCGATTTCAGATGTGAACGCAGCGAAATCCGAGTTGCTGCCCATCTACCGTGACCGTAATCCAGAGAAAGACGATCGCGTCACCGGTCCCGCCTCGTACGCCATTGACGGCGATACCAAAACGGCTTGGACAACAGACATTGGCCCCGGCCGCCGAAACAGCAATCGCCATATCGTATTTCAATTCAAAGAGCCCATCCCCCTGGACGAAGATGCCATCGTCTATGTGACGCTCAAGCAGAATCATGGCGGCTGGAATTCAGACGACAATCAAAACTACTTGCTGGGACGATATCGATTCTCGTTCACACGCCAGAGCTCAGAAGACTTGCATTCGAGCGAATCTGTCGACTCGGCAGTGCAAGATCTACTGCGGAGTGCTGAAGCCTCGGGTGCCCCAGCGTCACAACAGCTTTTGTTCGAGCAGTGGCTCAAGTCTGCTCCGCAATTCAAAGAGTATTCCGACCGAATCGAAGCTGCGTGGAAAGAATTCCCAGAGACGGACGTGCAATTGGTCGTTGAAAGTTGCCCGCCTCGTGAAAGCTACGTCTTCGTGCGCGGCGACTTTCTCTCCCAGGGTGATCGCGTCAACCCAGGAACGCCTGCCTTTCTCAGTGGTGAAACGAATACAGCATTTGCAAACGAGGCACCAGCGAGACTCCAGTTCGCAAAGTGGCTGGTGCGCGACGATGCGCCCACGACTTCACGCGTCATTGTGAATCGAATCTGGCAAGCCTACTTTGGGCATGGTCTTGTTTCTACGCCCGAGGACTTTGGACTACAGAGCTCTCCTCCCGTGCATCCTGAGTTGTTGGACTGGCTGGCTATGGAGCTGGTCGAATCAGCGTGGGATCTAAAACACATCCATGAACTGATTGTTACATCCGCCACGTACCAGCAATCTTGCGAAGCGCCGCCAAGTGCCTACGCAGATGACCCGCAGAATGTGCATTTGTCGCGTGGTGCCCGATACCGCGTCGATGCTGAAATCGTTCGTGACAGCGTCCTTGCGATCAGCGGACTGCTTCAAACGGACATTGGCGGCCCAAGCGTCTATCCACCTGCGCCGGATTTTCTATTCCAGCCCCCAGCAAGCTATGGCCCCAAGATTTGGGACACGCACACCGACGGTCGGCAGTATCGTCGAAGCATGTATGTGCACCAATACCGCTCAGTACCCTATCCGACGATGCAAGTCTTTGATGCGCCCAAGGGTGACGCTGCGTGCATTCGCCGCGAACGCAGCAACACGCCCATGCAAGCACTTGTGGCTCTCAACGAACCTCAGTTTGTGGAAGCGGCAATCGCGATGGCTCAGACCTTACTCCCAAAAGATGCAGCAACCGAAGCATCTGACGAGGACTTGGTGAAACTGGCCTTTCGTCGGGCGACAAGTCGTTGGCCCGACCAATTGGAGACAAGCACGCTGATTAGTCTACTGGCCGCCCAACGAGAGCGTCTCTCCTCGGGAGAATTGGATGCCGCTCAGATTTTGAGCAATGCGGGCTCTCCGATGTCAGAAGGGCAGAAAAACGAACTTGCTGCCTGGGCACTCGTTTGCCGGGTTATTTTGAATCTAGATGAAGTCATCTCGCGGCAGTAACCCCCCACGCTGCAAACTCGACTGCAGCGAACAACCCTCAGAACGCGTCTTCCGTCTAGCCGGAAACTCCACAACACTAACCTGAACCCATATCCAATAGGCAGAGTAGACCTGAGCGACTCCGTTAACTGACGAAAGTTCTAGGCAAAGCATATTGCGGTACGGTTGAGAACAGAAATCGTTCTGATTGCTGACGGCGCACAATCGGGGACTTGTGTTCAAGTTGTGCGGCTGGGTGAGTCGATGAGATCTTCGTGTGTCGTTGCGCGGAGTTAGATGCTAGCATTTGATCCGGCTAGCTCGCGAAACGTCATTGCTATCTATCGATTCATTGCAGTGTCGGTCTAACTCTGGACCGGCCCCCAAGGAGCCTCGCGGTGAGCTATTGGCGATACTGGCAGTTAAACTCTGCCCCATTTTCGTCGGACAATATCCGAAGTATCTTCGAAGGGGCGACCGTTGAAGAGGCCCTTGCTCGGATCGAATTCCTGATCTCACACCGTCGTCGCCTGGGTACCTTACTCGGTGCTAGCGGAGTTGGCAAAACGCAAATCCTGCGATTCTTGGCTGCCAATGCTCCTCGTGGCGAGGGCGATTTGAATATCGAAACGTGTCGAATCAGCATGCTGGCTCTTCACCAGGGCGACCTGCTGAGCGAGCTTGCTGGGCACCTTTGTGGCAGACGTGTCACCACGAACTCAAGTGAGACTTGGATCCGTATTTGCGATTACTTTGCCGCCGCGCGACGCGAGGATCTGCAGATTGGATTGTTCATCGACGATGTGGAAAGTGCTTCACCTGAGGCGGAAGCGGATATTGCGCGACTGATGTCGCAAGCATTCCCGTTGACGATTGTTCTTGGTGTCGAAACCAGACTGATAAGTGCGGTGAGTCGGCGGTTGCTCGATCAGACCGAATTGCAGATTGAGCTGCCGGCTTGGAGCGAAGAACAAACCGCTGAATTCCTCGCTTGGGAACTAGGACGCCTGGGACGCAAGACTCCGGTCTTTACCGATACTGCTGTCCGGCAGATCCAGCAACTTAGCGGCGGTGTGGCTCGACGAATTGTTCAGCTAGCAGACTTGGCACTCGTCGCTGGAGCCGTCAGCCAATCAGATTTTGTTGACGCCGAGTGCATCGACCAAGTGGCGTGGGAATTGCCCAAGTCGACTGCTGCCTAGCCGACATCACGTTTTGCGGTGCGCAAACCTACTCTTCTTGAATTTTGCGACTAGGGCTGCGTTGCGGTTCGCTGGCTAATAATCCACTGCTTAAGCTGGGCTTCTTTCTCTGACAGCTTGAGCTCCTGGTAGCACTTGAGCATCATCATTTGGATGCCTGGCCTAAGCTCCGGTGCAAGAAAAGCGATTTCCAGATCCTTAATCGCTTCGCCGTAGCGAGCCAAGCGGAAGAGAACCTGCCCGCGCGTTTCGCGGAAGTAAGCATGATTGGGCAAGGCTTCTACGGCTGCATTGCAAAGATTGAGTGCTTCCTGCAAATCAGGCTCCTTCTCTTGCAGGATGGCGTGCGCCAGGTTGTTGAGCACACCTGGTGATGAAGCGTCTTCTTCGGCATCAGCGGCCAATAGCGTTTTGGCGGAGCGGATATCCCCAGCATGGATGGCTACGGTTCCCTCAATGAACCTGAGATTCTCTTCCGAGAGGAGGCCGTAGAACGAATCGCGAGCCTGTTCAACGGCAATGTCTCGGAATTGATAGGATGCAATACACGCATTCACAATACACTGCGTGACGGCTTGCGACTTAGGGTCTAACTCACTGGCTTCTTCGAGCAGGCGAAATCGTCGCAACATTGTCGCGGCCGTTGCATCGCTTCCGAGCGGCTTCTGAGCCTCAGACAATAGAGCGGCCGTGAGGGCCGCATTCAACATACTGCGATTCTCGTCTGTCTTGGCATGCATCAGGCCGCCACGGAGCGTTGAAATTGCTTCGTCACCGCGTTTTAGAAACACCATCAAGTCGGCGGCCTGGAGACGCAGCTTGCTGTTTGCCGGGCTTCGAATCAGTTGCGACTGCATCGCCGGGAGCAGTGCGTCCGCACGTTGCTTTGCTACATTGGTCTCGCCTAGGCGGTTTTCGATCAGCACCAATTGATAGGCGCTTTCATAGTCCCGCTTGGCTGGCTTCATCAGAACCGCCCGGGCGCGCCCCAGGTCTCCAAGTTTGACGAGGATGTCGGCCAGAGCTAACCTCGGTTGCGGATTGTCCGGCGCGTTGACACTGGCATTGACCAACCAATCGGCGTACTCGCGCAGCTCCTCATTCGACCAATCTTGCATCCGCGATTTGTCGCCCACGTTTTCCGCCAGCCACATTGCGGCAAAAGCGGAGTCTCCGTACTTGGCCAAGTCGCTCATCATATTCTTCGCCACTTCCTCATCGCCCATTTCCTTTTCAAGTAGGGCTCTGCGCAGTCGGACTTGGTCATCGCTGGGAGAATCCAAGAGCATCCGTTTGGTGCAGACTCTTGCTTCGACTAAGTTTTCATTTTCGACGGCCAGGGATAGATAGTAGCCGTACCGGCCCGTCTGATTTCCTGCGCCGTCTTTGAGGCCAAGTGATACCGAGGACACGAAAGCGATGAAGAAGCCGATAGCTGGAAACGACAGCACCACCGACCGCAGGGACCGTGTTGTGGCGTAACGCCCGCACGCTGTCCACGCCCACGAGGCCCAGTTCAAGGGGTTCCGCATCGATTTGCCGCTGGGCCACTGCAGCGATGTTTCACGTTTGACAGCACTCTTCGCCTTCGGCGTCGTTGGCCCCCAAACCAGCCACTTAAAAACGCCGACCATCGTTCGCCATGCTCCGACGAGCATACGCTTGGGATTCCAGTGGCGGATCGCGCTGGCTAGAAATCGGAATGGGTAGGTTAACGGATTGCTGCTTGATTTCGACTGGCTCCGAGACTTCGAGCTGCTCTTGGACCGAGCGCCTCCACGTTTGGAATCACTGCTGCCGCGCTTGTTTTTGTTGCCGCTTTTGACCGAAGCTGGGTTCTCAGCGTTCTTGTTTTCTGGGGCTTGATTCATCGGCTGCCCCCACTCTTTAGCTGTGCATTGGCAATCTGGAGCACGCTCTCGAAACGCTCTAGGAGGACTCGTTCTAGCCTTGGGTTCGTGCCAAAAGGCATTTTTGCGAACATCTTGATTTGTGCAGGATTCTCGGAAACAGCATCGCCCGTGCTTTCCAGCAGCAACACGTTGCGTCCGTCAGAATGATACAAGCGGGTGACTTTTGCAGTGTCTGTACTGGTGATTGGTTCGAGCTCTTGGGGAGCAACAAAGTCCCCCACCTCGGCGGTATTATCCTGCGGATCATCGGGCGGTGGACTCTCCGACCATTCATCGGCATCGAAGGAGACGGTATCATACGATGCGGCGTCGCCGGATTGGCAGACCACGATTCTTGCCTCGTACTCGAGACAATCCATTTCCCATTGGTCAAACACGCTGCCGAGTTCTTCGGCGTACATGGTGTTTCGTGCAACGTGAGCTGAACGAACTGCGTCGTTAAATACCCCTGCGAAGACCGTAGGCTCAAACGACACAGCTCGTGCCTTCAAGCCTGTAGACGACAACTGGCTTGGCAAAGAAGCTGCTGCGGGAGCGACGACAACCGCTAAGGCAAGACACGGAACGAGGAACCGAACCAACGACGGAGACACACCTCGGCTCTTTCCCGAAATGCGGGGACTGAACGCGGTATTCCAGTAGTGCACCAACGGATTGGCCGCCGATGCATTGTCATCCGGCGCGACGGGATTGAAGATAGCTTCCAATAGTCGATCGGCAGACAGGAACACCAAGACGACGATTACAAAACAAATTGCCGGAGCAAGCGTACCGAGGATTGGCCAATCCCAGAGCGCCGCAATCGCCTTCATCGCGGGCACACCGCTGTGATAGGCGATCGATAAGTAAAAAGCGATTGCAGTTCCAAGAACAATGTGAAGCCAACAACGTTTCATGAGGGCCATCAAGATACCGCATAGGGCAACATAAAGGACCGGAGACGCAATGCCTCCCATGGCCAACTGAAAATCCCATATCACGTGTTCAGAGAATAATCGGTGAACATCGAGAGCATGAGGAATTCGATAGAGCCGCATCAGTCCCGTGGTGCCACCACCGGCCAAGTCGGCACAGTGATGTGCCAGCGCTGCGGTCAAAGATGGAATCGCTGCTACGCCAACAACGATCCCCGGTGCAGCGAACGCCCCCAGACTAACACGTTTTTGACGGGCATGACTAGTCAGAAAGTGGGCAACCAGCAAAGCGCCTGCCAGGAACTGAAAATCTGAAGTCCCCCAAACGACTCCGAGCACAGAGGCAGTCAGTGCTGACGCCAGCATGGCCCAACTGCGAAATCCACTCGGTAGGACCAGCTTGCGATTCCATTGCTGCGCGGCGATTGCCCAGCTTGCCACGACGATGGCCAAGCTGCCAATCCCGATCAGCCCAACTTTCGAGGCGGTGATGGCGGGCACAATCAGGCTGAAAATGGCCACGATCAAGGTCGCGGACCAATAAATGACTGTCTTTTTGTCTTGCATCTGCTCTTTGACGCTCAGATTCGAAACTGCAGCAACACCGCAAAATCCTGCGGAAGAAGATCGGGGCTAGGTGAACTCCTCAAGTCTAATGTCAGCCGGGGATCGGGCTAGCCTTTGGTGACTCACCCTTGGGATAGTTCCAGGGGCGGGGACCGATTGTGCGAGCTACAACGGCTCCTCTGGGTGGGAACACCAAATCTATTGGACAGTTAAAGGGAGAAAGTCGGCCATTTGCCCAGTACAATAGAGGATGCTGGATCGCTATCGTTGCTCCTTCGCCGTTCTTTGCCCTCGGTTGTCAGCTATGCCCGACGAGAATCAACACCCGCAGCGGCCTCCCCAGTATCGAGAGGAGGCGACCCAATTTGCCCAGGGAGGAGACGACCTCCAGGGATTCGAGGAGGATGACTTCGATTTCTTGGAAGCAGAACCGAGCGCGAACGCAAGTGTCGGCCTGCTGGGCGAGTATCTGTTGATTGAGCCAATTGGCTCCGGCGGCATGGGGAAGGTCTATCGGGCGGAACATCGGACCATGAACCGCCAGGTCGCTCTAAAAGTGCTGGGGGATTCCATTGCTTCGCACGAACAGGCCCTCGCGCAGTTCTACTCAGAAGTCCGCGCGGTCGCACAGCTCATGCACCCTAACATCGTCACCGCTTTCGATGCAGGAAATTGCGATGACAAACACTATCTAGTCATGGAGTTGGTTGACGGAGAAGTGCTTTCGCAGCAAGTCCGCGAACATGGCTCGTTGAGCAGCAGCGAAGCTGTGAACGTCTTGGAACAAGCGGCTGAGGCGCTTGTCTATGCGCATTCGATGGGAATTGTCCACCGAGACATCAAGCCCAGCAATATGATGCTGGCGCGAGACGGGAAGCTCAAGATTCTGGATTTCGGCTTGGCCCACATCAGCAAAGCGCCTCGGACAAACACTCAGAACAACATGTTCATGGGCACACCTGAATATATGTCGCCCGAGCAGATCGAAGATCCAGAGTCAGTCGATGGAAGGAGTGATCTCTATTCACTCGGTGCAACACTCTTCTATTTGCTGACCAGTCGAGCGATGTTCTCCGGCCAACGCATGCAAGTCGCTACAGCGCAGCTTCGGCAAAAGGCTCCTGCGCTGTTCACCGTCCGACCTGATATCGACTTGCGGTTAGATGCGGTCTTTCAAAAGCTAGTGGCCAAAAAGCCTGACGACCGCTACGATTCGGCTGAGGCCTTGTTGGAAGATTTGCATGAGATGAATCTGGCTTCGCGACCAGCCGTCTTGGGGGCATTCCGACGTGGTGCGAATCGGTTGATTTCGGACAATCCCACCAGTGTGGCAATGAGTCGATCGACGCTGGCCAAGAAATCGCAAATCGTCGCAATCGACCTCGGCATGCTCGTCAGCACGGCCGCCTATTTCGATTCTGAAGTCGGCCCGCAAGTCATTCAGCAAGGCGAGGGCAATGCTCAGCATCTTCGCAACATGCTGTCCAGCGCCGATGGACAACTCTCCGTTGGTCAATCGGCAACTTCAAAACGGCAAACTGCGCCGGCGAGCATGTTTCACAGTGTCCAGCGGTGGATCGGAGCTCCCGAAGTCAACTGGCAGATCGACGGGAAGAAGCTACCACCAGAAGTCGCCTTGGCCGCAATCATCAAGCAAGTGATGCGAAACGCTGAAAGCATCACCGAAGGTGGACGAAGTGCGATTGTCACCGTTCCGAGCTGTTACGACCAATTGCACCGCCGCGCCATTCGCACTGCCTGCGAAGTCGCTGACATCGAACTCGTGCAACTCCTCGACAAACCGCTCGCCGCCGCAATGTGCTGGCTTGATCTCAATGCTCGTTTGGCAACCAACACGCCCACCAATTCCCCCAATCGCATTTTAGTTGTGCATTTGGGCGGCTCCTGCATGGAGGCCTCTGTGGTGAGTGCCGAAGGGCGCGTCGCCCGGCAACTTGGCACTCATGGGAACTGGAAACTGGGGAGTCAACGTTGGCAATTCTTGCTCGGTGAATTCTTCGCCGGAGTTCTCAAAGAGAAAACGGGACGATCCATACGTGAAGATGTCGCCGCCGCGACGCGACTTCAACGAACCATCGAACTGGGCCTGGATCGACTAACACGCACCACAAAAATTGAAATCCAGTTTAGCTGGGAAGGTGAAACGATTAACCAAGTGGTCACGCAAGAAGGCCTGGTCAGAATCGCACCAGGAGAATTGCAGCAGATCCAGAATAGCATCAACGCAGCCTGCAAGATGGCCAAGACGGATCTTGCCGACGTGAGCCAGGTTCTCTTGGTTGGTTCCTTGATGCGGATTCGACCGATTCAAAACATTGTCAAGAAGCTATTGCCGGCAGGAACACCGGTTGAGCTCCTGGAGAAAGCCGATCTTGCGCGTGGTGCCGCCATTCAGGCTCATTACCTAACGCGACTTTCTTCGACGGGCGACACACTGCGATCCGTGGGCTGCACCGCCTACGACTTGGCTATCGTGACGGCGACCGACAAGGGGCTCAAGCCTAAGGTATTGATTCCGGCGGGAACGAATTTGCCTGCTGTGTTTTCCAATACGCTTCGTCCTGGAGCAGACGCCGACGGCTCATTCCCACCGGTGCAAATCATCGAAGGGACGAGCCAGGGAGAAGCCAATTGGCTGAAACTTGGTCGCGTACGCCCATCCAATCTGTTCCCCCAGCGGCAGCCTGATGATCCACTTCAACTACAACTGGAGTGCGATGACAGCGGCTTGCTTCGCTCAAGTTTGATTTGGACTGCAGGTAATCGTCAGGCATTATTGCCTGAGACTTCCGACGCCACCATGCTTGCATCCGACGTACAACGGTGGCGGACTTGGCTGCACACCGTCTTTAACAAAAAGTAGGACGTCTTTAACAAAAAGTAGGACGCACCGGAGGATGCTAAGCCACCCTGGTGCTTCGACCATACTCAATCTTTGGGAGGCCGGTATTTGCACCTCCCAATATTGAAGGTGCCCAGCGCACTAGTTTTCTAGAGCCTTGAGCGTAGCGAGGTAAGCGATGATGTCGCGTAGCTCGCGGCGGGTCATCTGTTTGACGAGATCCTCTGGCATGGAGGACTTGCCCTTCTTTTGACCAACGACCAAATCTGCTTCGACGGTGATTGTCTTCCCGTCTGCGTCCAAAAGTGTGATTTCATCGTCGGTTTCGCTCTTCAATATTCCTGAGAAAACATCGCCGTCGTCGGTCAGCAAGATCAACGTCTCAAACCCTTTGGCAATCTTAGCATTGGGCGCAACGATCGCTTCCAACAGGTACTTTCGATCATTTTCCTTGGCGATGTTCGTTAGATCCGGGCCAACTTCACCGCCTTGTCCAGCGACTTTGTGACAGCGAACACAAGACAGCTCCGTCTTGGTCTTGAATAAACGCTCACCTGCTTCGACGTCCCCTCCTATCAAAGTGTCACGATAGGCGGCGAGCGGGTCGCCGGCTGAGACTTTCTCATTATGGGCGGCCAGTTTCGCGGCAAGCGCATCGGACAGCTTGCCCTCAGAGGCTTCAACGATGTTCAGCCAAACGTCACCTGGGAGCTTGCCGTCAATGTAGCGTTCAACGCCATCAGCGATCAATTTCTGCGCAGAGTCGGTGTCCAGCTTGGCGAGAGTATCCCAAGCCAACTGCCGCTCACTGGAGTACTCGCTTGTTACGGCTTCTTTGAGTTCTGTGAATGCAGATTCTGCATCAATTTGCGGAAGGACGCTGATCGCTGCCAGTCGAACGGGCAATTCTGGATCGTGCATCATCTTCAACACAAACTCGTCGCCGTCTTCTGTTAATGCAGCGGCAGCTTTCACGGCGGCCGCTCGCGTTGTTGAATCAACCTGAAAATCCTCGGCTAGCTCTAACATCTTGGGCCCTAAGGCTCGCAACTCGAGCGACTCGACCGCATCCAACGAAGCACTCAGCACAGCCTCGTCACTGGTACTCAAGACCTGCGCAAACACTTGCTCCAGTGCTTGCTGAGCTGTTTCCATCGAGCGAGATGGCAGCGGCAAATAACGATTCATGACTCGGTCGAGTTTGCCAGGCTCACCCCAGGCGGCTAGCATCGCGAGGGCTTCGACACGCATGCCAGTATCAGCATTCTCGGTGGCAGCGTACGCCGCAATTCTGTTTGTCGCCTCAGCGCCTCCCAATCGGAAGTTGGCGTTGAGCACTCGGTGGACAAGGGCTGGGTCCGTTTCCGCTCCAATTGCAACTTCAGCCAAGCTGGGCAAGCACTCGTGGAGCTCGACGACGTCATGAGCAGCTCGAGCAGCTTCTAGCTGTACGGCTCGATCGGCGTCTCCAAAATAGACCGACACCTCAGGACTCTCCAGCTTTCGCAGGGCAACCACTGCAGCCAAGCGAACCGCGGGGGATTCGTGCGATGATAACTTCGCGAGTGTCTCCGGCGGCTGACAGGTCAGTGCCATAATCCCGGCATGTCTTAGACCCGGATCTACGTTGTTATTCGTTGCCAACATGCGATTAACTGGCGCCAGCGAGCTTCGGACCGACAGTTTTTTTGCCGCCAAACAAGCAGCATACTGGACGCGTGGTTCGGCATCTGAAATCAAAGCTTCGATTGCAGTTGAGAAACGCTTCAGCCGTAGGTCACCAACGACGCTGGCCGCCGCCGCGCGAACGTCCAGGTCCGAATTCGCCAGCGCGGCGGCCAACGACTCAGCTACATCATTGCGCAAACTCCGATGGATTCGCCCAGCATGCCCCAATCCCCAGACGGCATGCAGTCGAGGAAGTGTCCCAAGACTGCTGTCGGACAGCACGGCTTGCATTGGTGCAATCTCGCCGCGCCGAGCCAACTCCCATTGCGATTCGAGTCGCACACGACGATCGACGTGACTGAGCAGAGCTTGCAGGGACTCGGTGCTCCTGGAATCGAAACCATCAGCCAGCAGTTGCTTTACTTCTGCAACAACATCTTGCTTCTGGGCTTCGCCATCGTAGAACCGGTAGACACGCCCTTTGCCTTCGCCAACCCAACCGTCGACCCAGTCGCAAATCCACAACGCCCCGTCGGGACCAAAATCTACGTCAGTCGCCAAGATGCTCCAAATCGGTTGCTCACTTCTTTCGACTTCCCAGAATGCACCCTTGGGCTGCGTGCGGATCAGCCGGATACCGCTATTGCTGGGGCCGCCCCGAAAGTCGGCTAAGAAGAAGCAGTTGTCGTAGTCGCCGGTCAGTCCAGTTCCCGGATAGCAGGTAAGCCCACTCGGTCCGTCACTAATGTTCTCGATGGGAGGAACGATGTAAGCAGGTGTTTCTTGACTGTAGGGATACCAAATCTTTTCACGATTGAACGGCCCTCGATCTGGCAAGTACTGATACATCATTCGCCAGCCCGTATCACCGCCTTCCATGACGTTGACCCAACGAGCTTTGTCGCCGGAATCTGAATTGTTATCACCTGTGAATAGGTAACCATAGTCGTCGAAGGCTAGTTCCTGGGGGTTTCGTAGTCCGGTCGCAAACACTTCCAGGTTGGATCCATCCAGCTCACAACGAAACACAGCACCACTTTCGGTATTCTGAAACGAGCCGTCTTCAGTTGTGATGTTGTAGCCACGATCACCAATGCTAAAGTAAAGTCGACCGTCGGGACCTACAATCAAACCGTGAGAATCGTGTCCGCGGAAGGCGACACGCACGCCGTAGCCGGTTTGCAACGCCTTGCGTCGGTCGGCCACACCATCATTGTCTTCGTCAGTCAGAAGCCATAGGTTTGGGATGCAGGTGTAGTACACATCGTTGCCGCGCCGAAGTACGCCCGCCCCGGTGCCGTCTTCCAGTTTATTGAATCCTTCAGCAAACATGGTTGCCTTGTCAGCAACGCCATCGCCGTCGGTATCCTCCAGCATGCGGATCCGGTCGTCGTGTGCGGTGTATTCAGCCGCTTCGGAACCCAACAAACGTTTGTGGTAGTCGATTCGATCCTGGACGCTATTTGCACTCAGATCCGCGAGCAGCCATTCCTGGTCGTGTTTGCGGTTATCCGTAACGCCTCGGTCCTGCCGAAATGATTCACAAACGTACACGCGACCTTGATGGTCGACATACATGGCGACAGGATTGGCCAACTCGGGTTCGGCGGCGAACAGCGAGATTGACCACCCCTCTGGCTTGCGAAACGTCCCGATAGCCAATTCGCCTTCGTCGGACGCACCAACTGGCTTGTCGGCTGCCTTCGCGCCGTCGCCACTTTCGGTTTCATCTTCGGCTCGAACCGAACAAGTGCTGCAGATCAAGCAGAGTGCGACGGCGGCCAATGGCAGCCAAGATCGAGAGAGAGTACGCGTATTCATCAAATGTCCTTCAGATCCTCGCGGACCTTTAGAAAGCGGGGTGTACTTAGCTTGAACGATCTATTTTAGAAGCTCCCATGGCAGGATCGAAGGGGCATTTCCTGCTTTCGATCAGGATTTACTGCCGGTTGCGGCACCAAGAGCATCTGGGCCAGTTGGAAAGCGCGAGGCTCAGATTGGCCAGCCAACTATTGCTTTGAATAGTCGATCGAAACACCCTGCGGCGCCTTTGGCCATGGCGTTTTGCCTTCGGGCCAGTGCTGGGGCTGCTTCTTGCGAGCAGCATCAACCCTGTCTTTCAACCACTGGGGAACGTCCTTGTTTTCCTGCATCCCATAAACGTAGGGAAGTGCAGGGGTCATCAGCAGAGGCTTATCACCTAGCGGCGGACGCTCAGCCGAGACAGCTTCCAATCGCGCCGTCAGACGATTGACAATCTCAGGGTGCTGCTTAGCGATATCCGTCGTTTCGCTCGGATCCTCCGCGATATTGAAAAGCAGCTCGCCCATCAATTTGTAATCCCCACTGCGAATCGTGGGCACGCGAACGCTACCTGTGACTTCGAAGACGATCTCTTCACGCGGCGGTTTTGCACCGGCAAAAAGTGTGTCCGTCATATCAATGCTGTCCAGCTTTCGATCCTGACCAGCCTTCACCTCGCCGCCCGCCAGATTGACAAAGGTTGAAAAGCAGTCGGTGATGTGCATCATCGCATCGCTCTTCGCGCCCGGCGTCGTCTTCCCAGGCCAGTGAACGATGCAAGGCACACGAACTCCGCCCTCGAATGTGGTGTTCTTGGTTCCACGAAACGGGCGGTTGCTTTCCTCCGTAAGGCCGCCATTGTCATTGGAGCACATGACCAGCGTGTTTTCCGCGAACCCCGATTCTTCAATGGCTGCTAAGATCTTCCCAACTGCTTCGTCGTAACACTTCAGTGCTGCATCGCGAGCGGTATACTTGTCGGTGTGCCGAGGAACGATATTAATTGGTCCATGCACAGCGTTAAATGGCACGTAGATAAAGAACGGCCGGTCGTCTGACTGTTGCTTTAGAACGCGGACAAATTCTTCGGCAATCAGATCCGTAGAATACCCTTCCTCCTGGATTGGTTGCTGATTTCTATGCCAATCGTAAACATGAAATGGCACCGGTGCGTTGTGTTCGATCATCAACGTGTTGTAATCGATGCCCCACGCGTAGTGACCATACTGGTGCTGGAACCCCTGGCCCATCGGAAGGTGTTCGTCGAGCCATTCGCCGCAATGCCATTTGCCAATGATGCTGGTGAAGTAGCCAGCGTCGCTGAGGGCTTCAGCCACGGTCCGTTCTTCGGTATCGAGCGCGTGGATCCGGCGCGTCTTTTCGCCTTCTTCATTGGTAGGCAAGTCCAACCCAAGTTTTGCCAGGTAGCTAGGCTTCCCAAAGTCCTCACTCCGCCAGTCGCTCCACGTGCGGAACGCATAGCGACCGGTCAAAAAGGCGGCCCGAGTCGGCGCGCAAACCGAATGCGTATAAAACTGCCCAAGTTGCATTCCTTTGGCCGCCAAACGATCCATATTCGGCGTCAAATCAGGATTGCCCCCTGTGAAACCTGGCTGCCCGTAACCCATGTCGTCTGACAAGATCATAACAATATTCGGACGGCTACCGCGAAGTTCACTTGCAGTGCTACACTTGAGCGAACAGAACGTAACAATGACAGCGAAGACCAGTGGTGTTAGCGTGGCAACGGAAGGTTTCGTGAGCATCAGCGTTTCTCTTCTCGGGTGCATTGTCAATCGAAAATGGCAGTCTCGCTGGGCAATCCGGCTGGTGCACCGCGGGAAGCTGACCATCGGTCGGGCAGATATGCTACCACCTCGGAGCCTTGCGTGTTAGCGATCCAATTCTGCCCTTAAAGCGATAGTCTACCCGACGATTGAAACCAAGGCCCCCCAACGGCAACTCAAACTACGAAGAGTACGCGAACCCATGGCGACTACGGACGATACGACGAAGTACGAACGACAGATTCAACAACTTCGTGATTCGCTTTTTCGGCCTGTCGGAGAGAAATTCGGTTTTCCGGTTCTGAATCAAGGAACCGCAACGGGGCTGCCTACAGTCCTTTGCCTAGGGAATCACTCGTCGGGCAAATCAACTTTCATCAACGAATTGGCCGGGGCCCATGTCCAGGATACAGGTGTAGCTCCGACTGACGATGGCTTCACCCTCATCACCGCCGGACCAGAACAAACGCTTGACGGTCGCGCGGTTGTCAACGACCCCAAACTTCCATACCAGGATCTGCAGCAATTCGGCAAAGACTTTGTCGATCACCTGAAACTAAAGCGACGGCCGCTGGAATCGCTGAAGAACATGTACCTGATCGATAGCCCCGGCATGATCGACAGCGCGGGTGATCAAAGCGATGCTTCGCGAGGCTACAATTTTTCTTCAGTCGTGCGTTGGTTTGCCGAATCGGCTGACCTGATCGTCTTCTTCTTCGACCCCGACAAACCCGGAACCACCGGTGAAAGCCTGCGAGTTTTCACCGAGTCGTTGGACAATGTGATGTACAAGCTGTTGATCGTATTCAACAAAGTTGACAGCTTCGAAGACGTGCGAGATTTTGCCAGAACCTATGGATCCCTCTGCTGGAATCTTTCTCGCGTTGTTCGCACCAAAGACATCCCACATATTTACTGCACCTTCGTTGATGGCCACAGCTCAACTCAATCCGGCGTCGACCTGGCTGACTTCCGCAAGTCGACCGAGGAACTGAAGCAGGAGATTGGCCGCGTCGGCCTTCGCCGCAGAACAAACCTCGTCAGCTCCCTTCTCGACTCAGGACGCGGGCTCCGCATGCATGCCTCTGTTGTACGCCGAATCGGGTGGCGAATGATGGTTGAAAAACTCATGCTATGGTCGTTCGTCTTCCTGCTTGTCGCACTTGGCGGTTGGTTCGCATGGCACTTCCGCGAGAATGGATACGCGATCGCCGTCGGAATTGTTGCAGCACTAGCAGGCATTGGCATCGCTGTCGCTTCTCGCAGCGTCATTGCGATGCGATTGGAACACCACATCGCGCTGCTCGACAAGTACTTTCGCGAAGAGTATCGAGCCGTGATGCTCAATCAGCAGAATACGGAGTTTATCGACGGACAATGGCAAACAGTCAAACCTCGCGTCGAGCACTTTCTGCGAAGTGCTCAAACTAGCAAGATTCCGTTCTCTCCACTCTGGTCCCTGAGATTTAAGAAACTAGACCACGCTCTTAGCCAAGAAATCCCCGGCTTGCTGAGTAAGCTCTCGGAAGAGTAACCACATCGACAGAATAGCAACCTCAAGAGAAAAACAACGCAGTCAAATCACACCCACAAAAGGGCTCGACATGACGTCCAAACTCTCGATGCTGCCAGTTGTTTGCCTGATCGTTGCACTCAGCAGCCTGAACACAACGCCTCGCGCCCGAGCGCAGGTCATCGACGCGCCGCTGAGCGCGAAAGAACAATCTGTCGAACCACAGAAGCGACTGCGTTATCTACTCTATCGCCCCGAAGACGACTCTCATGCGACACCGGATGGAAAGCTGCCCCTGCTGCTCTTTCTGCACGGTGGCGGCGAAGGCGGAGACGATATCACCCGCGTCAAGAAACATGGCCCGCCCAAGTTGATTGCAGGCGGTCGCTCGTTTCCGTTCTATGTGCTCGCTCCACAAAATCCTAGCGAAACACAATTCTGGGATGATCAAGCGGTCATGCGTTTACTTGACCAGGTAGTTGCCGAACACCCTGTCGATCCCAGGCGCATTTACCTCACCGGACTCAGCCGCGGAGCCTACGGGGCTTGGCGATTAGCTATCCAAAATCCAAAACGGTTTGCTGCTCTCATTCCAATCAGCGGAGGCGGCGCTTTGCCATACGCGGGGCGGATTCGCGATGTTCCCATTTGGGTTTTCCACGGTGCGAATGACCCAGTCATTCCGGCCGAGGAATCTCGTAGGTTGGTAAAAGCCCTAAAGTCGGCTGGATCAAACGTTCGTTATACCGAATACCCAGATACCGAACACGACGCCTGGACCGCAGCTTACACAACTGAAGAAGTGTACACGTGGATGCTTCAGCAACGACGAATCGCAACGAAGGATTAAGTGCAGGCGGTGATCTACAAAGTCCTTACGCGCCAACAATGGCAAGCATTTCAAGCATCCGGCAAATTCGCCGGCGCGCCGATCGATCGCGCCGATGGCTTCATGCATTTCTCCGCCGCGGAACAAGTGCTCGAGACCGTCGCGAAGCACTTCCCCGAGCGTGACGGCCTGATGATTATCGAAGTCGACGCGCGACATTTCGGCGACGAACTAAAATGGGAAGCATCGCGCGGCGGCCAGCTTTTCCCACACCTCTATTCGGCACTTGAAATTGCTCACATACATGCATCTGTGCCGTTCGACCAATGGTCTCCTTCAATCGATCACGAGCCTCCCGAGTAAACCTCCGCTCTGACAAGCCGGAAAAAACAGGTGTCGCGATTGGGCAACCATCGGACTCGCGGTAGAATGGGCCGCTGTGCTAGACACGCGTACAAGCAAGTGCTCGAACACGACCGTCAAGCGTAGTTACTAGGAGACTGATCGGTCGCTCTCCGTTTGCCGAAGAATAGCGGCGCTGGAAGTGATTGGCATCAACCTTGGCGCTCCGGCACTTGATCTCGACGGTTGAGACCTTGTTCGATCGCAGCCACTTCCTGACTTTGCGGTCGTCCCACGGAATGACATCCACTAACTCAAATGCACTTAGCAGTGGTGTTTCAACCAACTCATCTGACGAAAAATAACCGCGAGGGTCACTTAGCGCGGCTAGATGGTGCTCATTTGCGAAACTCTCATTCAGTTCGGCAGCGTGCAGCACGGGATGCAATTCGTAGATATACTTCCGTGGCGTTGTTTCGATATCGCAATCGAAAGTAGGAACGCCCCAAAATTCGGCGACTTCGGGGAAGCAAAGCATGGCGGCACATTGCCCGTCTTTTTCTGTTCGCCTGCATTCGCCCGCAACCAATAATTGCTGGCGGCACTGGTCGAAGCTACCGGTCCAAATGCGCTGAAACGAATCCACCCGCTCTTCAAGCAAATCGTCAAACTGCGTCGATGGAGCAATCTTGATGACGCTACCTCTACAACGCTCTGTCAAATCGAACAGCGATTGCATCGGAGGCATAAAGTCGCCTGCCTCGACACTCTTTCGACCCTGTGGTCGTCGATCGGGATCTGCATGCATCCACTGGGCGTCATCCGGAAACGCCTCTGGCAACTCGCCAACACTGACTTGAATCTGCTGATGCTGACAGTACCCCGTCTTACCAGCGTACCGCAAATTGGCTGCAGTAATGGCAGCCAGGTCTGCGGACATATCAATAGCATGAACTGCCCCGCGGGCGGCAAGGGCGATAGCGTCGATTCCTGCGCCGCAGCACGCGTCCACGACCTCGACGTCGGCAGGGAACATGGCTGCTTTGGCCTCCGCGCTCCACCAATCGCTGGCCTGAGAAAGACTCATGTCGGTCCACAGCCAATTCGCATCATCGGGAAACCTACGGCGAAGTCTGCCTCGGTAGGAATTCTGCTGAGTAATGAGTGCTTTCTGCCACGAATTGAGGCCTGGCGGCGAGGACCCATCGGAGGCGAGCAGGGCGTGCCCATTCTCACATAGCCACTTTAGCGAAGGGCTGATTTCGGCCGGCAAATTCGGCTTGGCTTCCGCGTTCATCGTGTCAGCTCAATATTGTGTGAA
The DNA here is from genome assembly GCA_964411445.1 of uncultured Pirellulaceae bacterium. Classification (GTDB taxonomy): domain Bacteria; phylum Planctomycetota; class Planctomycetia; order Pirellulales; family Pirellulaceae; genus Aureliella. The sequence goes on from CAYPLE010000001.1 coordinate 34,064, forward strand.
TCAAAGTAGAAACGGAAGGCCCAAGAATTCTGGCATAAGCCCCTGTACTGAAAGGACTTGCGTCAAAACACGTGTCTGCCGGCGGGTTCAATGCTGGACATTATCCTCAATTCCTTAGACAAACGAACCCGGACCGCGCATCATATGCCCTATGAGCGACAATTTTGACGATCGAATCCGAGAGCTGGCTCGCCGGCTAGAAGACAGCGGAGCCGCTGCGCTTTCGAGCTTGTATGACGAATGCGTCGATCGGCTGCTCAGGCTGGCTGTCACGATCACTCGCAATCAGCATGATGCAGAAGACGCAATTCAAGCAGCGATGATGAAGGTGGCTGCAGCTCCCAAGAGGCTCTCCAACGCTGACCGACCGTGGCATTACTTGCTGACCATGGCCCGCAACGAAGCCATCGTGGTTCTACGGAAACGCAAGAAACACTTCCCGATTTTCAACATCCGGGACCTACTCACGCGCCGAAGTGTCGATACCGTCGAACAGGAAGAAACACATCGAGCCGTCTGGGTGGCTCTGCGTCGCCTACCTCCAGAGCAAAGCAGCGTTATTGTTCTCAAGATCTGGGAAGGCCTGACCTTTGCCGAGATCGCTTCAGTGGTAGATGTATCGCCGTCCACTGCGGCCAGCCGCTACCGCTATGGTATTGCAAAGCTGTCGGGATTGCTCGGCGACCTTCGACGGGAGGCTTGCGATGCGTGAGTACATTCCAAGAGAAGAGCGGGAATTCGTCGAGCAAATTGTTCAAGCGGCTGGCAACTACGTAACCGCCAGCGAAGACCTGCGGCCGCGCGTCGTTGAAGCGGCCCGCGACAACGAAGATGGCAGACGCGCACTGCGACTGGCTGGGTGCGCTGCCTTGGCAGTGTCGGCTCTGTTCATTATTTCCGTACCGATCGGCAGGTCTGCAGAGCGTCTTCGATTGCAGATGAGAGGACCGTCGGGCGAAGCCGTCCTGCATGACATTTCGCAACGATCCCACTCAGACCCAATGTGGCAACTGGTCGAGTATTTTTCGAGCTCGCCACGCCCCAAGGTCACGACCGAACCTGGCGATTGACTCAACGCAGCATATTGCTAAGCAGTCGCTAGTGCTCTCACGGCTGAGCCACATCCTGTTTCTTGCACTGTTCCCTCGAACACTTCCTGCGTAGCTGCCCCAGGAATTAAGCAGATGATTTAGCGCTAACGCGCCGGGCTGGCTTGGGAACGATCTCGATGCGCGGAACAATTGTCGTTCCTCCGTGAAATGTTCGCCCTGAATCGAGATAGTGATCAAAGGCAAAGGCTCCGTGCTTTGCGTTGCCAGCTCGTAAGCAACGTAGAATTGCAGCACTTCCGCACTCGGGGCACCGCACTCTCAAGCCGTGCCTGTCCAACAGCCCATGCAGCATTTTGGCAAACGCCTGCTTGTCGGCAAGCGACTCGAACGCCCAGCCTTCAAACGTCTTCAGGCGGCTTTGAATCGCTAGAACAATTTCGTGCTGCATCTTCTGAACGTCGGCCGAGAGCGATTCAAGTTGCTTTGAGGCCAAGTCGGCGGTGGCTGTGGGCAAGGCCATCCTCTGACGCATCCCACTGTACACCCGCTCAGCGATCAACTGGATGCCACGAAGATAGAGGGTTCTTCGCGAAGTAGGAATTCCCGCTACGCCACTGGCTGGCAAGACAACTTCCAACAACCCGACTGGCTCTTGCAAATGGAGCACGGGCGAAAACAGAAGCGGGTAACCAGTTGGATTTGCAGAAGCCCCAGCTCCCGCTTGCCCAGCTCCCGCTTGCCCCTCTGAGGGAGATTCTAAGGGCGCCTCTGCGGGGGAACCTGCGGGGGATTGTGAACTGCGAGGTTCAGCCAGCATCGGACCGCGCTGCTTCCATGCCAACTGAACCAACCGTTCGTGTTTCTTGTGATCAGCGAGCGATTGCAGGATATCGTCCATGCGATAACGAATGCCCAGCAGCGCATCCTGCGATCCTTCGGCCCGCATCCAGACGACGGCCGCAATGCCTCCAACCAACTGACACAACTGGGGCAGGAGCGCTTCCAGGAAGCTCTGCAGCGTCAAATCGCTTTCGATCAACTCCGCCAAGTCGCGCACCTGCTGCTCGGAACGCAAGCCACGCTGTTCCACGGTTGCGGCTGCCTTTGGCGTTGAACCACTGCCATCGATGGATCCACCGACCGCGCGAATAGCGCCGTCGCTGGCCAATGGTGCATGCAAGTCAGATGGCAACGCCTGCAAGGTTTGTTTGAGCGGATCGATTGTCAAATTTCTGTTTATCTTGCTAGCGTGCGGCCTGCCGCAGAGGGGAGGCCGTTGGTGCGGTAGTCTACTTTCGTCGCGGCTGCCGTTTTTTGCAGTGGCTGCCACTCCATCGTGATTGGCAGTTGTCGCCCAAACAAGCTGCTGGCTGGCCAGCAGCTTCGGCAACGCGATGGTTTGAGGCCGGTTTTCGCGTTTGTGACCGTAGCGAGGCCACGGGCCTGCCGTTGGGCGGCTGAATTTAACGCCATAGGCGGAAAAAACGGAAAAGTTGCTGACGGCGCTATTTCGCGAGGGAACAAAATCTGTTTATACTCTTCGTATTAACATCGGGCAAGCGTTTGACCGAGAAATCGTTTAGCCAAGGTTTTTGCTGGTGATATTCCAATCGACCTCGCGGCCAACAGTGAGTGATTGGTATAACCGGCCTGGTCGGAAGTGCGGACCAAATTCCTGATCGATCTGGGAATCTGGACTGTTGAAGTGTTTTGACAGGGATTTACTGTCAGACGTATGCGGCCACCCCAACTGCTCGCGTGTAAGCCCGAATGACGAACTTTTGAAGCGTTTTCAGGCCACTGGTTGAAGACTCAAGAAGCGGAACCATATGTCAACGACTCCCTCTCCTGAAACTGTTGAACAGACAAAGCAGCAAATCCGTGCTTTGATCAACGAGATCGCAGACCTTTCGCGGTCTGAATCGCAGGCCGAAGAGTATTTTCCGGCCGTGCTGAAGAGAATTGTCGACGCGCTGGCTGCCGTCGGCGGAGCAATCTGGTTGCTGGACGATGCGGGCCAGTTGCGACTGAGCTACCAAATCAACGTCGACCAAGATCTCCTTGAATCCGACACAGACGAATCCAAGAAGCACACCAAGCTACTTTCGCGACTGTTCACCCGCGGTCAAAGCGAGCTAGTGCCACCAAACTCGATGATTGGTGAGAGCCAGGACGAGGGCAACCCATCAGATTATTTGCTGGTGGTTTCCCCCCTTTCCAGCGGAAGGCAACCCACGGGCCTGGTCGAGGTATTCCAGCGTCCGAACTCCGCCCCCAATATTCAACGTGGTTACCAGCGGTTCCTGGACCAGATGGCTGGCCTGATCGGTGAATGGCTTAAGGGCCACACGCTGCAGCAGGTTTCTGATCGCCAAATCATGTGGCAGCAAGCGGACCACTTTGCCCGCTTGGTTCACGACAACCTAGAGCTTCGCGACACAGCATTCACAATCGCCAACGAAGGCCGTCAACTGATCGGTTGCGACCGCGTTAGCGTTGCCCTGAAAAAGGGCCGCAAGTGCAAGGTAGAAGCGGTCAGCGGCCAGGACTCGATCGAGAACCGATCCAACATTGTGACTTCGCTGAACCTGTTGGCAACTCGAGTGGTCTCGGCGGGTGAATCGCTGTGGTACGACGGCTCGGTGGAAGACCTGCCGCCACAATTAGAAGAAGCCATCGAGGACTATGTTGACCTTTCACATGGACGATCCATTGCCGTCCTTCCGATTCGACGCCCTGAGAAGGTTGTAGAAGGAGACGTGCAGTCCAAGGAGATGGTTCAGCGTGAGGACTTATCCAAGCGGGAGATCATCGGCGCGCTGATTGTTGAGCAAATCGAAAGCCAAGTGTCTCCAGAGGCTCTCCGCTCAAGGTGCGACCTTGTGTATGAACACGCCGCCCGCGCACTGAACAACTCGATGGCTCACACGGACCTATTTCTCATGCCGCTGTGGCGACTGCTGGGGCGTGGCATGTGGCTATTCAAGGGCTCGGCGTTCCCGAAGACCATGGCCGTATTAACGCTGATTACGGTTGGTCTGCTCGCAATGTTTCTGGTCAAGATTGATCACGATCTGGAGGCCAACGGAACGCTACAGCCAACCATCCAGCGGCAAGTGTTCGCGCACATCGATGGCGAAGTTGAGGATGTGCTCGTCAAACATGGCCAAGAAGTCACCGCCGGTGAGAAGCTGGTGATCCTAAGAAATCGTGACCTCGAAATCGAAATGACTCAAATCGAAGGCGAGCTGCAAAAAACCCGGGAGCAAATATTTGCTATGGGACAACTCGCAGACCGCGTCGTCAACGATCCGCTGGAACGGCAGCGACTGTCCTACCAGCAATACGAATACCAAACGCAGTTCCAAGCCCTGACACGCCAGTATGATCTACTCAAGGAAAAGCAAGAAAAGCTTGTCCTGAAGAGCCCCATTGATGGCGTCATCATGACATGGGACCTGCAGAAGACACTTCGCGAGCGGCCCGTGGTAACCGGCCAAGTGCTCGTCTCGGTGGCCGACCCCAAAGGCGACTTTGAGCTCGAATTGCTCATGCCAGAGAAACGCATGAAGTACCTCGACATGGCTTTCGACAACAACGGCGGCGGAGACTTGGACGTTGATTTCATCTTGGCCACCGACCCAGCTATCGACCACACCGGCAAACTTTCCAAGGAACAAATTCACGAGCGTGCCGAGCTAGACGATACCGACGGAGCCGTTGTGAAATTGCGGGTCAAACCAGATTCAATGGAAGGTATCAGCCGACGTCCTGGAGCGAAAGTTGTCGCGGACGTTACCTGTGGACGACGCAATGCTGCGTTCGTCTGGTTCCACGAAGTCATCGAGTGGGTGCAGGCGAACGTTATCTTCTAATGGCCCGTCAGGTCTCGCCGCCAAGAACTCCTTTGTACTCAAACGTTCTGTTCCTTAAACGGAAGCTTTTCAATATGATTCGTTCAACTTCTGCAATCATTCCGAGTGCCATAGCGTTGGCAAGCTTGGCCTGTGGTGGCAATGGCAATTTGGCCTTCGCTCAGAACCCAACCTCCATTGTCATTCAAGACGCTCAAGTCCGCTTGATTCACACGATCGATGTCGCAGCCCAGGCCGATGGCTTGATTGAGCGCATCGAAACCGATGAAGGGCAAACGGTGATGCCCAAGCAACCCATCGTCAAAATTGATTCGCGCGTCGCAGAAGCTGAAGTGTCGGTCGCGAAGACAGAAGTGAAAGCAGCAAAAGACAAAGCTGCCAACACGGCTGAGATCGAGTTTGCAGAGGCTTCCGACGCCGTCGCACAGGAGAACTTTGGCCGTCAGAAGTTGCTGTTGCAGCGAGGCGTGATTAGCGACGCAGAGTACCGTCGAGCAGAGCTTGAAGCAGTCAAGACAGAAAAGGGCGTCGACGCTCAGCGGCTCCGCAAGGCACAGGATGAAATGCAAGTCCAAGTCGCAGAACAGAAGCTTAAGCAGGCACAAGTGCAACTGGAAATGTACACCGTGCTGGCCCCTATGGAAGGACTCATCACCGAGCGACTTCGCGACCAAGGTGAATGGATTCGCGCCGGCGAACCCGTCTTTCGGATGGTTCACCTGAACGAAGTCAAAGTTGAAGCCAAAGTTGCCGTGTACCGCGGCGACGGAGGAGGAGGTTCCCTGACAGGGCAAAGCGGAGGATACGGAGGGCAAACGGTTGCTTCGGTGTCGCCCTCGGAACTGAAGAACGCCAAAATGCGGATCACGGTCCACGTCGCACCGGACTACAAGCCGCAATTTGAGTCCAAGGTTGAATTTGTCGACCCAGTCATCGTGGCTGGAAAAGTCAAAGTATGGTCTCGCATTCCCAATCAGCGCGTTGGAGATGGGCCGTGGATCCTGCAAGACGGAATGCTGGCAACGGTTGAGATCATCGTCCCGTAGTCTGGTTCTTGCCCATGAGCACACGTCTCTTTGCCGCAAAACTCCCTAACTGAGATTCCTAGCTTATGACTTCGATGGCGGACAGTCTCGTCAACAGCGCGATGCGACCACTGCAACTGCGCCGTAGGCCAGATTTAGAAAGCAAGAAACACCGCTATCACGGGCGAGCCTACTGGGTCGTGAAGGAGCCCGTTGGGCTGAACTACTATCGGTTCCACGAAGAAGAGTTTGCGATTCTGAACATGCTGGACGGCAACATTAGCCTGCAGCAGATCAAGGAACGTTTCCAAGCTGAGTTTGCACCGCAGCGAATTACCCTACAGGATCTACAGCAGTTCGTCGGAATGCTGCACCGTAGCGGGCTAGTGATTTCACAGGCCAACGGACAAGGCCGCCAACTGCGCCGTCGCGGCGACCAAAAGAAGAAGAAGGAACTGCTCGGCAAGCTCTCCAATATCTTCGCTCTGCGATTTCGTGGTATCGACCCTGAGAAAATCCTGAACGTCCTCAACCCATTCACATGGTGGCTATTCACCGTTCCCGCTTTGATCATCGTGGCTATGTTTGGCCTGAGCGCCATCATGCTGGTGTTGATCAACTTCCAAGAATTCCAAACGAAACTTCCGACGTTCGAGCAGTTCTTCGCAGCTCACAACTGGTTGTACCTGGGTGCGACCATGGGAATAGTGAAGGTCTTGCACGAGTTCGGTCACGGATTGAGTTGTAAACGTTACGGAGGTGAATGCCATGAGATGGGATTCATGTTCCTGGTGTTTACGCCGTGTTTGTATTGCAACGTGTCCGATTCATGGATGCTGCCAAATAAATGGCATCGCGTCTTCATCGGTGCGGCTGGAATGTATGTCGAGTTGATTCTAGCCACGATCGCAACTTACCTGTGGTGGTTCAGTCAGCCTGGCATGGTAAATTTCCTGTGCCTGTCGGTCATGTTTATCTGTTCGGTTAGCACGGTGGTGTTCAATGGCAACCCGCTGCTCCGATTCGACGGCTACTATATTTTGATGGATATTTTGGAGATCCCGAACCTTCGCCAAAAGGCGTCGGAGATCCTGAAGCGAAGTTTTCAGAAGTATTGCTTGGGATTGGAGCTGCAAGAAAATCCGTTCCTACCGCAGCGAAAGCAGTTTTGGTTCGCCCTCTACACCGTCGCTTCGATCATCTATCGATGGGTCGTTGTGTTCTCCATCATGATGTTCTTGATGAAGGTCCTTGAGCCCTATGGGCTGGAAGCACTGGGGCGGGTGGTAGCAGTGACAGGTTTGGCTGGGATGATCATTCAGCCCATTTGGCAATCGATTAAGTTCTTCAGGACACCAGGTAGAGCGAGCAAGATGAAGAGAAAGAACGTCCTAACCAGCTTGACCATTGCAACGGCTTGCATCGCGGGCATCTGCTTCATTCCACTGCCTTTCCACGTCGATTGCGCTGTGGTCATTGAGCCGCAGGATGCTCGTCAAGTCTTTGCAATGGTGCCAGGACGATTGGTGAAGTGGAACAAGAAGCCGGGTGACCGCGTCGAAGCTGGTGAGACGATCGCTGAACTTGAAAACAGCGACCTGCAATACCAGCTCGTCTCCTATTATGGCGACTACGAAGTCTCAGCGCAGAAGCTCAAGGCCTACCGCGATATGAGCTATAACGACGACCAAACGGCCGCACAATTGAAAATGCAAGAAGAAGTCGTCACGACTAACCTTTCCAGAGTGCAGGAATTCCAAAAGAAGGTCGACATGCTCAAGATCAAGAGCAAGACTTCGGGTGTGATCTTCCCTGCTCCCGCCAAGCCGCAGCCGAAAGGGGCCGCTGCTGAGCAATTACCATCTTGGCACGGAAATCCGTTTAGCGAGAAGAATCAGGATGCATTTTTCAGCGATTCCGATCTGCTGTGTTATGTCGGTGATCCCGATCGCATGGAAGCCGTACTAGTTGTCGACCAACACGATATCGATTTAGTTGAAGAAGGCGTGAGTGCCGATATCAAAATTGAATCCGCTCGCTTGGACACGTTCAGTGGCAAGATAGAGAAGATATCGGAAATGGAGATGCGAGTTACACCTGAAAACCTTGCTCTCCAGGCAGGCGGCCGCTTGAACACGGAAATGGATGCTAGCGGCCAATTGCGGCCAATCAGCACGTCCTACCAAGCTCGAGTTCCGCTTGAGAACGTTGATGTACCCCTACGAGGCGGCTATCGCGGCCAAGCGAAGATCTACGTCGGGTGGAAATCGGTAGGTTGGAGAATTTACCGATTCTTTACTCGGACATTTAAATTTGAGTTATAGGCAAGTTTGCTCGCCAAGAGTCACAATTTGCATAACAATACTTTTCGTAACACTAGGCGTCGTCAATGGAGGCGGTGCTACAAACTTCTGACATGTCAGGAAAGGCAATCGTAAATGTCACAAACGGAAGAGAACACCGCGCCAGAAACTGAAGCACCTGCAGCAGCGGCTCCAGAAGCGCAACGTCAAGCGCCTCAACAGCAACAAGTACAGGTTCAAGTCAATGACGACTCTGCAACCGCCTTCTACGCTAACTTCTGCCGCGTAACCGGTTCCCCAGAAGAGCTGATCGTTGACTTCGGCCTCAACCCACAACCGGTTGGCGTTCCCAAGGATCCGATCAACGTCAACCAGCGCGTTGTCATGAACTTTTACACAGCAAAGCGCTTGCTAGCTGCGTTGCAAATGTCCGTACAGCGGCACGAAGCTGTCTTCGGCGTTTTGGAAACAGATATCCAAAAGCGACTTCGCATTCAACAGCAAACCCAACAGCCTGGCGCTTAGAGCGTTCCAAGCCAGGGTGTAGCGTTTCTGCGTCTACCTGAGCCTGCGATTCATTGGGTGTAACACACTATTCGTCGGTGCGACTCGCACGAATCGCCGCTGTCAAAGTGCTAAACTCAAAAAGGCACGCCACATTCGTGGCGTGCCTTTTTTGTTTGCCCGACACGTTGGTGCGTTCTGATTGAACAGCGTGGACCTGCCCCTCGAAGACGCATCAAGCCACTCAATCCGTTGCATCAGCTCTTGCGACTTGCTAGAAGCGTGGCACTCTGATCAGCCGCCCTTGACGTATGACGGTCAATCGCGGCGAAGAAGCTGGTGACAGTAGTGCTTCGCGCAGTTGTGCGATGGTAGCCACTTGACTGCCATTAACTTCGATGATGATGTCTTCGATCTGCAAGCCCATTTCGAGCATGGCAGCGCCGCTTCGATCGAGTTCGACAACTACAAAACCACCTGTGTCCTCAGGTAAATCAAGCTGCTGAGCGATTCGAGGTGTTAATTCGAGCACGCCCAAGCCAAGGCTTTGAATTCGAAATCTACCAGGCGGCGACATATTTTGTTTTGTCTGACGCCCAACTGTCACCGGGATTTGCACCGGAGCCCCGTCTCGGTAAACTTCAAAGTTCAACTGGGATCCGGGCCGTGTCATGGCGACGATGCTTTGCATGTCCGCCATAGAACGAATCCGACGCTTGCCAATGCGAGTCACCACATCATCGGCCTGCAAGCCTGATTGAGCGGCTGGCTGCCCTTCAGCCACCTTGGTGATGATTGCTGCGCGGCTTACGGTTTCGGGCAGGTTGTAACTTTCGGCATTTCGCGCCGTCAGATCCTCAAGGTAAGCACCAATGTAGCCCCGCACGACTTCACCGGAGGTCTTAAGGTCCTGCATAATCATCGAAGCCATATTGGAGGGAATGGCAAAACCAATACCTGTGTTACTGCCTGTTCGCGAGTTGATCGCGGTGTTGATTCCGATCACTTCGCCTCGCAGATTAACCAGCGGTCCGCCGCTGTTCCCCGGGTTGATGGCTGCATCGGTCTGCAGAAAGTCTTCATATCCACGCCCACCGGTTCGGTTTGCGATAATGCCAGTTTGTCGATTGGTGGCTGAGATGATTCCTGCGGTGACAGTCTGCTCCAATCCAAACGGACTTCCGATGGCGACAACCCAATCACCGACCTGCATCGCCGACGAATCGCCGAGCTTGGCTGGCCGCAGGTCACGCGCATCGACTTTCAAGACGGCAACGTCACTCTGCGGATCTCGCCCGACGATCTTGGCATTCAACAATCGTCCATCGAACAATTCGATCTCAAGTTCGTCTGCGCCTTCGACAACGTGGTTATTTGTCAGGATGTAACCGTCGGAGGAGACAATGATGCCGCTGCCCAAGCCGGTTTGCTGCCGCTGTTCGCCTGGGCTGAGATCTTGCCAGAACTCTGGCGGGAGAAACCGCTTGAGCTCTTCCGGCGAGACTTCGCGGCCGTTGATCATGCCTCGAAGCGAGACGGTCTGAGAGGTGGCCAGAGACGAGATGGTGACGACGCTTGGGCGGATTTGGTCAGCAGTCAGCCGAAAGGCCTCGGAGAGCTGTATTGCACCAGCATAAGCAGCTTGAGCTCGATTCGAAGAGTTTGCATCCAATGGGTTGGACGAAGCACTTGCGCTCAGTTGCGCGCGCAATGAACCCGCCCCAAGGCTGCTTGCTAGGCAGGCCAGTAGGGCGATGAAGGTTGTACGGAACGGCCTGTTGAGTTGAAAATTCATCATCTGATTTCCTTACGAGTGGAAAATGAGGCGATTCAGTTTTCTACCCTTGCTGGCGAAAACACCGCAAGGTTAGTGCGCGTCGCACAGACGTTTAGCGTGTTGCCCCCAACGCGTGGTGCACCCAATGGATCGCAGGCTCAAATAGGCTGAGAAACATTTAGGCGGAGAAACACTGCGCCCAGGCTTACGGCGCTCTACTGATTCGTTTCCGCTGCAGGGACATTTGTTGCACGACTGGCGTGTCTTCTGGGCGGTTTTTGGCAGGGGCAAGCCACTTAAACGACGTACCATCAAGCACTTGCGCGATCTCCTTAGCAGAATATTCACTGGATTTCGCACATCATCAATGCCGTTTTGTTCAGCAGCCTGGTGCTGGGCTTTGCTGCCAACGCCCACTCTGCCTGTTCGGCCCGAAAAATCGCGATAAATTCACCAAAGCGACCTGAACCAAGCAGCCGAACGGTAGATAAACGCAGCTTTTTGGAATGAATGGCTGGATAGCTCAAGACCGCAGCGCAGCACAGAAGCAGAGAAACACTGTGTAGCGATGCCGGTGAACCTTGCTGGTGAACCTTGCTCGTGAAGGCGTGTCAAACGGTAGCTGTGCCTAGGAATGCGACGAGAAGCAATTGCTAGCCTGAGAAGAAAAGCGGAAAGGGCGATTTGGGAAGCCAAAATCGGTGTTTTCGAGGCCGAATTCGTCTTGCGGTAGTTGAAGCCGCCGATAAGATAGGCCCTTCCCAAAAATGAACGGGGAAAATCTCAGTGTGCATTCGCGTGTACTGGCCAACATAGCTCAGTTGGTAGAGCAGCTGATTTGTAATCAGCCGGTCGGGGGTTCGAGTCCCTCTGTTGGCTCTTTTTCGAACACGTTTTGCTTGAGATTCTTCCTGTCCTAGACGGGAAACGGGAGGTTGCCCGAGTGGTTAAAGGGGGCGGACTGTAAATCCGCTGCTTCGGCTACGCAGGTTCGAATCCTGCACCTCCCATTGGCGCACTACTGCGCGGTGTCAAACTAGGGGTATCTTGTCAACCATGACGTGATACCACTTGGCGCTGTGTGGCGGACGCTTGGCTTCAAGCTACTCACTGGCTTAAGTTGAGCGATGCTGACTCAAACCTGGAATTCGCATGAGGATTTTCGGTTTGAGTGCGCGGCTGGACGAGTAGCGGGTGTAGCTCAATGGTAGAGCAGCAGCCTTCCAAGCTGAATACGAGGGTTCGATTCCCTTCACCCGCTCTTTGGGCCTTTGGCCAAGAGTGACCTGTTGTGGAGACGCTTTTGCTGCTCGCGGCTGGGGAACTCTGGGTTTGACCCAGCGGCTGCTGTAGCTCAGTGGTAGAGCACTTCCTTGGTAAGGAAGAGGTCATGGGTTCAAGTCCCATCAGCAGCTCTTGCTCGAATTGTGTTCGAGCGAGCCGCGTGGTGATGATGAAAATTTCGTCCTGGTCGGTTGCACGCCAGGTTTAGGTACGTGCAAGTCTCAAGATTTTTGTGTTAGGTGTAACGGACAATGGCCAAAGAGCAGTTCAATCGTACAAAGCCGCACTGTAACGTCGGTACTATCGGTCACATTGACCACGGCAAAACAACCACCACAGGTGCTCTGCTTGCCGTTCAGGCAGCCAAGGGGCTTGCGCAGGCGAAGAAGTATTCGGATATCGCAAAGGGCGGTACCGTTCGTGACGACACGAAAACGGTAACCATCTCGGTATCTCACGTAGAATACGAGACTGAAAATCGTCACTACGCGCACATCGACTGCCCTGGTCACGCTGACTTTATCAAGAACATGATCACCGGTGCTGCCCAGATGGACGGTGCCATCTTGGTTGTTAGTGCCGCTGACGGCCCAATGCCACAAACCAAGGAACACGTTCTCTTGGCTCGTCAGGTTGACGTTCCAGCGATCGTTGTGTTCCTGAACAAGTGCGACCTTGTTGATGATCCAGAACTTCTCGAGCTTGTTGAGCTTGAAGTTCGCGAACTTCTCAGCAAGTACGACTTCCCTGGCGACGACATTCCAATCGTCAAGGGCAACGCTCTTGGTGCTTACAACAACCCAGCCGATCCAGACGCAAGCGCTTGCATCTCTGAGCTGCTTGACGCTGTCGACAGCTACATCCCACAACCAGCTCGCGAAGAAGACAAGCCGTTCTTGATGGCTATCGAAGACGTCTTCTCGATCGAAGGTCGTGGTACGGTTGCTACCGGTCGTGTTGAGCGCGGTGTAATCAAGGTTGGTGAAGAAGTCGAGCTGATCGGCCTCACCGAACAAGCATCCAAGACAACCGTCACCGGCGTCGAAATGTTCCGCAAGGAAATGGGTGAAGGCCGCGCGGGAGACAACGTTGGTTGCCTACTTCGTGGTATGAAGCGAGACGAAATCCAGCGTGGTCAAGTGTTGGCCAAGCCAGGATCCATCACTCCTCACCACAAGTTCGAAGCAGAAATTTACTGCTTGAGCAAAGATGAAGGTGGTCGTCACACACCATTCTTCAGCGGATATCGTCCACAGTTCTACTTCCGAACCACTGACGTAACTGGCTCGGCCAACCTGATCGGCGCAGAAATGTGCATGCCAGGTGACAACGTCAAGATCGAAGTTGAACTTCAGAAGAAGATCGCGATGGATGACGGCGTTCGCTTCGCTATTCGTGAAGGCGGCAAGACCGTTGGATCGGGCGTTGTAACGAAGATCGTCGAGTAAGACCTCGCGAACGATTGCAGATCAAACGATTGGCCATGGTGGGCAACTGCCGTGGCCAATTTATGTCTGTTCTGGCGTCAGTTAGGGTTGCTATGTTTGCCCGAAGCTGGTCCACTTACGCAGTACTGACCAGAAATGGTCCCAAGGCATCCATTGGATGCTTTGGCTGTGAGCAGAACGCCCACCTTTGGCTCAACGGCCTCGTTTAGCTTTCGGTTGGCCGCAATGCAACCAGGGGTGTAGCTCAATTGGCAGAGCACTGGTTTCCAAAACCAGCGGTTGCGGGTTCAAGTCCCTCCGCCCCTGCTGATGGAACTTATATTTCGGGATCGAGCTGGCTCATGACGAGCTGATTTGATCTGGAAGTCAAGGTCGCTGTTCATTCAGCGATTGTATTTCGACTGAGAGTCAGAAATGTCCAAGGACTCCACAATCACCAGGCCATTGATGCAAGAGATGTTTGCATCTGGGCTGTACAAACGCAATCAAGGACGGATGGTTCGGCAGATTACCTGCCTAGCAATCTGGGTCATTGTTGCTGCTGCAGCTTGGCGATTCCACTCGCTTGTCCTGACGCCTCGCATGGGTGTCACTTGGGGCAGCTATTTGGTCGCGGTTGCAGTTGGTGCTGTTGGTTTTTGGTTCGCGTTCCGCTTGGTCAATTGGCCAAAGTTCGCGGACTTTTTGATTTCGGTGGAAGCCGAATTGAATAAGGTCTCGTGGCCGACTCAGAAAGAGCTCGTCAGGGCGTCGATCGTGGTAATTTTCACGATTCTATTCCTGTCGGCGATTCTCTTTGGCTATGATGCCCTCTGGCGATTCCTGTTTGGATTGCTGGGTATTTCATCGTAATTTTACTACAAGATTCAATCTTCCTAGCCAGGAGATGACAGCAGGTTGCTCCGGTTTTACTGGAATGATCTGCGATCGCTTGTACTGGCGTGGGGGTGCATTGGTGAGTGACGAAGAACAACAAGAATCGCCAACCGCAGGTGCTGCTACCGGTATGGACTGGTACATCATCAAGGTGGCGTTTAACAGAGAAGACAGTATTCGCGATGCGATGCTTAAACGCATCAAGATTGCGGGTATGGAAGAGCACTTCGGTGAAATTCTTGTTCCCACCGAAGATGTTGTCACGTTCACTCGCAATGGAACTCGCCGCGTCGTTAAGCGGAAACTCTATCCAGGTTATCTGATGGCCTATATGACCATCAACGATGACTCCTGGTTCTTGGTCAGGGAGACTCCCGGAGTAGGTGATTTCACCGGCTCGGGGGGCAAACCGATTCCCATGGATCCTCAAGAAGTTGAGAAGATCATGCCGAAGCCGGTTGAGGACGACGAAGACGAAGGGGAGCCTGCACTCAAGACTGCGATTCCGTTCCGTAGCGGGGACCGAGTTCGAGTCAAAGAGGGCAACTTCCAAAACCTGGAAGGCGAAGTTGAGAAGGTCGACGAAGCAAATGGTCGCGTCACGGTGATCATCAGCATCTTCGGCCGCAGTACTCCAGTCGAGTTGGACCATTGGCAAATCGAAGAGGTTTGATTTGCCGGCGGTGAGGAGTTTCGGCAACGCGTTCGATCGCTTTGCGGGACTTGCAAGAAACGAAAACCCGGGGAGGCGACGGATTAAGTCACCTTTTCGCGGACCAACGGCACTGAAGGAGCTGCTCAAACAGCTGCACTAGAAAATAACATGAGTGATTAGTTGGGACATGGGTCTCGGCAAAGCACTTGAGCTTTCGCAAGCGACCATTCAGATAAGAATAATTTTGCAAACTAAGCAATAAACCCACTCAAAGAATTGAAGGCGATGCGAGCATCGGCTTGGATTCGGGGTGGTTCGGCGAGTTACACAGCATGTTCTCGGCAAGGTCTCGTACCTGAGCACTTGCTAGAAATGCTAAGAGGAGATTGATTTCAATGGCGAAACAAGTCGTCGGTCAGGCGAAGTTTCAAGTACCTGGAGGGCAGGCAACCCCAGCTCCTCCGGTCGGTACTTCGCTCGGTAAATTCGGTATCAACTTGGGGCAGTTCGTTTCTGCTTTCAATGACCGAACCAAAGAGTACAACGGGACTCCGATTCCTGTGATTGTTACGGTCTACTCAGACCGTACTTTCGACTTTGTCACCAAGAGTCCTCCAGCAGCCTCGTTACTGAAGGCGGCTGCAGGCATCGCGAGCGGTTCTGGTGAACCAAACACGAAGAAGGTCGGCAAGGTAACTCGGGCTCAGATCGAAGACATCTGCAACAAAAAGATGGCGGATCTCAACGCACGAGACCTGGAGCATGCAGCTCGCATGATCGAAGGTACGGCGAGAAGCATGGGACTGGAGATCGAGGGTTAAACAATGGTGAAGCTTACCAAGGCAATGAAAGCCATGGCTGAAAAGGCACCTGAGGGTCCCTTGCCATTGGCAGAAGCAGTTGAAGTTCTCAAGAGCTTTCCTGCGCGTAAATTCGACCAAACGGTCGAAATTCACATGCACCTGGGCGTTGACCCTGCACAAGCAGATCAGATCGTCCGCGGTAGCGTAGTCCTTCCCAATGGCATCGGCAAGACGCAGCGAATTGTTGTGTTTGCCAAAGGTGACTTGGCCAAGGCAGCTGAAGAAGCTGGTGCGGATCACGTCGGCCAGGAAGACCTCGCAAAGAAGATCAAAGACGGCTGGACGGACTTCGATGTGTGTATTGCGACTCCCGACATGATGGGACTCGTTGGACCACTCGGTAAGGTTCTCGGACCACGTGGCTTGATGCCGGCCCCTCGCGCCGGAACGGTTACGATGGACGTCGCTCGAGTCATTGGGGAATACAAGGCTGGTAAGGTCGAGTTCCGCAACGACAAGGGTTCGAACCTGCACGCGGTTGTCGGCAAGCTCAGCTTCGACGCTCCGAAATTGATTGAGAACATCGAAGCGTTCTTGAACTACGTCAACGGGCTGAAGCCTCAGGCTGTTAAAGGTACGTACATCAAGAGTATTTCACTGTGTGCGACAATGTCGCCAAGTGTTCGTGTGGCCGCTTAAACGATCCTGGCCGTTGTGTCATCGATCGTTAGCAAGACAAATCAACCAGCCGCCGAATTGCGGTTAATTTTGGGTTCGGAACATAGTCATGAGTAAGTACGTTAAGAACCTAGTCTCGAACGAAATCAAAGGCCGACTAGATGGTGTCGCGGATGCGATCATTGTCGACGTCATTGGCCTGGACTCGGATGCTTCGTTTCGGATTAGAAAGCTCTTCCGTGAGAAGGGCGTGAATATGCTGGTCGTCAAGCGTTCGCTCGCTTATCGTGCCACAGAAGAGAGTTCGCTCAGTCCACTCTTCGAGTCGAAGCAGGGATCTGTCGCCATTGTCTGGGGCTGCGAAGATTTCGTTAGCTTGGCGAAAGAGATCGCGGCTGTCATCAAGAGTGGCGATTTTGAGAAGTTCATTCTCAAAGGCGGCGTGATGGATGGTGAGGCCCTCTCTCCGGAGAAGGTCCTTGAAATCAGCAAATGGCCAAACCGCGAAGAGCAGATTTCTCTGCTCGTTGGGCAAATCCTCGGCCCAGGATCGCAGCTCTCTGGTCAATTGCTCGGAGCTGGCTCCAAGCTGGCCGGTCAAATCAAAAAGTTGGTTGAGAATAAGGAGGGCGAGGCATAGGAGACTGTTCGTGCTGGGCCCTCCTCCAGCCAGATTTTCAATAAACCTTACCCGGAACGGCTGAACACTTATTTGCTGCACCGTTCCAACTTAAAACACGTTTCTTTGATTAAAGGGTGTAACACATGTCTGAAACAGCATTTGCAGACGATATCAAGCAACTCGGCGAATCCATCGTTGGTCTAACGCTCAAGCAAGCCAAAGAGCTGAGCGATTACCTGAAGGAAGAGCACGGCATCGAAGCAGCCGCCGGCGGAGCCGTTGTCATGGCAGCAGGTGGTGGCGATGGTGGCGGAGAAGCTGCTGCTGAGCAAACCGAATTCGACGTTGTCATGACTAGCTTCGGCGACGCCAAGCTGAACGTTGTGAAGGTCGTGAAGAACCTGACCGGCGCTTCGCTCATGGACGCGAAGAAGATGGTTGAAGGCGTTCCTGCCAAGGTTAAGGAAGGCGTTTCGAAGGAAGACGCTGAAAAGGTCAAGAAGGAACTCGAAGAAGCTGGTGCTACCGTAGAACTCAAGTAAGTTCTGCGTCCCAGCTCGAGATCATGAAATCTAAGAGCCCACGTGTTCGTACACGTGGGCTTTTTTCGTTTCCGTCGCAGATTTCATGAGCAACTGAATTTGAAGAGCCCGACCAGCTCAGACCTCAAGCACACAGGCGAGCCTCGTTGCGGACCTGGTAGTCTGAATGCCGGCGGGCATGCGTTTCCAGTAGCGAAGCCTGCAGTCAGTGCCCGAATCGCGTCCGTTTCTGCTCGAAAGGCAAACAATTGGTCGGGTTTGTGCGTAGATTAGGGGTTCCTACTGCCCGTGATGGCAGGCAGAACGCTTTTCGACACGCAAATTCACGCAGAATCTAAGATGGTTGACGATAGCACTTCCCCAGCCTTTCGACCGCTTGACCCCACAGAAGAATTCCAAGCCCCCAGCATCAGCAAGCTTGGAATGGTTGCTGTAGGACTCGGCGTGTTGGGGCTGGTCGCAATCATGGCCCCTTCCATGATTGTTGTCTCCATTTCAGCCGTCGTCGCTGCAGTTGGGGCTGCGATCCTGGGCATTAAGTCCGATGATGGTGGTTCAGGCATCAAGCTAGGGACAATTGGCGGAGCGCTGGGCGTATTTGGAGCGGTCTGGTCTGGCGTCTCGCTTCAAACCAAGAACGACTACCTTTATCGGGAAGCTGGAAAACACGCTGAAGTATTCATGGCTGTTGTCGCCTCGGGGGATATCTATCAAGCCCTGGAGTTAACGCTACCTGAACCCGACCGCCAAATCACCGGGACCGACCTTGAGAAGTATTACTATTCGCTGAGTCAAGAGCAGCAAGAAGTCGCCCTTTCCTTTTTCGACACGCCTGCAGGCCGCCGCGTCACCTCGGAAACCGAGGCGGAATGGAAATTCCTACAGGGCTACACTGTCAAGCGTTTGCGAGGGGCAGCACTAATCACGGTCATTATGGAAGATGAAACCACCCCTGGATCCGATCCAGTATACATCCGGCTACACCGAGCCGAGGGAGTGGTTATCGATGACCCAGACGCAGTGCTTTGGAATATCGACGCAGTGCTCGCAGCCAGCGATGCGGCTCGCCAATAAGCACTGGCGCCACCGGCGAGCATTAGCACACAAAACACTTTTGCACTGCCTCTTGAGTAAGCTCTTGTAGCATTCTTAATCTCGCGGATCGGGCCCCGTAGCCTAGAACTTTGTTGGGCTCGTAATCCGTTTGACGGTCTCCCGCATCACTTTTACGGGCGGTTCTTTTCCGGTGAAGAGCTTGTACTGGTAAGCAGCTTGGCGGACAAACATATCCAGCCCGTTGATGACTAAGCAGCCGACGCTCTTGGCCTCTTTGACCAACAGCGTATTCTCTGGATTGTAGACTGTATCGAAGACGATCGTCTGCTCGTTCAACCGCGCCTTGTCGTACGGCGTACTATTCACGTCCGGGTGCATTCCAACAGGTGAGCAGTTGATTAGGATGCCCGGACGACTATCGTAACGGTGACTCCAAGCCACCGCGCGCCCCCCAACGTCTTTGGCTAGTTGCTGTGCTCGGGCTTCCGTGCGACTTGCGATGGTGACCAAGGCTCCCTTTTGCCGCAAGCCGTATGCAATGGCTCTAGCGACTCCACCTGCGCCCAAGATAACTGCACTTCGCCCTTTGAAGATTTCATCGGGGCTCGAGCTTGCCGTTTTCAACAATCGCTGCTGAGTTTGAAGAGCTTCTGCCAGACAGTCCATTGCCGCTCGATAGTCCGTGTTGTAGCCAGTGGTTTCTCCTGCACTAATCGAAACGGTATTCAAGGCGCCGATGCCGGTCACTGCCGATTCTGCCTGATTCATCAGCTCCAGCATGCTCTCTTTGTGCGGAATCGTAACACTTAGCCCACCAACACCGGTCTCCCGGCACCAGCTCACGAAGAGGCTGAGATCTTCTTCCGGGATACGGAACGGAAAATACCGACAGTTCAGTCCTTCGTGAGCGAAGGCCGCATTGTGAATATGTGGGCTGAGCGAATGAGCAACGGGGTCTGCAACTACGCCGAAAAGCCGGGTTTCATCGTTAATCTCGCCCGGTCGATACATCTCCTTCATCGCTTCGAAAGTGACCTGACCTGGTGCAATCTTGCGTTCACTACTTAGCGTGGTATAGGTGAACGGAGCACCATAGGGAATCGCCATGATGCGAGTGATCGTGCCGATATCCCCCATGCAAATACCGATTGTCGGAATCGACGCTGACTTGACCAACCGCATCATTCGGATGCAATCTGCAAATGAGTTGGCCATCGTCGCTATCTTGACGACGTCCGCATCGTGGGATGCCAAGCGGGCATGGATTTCATCCAGGTTCTCTGGTGTGTGCTCAAAATTGTGCAGGCTGACAATGCGTTTCGTCGACCCATAGCGTGGGATATCTGACGCAATATCCTCTTCCAAGTCGACGTAATCAACACCTGCGGCGATCGCGCTACGCAAAATCATGACGCGTTCGTCTTCGGTTTTCTCCCAACGCCCACCATCTTCGCGGCGGCGACAAGTGATGACAACGGGCGTGTGGCGCTCGGCCAGTAGTCGACGCAAATCGATGCTTCGCCCGATGTAGTCCAACCGCATTTCGACGATATCGGCTCCTTGCTCGCCAAGGAATTTGTATTCGGCGATCATTGCTTTGTGACGACTGCGTCCGATCGTTACGCAAAACATGCAGTTGACATCCATATTGTGGGTGTGAAATGAGCGAGTGAAAACCGCACGGCTAGGCAGTCATTCGATCCATGCAGAGAGCGTCCGGCAAGCTTCCGATGCCCGTCGTTTCTCTAGGGCTACTTCCAAGACAAGAATCTACGCAGCAATTCAACGCCGGGTTCCGTTAAAAAACTCTCAGGATGGAACTGCCAGCCTTCCAAACGGAGTTTCTCACTTCTTACGGCCATGATTTGCCGATCACCGTTTTCATCTTCGACCCAAGCCGTAACATCCAGCTCACTTGGCAAGCTAGGCGGGTCAATGACTAAAGAATGGTATCGAGTCGCCACGAAAGGATTCTCTAGGCCGGCAAAAAACCCGCGCCCATCATGAGAAATGCGATCGGTCTTTCCATGCATCAACTTTGGGGCTCGAACAATCTTGCCTCCGAGAGCTTCGCCAATTGACTGATGACCGAGACAGACGCCCAGGATCGGGATCTGCCCTTTAAAATTCTCCACGATCGGAACGCTAACGCCCGCATCTACGGGCGAACATGGCCCGGGAGAAATCAAGATTCGACTTGGGGCGAGCTCTCGAATCTGCTCGATGGTGATCTGGTCATTCCGTATCACCTGCAAGTCCACTTGATGGTCAATCTCGCCCAGTCGTTGGACTAGGTTATAAGTGAACGAATCGTAATTATCTAAAACGAGTATCATCGATTGCGGTTCGCGCAGAGAGATTATTTTGCAAGCGAGCAGGCTCTGAGTGATGCAGCCAGAATACTGCTTCGGACGTTTCGGCACTGAAGGCCGCATTGTAGCTGAATCAACCCGTCCCGGGAATTCAGCCCAACGCCTCGCCGGACAAGTCGAGCTGCTCCGCGAGCGTAAAACCTGCTAGCAACCAGCAGCGATAAAGCGCGAGCTAGTTCCCCTTGACGACCGCGAGCTCGGCATGCGGGAACAGCAGTGGCAGCACGACTAGGTTTCCCATCAATCCACCAAGCATGGTCAGGCTGGTCAGTGTCCCGAAGACTACCGTGGGCACAAATTCACTCGAGGCCATACTCGTGAATCCTGCAATCAGAGCGGCGGTTGCCAGGATTGCTGCCAAGCCAACGTTCTCTTGAGCCGACACGAGCGCTCGCCTTGGAGTCGTTTCTTTCGAGCGTCGACGAAAATGCAACAAATAGTGAATGGAACTATCGACACTCAATCCCAGGGATACCGCTGAGATCATAGCTGCCCCCATATTCACCCGAATACCCAGCCAGCCCATCGTCCCGATGACAACCAAAATTGGTAGAGCATTGGTAATCATGACGATCATGGCAAAATTCAGTGCGCCTGTAGCAAGCCACACCGCGGCTATGATTCCGACAGCAGCAGCCAAGAAACAGATCCACTGATCTTGCAGCACGCTGGCCACCAAATTGCCAAGCATCACGTGATAGCCTGCCACTTCAGCCGCCCGCATGGCCGTCGCTGAATCTCGATTAACGACCGCTGCAACACGGGGGTCGTCACTAAATTCCTGGGCTGCCCGCTGTACTTTCTGAATGAGTGCATCTTTTAAGTCAGCGGGGGCTTGCTCGCGACTGCGAAGCATGATTCTCAGCCAATTTCCGTCACCGGCTGCGTCATAGCAGATCAATGCACTTGAGAAAGCGGGCATGGCGGCGCGGATTGCTCGAAGCCTGGCGTCTACCGGCAGTGCGGCTGCAAGTACAGATTGTTTACTAGCAATGTCGGCATCCACTAGGCTGAGCACTTTGCTTAGCTGGACGGCTGATCCTGCCGGATTGGTTACCGTCAATTTCCTAAGTTCGTCTTGAAACTGTGCAACACGGTTCATGTAAGCGTCCGACATTACGGCCGGAGCTGGCACCATCACGTCCCATACGCCTGCGCCGCCGAGCTGCCGTTCCACCAACGCATACCCTCGGACGATTTCGCTGTCCGCTGAGAAGTTCTTCGTAAAGTCCGTTTCCAGTTTTGCCAGCCAGCTTCCGGAGACGCCCCATGTTAGCAAGGCCAGGAGTACAACTCGGCCTGACAAACGATGCTTTTCAATCAGTTGGTAAAGCGAGCGGAGGCGGTGACGAATCAGCAAATCGACTTGTGGAGTCCGAGGGTCTGGTGACCAATTGCCAATCAAAGCCAGCCCGGGAAACAAAAGCACGATGGAAACCAGGACTGCAGCGCTACCTACTGTCATCATGAAACCAAAGTCTTGCACCGGACCGACTCGCGCAAACATCAACGCGGCGAACCCGATCGCATCAGTCAGTATTGCCCATGTTATGGCTGGTAGCAGCGCGGAAAATGTCGAGCGCAAAGCGTCCTCGCGAGAATCCCCGCTGCGCCGTCGAGTTTGGTAGAGAAGCAAAATGTGCATACTCGTCGCAACACCAATCACGGTCAGGACGGCTGCTAGTGTCGAGCTGATCATCGTTAACTCAAGGCCCAGCCAAGCTAGCGTGGCCTCGGTCAAGATGATCGAAAACTGCACCACTGCTAAAGGAATCATTGTCCACCGCACGGAGCGGAAGCACAGAAGCAGCATTGCGACAACCAAAACGGTGGAAGCCAATCGAAGCCGCAGGCCGTCGCTGGTTACGATACGAAAGCCATCGGCCACCAAGACAGGTTCACCCGTCACCAATGCCGCGTTGGCAGGAGACGGCAGCTCTTGGACCGCTTGCCGCAGCCGCGCCACAATTTCCCCCTGCCGATTCACGCGACTACCAGAAGATTCGCCGCCCGACAACTCTGAAAGATCTAAGATGCACGCTATTGTGAATGTATTTCCAGTTTTGCTATGCGTATAGCCCGCGAATACATCCTTGAAAGCGACCGCGAGCTTGTTTTCATCGTCCAGAAGTGCTGGCGGACGCGAGCCACCAAAGCCCAGCAGTGCTGCTGGGCCAGAAATACTACGCAAGATCCGATCAACTTCAGCCAAGGAGAGAACCGAAGCCACTCCGTCGACCTGCGCAATCTGATTCGATACCTTCGCGAGTCGATCGAGCCCAGCACCTGATTCCTCCCAGGCCTGGGGATCGTCGTAGACGAGCAGTACGATTTGGTTACCACCAAACCGAGCCTGTAGCTTTTGATACGAAGTCACCAACGGATGCCCACTTGGAAACATCGATTCGACGTCCCAACTCAGTTGCAATTGCCTGCTCGCCGGAAAACTAACCAACAGCAATACGGCTGCCACCCCAAGCAGGGCATACCGATAGCGGACTAGAAAATTAGCGACGTGGTGACTCACCAGTGGTGCCCAGAGCGGATCAGAGAATCAGAGATCGCTGAGCGCTCACGCCAAGTGAGCCAGATGGCGAATCTCCGTGCCGTTACAGAACGACCCGAAGGCCGTCGGGTGAATGAGCTCACGCCGCCGTATTTCGGATTGGTTCCTAAGACACTGTAGAGGAGATTCAATATTCGAGAAGTAGGGCAGCAGTCCGCTCGGGCGTCCGGTCGCATCGCAGCTCGGTACCCCTTGAGCTCGAGAAGCGGCTATCCTCCGGATACGTTACGGACTTTCGATCATTTCTCCATCGGCGCGACTTCCCATAAGTTGAAATGTCCGAGCGTCAATATTCTGAGAGATAAACCTCACAGCACCGTCTGCCAAAACAAACTGGACGCCACCAGTATGGTCGCTATCAAAGCCGCCAACAAACAGATCCGATTCAACGTCGTCCTGGTAACGCTGCAACTCGCCGCGCTGATAGGCCGTTGACAGTTTCTTCAAAGAGGATGCAGTTCGGAGAGTACTCCGTGTCCCAGACGTCCAACCCAACGACGTATCTGTTGGCAACGCCTCCCCGATCATCAGCGTGTAACTCGAACCATCGGTGATATCACGAAACCCGACTTTGCTGTTCAAGTAGAACAGCCCATCATTGTTTGCATCGATGGGGGTCTCAGCGCCATTGCTGCAGGCCACATAGCTGTTCAATGCGGCTCCGGATTCGTTTTGCGGATACGGTGACGAAGGACACATAACCAACGGAAATCGATGCTTGAGAACCGCTTCATTTTCAGCCGCGTAGGCACCTGCTTCGATGTCAAACTGACTGTACGCATTTGCCTCCTCCGCAAAGGGAAGGATTTGCACCAGCCAACTCACGTGCTGCCCTTCAGCTCGATTGCGAATAGGGCCCGACTCGTTGATGCAACCAGAGGGCAATGTTTCTACAGCAAATTCATGATGATGAACCGCAAGTCCAAGCTGCATCAGGTTGTTCGAACAGCTTGCCCGCCTCGCCGCCTCACGTGCTGCTTGAACGGCTGGCAGCAGAAGACCTACCAGAATTCCAATAATTGCAATCACCACCAGCAATTCAACAAGTGTAAAGCCCTCAGGGCATCGGGCACTCTTTTTGGACATGATCTATTTCCTTGAATTCGTATCGAAACGCGGGTGCTCCCACTGTCTTAACTGACGCTTGGCCGGAAGCAATTTATCTAAATGATCAATCGGTCTACTCGTTACGGCGAAGCGTCTCTTGTCGACTCTTCTGCAGGCTTCGCGTCAAGCTCATCTGCGGCCTTTTCTGCCGGTGAATCTTCCGTGGACGTGACGATCGGGCGTGACAAGCGGGTGACCATGGGCGCCGCCCCCTGCCCAGTTAACTCAGCGACCACGACCAACCCTTTTGAACCCCCTGCATCGGTGCCTGCATTTGTGGATAGCTGACACCTGATGACGGCCGACGATGCGGTTGGGTAAGCTGCTGACACATCGATCTCAAGCGGGTACTCAGCGCTGCTTGTTTCTGCCTCGCCAATCAAGCGAACAGCAGCATCCAGCAGCAAACGGGTTTGTTCGCGTTGGAGAGCCTCACGCGCCTCTCGCCGAGCTCGAATCGCCTGAGTCAACGAGGTGCACGCTAAACTGACGCAAACGACACAGCACGCGAGCACTGCGACAATTACAATGCCCCGACGCGGCCTTTGGCTACGGTTATTGCTCATCAGAACTCACCTTCTCACCGGATTTCGATTTGGAATCAGACACCAGCACGGCTCCAGGATTATGGAGTTCAACGACACGTTCGATGACAAACGGCTGCGTCTTGACTTCCGTAGTGCGCCGAACAACCAAGCTAACATCTGCACCGGACGTCCGTTCAAAGCTGGCCGTTCGCCCGCCAACACGGAATGACTCGTACGCAACCCGCTCGCCGAGCAAAGC
Source organism: uncultured Pirellulaceae bacterium (assembly GCA_964411445.1). Taxonomy (GTDB): domain Bacteria; phylum Planctomycetota; class Planctomycetia; order Pirellulales; family Pirellulaceae; genus Aureliella. Next base: position 59,395 of record CAYPLE010000001.1, read on the forward strand.
TTCGTTCTGGGTGGAATCCACCAACATCCGCGAGACGACTCGTTCAACACGATTCTCTTTTTCAGTAGAAAAGGCGTATGTGATCGATTCGCTGCCAGATCGCAGGGTAATCTTGGCAGAATTGGCAACCACAATCTCACTTGCCCATCCGCAATCCTGGCGCAACTGCCAAACCAATTGATCGAGAGATGCCGCCTCTTCGGCAGTCGCCTGGCTCTTCCGTTTGGTCGCAAAGGAACGTTCAAGTATCTGAACGGCTACCATCATGACCGTTGTTGATGCGACCAATGCAACAAGTAGTTCTGCAAGGCTGAAGCCAGCGTGGAACTTAATTCTCATCTGATTTCTCCTCCGTCGTAGCGTCAGGCTCAGTGGCTAGGGCCGCTTCACCATTGGGGCCATCGGCGACCGCCAAAGCCGCAAAATGGATTGGTGCAGCCAACTCCACGGACTCGTGCGGGCGGTTACCCCAGTTCACGACGACACTCACCCAACGCAATTCATCGTTCTCGTTCACCGCTGCTCGTACGGTCGCCTTGGGGAAGACGGATAGCAATTCATCGCTGGGCTGGACCGACTCACACCGCTGGGAAACGTCGATGATGGGCCCCGACACAAGTCGCTGGAGTTGATTATTTGCTTCATCACTGGCCAGTCGTAGGTGCCGCACCTGGATGGCAGCCCTTTGTCCAGCAACACTAATCGCACTCACGAGGCTTGCGATTACGCAAACCAATGCTGCTGCGACCATCACTTCCACAATCGTGACGCCACCTCGCGCGCACCGCTGAAACCGCGTACACCGGTTGCCGGTGGGATCGGCGAGAAGCGAGTTGTGTTTGAGCTCGTTCATGTTTGACTCGGTAAAGAACCAGTGCGTTCGTTTTAGCTAAGCGAGAGAATCAGGGTCAGCAGGACGCTGAAAACGGCAAGGATACTCCAGAACACGATGACACCGCATGCCACGATGGCTAAGGGGCCGGCCACGGCTGCGATGACATTGCGGAAATGACGCGCCCGTGATCTCTCCCACAGCACCGCTTGTCCGAGCAGCCAACCTTGGTCGGCCGCCGATTCACAACTTGACAGAGCACCTGCGGTCTGGCTGTTGGTCAACCCCACTTCTTCCAGGGCATCCCAAGCAGCAGCTCCATGCTCAATTTCGTTGCGAACATACAACAGCTTTTTCCGAATTCGTGCATCGTGGTGATATTTGGCCAAAGTTGAGATCGCGGCCTGAATCGGCCGCCCATTTCGCAGGACCAGTGAAAACATGCTCAGCAAATCTGTGTTCGCTTCTTGTTTCCGGCCGGGTGTGAGCGGTCGAATCATGCGACGGCGGACAAACGCCTGCACGGGAACGCGAACTGCAAAAACCAAACCAGCCACCACGACCAGCGGCAGCAAGAATGCGAGTAGCGGGAACACATCCAGGCTCATTACCTGCGTGAATCTCGTTGAAAAACGGCTCTGCGACAGCCCCAATTCGCTTAGGATTTCCCGCATGCTAGGCATGATGAACGCTGCCAGGAAAGAGGCAACCAAGATCACCGCTACAACCAAAACAACTGCGTAGACCAAGTTGTGCTTCCAACCGACCCGATTTTCCTGCTCGGATTCACGAGCCGTCAGCAGCTCGCTGTAGGCCTCACCTAGAATTCCACTTTGCATTGCCAAGCGAATGGTGGTGATCTCTCGATCACGCAGAATATCGGGGGTCTGCTCCAACGCCTCCACGACCGGCATTCCGTCACGGAGTTTCTTGCCCAGCTTCCTGAACCTCCACTTCGCCGATCGACGATGCTCATCCGCAAGTGTCGCGACAATCGGAGCCAGCTCGAGTTGGTCTTCATGGGAAGCAGCCAGGACGTGCAGCAAGGCGACTTGGGAATCGGACGTGCCACTAGGCATCCACCAAGGACTGTATCGCCAAGAATTGCCCAGCCCCCGGATGCACCAATGCACAAAGCCACTCAAAACGGCGGGGGAGCTAGGAAAGCCATTCGTGTTGATTGCGTTTTGTGACATAACAATTGCGGGTCCGTGGAGTTGACTGCCTGCTTGCTCGGTAACGAACTGACCGACCTAAGCCAAACTAGTAACCATAGTTAACAGCGGGCTGAAAAGGGTGATCAACAAAAAACCGATAAACAGCCCAATCAAGACAACCGCGATTGGCGGCAAAACAAACTCAAGAACCGAAGCAGTTCTCTCGCTACGTTTTCGGTAGGACTCAGCCAGTTGCTTGAGTAACGAGACACTTGGCCGCCCTTGATTTGCATAAAGAGCCCTTAGAAGCGTCCGCGGAACAAACTGGGCGTTTGCCTCGACGCATTCCTGGCGGGCACCGTTCTCGACTAAACTTGCCAATCGCAACGCATCGTCCCGAAGTGTGGCATGCCCACAGTGCTGACCACTGAATTCAATCGCCTCGGCCGCCGAAACGCCATTGGCAAGCAATTCCGCAGTGCTTCTCGCAAAAAATGAAGTCGCAGCCAGTGCTGCCGCTGTGCCTGACGCCCATGAGCCGAAAAGGCGGGTTGGTAGTGCCCTGGCACGAACAAACAGAAGTAATCCGCAAATCAACAGGAAACAAACCACACAGCCAACCAGAAAAAGCAGTAGGTGTTCCCGAACAAACTCCGACGCATCGAGCAACAGTTTTGTACCAGCGGGGAGGCTCAAACCAAATTCAGTGAACAGCTCGTCAAAGATGGGAATAACAGCGAAGGTAACCCAAACACAAACGCTCACGGCTGCTGCCGCAAGCACGGCCGGATACAACATCAAACGCATGAACCTCCCTGTCCGCTCGGAATCGTTCTTGATCGCTCGCGCCCATCCCTCAAACGCGGTGGCATCATCGGAAATGGCATAGGGCACTGCGCGAACCAAGCGCTTTCCAACCTGGCGCCCTCCTTCACTTGGTCTACCGCCAACCATCCCACCGCCGGAACCAAACGCCTGCAGATCCCTGTTAATGCCTAGCATTTCGCGCCTGAGGTCGCCTGTCGGCCACGACTCGGCCAGCGGCTGCAAAGCGTCCGTCCATTCGGATACATTCTCGACAGCCTGCGGAATCAAGCTTGAGCACGTCGTTGTGCTCGATTGCAGCGCAACCTCTGCGATCGTTTCCGCCTCCGGAGGTTCAGCTTCTTCGATTGCTTTGATCTGAAAACCGTTGGCTTCGAGGCTCTCAATTGCTCGAACCAGCGTCTCTGCCTCCACCACACCGTGGCGTTGTTGGCCGTCCGCCTCGATGACAATGTACTGAAACGTCTTCATGGTCAAATACCGCTGCTACGTATTGTTTTTTCGATTCAGGGCCTGATATCTACTGCTGCGAAATACTGACAACCAAATCAGCGAAGGCGCCGAAAATCATCCCACCGACAAAAATCGCGAACGCGGCACCAACAACGACCGAAACCACGAGGGGTGTGCGACGGAAACCTTTTGCTACGTAAGCGCTCAGCATCCACTGATGCCCCATCAATGAAAAACGACGACGACGTGCTGCTGCAAAACGGCCTGCTTGAGCTCCCCCAGTCGCTCCTACCGCTGCCGCAGCATCTGGGGCAAGAGCTCCAACCGAGCTTGCCTCGCTCGACCACTGTTGCAGAGCAGTGTATGAAACACCGTGCTTAACCGGAACAGCCGCCAAGTCCAAGCTTGGCACACTATTGGCTGCGTTGGCAAGTAACGTGTTGTCGATTTGACGCGAGAGGCGGGAAGCGCGAAATGCACGGCGAACCATCCATACGGCAATGCCCCCCAAAGCAATCGCTATAACGACGGCCAGGATCAACATACTTTGAGGCGATTGTTTCACGACGTAGGACAGAATTGCGGTCTCGCCAACATCCAGGGACTCCCCGATTGAACCGTAAACAGGCACGTGCGTCTGGGAAACGACAACGATCGCAAACAGACCAATCGCAGCCAGAACGGATGCCCCAGCCCAAGCGACCCAGACGTGTTGAGCGTGCTCACGACGCGCCATTTCCGTGCGGACGAGCGTCTCTAATTCCTCTGGTTTAGGATTCTGCAGCCAAGCTACCAGGCAACTTGCGTAGCTCGTGCCAAGCCCTGCATCAACGAGCTCTTGCCAAGTTGCCTTGCTGGGATCTTCGAGCCGATTCACCACTTGTCGAGCCGTCGCCAGCTCATCGACAAGCGACCGCCAAGTGTGAGTGAAGCGAACCGGAATTCCCGCCGCCTCCAACCGCAGGAGCCAAGCGTGAAAACGCTCAACTGACTCCATCCTCAATTGCATGTCGTTAGAAATACCCAAAGTTGATCGCCTTCCCGAGAGAACCGACCTATCACGCCAGCCCAGGGGACAAAATTTGGAGAACCAAAACCCAGGGTTCGAGATTTCAGCTCCCTAGGTCTAAACACCACTTCTGCCGTGAAGACGACGACCACGGGAGATATTGCCTAAGAAAACTGTCCAAGACGCAAATTTTTGAGGAATCGCGTGACAAGCCAGTGAAGCATGACCGCTGAAGAGCTCTATCTGCGGCGTGAGAATCCTGCAACGGCTGCCTGAAGAGTGCATTGACGCCGTTCGCCGACATAACTGCGGTGTGTCGGCGAACGGGGCGGGATCACAATTAGTCGGGTGCCACTTGGCTTTGGACGGCGGTAGGCTAGGCTTCCGCAAGGAGCATTTGCGACGAATGATCGTGCGTCAGTGGAACCAAGTGTGGGTCGGTGCCGAGAGTTCCCTCGATACGCGACAGGTATTCGTCGCTGGAAAAGTACTCAAGGCGCTCCTCAGCCTGCTTAATGCGCGCGGGCAAGTTCATGCGTGTTGCTATTTCGCTGTGCGTGCGGATTTCGACAAACGACTCCAAGTATTCCTTATGGCGACGCCACAAATTGATGTCAGCGCGACGTTTTGCATCCAGTCGAGCTCGATACCAATCGCTGTCCAACATCGCTTGGCGATCAAACATACCACGCACTTCAGGATCATCCAGCGTTTTACCTTCCCAGTTTCCGTGAACCATGATGTGCAGCAACGCTTTTAAGGGAGGAACAGCCAAGTCGACACTGCCGTCCTCGAAGTAGTTCGATGCAACCCGGTGATGTGCTTCCAAGATATGCTCGACACCATCGGCGAATCCTTCCGTGTCCTGGGTTTCGGGCTTGAGGATTCGCTCGTCAAACACCTTGTCCGGATTGTCAAACATCCTGCCGAAGAACCGACGAACGAATCGCGATGTGATGCGGTATCCCAACCGCTGAGTCTCAACTGTGCGTCCACCGTGCGTGATGTCGGGAACTCTCTCAAGCATCCCTTCCTTGATTAGGAAGTCGGGATCTTTCTCGTCATCGGTCAAACGACACCAAAGCTCAGGTACCAGAAAGCTCACGTCGTGCCCGACTTGAATGTGGCTGCCAACGTGCCCAGCGGCCGTTGAGAAACCGCCCAGTCCTGTAAGAATCATGCTCACGAGTGCAGCATTTAAATCATGCACCGGCAAGAGGGCATTGAACGGCCCCTTTGTTAGGGCTCCTTCGCTGCCGGCACCGGTTGTTGACGGACTCTTGCCTGTCAGTGAGCAGGCGTAGTCCATAAACAATTCAGGCAACTCTTGGTAGTGAATCGGGTTGTAAACCGCCAGCGATCGAATTCCAGCCTCCTTTTCAGGTGGGTTATTGCGTCGTCCTGATAGAACTGCTGAAACCGGCTGGTAGATCGGCGCATCCAAGGGCAAACCGCGGAACAACCGAACGCTTTGCATGGCGATATAGCGTTCATCTGGGTTCGACAAATCGACGCGATCTTGTAGGTACCGCGGGTTTTTCGTCGGCACGCCATCAACCAACCGTGGATGCGCAGACGAGATTGTAAAGGGAGCTGCGTTCTTGACCGCTGAACGCAACATATCCTGCATTGGCTCGGTGTACTTGTCGAAGTTCAGCACGTCGTCCACGAGCGCCTTGGTTTCTTCCAGCGGCAGCGGTTCGTAGTTGCAGAAGAAATTGTTCAAATGCGCCATATCGGCTTCCGTCTGCTTATCCAATCCCCGGTGAATGGCGTCGTCTGGTCGCTGAAACAACCGGTATTCGCAATTGGCCACAAATTTGTAACTGCGGTCTTCCGGCAACTGGCCTTTCAGGAAGCGGCCCGGAACGACAACGGAAGCACTAATGTCGTCCTCCAGTTGAATTTTCGACGCCGCGGCAAAGTCTTGGCGAAGCTTGTAGGTCTGCCAGCGTCCGTCACTGTCCAGGCCGACGCGCAGGTACATCCCTACCAGTGAACGGCTTTCATATTTGAGTTCGTGCCCAGGTTCACCGTTGACCATATCGACGCTAAAGTGCTCCCGCCAGTCGCCCTCCCACTCAGGTTTGGAGAACCGCTTGATGATGAATGCCATCGCGTAGATGGAGCCTGGGATTTTGCGTAGCCATTCGTTGTAAGCGTCAGTGTATTCGCGACTCGGCGTCAACAGTTTGATCACGCTTCCGAGCGACCTAGCGGGATCCAAGATCGGTCGACTACGTCGCCCTTCGTAGGTTGGTCGTTCCGGCGAATCCTTGCGCCAACGTGTCGAATAATCCTTCGTGAACAGGACTTCGAGCTGCTCAAAGTCCTTGTCTAAGTTGTTCACAAAGATTGGGCCAGAGTGCATGTAGTCTCGCAACGACTTACTAATTTCGCTTTTACCACCACCGCTTACCGTACAAGGCTTGTGGCAGACGATGGCATTGCCGCTGACCCCAATCAATCGCCACGAAGGCGCTTTGGGGTGCTTCTCCATCTTGATTCGGTAACCACTGGGAGCCATATAGACTCTCCCAGGACGCAACACAATGCTATACTCTTGCCCGTCACGACTCCAGCGAATCTTCTGATCGTACAGCGATGCTCGGGCATTTTCGGGGATGTAAATTAGATCCGGGCAATTCTTGTCCACGGCGTAGCCGTCTTCATGCTCGGTCAAGCATTCAGCGTAGTCACGACGCACGTCTTCAAAGGTTCGGCCGTTGTACCGCTGGCTATTCACTTGGAATTCGTCGCCTAGTGACCAACTTGGGAATGCCAAGGTGCCGCCTGCGTGCTCTTCTTCGACATTGCCCATCAAGTTTGCGGCGTAGCTAATCTGCGTTTTTACTTCTTTCTTGCAGTAGCCAAAGTAATTGTCTGCAATCAGAGTGACGATGACGCCACTGGCGGTACGACAAGTGATCTTGAACGCGCCGCCGTCGTTGTATTTCTCCGATTCATCGCGATAACACATGGAATCACGTCGCTGCCGCTCAGTAGCGTCGTCCCAGTGCGGGAGCCCAAGCTCAGCCTTGGTCAAGTGAATCAGGTGAGGAGCTAGAATGACGCAGCCCGTGTGCCCCGACCAATGCAGTACGTCTAGCCCCGCATCATTCTCGGTTACTTGGGGGTCGCCTGCGTTGCCAAAGATCGATTCGACAAAATCGAGATTGCTGACCAAGCCGCCAGGGGCAAAAAACCGGACTTCCATCGTTTTATGACGGCAGAAATCGTCGACAGCCGGACAAACGAGCGGCCGAACCAAGAGCGAAACAAACCGCTCCGTCGAAGTATCGTCCGAGAGCTCTGAACAGTAGGGCAGCCGCATTGAGTCGGCTGGCGGCTTCATGGCTGCCTGGAACAAGTTAGCGAATACGTGCTTCGGAACCGCGCGTTTGTCCGCAGGAATAGGCAGCCCGCCTTCGCAGACGTGAAATGTGCCTTTAGTGGTTCGTCGATCTGCCTTGGGATTGTGGACAACCCCATTGTGGACCCGCGCACTTGAAATCAACTCGTTGCGGAAGCCATCTCCGTTGCATGGAATGCTAAGCTGTCGAGCCATGCCGTGACGGTCGAGGCAGAAGGCGTTCTTTGGCAATTCCAAAGCAGCTTCCGTGGTCGATGCGAAATGCTCTGCCAAAAAGGCTTCAATCCGGCGGTCGATTGCCGGCTGGTGCTCGGCCAGCAAGCGATTCTTTTCGCGCAGTGACTCCAGCAGGCTGCCACTCCACAGTGCCGTCGACTGCTCAACCGTCGGTGCGTTGATACCGCTGACCGCCAGTTGCATATGAAGATACTCTTGCAGTTGTTTATGCTGTTGAGCAATTGCCGATTCGTCAGATTCCTTGCCCCAGCCCAAGGCCATTGTCGGGTCACTTACCAACCATTCGTCACCAAGCTGTTGCCAAGAAATGGACATTTACACACTCACAATCCAAAAGGAATCGTCAACAATCAAAGTTCATCGGCCCTCAAGGAGCCGCCGGGCGTTTTCGCTTGCAAGGTTGACCGTCCCCAGCGGGAGCGGTAGTTTTGCGCCGAGATCATTCGCCTGTGGGGCGAACGGCGTCTTTTTTCACGCAAGCCGAAGCCCGATTATAAGAAAACTGCCGACGTTCGTTGGCGGTCCTAGCCATCGCTTTACATTCCACAGGCAGAGTTACCACCTTCCAAGCATTCTCGGCGGCAGCCAGCCCATCAAATAATGGAGGTGTTTGCCCCTTCGCAATCGCGGTTATGGCAACTTGCGAGGACTTAGTGGTTATCGCTGCCAGTTCTGGCTGTTAAGCTATTAAGTTCAGAAAATTAACGTTTTTTACGTCCCACCGGAAAATAATCAATGAGTTTGAAAGCACGCTTTGTTTCCCTGGCCAGGCGCATCGCCCCTGTCGCAACACCAGTCGCGGTAGCTGTCGGCCTAGCCGTAGGAAGTTTGTCCCAAAATGTTTTCGTACAACAAGCACTTGCAGCCGAACCGACGATGGTAAAGGCCGGCGCTGCGGGTGAATTTCGAGTCGCGAAGGGCTTTGACGTCGAATTGGTCTACGACGTCAGCGCTGCCAAACAGGGCTCGTGGGTCTCAATGTGCGTGGACCCGAAAGGTCGCATTATTGCAAGCGACCAGTACGGCAAACTGTACCGCGCCACAGTCGCCGGTGATGACGTCAACGTCGAGGAGTTGTCTGTGAACATCGGGCACGCGCAGGGCATGCTGTGTGCGTTTGACTCGCTCTACATCAATATCAACGCCCGGAAGAATGAACTCAAAGGCACCGATGCACAGGGCCCAGGGGTTTATCGTCTGACGGACACAAATGATGACGATCAATACGATAAAGTCGAGTACATCGTACCGATGACTGACAAGGCTGGGGAACATGGCCCGCATGCCCTAATCCTCTCTCCAGACGGGAAGCGGATTTTCTTTTGCAGCGGAAACCAAGTCGATGTACCTGAGTCCGCAGAGACTGGGCCCGTATCGCGACTGTGGGGCGAAGACCATCTGCTCGGCCGATTGCCTGACGCCCGAGGCCACATGGCTGGGCGGCTCGCTCCAGGCGGTTGGATTTGCAGCATGGATCCTAACGGAAGCAACGTGGAGTTGTTTGCGACCGGGTTTCGAAACGAATACGACATCGCGTTCAACCAACACGGTGAGCTGTTCGCCTACGACGCTGACATGGAATGGGACATCGGAACTCCCTGGTACCGCCCAACACGCGTAAATCATGTCGTTAGCGGCGCCGAGTTCGGATGGCGGAACGGCACCGGCAAATGGCCTGCCTATTACGGTGACAGCGTCGGCGCTGTCGTTAACATTGGCCCCGGATCTCCGACAGGGATTGCGTTTGGGACTGGCACAAAGTTCCCGCCCAAGTACCAGAATAGCCTGTTTATCAGTGACTGGAGTTATGGAGTGATTTATGCCGTCAATATGCAACCCAACGGCGCTAGCTACAAAGGCGACTTCGAATCGTTTGTCACAGCAGCTCCAATGGCGGTGACGGATCTCGTTGTTCACCCCGACGGCAATCTTTACTTCGCCGTTGGCGGCCGAAGAACCGCTTCGTCACTATACCGCGTGAAATACACGGGTGATGCTTCGACGGTGTCGCAACCGATGGAAGACACCGCCGCCGCTCAAGCCGCTCGGCAATTGCGCCAGCGATTGGAAGCATTTCATGGAAGCAAAGACGAAGCGGCTGTAGCATTGGCGATGCAACACATTGGGAATGCAGACCGTGCAATTCGTTACGCAGCTCGCATCGCTCTTGAGCATCAAGACGCGTCGAGCTGGATCGAGCAAGCTCTCGAGCTCGACGAACCAATCGCTGTCGCCAACGCAGCGATGGCCTTGGCCCGCAAGGGTGAGAAGAGCGCAGCAGCCCCCTTGCTGAAGAAGCTCGGCGCCGTCGATCTGGCATCCGTTCGCCCGATGGTTGCTCTCAACGTACTGCGAGCTCAGCACCTAGTCTGGATGCGGCTGTCTCAACCCAGTGAAACGCAACGTCAGGTAGCCATTGAACAAGCTTCGTCTGCGTTTCCGTCCAAGGACGGTCGTTTGAATCGCGAACTGGCTTCAACGCTTGTCTATCTCAAGGCCCCAGGAGCGGTCCCGAAAATCGTCAAACAAATGCGGAGCGTGCCTGCACAGGACGATCAAATCCACTATGCATTTATTCTGCGAGAGCAGAGCGAAGGCTGGGATGACGCGACACTGCGCGATTACATGCAATGGTTCCGTGACGTTCAGTCTGCCCGCGGTGGTGCATCCTTTGGTGGGTTCCTGAACAATATCCGTCAAGCATCACTGGATAGTCTCAGCAAGGATCAAGTTGTTTCACTCGGTGAGTTGGCCGAAGCAATGCCCGCGCCGCGCGACCCCCTCGAAGATCTCACTCCGCGCGAGGTCGTCAAGAACTGGACAGTGGACGAACTGTCTGCAGCCCTAGCTGACTTGGACGTGAAACCAGACTTTGATGCTGGTCGGCGGTTGACTGCAACCGCGCAGTGCTTCAAGTGCCACCGAATGGCTGGACGAGGCGGAATCCAAGGCCCTGACTTGACCAGTGCTGGCGGCAGGTTTAGCGAACGAGAAATGCTAGTCGCAATTCTCGATCCAAATAAATCGATCAGTGACCAGTATCAGGCAACCCAATTTCTGACCGAAGACCGTGTCATCACCGGACGCGTCGCCAATTTGAGCGGCAATACTCTCCGTATCGTGGAAAACATGTTCGACCCAGGAAAGTTCACCAATGTCAACACGGAAGACATCGTTGAACAACGGCCAGCACCGTCTTCGATGATGCCTGCCGGGCTGTTGAACACCTTCAAACCTGAGGAAGTCGCACAGATCCTGGCTTATCTCAAGAGCGGCGGGAATCCCGAGCACGCGACTTACAAAGGCGAGTAATCAACGCTGACCAAAAGCCAATCGACGCAGTCGACAATAAAGAATGCCCACCTGGAATCCTTCCAAGTGGGCATTTTTCTTTTGGTATCGCTCAGAACTGGTGGGTCACCAATAGTCGCAAACATAGCCCAAAACACGGTCCAACTAGCCGGGCTTAAGTGGAGCGCGCAAACGCAAATCGTGACTCGCTGAGCAAGCAAGGGTGAGCGTGGCGGGCAGGTCGGCTTTACCAGCCCATAACCATATTGCTCTCGATCACCTTCCGCGCCTTTTCTAGGTCGCTTCCGGTTTCGTGCATATACAGTCGAATCGCGTGCACTTTGTCACCAGACGACTTGGCCAAGCAATCACGAGCGATCGAGCAGATGTCCATCCGTGTGCCGAGCCCTAGCACTCCTTTGGAAATGACCCACGTGTCTCGCGGTCGCCGAGTCAGCCGACGTACCTCATCGCTTGGATAGGCATCCAAAACGACTTCACGTGCAGCCGCTTCATCGTTGGCCCAAGTAATAATGATGTGCGAATTGGTTTCGATTTCGAACAATGGCATTTGAGTGATCTCCACGCAAACGCGTGATCAGGTGCTTGGAAAATCGCCAACCGCGGATCGTTGGCGTAATGGGAATGCCGCCAGTAGGTTGCCGCACAAGTCTGCCGGGTCATAATAGCACGTGGGCGAGCGGCAAAGTCCTGAAGCGCTGAGCCCGATATCTAGCATATCTGAACTTGCACCCAAATGGAGCCAGCTTGTGTTCGTTTTGCACGAAAGAGCTGACTTCCCGCGGCGGCAGGCTCGAAACGCCACTAACTGAAACACATCGCCGTGCAAATGCGACTGCTAACTTGGCTTACGATTCTGTTCTACGTTGGAATTGTTGTTCTACCATTTGCAATTATAGAGGTGCCGCAAGAAGTGGCTCGCTGGTATTTGGCTTCCGCAAGAAATGCGATCCAGTTGGAAGAAGGCGACCCCGAGTCGCTGCTTAAGAAGGCAGTTCAATGGAGTGATTCAGACAGCATCAAAATTGGGGCCGCCGACGTTCGGCTCTCAGCCGCGATTTTATCCAACCCTACGAGGTTTCCCGAGACCTTCCGCAGAGCCATTGAGCAGTATCCGCTGTTGAGCATTCGAGCCCGAGTGTTCTCGCAGCTACTACTCGAAGCAGGGCACCGCCGCGAATCGGTCGATACGTTGAAGCTCTATCCGATTCAGCCCAATCCGAAGAGCGGTGAGTACATCAGTTTTCTCAACCAGTTGGCGTACTTCCGCGCACTTGCATCTTACGAGCTGGATGAAGCGCTCGTCGGTATCGAGCAAGCCTTAGCAAGCTTGCCCACCAATGCGAAGGAGTCGCGAGCGGCGTTCCTTGATACGCGAGCCTGGGTCCTGCATAAGCTCGACAGAAACGGTGAAGCGTTGGTTGACATCAATAAATCAATCAAACTTACGGAAAGCTGGCTAACCAACCTCACGGATTCTGTTGGTGCGTCGTCTGGCAGCACAATGACAGATGACCAGGACGATTCGCCGGACGATGCTGGCAAAGCTGACGACGAGACATCAGAAGCACGTGCAGCCGCCGACTCACGGGTTGCACTTTACTATCATCGCATGAAGATCAACGAAGCGCTGGGGAACGAAGACGAAGCCGCCCAGGACCGCCAATGGCTCAAACAACGCGGCCACCCAACCGACCAAGAGATTTTCTAGCTGCCTGCTAAACTATCGTTCTCACAAACGGTGCAACGCCAAACGGCGGCGAGAGCATACTCCCGCCTGAATTTACAGCCGCAAGCACCGACCGCAAAACGTTAGAAATCGAGACTCTTGCCGAAGCGTTTGCGGAATTCGGAGAAATCTACGAAGCCGATGACGCCATCGGCATTGAAGTCGAATGCTTCATTGAAGTCGTCGCTACCTGCAGCATCTCCAAAGGTATTTCGAAACTCAGTGTAATCGAGGAACCCAACCGTCCGATCCGCGTCAAGATCTCCGAAATATCGATAGAAACGGTCACTCTCAACGGTGCCGATTCGTCGCACGCCACCTCGCATGTTATCGCCATCGACGTCAGCTCCCTGACGATGCGGGCCGACAATCTTGTCGCCAACCAACATCAGTTCGTAATTGCCGTCGACCAACGAAGAGTGCTCGCTGAATTGCCCGATGAATGTCAGTGTTGCAACTGTCTTGTTGTCGACGTCCTGTGTCGAAATGGCGATATCAACGACTCCTCCATCCGCGCCGCGTTTGCGAAGCTCAAAAGCTCCATCCTGTACTTCCACGACTTGGTCGAAACCTACTGTGATGGAATTAACTAGACTCCTCTGCTGGCTTTCGCCTCCAAATTGCACGCTCTCGACTTCGGCGTAATCGAACAACTGTTCATGAGCCCGGACGGTCTTGAAGGCATGAGTGGATTCGACGCCATCGACCGTCTCGACCAGAAAGCGTGTGAATCTCGGGCCTGATTCGGTGCTTGACGATTCAAATCCGATTGCCTCTAGGATGGCCAAAACTCGTTCGTTCGTAGCCGCAACCGTTGGAAGCATTGCAATCTCAAGGTCGTTCGGAGCTGCTCCAGGATTGTCGATCGTGGCAATCTTGACACCGTCGTAAGAAATGTCAGCTCCGTCGACGCTAATCCCGCCATCGTTGCGGACTACCATCGCATCACCAGCTCGTCTCCCACCTTCCCAGCGGGCGTATATTTTCGCGACCGGTGAACCACCTGCGATCAAGTTTGCTTCGTCATCAATGCCTACCGCAGGAGTGCCGAGTTGGTAAGTTGCCGCCGGTGCAAGCATTGCCAATCTCGGAGCGGCAGTCGGTACACTTTCCGTTGCAGCCCCTTCAACGTTGAACCAAAATTCTGGCAGATCAGGGTCCGTCGTTGCAAAGCGGATAGCTCCAAAAGACCGGGAATAGCCGCCATTGTATCGAACAGCAATCGTACCTGACCCACCTACGGGGACGGATGTCGGGAAAGCAACCAACTCAAAGCCTTGCGGCACATCCATTTCTGTCAGTTGCAAGTTCTGATCCCCATGGTTTTCGACGCGGAAACTCTGGACTCCACCGGCGGTGCTCCCAAAGTCATACGGAGTTGTTCGGCCGGGGTTGATGCCGTGATTACGGACGTCACGTTCGGGAACGCGTCAGTGACCGTTGCCGCGGTTCCTGAGCCCAACCTGCTTGGTGCCTGCTATGTTGCACTGCCACTATGGACAATGCGGCGGAGACGCTCAATTTAGACAGAACGCCTCCGCTCGAACAATACCGCACGATCCACCTGGACAAACCAAAGCATGAGCGACCGACCCCAGGGATCAATCGGGATGTTATGCGGCCGATTGAACCAAGTCGATTAGCGCCTGCTTGGGCAAAACACCAACGGCCGACCTTTTCAGTTGACCGCCTTCGAATACAGCAAAAGCTGGTATGGACTGAATGCCATAACTTGTTGCCGCCTCGGGGGATTCGTCAACGTTAACTTTCACAACTTTGGCTTGGCCTTCTAAGTCACTGGCCAGCTCTTCAACCACGCCGCTCATCGCGCGGCAAGGGCCGCACCACGGCGCCCAAAAGTCAACCAAAACAGGTTGGCTCTGATTGAGGACTTCGCCCTTGAACGTGCTGTCATTTGCTTTGATGGAAGACATTTCCGCTCGTTCCTTTCCGGTGCAATCTTGCACTCACAACTGCCTGACTGTCTCACTTACTACTGAGACGCAGCACGGGTGCACTTCCTTACTCGAGCGCGCAAAAAAATGCCGAGCACGTTTGCGCTCGGCATTTCGGATTGAGTTGCAACTGCTCAGTCAGCCGCAGTTAAGTCAGCCGCTTTTAGCCGGCGGAGGCTCGCTGCCGAGCTGAAGTGCAGCATTATTCAGGAACATCGATATGCTCAGCCGTGGCTGCTTCACGCAGCTTGCTCAGGGCTCGGGCTTCGATTTGTCGAATCCGCTCCTTGGTCACTCCCAACTCGGCCCCCACTTCCTTGAGCGTAAGTGGCTCTTTGTCGTGGTTGAGTCCGAATCGATGAATGATGATCTGCTGCTCGCGGTAATCCAGTTGCGTGAGGATCCGATTGACCTGCTTCTCACGCTGTTTTTGCTCGATCTCGGCAGCAAAGTGGTCCACGCGAGTGTCTTCACGCCCCATGAATGCCTCTTCACCGGAGGTGCGGAAGCGATCACGATGCTTGTACTCCGTCGGGATCGACCGAGCAAAGTTTTTCATAATGGCCCAGGAGGCATACGTACTGAATTTGTTACCGCGCGAGTAGTCGAATTTCTCGACCGCTCGGAACAACGACATATTGCCGTCACTAACCAAGCCAAAGAAGTCTTCGGTGCTGCTCGTGTGCCGCTTGGCGATGGAGACAACCAATCGAAGGTTGGCTTGCACGATCTGGTTCTTGACCGCAACAGCCTCACCGTAAAGCTGATCAATTTCGTCCATCAGCGACGGCTTTGGATCTGACATATCCAGTTTGTCACGAAGCTTGCCAGCTCGGAACTTCAGAAAGTTCATCTTTCGGAAAAGATGATATTCCTGTTCACGTGTCAGTAGTCCGACGTCGTATAGGGACGCGAGGTAACTTGGCAGTCCGCTCGGCGCTCGCACTTTTCGTGGCGGAATGATCGCCTCAGGCATTTCACCCAAGATTTCTTCCGTAAGCGTTTTGGATGGCTTCACGAAGCTATCATTCATGACGCAGTCGAGCGGCAGTTCTGCGATGATCGCCGCGCGGCTTTCGTTGATCACTTTGACAATCGTACTGCGAGCTCGCGAGTACTGACGTGCTAGTTGGCCAACCTCTTGGCCTCGAACGAAGCCACGATAAATGGCTTCCTTCTCATCCAGCGTGAGGTGTTTCCTCGCAACTGGAAATACTGCTTGAGCAGGATACTTGCGGTCAAAGTTCTTGATCGTATAACGAATCGTCTCAGCGGACCGATCGACCGTTTCGGCAACGCGGCGAGCTACTTCTGACAGACTAGCGCCGCTCTTAGCGATTGAACGAGCGCGTTCAATGATTTCAGCTCGCTCGTCCTTCGTCAGTTGGCTGAACACCTTACCGCGTCGGACGCGTCGCTTATTCTTGGCGACGAATCGCTCAACACTGCTGTGCAAGAAACCGACTCGCTTTCGGCCTTCGGTGACGAAGCGTCGGCTAACAAGCCCCTGGTCGCGCCAGCGTGAAATGGTCTTGGTCGAGACGTTGAACATTCGGCTCAAATCGTCGACCGTGTGGACGGGCTCAGGAGCGTCTTCGATCGGAAGATCGAGAGAATCTGTGACATCTTCCACGAATAGCCGGAGATCATGCGCAGCATCCTCACCGCGAACCATCTTCCTGGAATTTGCCTCTGGCCGAACCTCTGTGATTCGGAAGTAGATAAATTCAAAAGGATAATCGCGCTGGAAATCGATCTCACCAAGCAGCTTTTCAGCTCGCTCAGCTTGCTCCAGTCGTTTTGTTTTCGGCGTGAACTTTACCTGATGTTCGCAAAGCTCTCGAATCAAACCGATGCGGTAATCTTGATGCATCGTAACCACCTTTCCCTGCTAGCGAGAGAGCGTCACAAAATCCTTGCGGCTTCCGACCGCCGACACTCTAGCGCGGGCTGGGCATGAACCCCATCCTGAGGTCCAGCATAAATTAGCAGATGACAGTGCGTTCTTATGCCAGCAAACCCGCACCATCAGTCTAGCAACTTCCCCCGTAGATAGTACGACGGGATAACCAAACTGAGTTCGTTTCGCGGGGCATGAATCTTGGCAAGTTCCCTTTCTGGTCCGCAAGCAATAGATGATGCCTACTCGTCCAGCCTTACGCCAAATCCACGACCGTCAAACGAGTTTGCGGATCGCCTTGTCTCTGCTCCACCGTACTAGATGCAAATCAAGGGCCTAATGTTCGAACAATCCGTTCTTTCCGCCGAAGTATCCCCTAAGCGTATATTTTCAAAGCACTTACGCCCACGACCTTTCAGACCGCTAGCAAGCTAGTTTGCCGACAGTTTGTAAATCCTGCCACTTGCAATGCAAAAGTGACAGCCCTTGTCTCAAAATGCGACAGCGCCAATTTGCTAAGTCCGAGCCTACAAAATCGGGACTTGGCCTACCTTTAAAAGACTCCGACCGGCTTCGATGAAAATTTCTCCAAACTCGGCCGACTTAGCCACAGAAGTCGACGTTTGGATGCCACTTCACCTTGAATAATCCCAGCTCATGCAGCGAACGAGCCTGGCGCGTACTTGGTCTGGAAACGCAGCACTTGCCAAGGAAACACTTGCCAAGGAAAACCGACGACTGCCTGGAGACTTGCAACCGAGTTGGATCGCCCAGGCTGGACAACACGAGACGTGATTTGCATCAAGCCCCGTACCGATTGAAGCAGCGTCGGTTAGAATCCAATGGCCCAACCGTTCGCACTCAGAAGATGAGCTCCCGCCATGATCAGCCGCCTTGTTCACGCCGTTTTTTTCCTCGTCATCACAACCGCCTTCGCTGGCGTTTTGCCAGTTGCCGCCACCTTCAAGCTGGCTGCGCAAGAGGAGGATTACAGCACGCCGCCGGAGTCGGTGAAACAAGACGGGGTACCCGAAGGCAAGATCGAGGGCCCCTTTGAATTGTCGAGCACCATTTTCCCGGGCACGACGCGTCAATACTGGATTTATGTTCCAGCACAGTACGATGCATCACAGCCAGCCTGCACCATGGTCGTTCAAGATGGATTGAACCGAGCCAAGGGCTGGCGGCTGCCCACGATTTGCGACAATCTGATTCATAGTGGCGACATGCCGGTCACGATTGGCGTATTTGTAACTCCAGGAGTCGTGCCAGCCAGCAAGGATGCGAGTCAGCCGAGGTTCAACCGCAGCTTTGAATACGACTCTCTGGGAGAACGCTACGCTCGTTTCTTGCTCGAGGAGCTGCTACCTGAAGTTGCCCAGTCGTACAACCTGAGCAGCAAGCCTAGCGACCGATTACTTGCCGGTGCAAGCTCAGGTGGCATCTGTGCGTTCAATGCAGCCTGGGAACGTCCCGACGCGTTTCGGCGAGTGATTTGCACCATCGGCACCTTCGTAGGGCTGCGTGGTGGAGATCAACTGGCCACAGAAGTTCGCAAGTATGAACCGAAGCCTCTACGGGTATTCCTGCAAGACGGCTCAAACGATCTCAACATCTACGCAGGCGACTGGTGGGCTGCGAACCAGCAAATGCTTTCGTCGCTGACTTGGGCCGGATACGACGTCAAACACGCTTGGGGCAAGGGCGGCCACAACGGAAAACACGGTGCAGCCATCATGCCCGAAGCAATGAAGTGGATCTGGCGTGATTACCCCCAGCCGATCATGCACGATCCAGAGCGAGCCGCCAAACGTCGGATGGACCTGCTCACCGGTGCAGGCACCTGGGAAGAAGTCAGCATTGGCCACGATTCCACGGCCAGTGTTTGTGCCAATTCGCAAGGCGAGGTCTTCTTCAGCGACCCGAAAGCGGGCCGAATCTATCGGATCGGTGACGATGGCAAAACCAGGATCTACGCCGATGCAACTGGAAGTATTTCTACCATGTCCTTTGGCCCAGAAGACACGCTGTTTGCTGCCAAAGAGCAGCAGATCGTTAAATTCGATGCCAGCGGGAAAGAGGCCCCATTCTTGGCCGACACTTCATGCAGCTACTTGGTTGCCCTGCCGCAGGGCCTGTACTGGATCGATGCTGAGCAACCAGCCGTCTGGTTCTCAGATTATGCCGGCACCAAGCAGAAGGCTGCTTCTCTTTCTCGGCCAGCATCTGCAATGGCCATGACCACCGACCACGCGTTTGTTCACCTGATCTACAACGATCGGCAGCACACTCTGCACGGATCGCTCAGCCAGACAGGCACGATTGAGCACAAGCAGAGATACGGCTTTCTGCATATGCCCTACTTGGAAAATGAAAGCGGAGCTCGGGCGATTGCCGTCGATCAACTCAGCCATAGTTTTGTCGCGACCAACATTGGTATTCAAGTTCTGGACCAGCTTGGCCGCGTCCACGTCATCCTGACACTCCCCACCGACGCCCCAGTAACCAGCCTGGCGTTTGCCGGTCCCCAGCGAAGCTTTTTGTATGCAACCACCTCGACTGGGCAAGTCTACCGACGATTGCTCAACACGCGGGGAGTGCACAACGCGGCCGCGCCAACACAACCGCCGAAGCCCAACCTCTAGGCGCTTCGAACGTGATACCTCCCTCCTGCCACTGCTGCACACAGGATCAACCAACCACATCTATAAGAAGTACTTGTGAACATGCTTCCTGATCATCTGCCGAGTTCCGATCACGTTGAGAAACTCGGCGAAGCGCTAGGTCGAGCATCAGTCGCGCTGAAGAATCAGAATGTGTGGCCAGCAAAGCAGATTGAGCTCTGCCGGGAAGCCGGTGTTTTTAAGTGGTTTATCCCCGAGGAATTTGGAGGCGAGGGCTGGACAGACGACCAGCTTCTCACTGGCTATCTGACACTCAGCCGCAACTGCCTAACAACAACTTTCATCTTGACTCAATGGGTCGCGGCGTGCAAACGTATTCTTGGCAGCGAAAACACTGATTTGAAGAAGCGGCTACTTCCGAAACTTGCAGACGGCAGTGTCTTCGCGACCGTAGGCATCAGCCACTTGACGACGAGTCGACAGCACGTCGCGCCGGTCTTGCAAGCCAAACCGACCGAGGGCGGTGACTATTCGCTTTCGGGCTTTTCGCCCTGGGTTACCGCCGCGCCGACTGCGGACATCATCGTTCTTGGTGCGTCGCTTGAAGATGGCCGGCAAATCATCGCCGCTGTGGATACCGATGACGAATCGGTTCAACCATCTCCTGGCGAGTCGCTTGTCGCCCTGAGTGCATCGTGCACGGGACGCGTCGACCTGAACAACAAACAAATTACTGCATCCGACATCTTGGCTGGGCCAGTCGAGAACGTGATGAGCACCAATTCTGGAGGCGGTGCTGGTGGCTTGCAAACGTCGACGCTGGCCGTTGGGCTATCCACGGCCGCAGCTCATTTCCTGGCTGAGCAAGCGGAAAAGCGCGGCGACTTGGTTCCAGTCGCTGCCAAAATCACAGAAGATGCCAGGCAACTGGAAAACTATCTCTACCAGCTAACCCGCCGAGAGCAATGCAAAGCGGATGCACCTGAGCTGAGGCGACTTGCCAACTCTCTCGTGCTCCGCAGCACACAAGCGGCTTTGTCGGCTGCCAAGGGGGCAGGTTTCCTTGCAGAACACCCCGTTGGCCGCTGGGCGACCGAGGCGCTCTTCTTCTTGGTTTGGAGTTGCCCGCAAGGTGTCGTAAGCGCAAACTTGTGTGAACTTGCGCGCATCGAATAGAACGAATCTTTCAAGCAGAAGACCGCAGGTAAATCGATGAAACAGTCGCGTCGCCGGATGATCACCGCAGCAGTTGCAGCAAGTACGCTGTCGACCTTAGTGCAATGCCAGAACTTGATGGGACATATTGTTGGTGACGAGCCGCATATTGCGACCAACACTTACCCGTGGCTGACGTTCGCCCGACGAGCCAAGCAGGATTTTGCGTTGCACACCGACCAGCTCCTGAGTGACATTTCCGAAACAGGCGTCGTCGGCTACGAACCTATCATCACCAACGCGGACGAATTTGCGGGGCTTGGCCAGCGTCTTATGTCACACGGTCTGGAGATGCGATCCATTTATGTCAACAGCGTGCTCCACGACAGCACGGTGGCTGACGATAGTATGGCCAGCGTTGTTTCCATTGCGAAAGAAGCGAAAAAGCTCGGGGTGAAAATCGTCGTGACCAATCCGTCCCCCATCCGCTGGGGCGGCCCAGAGGACAAGTCGGATGACCAATTGCAACTACAAGCAAAATCGCTGGACTCACTCGGTGACGAACTGCGAAAAATGGGACTAGTGTTGGCCTACCACAATCACGACGCAGAACTTCGGCAAGGGGCTCGCGAGTTTCACCACATGCTAACCGCCACGAGTCCCGATCATGTAAAATTCTGCTTGGACGCGCATTGGATCTACCGAGGCTGCGGTGACTCGCAAGTTGCCCTCTTCGATGCGATCGCACATTACCGCGACCGGATTGTCGAACTGCACCTTCGGCAGTCGCTCAATGGCGTATGGGCGGAGGCGTTCACCATCGACGGCGACATTGACTACCGCCGCCTGCTCGATTCGCTCGCAGAACATTCGATTCACCCGCACTTGGTGCTCGAGCAGGCAGTTGAAGACCGGTCGCCTCGAGAGCTCACCGTTGTCGAGGCTCATCGCCAGAGTAATCGCAATCTGACCAAAGCTCTTGCCTAAATGCCTGGTCTCCGCAGGCGGGCTACACCGTGGGTTGAACCGCTCTAGGAAGCGAGATACTTGCAAGTCTTCTGCGCGATGGCGAGCTCTTCATTGGTTGGCACCACAAGAATTCGTGCCTTGCTACTTGTTGATGAAATGTCCGCCAAGCTGCCCAAGCATGCCTCGTTAGCGATTGAGCAAACCGCAACACCGAAGTGCCCAAGAGCCTCCGTGACCAGGCGGCGGATTTCGGGTGAATGCTCGCCGACCCCCGCAGTGAAAACAAGTGCATCTAGGCCACCCAGAATGGCAACGTAGCTGCCCACTGTTTTCACGATACTGCGCACGTAAACATCGACGGCCAAGCTGGCATCCACATCACCTTCCGAGCGGCGTTGGAGGATGGCCCGCATGTCACTCTCTCCGCATAGCCCAACAAGCCCGCTTTGTCGATTCAACGCTGCCAGAACATCTCCTGGCTTGGCCCCAGTGACTTCGGCGATGTAAAGCGGAATAGCGGGATCGACATCACCGCTACGAGTTGCCATAACGAGCCCCTGGAGTGGTGTCATTCCCATGGATGTATCAACAGCGCGACCGCCGGCGGAAGCCGTCATGCTTGCGCCGCCACCTAGGTGCATTGATATGCATTTTGCGCAGCGGCCATCTTCGATGAAATGTAGTGCTTTCTCGGTCACGTATTCATGGGAGGTCCCATGGAAACCGTATTTTCGGACGCCGTAGTCGTGAAACCATGATGGCGGAACGGCGTAGCGATAGGCTTCCGGAGGAAGGCTAGCGAAATAAGAGGTGTCGAACACCAGCACTTGGGGCAGTCCGGTTGCTCCCAATCCCGCCGCCACGGCGCGTGCCGATGGATTGTGCAGTGGAGCAAGCGCGTCCAGTTTTTCAAGGTCTTCGAGCACCTTGCTGGTAACGCGTTCTGGGCCCGTGAAACGACTTCCCCCCTGGACGATCCGATGGCCAATTGCGTCGATTGTATCCCAGCCGATATCGGCGACCGCTGTTTGCGCGGCCTCCATGTGTGTTTGAGCGTCACCGTCGGGCTGGCCAATTCGATCGGCTACGCCCGAAACGCCTACGGCTCCTGTGTCCGTATCGACGCAAGCATACTTGAGCGTCGTGCTCCCAACATTGAAGACTAGAACATTCATCGCGGCATCGAAATCGTCTTGAGTGACCGTTGTGCGGACATCCTAGGCAACCGTTGCGCCAAGCGTTTTCGGCCTCCCAAGAGGACCAAGAGGGGCTTGGTGGCAACTAGTCTTTGGTGGCGCTCAAGACGGACACGAAGGCCTTCTGAGGAATGTTGACGCTGCCAAATTGCTTCATCTTGGCCTTCCCCTTCTTCTGCTTCTCCAGCAACTTTTTCTTCCGCGTCACGTCACCACCATAAAGCTTAGCTGTGACATCCTTGCGGAAAGCTTGGATGGTTGCCCGGGCGATGATGTCACCACCGATCGCCCCCTGAATGGGTATCTTGAACTGGTGCCGCGGGATCGACTCAGCCAATTGTTCGCAATAATGGAGCGCCCGAGCTCTGGCTTTATCGCGGTGAACGAGATACGAGAGCGCGTCGATGGGCTCCTTGTTGACCAGAATGTCAACTTTGACAATGTCCGTCTTTCGATATTCGATGGGCACGTAGTCAAATGAACCGTAGCCACGCGTGATCATCTTCAGCTTGCCATAGAAGTCAAACAGCACCTCGCCGAGCGGCATTTCGCTAGTCACTTCAACTCTGCCTGCCGACAAGTAGTTCATTGTCTGGCTGTCTGAGCGATGCTCTCGGCACAGCTCCATGACGGGTCCGACATATTCTTCAGGCGTGAGAATGGCGGCTTTGATGTAAGGCTCTGTTGTGGATTCAATTGTAGAAGGATCCGGCCAATAGGTAGGATTGTCAACTTCCGCGGTCGAACCATCTTTGAGTGTCAGACTGTATTTGACCGAAGGAGCCGAAATGACAAGGCCAATATCGAACTCACGTTGCAATCTCTCCTGGATAACATCCAGGTGCAGCAGCCCTAGAAATCCGCATCGAAAGCCAAACCCCAACGCCGCAGAGCTGTCTTTTTCGTAGGTGAGGGCCGCGTCATTGATCGCAAGTTTGTCGAGTGCTTTGGTCAAATCCTGATACTCATCGGTGCTCATCGGATAGACCGACGAGAACACAACTTGCTTGGCCTCTTGATACCCAGGAATCGGCTCGGCTGCCTGCCGTTCGAGATGAGTGATCGTATCTCCGATCTCAATGTCCTGAACGCTCTTCACTCCGGCGACGATATAGCCTACCTCACCAGCCGCGAGTTGGTCTTTTGGGTTGAGCTTGAATTGGTTGTACCCCAATTCGTCCACTTTATAATCGCGACCAGCGTGCATGAAGTGGATCACTTCACGCGGCTTGAGAGTCCCTTCCAAAACGCGGCACTGGAGAATCACACCGCGGAACTTATCAAAGTGCGCGTCAAACACCAAGGCTTTCAGCGGAGCCTCTGGGTCTCCGTTGGGCGGCGGCAAATGGTTGACGATACCTTCTAGGACATCCTCAATTCCAACACCGGTTTTCGCGGACACTGGAATTGCTGCAAAGGGATCCAGTCCAAGGTCCGCATCGATCGACTCGCGAGCTCGATCGATGTCAGCGGCGGGGAGGTCAATTTTGTTGATGACCGGCAACAACTCCAGATCGTACTCCAACGCCAAGTAGAGATTTGCGACAGTCTGCGCCTCGACGCCCTGTGACGCGTCGACAACGATCAGAGCGCCCTCGCAAGCCATGAGTGAACGACGTACTTCATGGGAAAAGTCCACATGGCCGGGCGTATCGATGAGATTGAGTTGATACTCACTTCCGTCGGCAGCTTTGTAGCTGAGCGTAATCGTATTGCTCTTGATCGTGATGCCACGTTCGCGCTCGATATCCATTGAATCGAGCATTTGTTCGTGCAGCTCGCGCTGCGAGATGCCACCACATGACTGGATGAGCCGATCAGCCAGCGTCGATTTGCCGTGGTCGATATGGGCGATGATGCAAAAATTGCGAATCTGTTTCATTCGGTGCACTTCGGTCTTGGTTTTGCGTTTCGCACAGCCGTTTGCGCTCTTTTGGTGGGCTCAGAACTGGCTTTGTCGGGAACTTTACGACTGGTCAACGTTCCGAACCTTCATTCTAGTGCGGTCCCCCCAACTCCAACAGCGGCTCATTGCTCAGCCCTGCGAACCTTTGGGCGGGTTCTCATTGCGACAGAGACCGGGTTCTCATTGCGACAGAGACAACGGATGGCAACAAAAGAACGACCAGCCTCAGAGTCCCCGATCCGCTGTGGGCGTGGCGACTGTTGGCTGGCCGTTCTCGTTTCACTCGGCAGTTGCTCAAACTGCTAGCATCTTGGATAGCCGCTCGCCTTGCGAACGACGAATGCGAAGCCAAAATCGGGCTAGGGCAAATCCCGTCCGCTAGTCCACGGCAGCCCAGCCTTGTCGGCGGCCTTCTTCAGGCTCTCGACCTCTTTGAGCAGTCCCGCTAGCTTTTGACGCAACTCGCTGTATTGCTTCTTGGCGATCCGCAATTGCTCGCGATGCGTCTTCGTTGGGCCGTAGGTCTGCCCGAGAGTGCCGAAGTAAGCCCGCTGCACTCGATCAAGAACAGGAACCGGAGCTGGATGGCTCAGGCTACCCTTGATGTCGTCGCCTGAGAAGTCAATCTCCAAGTCCAGAAGTGCAAGCTCAACCTTGCGAGCTCGCTCCTCCAAGGCCGCTTGCGGTTCCCGCAAACGAGCAAGTGATGCTTGGACTTCGTCGATTTCCTCAAGAGCTTCTGCAAGCTTGCGAGCTCCGGCGGAGATCTCAGTGACGGCTTCAGCAACTTCCATCTGGAACTTGAGCGTCTTGTCGGCTGGTTGCGATTCAAGTGCGCCTTCGAAAGCGTTCACAACCTTGAACGGAGTTGGCTCGCACAATTTCTCACGCTGTCCGTCAACAATGGACTCCGCGTGCACCGTGTACTCACCAGGCGTTGCCAGCGGTCCGCCGCCAGGAAAACCACTGTAGCGAAAATCCCAGGCAGTGCGGTGCAAACCCTTGCTCGTGCTAGCAGCCACACGACTTACAACGCGTCCCTGCTTATCCGAAATGACCAATTCCATCTTTGGAGCCAGTTGTCGTTGCTCATCACGAAGCTTGTCCCAGGCCGGCGGCAAATTGTCTTTCCCAGCAGCCTTATTCTTCGCTTCACGCTCAGCTCGCTCGGCCTTGAGCGTCTTGAGTGACTCAGGAACGATGTAAGTAAAGACTACGCCGTACTCAGGATTGTCGGCAATGAAGTAGCCGTCGCCCTGCGAGCCCCTCGGTCCTCCTAGCAATCGTTCTTGTAGATACATCGGAGCGTCTGCAACGGGGAAGATCTTGCATTCATCTGCACTCAAATCTGCCGAAGTCATCGTCCGAAGCGGAGTGTAGTCGTCCAGCACATAGAAGCCTCGCCCAAAGGTCGCACCAACCAAGTCGTTGTGTTCGCGCTGGATTTCCAAGTCGCGGAATGGAATCGTGGGAGTCCCGGGGAGTTTCGTCCAGTGAATCCCAGCGTCGATGGTAAAGTACGCACCAAACTCAGTGCCCAAGAACATCAGATCTGTGTTCACGTCATCTTGGATGATTCGCCAGCACAGGTGCCGTTCCGGTAGGTCACCAACTATCGACTCCCATGTTCGCCCACGGTCGCGGCTGCGAAGCACGTAGGGAGCGTAGTCGCCCGTCTTGTGGTTATCGACGCAAACGTAAACCGTATCTGGATCTTTGCGATCCGCCTTGATGTCGTTTACGAAGAAGTACTCGGGAACTCCGAAGATCTTGTCAATCTTGCGCCAGTTCTTTCCGCCATCCTCAGAAACTTGAATGAGCCCATCGTCGGTGCCAACGTACAGTAGTCCCTCAACGACTGGCGATTCGTCGATTGAGGTGATGTTGCCGTACTGGCTCATTGCGTAGACATCGATAATCGAATCGACGCTCCACACTCGCTCCATGTGCGGAAGTGTCAGGCGGTTGATGCCACGGGACAAATCGGGACTAATTGTCTCCCAGGAGTCACCGCGATCATTGCTCCGATGCAGCTTTTTGGACCCGAAATAGATACGGGTGTTGGAGTGAGGGCTAATCTCGATTGGGGAATCCCAGTTGTGTCGCAGGTCTTCCTCGCCCTCACCTGGCTGAGGTTTAATGTCAACCGACTGGCCTGTCTTGCGGTCAAATCGGCGGATGAAGCCTTCTTGTGATTCGCTGTAGATGATGTCCGGATTCTTCGGGTCGATGGCGCAGTCGTGGCCATCGCCCCCGATGGTAATCCGCCAATCGGCATTGCGGATTCCCGAGTTGTTTCGGGTCTGGACCGGGCCGTACTGAGTATTGTTGTCTTGCGTACCTCCAACGACATGGTAGAAGGGCGACTCGTACGAGACAGCCACTTTGTAGAACTGAGTCAACGGAAGATTCGCGGTGAATTGATACGTTTGAGCATAGTCATACGACTTGTAGAGACCACCGTCGCAACCAACCAACAGGAAGTCTGGATCGGAGGGGTGGAAGGCGACCGCATGATTGTCAACATGTTTGTTGTCGCTGCTGACAGCCGACCACGTTTTGCCGCCGTCTTCGCTTCGACCAAGTTGCACATTCGCATGATACAACACGTCAAACCGGTGCGGATCACAGTAAATTTCCTGGTAGTAGTGGGGGCCAGTTCCGCCAGCAACATAATCGCTCATCTTCGTCCAGCTTTCGCCGAAATCTTCCGAGCGGAAGACGCCACCGCCGTCAGCCAATTCGATCGTAACGTACACGACGTTTGATTTTACTGGGCTGACCGCGATCGACATCTTTCCTTTGTCCGCACTAGGCAGACCGCGCGATAGCTTGCGCCAACTGTCTCCGCCATCTGTCGATTTGTAGACGGCGCTTTCTGGCCCGCCGTCGATCAACGCCCATACGGTTCGATGCCGTTGGTGTGTTACCGCGTAGAGAGTATTCGGATTGGCGGGATCCATCGAAATGTCGGTGCACCCCGTCCACTCGCCACTTTCCAGGACGAGCTCCCAGTTTTCACCTGCGTCGGTCGTACGGTACAAACCACGCTCCCCACCGGAGCTCCACAATGGCCCCTGCGCTGCCACGTATACTGTTGCGGGGTCGTTTGGGTGAACGATGATCTTGCTAATGTGCTCGGATTTTTTGAGCCCCACGTTCTCAAACGACTTCCCACCGTTGTGGCTGACGTAGACCCCATCACCAAAGCCAACATGCCGACCGCTAACGTTCTCACCGGTGCCAACCCAGAGGGTATTGTGATTGCTAGGGTCGATGGTGATGCAACCAATTGAATAAGCGCTGTAGTTGTCGAAGATTGGCTGCCAAGTCGTACCGGCATTGGTCGTTTTCCAAACGTTGCCGGAGCCAGCAGCCACGTACCAAGTGTTCGGCTGCTCATGATCGACTGCGATATCCGCAATCCGCCCAGACATGAGAGCTGGACCGATGCTTCGCATTGCTAGCGCCGAAACATCGCCCGTGGACAGCTTCTCGGTTTCATTCTCTTTCTTCGTCGCGTCTTCTTTCGTGCTGTCGGCCGTCGCATTTGCAGTCAGGCTAACTGTCACGAATAAGCACGCGGCAATGGTTGTCAGCGAATGCAAAAATGTCCGGTTCATTCGGGGGATCCTATTCTGTGTTCGCCAGCTGGGGGCAACCTGCATGGTGAATATCTCCTGAGTTCTCGTGATGGTGAGTGGTGTGAGGTTGGAAGGAGAAGCGAAAACGGACTTCTGAGTCTTCGCGGTGTGGGAGAAGGTCCTTATTCGGCGGCCAACAATCGCCTTACTTGCGGCTACCTGCATCCTTCAGATGAGCCTCATTCTGTTTGGCCAAGCCAACAATGACAAGCAAATCTTGCGCGGAATTGCACGACAGCGTCGACTGAGGAAACGGAATTTTTCCGCCTTGACACATTTGTAGCCATGGCTACACTTCGACAGTTGTAGCGCTGGCTACACTCTGTGTTCTTCTGGTGATTCTCGAATGAACGGTCCGACCATCGGACACTTGGAGGGCAAATGATCACTGAACTCAAACATCCAAAAGACTCCCGTTCGCCGCTCCGTGCTGCTTTTACGTTGGTTGAGCTGCTGGTTGTCATCGCAATCATTGGGATCTTGGTCGGATTATTGTTACCGGCTGTCCAAGCGGCTCGCGAGGCGGCTCGACGGATCCAGTGCACCAACAATCTGAAACAGATCGGGATAGCCCTGCACAACTACGAGTCCGCTCATAAGGTCTTTCCGTCTGGCTACTGCACCTATGCGACACGAAATGGCTCCGGCCCCGCTTGGGCGGCCATCGACGCGGATACCTGGGATGCGGCTCCAGGCTGGGGGTGGGGGACGTTACTATTGCCCTATCTCGAGCAAGGCAACATTGTGAACCAACTTCGACAGGACTTGCCCATCTGGGCCCCAGAAAACCAAGCTTTGATTCAAACCAATCTGCCCGGCTTCCTATGCCCATCAGCGAGTGGTCCACAAGAGAGTTTTGTAGTCCGGAACGAATCAGGCGGAGCATTGACGCGCTACGGCCAGGAAATTCGCGTCGGCCGATCGAATTATATCGCGAGTCACGGCCAGGAGTCTTGCTGGGGAGAGTGCGGCGCAAGTGCGACCGGCCTAGTTTTTACTAACATCTACACCGGCACAACGACACGTATTCGTATCGACGGAAATGCCGCCAATGTGGCCGATGGCCCGTTCTACCGCAATTCGAAAGTTGGCTTTCGCAATATCACCGACGGGACAACCAACACAATCTTCATCAGCGAACACTCTTCGCGGCTGAGCGAAAAGACTTGGGTGGGAGTCATCCCCGGTGCATTTACTCACCCCCGTTTTACGACCCCTGAAAATGGCCCCGATGCTGCAGCGACGTTGGTGATGATGCACATCGGACCGTCAGGCGGAGAGCTGGACATCACTGGCAATCCGATCATTCACCCGATGAATTTCCCGACCCTACACGTCGGTCAAATGTACTCCGAACATACCGGCGGCGGCAACGTGCTCTACGGTGATGGTAGCGTTCGATTCATGCCACAATCCATCGACCTCTTCTTGGCTGCGGAACTGGCAAGTATGGACGAAGGCGAAACGGTCGAGATTGAACCATGATGAGAATCATTCTCGCAGGACTGGCGATCGCAGTGATCGCTATTGGGCTGTATGTTGCACTTAGTGGTTATGGCGAACTGAGCCCGCGAGGTGCCGAGCTCGCTCTGGCACTGCGTGGAGCCACCGGCCGACAAGATCTGGAAGCCGTCACCGCGACCGAACAAGCCATCGCTCTTGACGTCAAAGACGGTGTGATCGGAAGCAACGAGGCCGGTTGGCTGCAAGCCATCGTGCTCGACGCCAAGAACGGCGCGTGGGCAGATGCTGTTGACGCGGCGACGGAGTTGCTAAGCGATCAAGTTACCGAGAACCCGCTGCCGGAACTCTAATGAAGCGGAACGACATCGGCCAAGGGTTTTGTTTGAGGTGATCAGTCCCGGACACGACGAAGCATCAATAGCCGCATCTCCAATCCGTTTGTCTCCGAAGAATCGAGTCGCTCGAGGATCGAAGTTTCTGCACCTTTTTCGCTTGTGTCGTCCCGTGAGCCTTTGTCACTCAGCACATCCTCGGCCTCGCTTTGGGCCGGAGGAAACCCGCGACCGGTCAGCTTGAGTGTCGTGCGGCCAACCGGCAGCTTCAGCGTCCCGATTCGCAGCGGTGCAAAATCCTTCATCGGCGACTGAGTGATCCTGGGAACCCGATCAAAGGCCGGACCAACTGACGGAGGTGTGTGTGCCGACAGGATCTCCTTGGCCGCCCGAACGTTTCCGGCTTCTGCGACCACCCGAACACCCACGATGGACTCGTCGCACGCATAGTGCATGACCACCTCGTACGTGCCTGCCGTCAAGACTTCGATGTCCCAGCTAATCCGCTGGTCATCTGATACCCACGCTTTTAAGTAGGAGCAATTTGGCGCTGTAGCACTTCTTGCGATTGAGTCGCTGAATTTTGCGTCACGTGCGGGCAATTGCGTAAGGCCGAAATCCAAATGACCGACGGAAAAAGGGCGATCGGTTGACTGGTTCGGCTCCAGTACTTCCGCCTTCCATCGCCGCACGGCCGCGGTCAACTCCTGGTACACATCTTGGTTCTTTCTTGCGACGTCACGCGTTTGCCCAGGGTCGGCAAGCATGTCGTACAATTTCCCTTGGTGGTCCAGCCGGTAGTGTTGGCCTCGAGCGCTGACACGGCCGTTCCAGTGGCTGATGATGATTCGCCCCGGAAACGCAGATTGGCTACCGTCGATGAGCGGAAGAAGGCTCATACCATCCAGTGGGTTGACTCCAGTGGTCGGTATGTCAGCCAGATCGCAAAGAGTTGGCAGCAGGTCGGTAACGCTACTTATTTGAGCAATGAGCTGCCCAGCGCGAATATTGCCAGGCCACGACACGAAAAGAGGGCTTCGAACACCACCTTCGTCGGTGGATCCCTTCTTACCTTTCATGCCTCCGTTGAATCGGTGGCTGTTCGGTCCATTGTCACAGAAGAACACGAAGATGGTATCTTCGGCCAGCCCCAGCGATTGAATCTCATTGCGAAGTCTACCAACGTTGTCATCGATACACTCAACCATCGCAATTGCAGCTCGAGTGAACGCTTCGTCCTCGCGCCGTGCATCTGTCGCTGGAAGCCGAATCGGCCGATCCCTTACGCGTCTCCAGTACTCTTCGGGAACCTGCATCGGTGCGTGTGGAGTCGGTAGGGCCAGGTAAAGGAAAAAGGGCTCGTTTCGATGCGATCTCACAAACTCAATGGCTTCGTTCGTAAAATCGTTGACGAGATAGCCATCGCCCTTAACCAGTTCGCCGTTACGCTCGAGCTGGGGCGAAAAGTAGTGCCCCCAATGTCCAGAACAGTAGCCGTAGAATTCATCAAATCCGCGCGCAAGCGGATGATACGGATACTGCATACCGTTGTGCCACTTCCCAAATGCAGCCGTTTGGTATCCTGCTGAATCGAAGAGCTGTGCAATGGTTCGCTCGTCCAAATCCAGTCGCTCGCCCCCCTTGCTCGTATCAAAGACACCTCCGCGCGGATGGTACCGCCCAGTCAGAAACTCCGCTCGCGTGGGCGAACAAACGGGGCATACATAAAACCTGTCGAAACGAACGCCGCTTCGTCCAAGAGCATCGAGATTCGGAGTCGCGATGTTTGCGTTGCCTGAAAGACTGAGATCCCCCCAGCCTTGATCGTCGGTCAAAACGACAACGACATTGGGCCGAGACTGGACGCGTCGCACGTCTACCTGCTCAGCTTGCAAAACAGGTCCCTGCCCAGCTTGCAAAACAGACGGCGTTGCGATCACACTGGGTGTTTCAGCAAGTGGTTGAGGAGCCGATTGCAGGGACTGAGCGACCGCCTGCGGAGCTGAAAGCACCGTAGCGGCTAGCCAGGCAAGGCCCACCATAATTGCGGCAGGGCTGCGAAACGCTACGGCTTCCATTGCATTGCAGCCGGACGGCCAAGATGGCACGATGGGTGATCGAAAAAGCATGAGCAAAATACCTGATTGGCGATTGAAAGCTGGGTGGACCGCCCCAGCAGAGCCTTGCGATCGTTAAAGGTGGCACAATGCGGCCCTTGGCCTAGACGACATTCCTGCCCAAAGACCACGCCTCTGTAAGGATGAGGCGCTACTGGCGTCAAAATGGCAAAGAACCGTTTCGGCACAACAGTTGCAAGCTCCAGTTTACTATCAACGCAAGCGGCGTTCACGGACACTTTTCAAGGTTTGGAGCATTGGCGGCCGGGGCGTAACGTTTAAAGCGATACCAACTAAGAATACAGTAGACCCAAACAAACTTTTCGCGCAAGGACGAACGCGATGTTCTCACTTTACAAACGATTCCGTCGCAGCATGCTCCTCAAGCAGCCGCTGGGCGAGCGTATGCGGCGTTTGTTGTACGACAACAATGAGTTCTTGCGTCACGCCACATCACAAGAGCGAATCCGAGTCGAGCAAACGGTCAAAGTCATTCTGGCCGAAAAATACTGGGAAGGCTGCGGCGGCTTCAAGATCAGCGATGTGCACAAGCTGACCATCGCAGCTCAAATTGCGAGGATCAGCCTGCACTGGAGCGAACCGGATTACTTTGATGAAGTGAAATCGATTCTGGTCTACCCGGAGGTCTATGTAGCAAAAAGCCAAGTTGCCGTGGGGCACGGGGTCCATCTTGAACAGCCGTCAACTCGCATTGGAGAAGCATGGTATCGGGGTCCCGTCGTGCTGGCGTGGAATGATGTCATCCGAACAGCCCGTGGAATCGGTGGCCCTCGGAATGTCGTCATCCATGAGTTCGCACACTTTCTAGACATGCGAAATGGCGTTGACGTGGACGGAATTCCTCCGATCGAATCCAATGATCGTGCAAGTGATTGGATTGACTGCCTTCACTCCGCATACAGCGATTTTCGCGAGCAACTTTCGCGTGGCATCGGCAGCGTGATCGACCCGTACGGAGCGACGAGCATTTCTGAATTCTTCGCAGTTGCCCTAGAGGTCTTTTACGAAGCACCGATGCAACTCCGCGATGAGCACCCACGACTCTACCAGCAGTTGGCTGATTACTTTCGTCCCGCTAGCGGCGTCGCTTTGCAAACCGTGCAATAAACCGACTCACTTTCTTAACAGCTTTCCAGTGCTCGCGTGGATGCCCCTGGATCGAAACTTGCCACGTCTCCAAAGAATCCACATCCAAAGCGGTCAGCCAGCTTCCCCCCACGCAACCGGTGTCTAGGCAGGTGAAATGCCCAAACCAACCGACTTCGCCACGATTTTGAGGTGTGTGCCCCAAGACGACATGTTTGCCTGACACGTGTGGCTCAGGAACATAGTCTGTCAAGTGATCCCAAAAAAGGGAGGCTTCCGTCTGCTGGTCCATCGGCAGGTCGGCTTTGTAATTGGCATGAACGAAGATATGCGTTTCGGTTTCGTAGTAGTGCAAGCAGCTTCGCAAGAAATCTCGATGCAGTTCGCTGATATTCTCAAGCCGCCCACCATAGCTAGTCACCGTCTGTTGCCCGCCGGTTTTTAACCACAGATCTGCTGGCAAGCCTCGGAGGGCGCCGAGTAGCATGACCTCGTGGTTTCCGAGCAAGAACTTGGTGTTGCACCGCTCACGGACATCCAAGAGTGCTTCGATGACGCCCCGACTGTCCGGGCCACGATCGATGTAGTCGCCTAAGAAAACCAAGCAATCGTCGGCTTGCGGCTTGATCTCCGCGATTAAACCGTGCAACGCCTTGGAGCAACCGTGGATGTCACCAATGGCAATGGTTCGCATACTGGCTGCAGATTCCTCTTTCAGGAGTGGGGCGGGAAGCGATCCGCCCTCAGCAGGAACGTGGAAATGATTAGTTGCACGCGGGGTCGTCAGGCATTCCGCCTTGCCCCAGCCCCACGCTCAGAATGCTTCGCCCTATTTCTTTGACTGCCTTTTCCCAGATTTCATCGTTGTGCCCGAAGACATCTGAGGCAGAAATATCCCAAACCAGCCAACCACCGAGTTGCAGTTCATCGTCTAATTGCCCTGCACCCCATCCTGCGTAGCCGTCAAACAACATATACGCCGGCTTGCTGAAGTCTTCATCGCCAGCATTTCCAACTCCTGAGCTCGCCTCCCCAGAAGCTGCGTCACGCGAGTCTGCATCATCAGAGGAATCCGTGCACAGTGCCAGGATTTTCTCCGGCCCACTGTCGACGCCAATTCTCTCACCGGCATTGTTTTCGCGAAATAGTACGGTCAGCGGGCCATCAACGGGGCCGCCCCAGTAGATCGGGGCAGTATTACCACTACACACCGATGCAACGTCTGACAGTAAGCTGCCGACCGTCTTTTCGGTGGGCCGATTGACGACGACGCCAGCAGCCCCTTCGGCATCGTGATGGATCATGTAGACCACGGTGCGAAAGAAGTTTGGATCCGCCAATACCGGGGACGCAACTAGGGCCTTTCCAGCAATTGATACTTTGGGCTCATTCATCGCTTGGTGACACGCTTATCAAAGTTAGCTTGTTGGGGCGAAGCATATCTCTCACGGGCAGTCTGCAGTTTCCTTGCTGAATTGCTTTTCTACTG
>CAYPLE010000001.1:94279-112486 GCA_964411445.1 uncultured Pirellulaceae bacterium
CTGAATTGCTTTTCTACTGCACAGCACTGCACGGCCGAGACTCAGGGGCAACCAGGTGATTCAGAACCACTGATCGCGATTTCGCCGCCCTCACTGAGCGCGAGACGGGGGCTACTGCGAGTATGTTTCCGTCCATGCACATCCCGCCCAAGACCAGCCTACGCCAAATCCTATCAGAAGACTACGCTTTCCGGGCTGCAATCTTCGTTCGCGACGCATATCGGAGATCAAGATCGGCAAAGTGCTGGACACGGTGTTGCCGCATTCCGCCAAGCGAATGGGCAAGCGATCGTCGTCGACACCGATCCGTGTCTGCAGTTGCTGAAGCATCTTTCGCGTCGCCTGATGGAGCAGGTAGAGATCGATTTCCTCCTCCCGCAATTCGGCTCGCTCCAAGATCTCCTCGATCAGCTTGGGGACCGCCACAACGGTAAAGCTCATCAAGCTCGGACCGTCCATGTACAAGCGACTCTTCCAACGCTTCTTATGACGCGGTCGAATTGCGTCACATTCTGGCCGTGCGCCGCCATCACCTACTAACAGAGTGTCCGCCCCACTTCCGTCGGTTCCGAACTGAAAAGCATTCAGTGGCGGAGAAGGCCCATCGGTCGCTCGCACCAGGGTTGCCGCTGCTGCGTCTCCGAAGATTGTTCTCAGGCTACGATCTTCGTCGTCGATGTACTTCGAGTACGTTTCGCTGGTGACCAGCAGGATATTTTTGGCGGCA
Organism: uncultured Pirellulaceae bacterium; assembly: GCA_964411445.1. Taxonomy (GTDB): domain Bacteria; phylum Planctomycetota; class Planctomycetia; order Pirellulales; family Pirellulaceae; genus Aureliella. The sequence continues at coordinate 95,007 of CAYPLE010000001.1, forward strand.
CCGCTTCTGATCAAGCCATCAGCCATCGCCAAGCCGTAAACGAAGCCGGAGCATCCAAGATTGAAGTCCAACGCTCCACACCCGGTTTTCAAGCCCAATCGGTCTTGTAGCAAGCACGCGGTGGTGGGCAGCGGGTAGTCGGGGGTCTGCGTGCAAAGCAGCAGAAAGTCGATGTCACCACGATCTACCTGGTGATCTGCGAATAGTTTTTCACAGGCAGAGACTGCTAGGTCCGACGCTGTCTCATCTTCGGCCGCGATAAAGCGACTTTCGATGCCGGTTTTTTGACCAATCAGCTCGAGATTCCAGTTTGGGAATTCGGCTTGCAACTGAGCGTTGGTTTCGGCTCGGGCTGGAAAATGGACCGCGATCGGGCCGATTTCGGCAAACGGCACATTCAACTCCTTGAAAAGTGTCGCACTGGCCGAATTGCCAGTACTGCCAAGAACGCTTTAAAAACTAGAACGCATTCAGATCTAGGAAACAAAGATCTAGGACACGTTGAAAACGCCTCGGACCAAGCTCCTGAACGCGAAAATTCTCGTTGCCAGCAGTTACTGGCGAGTCACGAAGGGCCCAGTGAAATAGGATATCGGTGAGAGCGCCTGGCGGAAGGCGTCATGCCGCTCCGGACCATAGCATACTGTTCTTTTCGTAATTTATCGCTAGGCTATCGGTCTAAAACTGGCCCAGAAACGCCTGGGCAATGCGCACGATGTCGCCCTCAGCCAACGCTTAGGGGCGAACTCGGATTGCTGACAATCGCGATGACAAATCAGCCCTATTCCCGCCAAGGAGACACCCCAAATGGCTCGCCCTGTAACGCTTTTCACTGGCCAATGGGCCGATCTTCCCATCGATCATATGGCGAAACTCACCAGCCAGTTTGGTTACGACGGCATCGAACTGGCCTGTTGGGGCGACCACTTCGAAGTTGACAAAGCGATCAGCGAAGACGACTACTGCTCAAAGAAGCGAGCATTGCTCGAATCGAACAATTTGCAGTGCCACGCCATCAGTGCTCACTTGGTCGGCCAAGCGGTTTTGGACACGATTGATGAGCGTCACAAGGCGATTTTGCCAGATTACATTTGGGGCGACGGAGATCCTGCCGGAGTCAACGAGCGGGCATCGAAAGAGTTGATGGACACAGCCCGAGCGGCGCAAAAGTTTGGCGTTGGCGTCGTGAACGGCTTTACAGGGTCAAGCATCTGGCCGCTGTTGTACTCTTTCCCGCCGGTACCGGAGTCGATGATTCAAGCCGGTTTCGATCTGCTGGCCGAACGCTTCAACCCAATCCTGGATGTCTTTGGTGAATGTGGTGTAAAGTTTGCCTTAGAAGTTCACCCAACCGAAATTGCTTTTGACATCTACACCGCCGAGCGAGCATTGGAAGCACTGGGGCACCGCGAAGAGTTTGGATTCAACTTCGACCCAAGCCACTTGATCTGGCAAGGTGTCGATCCGGTCGAATTTATCCGAGCCTTCCCGGATCGCATCTATCACGTCCACATCAAAGATGCGATTCAGACGCTCAACGGCAAGTCCGGCATTTTGTCCAGCCACCTGAACTTCGGTGATTCGCGACGTGGATGGGACTTCCGAAGTCCTGGACGCGGCGGTGTTAACTTCGAAGAAATCATTCGGGCACTAAACGACATCAACTACCAAGGTCCGTTGAGTATCGAATGGGAAGACAGCGGAATGGAACGTGAATTTGGTGCCGCAGAAGCCTGCCGATTCACCAAGGCGCTCGATTTTAGCCCAAGCAATCGCGCATTCGACTCTGCCTTTGACGAGTAGGCTTCGATGGCAGATCCAGCCAACATTACCATTTCCTTCAACGGAGAACAGCTCGAAGTGCCCAGCGGCACGACGATCGAATCCCTTTTGGAAATAGTAGAAATGCAAAAAGGCGTCGTTGCCGTTGAGGTCAATCTGGAAGTCGTTCCGCGCGAGCAACACGGCTCCCGATTACTTCTCGTCGACGACAAAATCGAAGCCGTTACTCTAGTTGGTGGCGGTTAGGTCCATGGCTGTATTTGGAACGTCAGGCGACGACGCCACAACCACTAGCTCTGCAACCTCTTCCTCCGGAGCGGCTGGTACTCATCAAGCGACCTCGTACGCTGATGACGGCAAGCTTAAGGTCGGTGACATCGAGCTGAAGAGCCGCTTGATCGTGGGGACTGGCAAGTACGAAACACTAGACGTCATGCGCGACTCGCTGGCTGCGAGTGGCTCCGACGCCGTTACAGTTGCAGTCCGACGCGAGAAGATGTACGCCCCCAGTGGGCAGAACATTCTCGACTACATCGACCCCAACAAGTACTTGCTACTTCCGAACACGGCGGGATGCTACAACGCCGCGGATGCTGTGCGTGTGGCGAAGCTGGGGCGTGAAATCCTTCGAGCCCTCGAAAACCCAGGCGCCAACTGGGTCAAGCTCGAAGTACTCGGTGACAGCAAGACACTGCTTCCCGATCCCGTTGCAACCCTCCACGCCTGCGAGCAATTGGTTGCTGATGGATTCCAAGTTTTATGTTACACCAGCGATGACCCAATCATCGCCAAGCGGCTGAAGGACGCCGGGGCCGCCAGTGTCATGCCGGCGGGCAGCCCAATTGGCAGCGGACAAGGCATCCTGAACCCCAACAACTTGCGGATTATTCTGGAGTATCTCAAGGAAGGGGATCCAGATTATCCCGTCATCGTGGACGCGGGCGTCGGGACCGCCAGCGATGTTTCCGTTGCATTTGAGCTGGGTGCTGACGGAGTGCTACTGAATTCGGCAATTGCACATGCTCGTGATCCAATCGGCATGAGTGTCGCCATGCACCACGCGGCCGTTGCCGGACGAGCGGCCTATCTATCTGGTCGAATTCCCAAGCGACTCTACGCAACAGCCAGCAGCCCTGAAGAGGGCGTCATCACTACGCGTCCCTATGGCACCACTAAGCCTTCGGACTCGCCCGCCTAGCAAACGCCCCGATGAGTGAACTCGCTGCCCCGAAGCATTGTCTCTCGGGCATGAAGTCTCTCGGGCACGAAGTTGCCTGAAACGCGGTTGGAATGCCTGCGAATTTAAACTTGGATTGTCCAGAATTCCGTCGCTTTGAGGCACTATTTTGCGGCAATGGGAGAGTCAGAAATGAGGTATCGCGGTGCTCAAAGCACCAAATCGGAAAGAAGTCGCGAGCACACCCTTCTGAAGGGGTGTATTTTGGCCTTTTCGCATCAGTGGGAACTTGTAAGATATGGCGCGAATGGGATGAGTCTGCAATTCTCGTTTCGGTTGGCTAACGCCATCGACGCGATTGCGGTAGAAGACAACCAGTAACACTACTGGCTGAGCAACAGGACGTTTCTACAAGTTGTATTTGAGCTAAAGTGCCCTGTTTTGTTGGTCAGGGTAGCTCAATCGACTGTCTTCTCGCGACGATCTTGCCATCTGGGCGTAGCTTTCACTTTGGCTGTGAAACGCTCGCGAGGGTGATTTTTAGGTCGTTGAGGAATAGAGTTAGGCAAGAACTTGGCAGGGGCCGCGTTTGAGTCCCACGACAAGCGAACTTGCTCGATGTTGAGCTGGTTCGCCGATGGTTTTGGTTCGCGCAGAACATTGGCAACATGATAGTTTTCTGAATTCGCTGCCACGCGGCATTGAGTCAGATTTTCGCATATTCGATTTGTTTGGGTTTGGCTTTAGGTGATCTATGGACCTTGCAAAAGTACGCAACATTGGCATTAGTGCTCACATCGACTCGGGTAAAACCACGTTGAGCGAGCGAATCCTTTTCTACACCGGCCGAATTCACAAGATTGAAGAGGTCAAGGGTGGTGGCGATGGCGCCAAGATGGACCACATGGAATTGGAGCAAGAACGTGGCATCACGATCACAAGTGCTGCAACCAGCGTTTCTTGGGGCGGCCCAAACGCCGATTACATCAAGACTCCGCACCACATCAACTTGATCGACACACCCGGTCACGTGGACTTTACGATCGAAGTAGAACGTAGCCTGCGTGTTCTCGATGGTGCCGTTCTGGTTCTGTGTGCCGTGGGTGGCGTTCAAAGTCAGTCGCTGACCGTTGACCGGCAAATGCGTCGATACAACGTGCCTCGTCTTGCGTTCATCAACAAGATGGACCGAACTGGCGCGGACGCTCACAAAGTCGTCGGCATGATGCGAGACAAGCTGAACACCGATGCCGTGTTGGTGCAGTTGCCAATCGGTGCGGGCGAAACATTCTCAGGCGTGATCGATTTGGTCACCATGAAGAAGCTCACCTTCGTTGGCGACCAAGGTGAAACGGTTGAGTACAGCGACATTCCAGAAGACATGTTGGACGAAGCCAAAGAGTACCGCCATGCGATGCTCGAGAGCATGTCGATGTATAACGACGAAATGATGGAACTGCTTCTTAGCGAAGAAGAAGTCGCTGAAGACTTGATTCATAGCGTCATTAAAGATGCCGTACAGAACCAAGGCTTCACACCCGTCTTCGTTGGTAGTGCCTTTAAGAACAAGGGCGTTCAACCCCTGCTCGACGGTGTTGCTCGCTACCTACCCAGCCCGCTGGAACGCGATATTTCGGCTCGTAAGGTCGGTGACGAATCGGAAAAGATGGCACTTAAGCCAGATCCAAGCGAACCGTTCGTCGGCATGGCGTTCAAGATTGTTGAAGACCCTTACGGTCAATTGACCTTCATGCGAATCTACCAAGGTTCGATCAAGAAGGGCGAAATGTACGTCAACCAACGTACTGGACGCAAGGATCGCTTCAGCCGAATCGTACGTATGCACTCCGATGACCGCGAGGAAATCGACGAGGCGGCTGCTGGGGACATCGTTGCCATCATGGGTATCGATTGTGCCTCTGGTGAAACGTATGCCAATGAACGCGACTATTGCACGCTGGAAAGCATGTTTGTACCTGAGCCTGTCATTAAGGTTTCGGTCAACCCAGCCAGCCGTGCTGATGCCGACAAGATGGGTAAGGCGCTTCAGCGTTTCCGTAAAGAAGATCCAACGTTCCAGGTCTACAATGACGAAGAGACCAACGAAACGATCATCTGCGGAATGGGTGAATTGCACCTCGATATTTATATCGAACGGATGCGTCGGGAATACAAGATCGAAATCGAAGCTGGTGCTCCGAAGGTTAGCTACCGGGAAGCTCCTGGCAAGGCTGTTCCATTCGATTACAAGCACAAGAAGCAAACTGGTGGTTCCGGTCAATTTGCTCACATGAAGGGCGAAATGACTCCGATCGATCCAGAAGGCGAAGAGCTGTTTGTCTTCGAAGAGCATATCGTCGGTGGCCGTATTCCGAAGCAGTTCATTGCTCCGATCGAAAAGGGCATGCGAGACTCGCTTGGTAAGGGACCTTTGGCAGAATACCCAGTCGTGGGTGTGAAGATCGATTTGCAGGACGGTAGCTACCACGAGGTCGACTCGTCCGAGCGAGCGTTCTACATCGCTGCACAAGGCTGTTTCCGAGAGATCCTGCGAAGCTCCAACCCAATGCTTCTTGAGCCAATCATGAAGTGTGAACTGGAGTGCCCAGAAGATTACCAAGGTGACGTTGTTGGTGACGTCATCCGTCGCCGTGGCTTGGTCGGGTCGACCGATATCCGCGATGGTATTTCATACATCATCGCCGAAGTCCCATTGGCTGAAACATTCGGCTACGCGACCGACCTTCGCAGCATGACGAAGGGGCAGGGTACGTTCACGATGGAATTGCTCGCATACCGTAAGGTACCGAACAACGTCCAAGACGAAATCGTTGCCGCTCGCAGCAAGAAGGAACTTGCAGGTACCTAGAGCGCCTCAAGTTGTTAGTTAGCGACAAAGTTCGCTGCTCATTCAGAGTTATCGCAAAGGGCTCGTCAGTATGACGAGCCCTTTCTTTGCGCCTAAGCACCTCTCCTTTCTACCCATTGCTGCCCAATTCAGCTCGGTGCAACTTGCAGACTGCGTTTCAAGTTTCCTAGACGCCCACCGCAGAGGGACTGTGGAAAACCCCACAGATTGACTTGCATGCCTGGCTTCTGCTAACACCCAGGGGCCTCCCGATGAGAATAGCTCCCGGATTTTCACTTCACACAAACAACCGGCTGCAATGGATTGCTAGCTATTCACGAAACAGGATGTTTCATCGTTTGAAGAAACGAATTCGAAAATACGCAAAACGCATCGCAGTCGCAGGAATCACCCTGGTGATTCTAGGCGTGCTTGCGCGCAATCCAATCGCGAGATTCCTGATTGGCCGCATCGGAAGTTATGCACTTGGCAATGATGTGTCCGTCGAACACGTCAACATTGGATGGTCATCAATCACGCTCACGGGACTCGCCGTTCGCGAACGCAGGCTGGACGGCCAGCCGCAGTTGCTTGTGCAGGAAATCTATGCGGAGCCAAGAATCGCGCAGGGCCTGAGAACCGGGGTCTGGGCCGATCGAATATCCATTAAGACGCCCCAAGCTTTTATCCGTTTCGATGCGTCAGGCAACTTGCTCTCACACTTCCCGGCTGGTTCGGAGAAGGAACCTGAGCCGCTGACGCAAATACAATCGCCCGTGCGTTGCTTAGACGTCACCGACGCATCGTTGTCAATCCTGCAGGATGGCAAACAGCCGCTGTGCGTTGCGGATGTCGACTGTGCGGTTGTCGCCAACGACCGCCTCGCCGTCAAGCTGGACATTGGCGAGATGCTCGGAACGAGTGCTCAGCTACTTGTTAACGTCGACGCCCGCTCGTGGGAAGGCCGCACATCCTTCGAGCTACGACCTCTGCACATCGACTGCAAACGGCTAAGCGAACTTCCGCTTGCCCCTCCTGCTCTGGGTTTGGTCGAATTCAGCACGGATGTTTACGCCGCCGCTCTTCTTGAGCACCCGCCGAATGATCTGGACTGGCGGCACCACAACGTTGCGCTGCGCGTCGACATTACCAACCTTCGCGGCAAGGAAATATCAGATTCGCGTTCCAGCCCGATGACGGTCGAGGAAATTTACAGTAGCTACCTAGCAGGTGGTTACAGCGAATACGTCTCGATTCGAGCGAAGAACCAAGGCGGACATTGCTCATTGAAAATTGACGGCCCCGTCTGCGGTGGGCATCTGCAGGCACGCGCTGCCTCGGATTTGAAGGACTCCATTCCCGAGCTTCAAGCAACACTCGACGTGTCGAAAGTCGACATCGGTAGCTTCGTACAATTGGTCAGCCCAGGCGCACCAATCAGTGCAATTGCGGATGTACAAGGACAGTTCAACGCAACTTTGCAGAATGGCTCCATCGATTTTGAAGCAGCCTTGCAGCACACGCTTCAGGACATCTCGCTTGCTGGGATATCGAGTGACCCGTTGCAGGCAAGCGCGTCAACGCGAGGCCGGTACACCACCAACGGCGGAAGTCTCGCTGGTTACTTGCACGCACAAGCGCGGTCCACGGGCGTCAATCTATCCGGCCTACGTGGCGTTGCTCAGCTAGACGATCTATCCGGTCGCGTTTCGTTCGCCGCGAACGCAGCGATCCCTTTGGCGAGTGTAGCAAACCCGGACACCTACACTGCTACTTGTGATCTTCACACAACGGAGATTGCTGGTGCTGGCCTTCAATCAACGCCCACCAAGTTTGTGGCCACCCTAAAAAATGGACGGCTGTCGCTCGACGCACCTGGCACTACTGTGACGGTAAGGCCGGCGAGTGCTCGGGCTGAAGAGACAATTGCAAGTCTGGCTAGGCTTGGCCCGAAAAGCAGAATCAACTTTTCAGGGCACGCATCTGCTTCCCTGGCCGCCGTCACAAAACCTGCTGCTTGGAATGCTACCGCAGCCCTATCCTCGAACGAGCTGTCGGTTGCCAATGAAACGGTAGACGACCTGCAAATGTACGCGACTGTTTCGAACGGAATCGCGGAATTGCAGCCAATTGAAATTACGTGGCGAGAAACGCGGTGCCGCTTGGGCGGCAAAATGCTGCTCAACGAAGCGCCAGTGGCCGAAGTGGCCTTTGAAGCCTACCCGATTCCGCTGCATGATATTGGTCAGGCGATCTCGCAGTTCTCCACATCGCCACTGGTTATGTCCGGTACCGCTCGCGCGCAGGGCACCGGGATGGTCAAAGTTCTCAGTCGCGAATTTCAAGCCAACGGCACGCTGCAGCTTTCAGATTCGAAGGTTCAGCAATTCCAAGTTGGCGACGCTCAGCTAGCTTGGTCAGCAGATCCCAACGCAGTTCAATTGCAAAGTTCGTCGCACGATCTCTTTGGTGGGCAATTCGCTTGCGGTGCGATCCTTCGAAGCCTCGACTGGACCACCACTCAAGTAGTTGCAACGTGCGAGAACATTCAACTCAACCGCCTGGTCCCGCGTGGGATACTACCAACGACAGTTAATGGACAATTGCTTGGGCGTGTTACGCTTAACAACATCTCGGCCCCCAGCAAGCTTGACGCTGCGGGAGAACTTCGTATCGCAGACGGCAAGCTGGGTAACATTCCGTTCTCTCTGAACGCAAGTAACTTGAAGGTTGTCGCGGGGCAACTAAGTGCTCAAGCAACTGGCCAAATTGCCGACGGGTCTTTAGAATTCAATGCGACGGCAAGCCTGCCGGAACTTCTGCGATGGCAGTCGAAGGGCGCCCAGCCGGAGCACATTCCCGTCGAGCTGTCAGCAAAGACAACATCGATTAGTGCGCGGCCCTTCATCGCCACCTTTGATACGTCTCGACAACTGCGTGATTTGCGTGCCTCAGGAAGTGTGTCGGTTGTTCGCAACCGGACTGCGATCGATCAAGGAATATTGTGCTACGCCAATGCTGTCGTCGACTACGTTGGTTACAAGAACAGCGTGATTGCAAATAGACTGTCGGCAGAAATCACGGCGCGACCCTCGGGAGTTCAGGTTCGCAGAATGTCTGGCAAGATTGCTGGCGGCAATGCCCAAGGCGAATTGGATGTCGCCGTCTCGCCGCTGAGTGGTCGATATCGATTGTCTTTGGAGAACGCCAGCCTGAGGCGAGCGCTTGCGCCGATCCCGTCTCTTGCCCGCGATGTGAGTGGAGCTGGCAGCATTGCGATGGATGGTCGACTTGGCAACCTCTGCACCGCAAACATACGCTTAAAGGCCAGCAACGTCGTGGCCAGCGGACTCGCCATTCGAGAATTCCGGATGCCTCTCACGGCTGACTATCAAATCGCCGCGGATCGAGCTACTTGGCGCACCCGAGGTGCTTCGGTCCAACTGGGCGGTGGCACAATCTCGATCGATTCCGAGGGAAGCTTAGCCAAGCAACTCGCCTCCTTCACCACTGGTGTGCGCATTCACAACTTGGATACAGCAAAACTGATGCGTGGAAAATCCGTTAATGCTGGCATCGTAAACGGAAGCCTGAATTTACGCGCTCGCCGAGCACGAGCGCCTGAGGACATCGTCGGTAACTTTGATATCGAATTGACTCAGCTACAAGGATTCGAAGTCCCTGGGTTCGATCAATTGCTTAGCATTGCCAAGATGCCAAGCTTCACCGCAAACAAACTCGGCAAAGACGATTTAGGCATTATCCATGGCCGACTGGGTGGCGGGCTCATTCATATTGATGACGCGACGCTTTCGAAAAGTGGCATTCTGGTCCTCATGGATGGAACTGCGACCTTGGCGGGACGGCTCAACATGGACATCACAGCTCTGACGAACCAATCTGGCCCAGCGGATGGATTGGTGGATTTTGCAAATTCACCACTCATGCTAGCGGCCCCAGCTCCGGTTGCTCTGATAGCGAAAGCCAATGACGCGCTCAAAGATCGCGTCATTCACGCTGCCGTAACAGGAACCGCCTCGCGGCCGACGATTCACGTTCAGCCTGGAAAAAGCCTTTCACAAGATACACTTCGTTTCATTCTCTCAACGGCCGTTGGAAACAAAGCTGCGAACATGGCAGTCCGACGTCCGAGTCAAAATAGCAACCGCTAGGATTCTTAATCATGTCTTCTAAGCTGATACGCAGTGGCGGCAGTTCCTCAATCGCACGACTTTCCGGCCTGCTACTCATGGGAGTTGCCGTGTTTGCTGGCTGCCGAACAGCGGCGTCACTTGGTTTGCCAGTTTCATCTGGGCTCAACTATTTGCTCGAAGACGCCGTTGAAGTTCGTCAAGAAGCCGGGCATCGTTCGGATGTGGCGACGGAACTTCAAAAGGCACCGCTGGATCCGCACGAGGTGGAAGCGGGAGACGTCTTGGTTATCGAGCCAAACGATTTTAACTCGCCCGTTCAGATTCCTAGCGACCATACCGTTCAACAAGATGGCACGATCGATCTGGGTAGTTACGGTCGAATGCAAGTCGCTGGCCTAACGGTTCCCGCCATTCAGCAACGCGTGCAGCAAGCAATTGTTCAAATTGAATCGCAAAAGCCAAAGATCGGGCTAGCCTCTCACGCAAGTCCATCGGACGCGACCGCTGAGCCAGACTTGAGCGTAGGGGTCCGTTTGATCAGTAAGGAACGCGGGCTGGTTTACGTGATGGGAGAGGTCAACGCGCCGGGATCCTACCCGCTAACCGGAAGCGAAACGGCACTTGACGCAATCATCGCGGCTGGAGGGCTTTCCGATCGAGCAAACGAACACAAAATCATCCTGACCCGCCCACGGGTCGCCGACAAACCAAGGTTGATTCTGCCAATCTGTTATCAACGAGTCTTGCAACTGGGAGACGTTTCAACGAACTACCAACTGCAACCCGGAGATCGGATCTACGTGCCGAGCATGACGTTCGCCGACGACTTCCGTCATTCAACTGGTCTCAACGGCGGCAAGAGTTGCCCGCACTGCCGCGACTTTTCAGACGATTAGTGCGGTTCAATCTCCGCGGTCTATTGTTAGGCCGCCAAACGGCCTGGCCGGATGCCTTACGCAGATTTCCACGAAGTGCCGTCGTCACGAGAGACAGCCTCGGCATTGATGATTCGAACCAGTTCATCACCGCGGACAGGCTTCGCAATCAAGCCCTTGAACCCGTGGTCCAGCACCTTCTTCCGCACCGCATTGGTTGCATCGCCGGTTAGCGCGTAGATCGGGGGCGTTTTCTCGCCCAGCATTTCTCGGATCAGCTTGGCAACTTCAAAGCCATCCTGTTTCGGCATCCGCAGGTCCATGAAGATGATGACGGGGATGACCTGCAAGATGGCTTCGCGCGCCTGCTCCCAATTTTCGACAATTGTGCCCTCATAACCACGCTGCTGAAAGAGCGCCCCAATTGCTTGCCGGTTCAGAATTTCGTCTTCGACATACAAAATAGCCCCATTGCCAACACGGCTAACTTTGAGAGTTGTCGTCGCCTGCGAAGACACTTCTACGTGAATTCCGAACGAAAATGTGGAACCGACCCCCACTTCGGAAGAAACTGAGATTTCACCGCCCATGCATTCAACGAACTTGCGACTGATGTACAAGCCCAAGCCAGTACCCTTGCTTTTGCTCTGCGAAGAGTAGATATCAAAGATTGATTCAAGATCGTCAGCAGGAATACCAATGCCTGTGTCAGCAACATCAAAGCTCAGCTTGTTCTGCGATTCGATGTACTGACAGTGAATCGTGATGGTGCCGGTGTCTGTGCACTTGGCCGCATTGCAACCTAGATTGATCAGCACTTGACGAAGCTTTTGCTCGTCAGCCACGACCATACGAGGCAATTCATCACAACATACGATTCTAAGCTCGGTATATGCGGTGCAGGCTGGTGAAACGATTGCCGCAACTGTTTTGAGCATCTCTCTGGGGGAAAAGATCGATGGCTGGCTTTGTAGCACGCCCGCTTCGATCTTGGTGAAATCCAGAACGTCGTCGACGATATCAACAAGATGCCTCGTACTGGCCTGCAGAATCTCTTCCAGCTTGCCGCGTGAATCGCTGTTTGCTTGACCGCTGCTGAGCAATTCGCTGCTGGTAACAATGGCGGTTAAGGGATTGCGAATTTCGTGATTCACGCGGGCCAAGAACTCATTCTTCGCCTTATTGGCACTCACCGCTTTGTCTCGAGCAACTTCTAAATCCCTGGTTCGCTCCTCGACCAAACTGGCGAGTTTCCTACGTTGATTGCTAACGGACCAACTTCGAAACAGGAGAAAGCAAGAGATGGCCACCAGCGGCACCGCAATAGCAACGGTACGCAACGTCGCTAGGTGCTCTTCACGTTGGTAAATCTCCTGCTGCAGTTCGCGTTCGTTCATCACCGCGTCGAAGAAACCAATGGCTGACGATTCCATGTGCAACGATGGGTCATCTCGCCGACGTGCGGCAACGGCTTTCGTCAGCCACTCAAGCGCGACATCAGCATGGCCAGCGTCAGACGCGCACTCAGCCAGCGATTCGTACATTTCTGCCATCGCATGGAACGCTTGGATCTGTTCCAGCAGAGCGATATAGTCGTTTAAGTGCTCGTCCACTGCGCGAGGATCGCCGGTTGCAGTTTCGATGTAGGCCAAGTACATCTTGACGGCTTGAAGCGTCGAATTGTCAGAAAGCTTTTCGGCGAAAGCCATTGCTCGATTGACTTCGGGCTCAATCTTGTCCCACTGGCGGTTCTCGACGATGATGTCGAGCAGGTCGACAGCGGCATTCATCCCATTGATCGTCGGCTCCAACGACTCCTGCACTGGCTTATCAAGGACCACCCAACCCTTTTGGATCGTTGCCCGCAACTGCTCCGGTGAAACTTCATGTGCTTCCTCCCACGAGGGCAGATCATACTTTTTCCGCAAAACTTCGTAACGCTCTCGAAGTCGCTTTCGCAGGTCTTCATAGTCAGGCGAATTCTTCTGCATCAGCAGGATGTAGGTAATCGCCTCCAATTCCGCCACCGGCATTTCGGCCTGATGCGCGAAGAGCAAGGAGCGATACGCGTAGTCAAACGCGTCGGACATCTTGCCTTGCAGGGCAACCGCCCGAAACCCAAGATGGTAAGCAATGGCTAGGGCCCGGTCGTCTTGAGTGGCCCGCGCAATGGGGATCGCCTTGAGCAGCGTTTCCACGCCGCCGTCAATGTCGCCACCATAAACGGCGGTCAAATAACCGTCGAAGATCAGCGACTCGGCCTTGGCAATATTCGGCGAAGGCCCATTTTCAGATAGCCGATAAGCTTCGTCGCGATTCTCTTCCCAGCCCGCTCCCCAGCGTCCAAAGTAAAGTTCGGCGAAGGCCAAGCGAATCAGCCCGCGAGCTTTCGTGGCATCGTCGCGCCGCCGGTCGCCCAGTTCAACCAGCCGCGTTGCAGCCGCAACAGCCGCGTCGTAGTCCCGATCTCCCATCCACGCGACGTCATAGTCGTCCAGCGCTCTGACTGTTTCGTCGGCCGCGACGATACGGCAGTTAGCGAAGGGTAGCAGGCCCAGTACGACAAGCAGAACCGCGCAGCCCAACGACTGGCTAGGAAGCGGCAGGATACCGTTTGGGTTCCGCAGGTAGGTAGTACGAAACAACCGCTCAAACCCTCAGGTCACGAAGAAAGCTGGCAACGCGCGCCTTGTGCAGGCAAGCCATGGCGCGACATCGCCCCGATTGTACCCCCTCAACTTACAATTGTCGGCAAGCCACAACACCTAGGACGCCATCTTTTGCTGCGGCTTACCGCAGCGACGCAATTCCGAGCAGGAATCCACAGAGTAAGCATCGGCGACCTGCCCCCCGACAGAAATCAATGCTTGCTGCATTGGCTTCTGCGTAAGCACACTGCTGCACCGCAAGGCTGTAGACTTGCCCTGGCCAAACTCAGGCTTACCATCTGCCACGGGGCAAAATCGGGTGTAGACGTCGGTCAAATCTGATATCCTGCAAAGTCTACAACTGTGCCAAACTAGCGCTCACCCACCTTTGCGAGGATGCATCATGCGACGGCTTCTGCCCAACGCCCTACTTCTGACTCTGCTATTTTTGCCTGCGACTGCCGTGCTGGCCGTCGAACCGGTTCGAATGGGCTGTGGCATGATGACCTTTGACACCGTGCCAGGTTGGGGCCTCCGTCCAGATGGTGCCTCGCCGCTGGGGCCCACACATGGCGGCGTGGTGATCGACAAAGCGGGGAACATCTACACGAGTGCAAAAGCTGGCGTATTCGTTTTTTCGCCCGACGGCAAAGTGATTCACTCGTACCTGGGCGAGGACTATTCCAACATCCATGACATGGAGATTCGTCAGGAAGGCGAAAAGGAGTACATCTACGGGGCTCGCAATCAAGCAGGCGAGGGGATCAAGCTTGACATCGCCACCGGTGAGATTGTCCTGCGACTGGGCGTCCCGGAGGAGTCTGGCCTGGGGAAAATCAAGTTCGCCCCAACTGCGATCACGGTGGCAGAAAACGGCGACATTTTCCTAAGCAACGGATACGCTACGAATCATATCATCAAGTACGACAGTCAAGGTAAATACCTGATGCACTTTGGCGAAAAGGGGAACGCGCTCAAGCAATTCAACACCGCCCACGGAATGACCCTAGACACTCGCTACGATCCCGCTCGGCTTCTCATCTGCGACCGAAATCACCAGCCCAAGGGTCGACTACTGCACTACACACTCGACGGTGAATTCATTGAAGAAGTGATCACGGGTCTCGGGATGCCGACAAGTGTTTCGATTCAGGGTGATTTTGTATCCGTCCCAGATCTGCACGGCAGGCTCGTAATCCTCGACAAGAGCAACACGATCATGGCGGTGCTTGGCCACAATCCGGATCCGAAGAAGCGAGGCAGCTTTAATGTCCCGCAGGATCAGTGGATTGAGGGAATCTTCAGCGGCACGCACGGTTCTGCCTGGGATGCCGATGGCAATCTCTACGTCCAAGATTGGAATGTAAGCGGCCGACTCATGAAGCTTGTCCGCGTAAAGTAGCCAACCGCCCCCGGCTTAGGAACTCGGCACTAGACTGACGTCAGCTCAGCTTGATCGAGTTCAGCTTCAGCTTCACCGGCAGGTTCGAACACTGAAATGGGCTCTTGGACGCCACGGGTGCCTCGAGCAAAACTGCGAATCCGCTCAAGTAGGAAGTTGGACAACTCACGCCCCTTGGTAATCAGAAGCTGGCCGTCGGCGTCGACAACGTCTCCGGCGAGCGTCATGCCCTCCTTCAAGTCGCAGACCATTCGCTTGCGAACGACCGAACGCTCTTGCGATTCTCGCACCGACTGTAGGGTTGCTAGAACGAGAGGATCGTAGTCATCTGAGTTGAGTTTCATGTGCTGAATAGCCTCAACGCCCGTTTTTCCCGATCCGGTCAATGTGGCGTAGTCCAGTGCAACGCGCAGGATTGCGGCACCAGAGAACCAATCCTCGTCGCGAAATTCACGTGCGCTGGCGTAGTTGAGCCGTTGCCGAGCGATAATACTCGCAACTCCTTGCAACCGTGGAATTCGCGACACTAAGTTGTTGCCGATTTCCGGATGCCCCTCGGCAAGCTCTTGTTCCGATGGGCTCAACCTTTCACCACTGGCGATCTTCTCAGCTAGTTCTTTGCCGAGCGCGATGCAGCCGATTTGACTGAGCATTGCAGCCAAACGAATCTCCCAACCATTCTTGTTCTTCATGGCTGTGCAAATGTCACGAACCACGCCGGCTGCTGCCGAAGCAGTTCCAAACGTTACCGGACTGACAATGGAGACAACATCAATCAAGAGGTTGACGGATCCGTCCAGCGTTTTGTTCAGCAGGTCACGTTCACTGGTGCGCAGTTTGTACAGGGCCACTGCGTCTTGCAACAGTGGAGTCAACTTGTGCGCGTTGCACGGCTTGGTAGCAAACCTGTAAACGGCCCCCGTGTTGATCGCTTCGATGGCGACTTCAAAGTGCCGATTGCCCGTCAACATCAGCCGGACTGCATCGGGTGCCTGCTTGTTGACTAGGGACAAGAACGTTGGGCCATCCATCTCTGGCATCTCGTAGTCCGAAACCACGGCTGCAAAGGGACCGTGGGTGGAAAGCTTCTTCAATCCCTCACGGCCGCTGATCGCAGTGGTAACGTCATATTCATCACGCAGTTGCAGCGCGAGGAGCTTGCAGATAGCTGGCTCATCATCGACCAACAGCACTTTGGGCTTTTCCTGTAAGACGTTTGTTGCTTCCATGGTGCTCACGAGTTCGCTCCCGATAGATTTCGAAGAATCATCAATGTTGTTCGTTTTCGCTGCAGTGCGCTACGTTGTAGTGTGGTGTGCTGCAATGTCGCATTGTGCAGGGTTGGTGCGGTGTTTTGCTGGGTTGCCTGTGCTACACAACCAGCTTGGTTGTAATCTTACCTAGGGTGTTTACATACGCAGACAGCTTGTCGGATGCAACACCTTGTTTTGCGAGGCTTTCCAACTGGGCAGCAGGCTGTGTAAAACAGTCAAACCCAACTGTCCCGCCAGCTCCCTTGAGCCAGTGGGCAAGTTGCCGCAGCGCCTCGGAGTCTTCTTCCTCTATAGCTTGTTGCATTTTTTCAATGCGTTCGGGCAATCCACTGATGAACTCCACAACGACTTCGCGGATTTCCGCATCATCGGTGGGCAGTTCGCAACGGTATTCATCTTCAAGCTCAACGGGCACAAGGCTCTCCGGTGACGAGCTCGCCGACGTCAGCGGTGGTGCAGCTTGCACTTCAGGGCTCCGCCCTTCGCCACTGGATCGATCTGTTTGTTCAATAGTGGTCGAAGATCCCCCGCGCGCTTCTTTTGCTTCGGCGACCAGGGCATCAATGGGGTCGACGTCTGGCTCTGGCACTTCTTGGGAAATGAGCGCCAATAGATCCGTCCTGGAGATTGGCTTGCTCAAATAGCCTGAGCAGCCGGCTGATAGGCACTTCTCTTTGTCACTCGCCATCGCGTGGGCAGTCAGTGCGATGATTGGCTTTTCAAAACCATCGTCACGCATTTGCGATGCAGCAGTGTAGCCGTCCATCACAGGCATCTGCATATCGAGTAGCACGATGTCATAGTCGTCTTCGCGCGTCATCTGGCAAGCGACTAGGCCGTTCTCTGCTTCGTGAACAGCCGCGTTGACGCGTTCTAGGATGATTCTGACCAAGCGACGGTTAGTGTCACCATCGTCGACCAACAGAACTTTGCAATGGGATAAATCGCACTCCTGCGATTCCTCTGCTGTCGATTCCCGGTTCACGTCAGCCGTGGGCCGCTCCTGCAGCAGCAATTTGTCGTATTGACCTGCCGCCAAAGTCAGCTTGAACGTGCTGCCCTTGCCAGATTCGCTCTCGAGAGTCAGGTCACCGCCCAGCAGTCCAGCAATCCGCTTGCTGATGGTTAGTCCAAGTCCAGTGCCACCAAATCGCCGTGTAACCGTCTCGTCTTCTTGAGAGAAGGGCTGGAAGATCTTGTCTTGGCTTTCCTTGGCAATGCCGATACCGGTATCGACCACATCAAAGTGCAGCACCGCCGCCCCGTTGTTGTCTTCTACGTACGCGTTGACAGTAACCGAGCCCTTTTCGGTGAACTTGA
>CAYPLE010000001.1:112496-132565 GCA_964411445.1 uncultured Pirellulaceae bacterium
ATGGCGTTGCCGATCAGATTCAACAAGACCTGCCGCAGACGGCTTTGGTCACCAACAATTGTCTTCGGAACCAAGGTGGTCCACTGGTAATTCAGCTCGAGAGACTTTTCGATTGCGTTGACACGAGCAAGCGAAACCACCTCAGCGAGCACATGATGCGGAGAAAACGTGGCTTTCTCCAGCGTCATTTTGGACGATTCAATCTTGGATAGGTCCAAGATATCATTCACAAGCGCAAGCAGGTGTCTTCCACTGTTTCGAATTGTCAGCAAGTGACTATTGGCTTCGTTCTTGTCCAGATCCGGGCAAGAGACGAGCAGCTCGGAGAAGCCGATGATCCCGTTCAACGGTGTTCTGATTTCGTGGCTCATATTCGCCAAGAACTGACTCTTGGAGCGATTCGCTCGCTCGGCCGCCCCCTTGGCCCGTAGCATAGCGCGACTGGCGGCTTCGGCGGAACCCTTGGCTTTGAGGAGCGTTTGCGTGTACTTGAGCCGCTCGGTGATATCAGTGTACGAAATGATCGTGTTCGTCAGCTTGCCGTCTTCCCCGTGGGTCGGATGCACTTCGATGTCCGCCCAGAAAGAACGACCGTTTTTGTTGTAGAACAAGATCTCTTCGCTGGTGGCTTCTCCGCGACTAATCTTTGCATCGATGCGAGCCAACAACGTGTCGTCCGTACCCGGCCCCTTGAGCAATTCATTGGGATTACGATCCAGGATTTCGCTATATCCATAATCCGTCAGCCGCATGAACGCATCATTGCACCATTCGGTCTTACCCACTGCATCGAGGATGATGACCGGATTTCGCGTTTTACTTGCAACCAGCGACAGTTTCTGAACTTGCTTGTGAATTGACTCCAGCTTTTGTCGATCGCGTTTGGCTTGCGTAATGTCACGGACAACGATCATTTGGTAGTTCTGACCGTGGCCTTCTTCGCAGCGAACCAACGACACACAAACGCTACCCCAGATCTCGTGCCCTTCACTATGCACGAAACGCTCTTCGACTGAATATCGATTGAGCTTCTCGGATGTTAGCCTAGCGGACAACTCGTCCCAGCCAGATTGATGGTTGGGGTGCCGGAGTTCTTCGAGTCGCCGACCCGCCAACTCAATTGGACTGTATCCGAGGATTTCGCAGAATCGCGAATTGACTCGAATGATGTTGCCTTGCAAGCTCGCGTAACACATCCCAACACCTGCTTGCTCAAAGCTAGCCCTTGCGCCTTGTTCCGACGCGACGGCAGTTTGATACACCATATCTAACCGGGCTTTGCTCTCGGCAGCCTGCTGCATATCGCTTTGGCTACGGCGTACAAGGAATCCGAGTGTCAGGACCACGCTCAGGAGCCAGACGGTGAATTCTGCGATTGCCAAGGCGTTGGGCGGTACAGCCCCGAAGCCAGCATCGGAAAACAAAAGTCCGCGGCCAACGTGATCGACGTAGAGCAGCGATGTCGCGATTGCCAGCACTCGATTGTCTCGGTAGGCTGCCAGCATGGCGATCGCGCCGAAAGCGATGTACTGAGATTCTGGTCGGTTGCCAGTTGCGCCAGCCAGGATGGTTGCGAAAATCACCTGGCAAATCGCTACGACCGTCCTGCTTGCAACAGTCCCCGGTGCATACATGTAGATAACGAATGGAAGGGCGGCAGCAATAAAGCCTCCCAGCGTAGCTATATAAATATCGCCGCCAGAAATCCCCCCTGCGTACCAATCGAATTTGTATGCTAGTGCGGCAAAGCCCACCGCAGCGAGCCACTGCGCGAGCAGGAGCCCCATGAACATCTTGTCAGTTCCACGGTACAGCGACTCCCTGTCTCGACGCAATTGACGCGAGGCATCCTCTACGATGCTCGTGGTGTCTTCCATCAATGCGTTCACTTCACGCCAAACCATGATTAACCTTCACAATCCTGAATGCAGAATTCGCTTGCGGATGAAATGCAACGGCAAGCATCACTCGTTGCGGAGTTCTTACTGCCACACGAAAGCCCCTGCAGATGATCGTTCTGAACGAACGACCAACCACATAGCAATGGCAACACCGACGAATTGTCGATTACGCTGAAAAAACGACTCATCGAATTGCTCGTGAGCCGTACTAAGGCGAGAAGGATCCGACGGGAGGTTCGGCGCACCGGCGCGTTCGTTCCAGCGGATTGGGCGTGATCGCTTCCCGCTGACTGGATTGCAACGACATGTTGCCTTCCAAGCGCGAACAAGCGACGGCGGATCCCGAGCCTGGATCCGATTTGCATATCACTGCACTGAATTGGCAGACCGGTGGACCCAATCCATCGCAGCAGCGATGCGATCGGCACCGCAGGCAGTTTCTTGAATTGTTTCGCTAGGTGTCGGGGCATACCATCCCAGCGATTAGCTGGAATAGGCATTTCTTCCCCCAGGAGTAATCGCGAGATTGTCGACTGAGGGGAGTCTACATCCTAGGTAAACTCGGGCGAACGAATTCCCCTGGAATGCGGGGGTTTGCGTCCTCGCGCATGTTCAAACTCGACGTTTGTGCGAGCCGTGTGGAGTTGGACTAATTTGTGGGGCTGGCCACTGCGGATCCCCGTAAAGTTCTGTTGGCAACTTCGCCGCGGATCTGGGAGCTAGACGAGGGCGTTTTTGGCAAGCCGAATGCCAACAAGCTGACCCAAACCACCCCCCTTGGGTGGTTCAGACTGTGCCAAAAACTTCGGGCTGGCGGGCTCAGTCCGTCAGGCCACGTCATTTGGGTAGTCTGGGGGGCGGAAAGCGTTTTGGTTTGCGGCCGCAGCAAGTACACTAAGACGGGATATGTTGCTCGCGTGCGCGAAGACTGCGCCGCGGACCAGCCTGGCTTTGGGCCTCGGGAACTTCATCCAATGGACTCAAATCCCAACAGCCCCCACGCGTCGATGAATCGATAGTCGCCAAACGTCTCATCCCTTGCGACTGTAACGTAGGAAAGCACCATGCTCTCGAATTCGCTCAGACACCTAGCCACCGCTTCACTGCTTGGACTGCTGATTCCAAGTACCGGAATTTGTCAGACCTCTGGCGGAACGCGAAAACTGGCCCCCAGTGTCTTGAAGGTCATCCCGCCTGGCAACGAACCGGGAGATACGGTCGTTGGGCCCGTCGACTTGCCATTTGTTGCGGAAAACCCAGGACTCGCATGGACGCCCAACTATGCTCCGCAAAGCAGCACATTGCTGGAGCAAGGCAAGGATGTGAAGTTCCGAAACGACGCTTACTGTCTTGAATTTGCCTGCAAGCCCGTTCGGATGATCGATGTCGAACTGCCTACGAAGATTGGCTATCGAACCAAGCGAGTGTGGTACTTGCTGTATCGAGTCCGTTACTTGGGAAGCGACGATAGCCCGACTGAAGAGCCCAAGTACAACTTCACGACAAAGTCTGTTTCGGCTGAGTGGGTGAGGTATTTCCCCAAATTCGCCTTGGTCTCACGTTCTTCGCAAAAGCCGCTGCTTGACCAAGTCGTCCACCCCGCCAAGGTCGCAATTGAGAAGCGAGAGAGAGTTGGCCAGACCGTTTACGACTCGATCGAGATGCAGCGCCAAAAGATTCAGCTCTCGACGCCAACGGCCGATAATGCTGTGTGGGGAGTCGCAATGTGGCTGGACGTAGATCCTCAGACGGACTTTTTCAGCGTCGAAGCCTACGGTCTGACAAATGCACAGAAGCTGACCGAGAATGGCGGCAAGTGGGACCATCAACGCAAGGTTCTTGAGTTGTTTTTCTCGCGCCCCGGTGACTCCATCGACGAACTAGACGACCGAATTCGCTTTGGCATCCCCGCCTTGCCTGACAAAGCAAGAATGGACTATGTCCTCAAGAAGTTCGGAGTCGAAGAACGCCTTGATTATCGTTGGATCTACCGGTAGACTACTGGGCTTCTACACGATCACTGGCTGTAAACGTTGCGGTTATGGGTTGGAATCACAGCCTCCGCCTGAAAAATCGCTTGCGGCGAGAGTAGAGACCATCATTCTGCAGTTCCAGTTGCTGACTTTTCCGGTCGGCGATCACAAAATAAATCGAGTTGGGTTGAGACAATGGCACACAAAAAGGGACAGGGTTCGACCCGCAACGGTCGCGACAGTAACGCTCAACGACGCGGAGTCAAGCGATTTGGCGGTCAGGCCGTAACGGCTGGATCGATCATCGTCCGCCAAGTTGGTACGAAGTTCCGCCCTGGCAAGGGTGTTGGCATGGGCAAAGACTACACAATTTTCTCCTTGACCGACGGACACGTTTTCTTCGATCAAAAGGGACGACGAGTCAACGTTGCGGCTGCCGAAGCCAACTAGCGATTCTCACGACTCCAGCGATCCACAGCCGCGGATGTCTCTCCAAAGTGCAATGCGCTTTGAGGAGACTCGGCGGCTTTTTTCGTATGCTTTCCATCCGCTTGACGAAGCTCAAGCACCCAGCCTCAAACTGGCTTATTCCACCAAAAGAATTCCGAAATGTTTGTCGATCGAGCAGAAGTTGAAATGGAGGCAGGCAAGGGCGGCGACGGTTGCATGTCGTTTCGCCGCGAGAAACACGTGCCTCACGGTGGCCCCGATGGTGGCGATGGTGGCAATGGCGGCAGCGTCATTGTTCGATCTCGCGAAGGCGTGAATAGTCTGGTTGAGTTTGCCAATCGGAAACACTGGCGTGCTCCCAAGGGCGAACACGGCAAGGGCTCGAACAAACACGGTAAGCGCGGTGCTGACCTATTCGTGGAAGTCCCCCCTGGAACCGTTTTGATCGATGCCGAGACAGGGATGATCATCAAGGACCTGGTCAAGGATAACGATGAAGTCATTGTCGCTCGGGGTGGGCGTGGCGGTAAAGGCAATCCTCACTTCAAGAGCTCGACCAACCAAGCTCCCCGCGAAGCAACGCCGGGTGCTCCCGGTGAATACCGTCGCGTCATCTTGGAATTGAAGGTGATCGCCGACGTCGGCCTAGTCGGAAAACCCAACGCGGGAAAGAGCACGCTTCTGAGCCGGCTCTCGCGTGCGCGGCCGCAAATTGCCGACTATCCCTTCACTACAAAATTCCCAAACCTGGGTCGAGTCATCGTTGGTATCGACACCTCCTTTGTAATGGCCGACATTCCTGGACTCATCGAAGGCGCTGCAGAGGGGATTGGCCTTGGGCACGACTTCCTGCGACACATCACACGAGCAGGAATTCTGGTGCACTTAGTTGAACCCCTTCCCACCGATGGTACCGACGCAATCGAAAACTACCGAGTTATTCGCAAAGAAATCTCGCAGTACAGCGAAGAACTAGCTCAGCGTCCCGAGATCCTGGTCGTCAGCAAGGCGGACATTCCGGAAAGCGCAGACGTGATCGAAGAACTGAAGCAAGAGGCAGGCAAAGACGTCATTCTGATTAGTGCGGTCACCGGCGAAGGCTTGAATACCTTAATCTATCGAATCGCTGATACACTACGTGCGGAATCGGAGTAGCCTCGTTGAAGATTGGAGTGGACATTGGGAACAGCGGTTTAAAAATCGCTCGCCTAGATGCCTGGGCCTCGCATGCTCAGCACCATCGTACTACCACCCTTCCTGCCTTCGAAGCCTCTGAACAGAGGCCGACTAGCGAGACTTCCGTCCAGAGGATTGACTGGCTGCATCGCACGTCGTTGGGGGACTCTTGGACCACTTCGCAACTCCGCAAACGGTACTCGCCCAATTCGGCAGACTGGCTTCCCGAACTGAAGGCGCTGTGTGATCAATGGCAAGTTGGTGACAATGCCCATTGGTTGCTAAGCAGCGTTCGCCAAGACGCTAGCAAAATCCTCATTGAATGGCTTGCCCATGAGCGACTTGGGAAAGTGACGCAGGTCTCGCATACTGACATACCGATGCAAATCGATGTCGATGCACCGGAAAAAGTCGGCGTGGATCGACTTCTCGCTGCCTTTGCTGCGACGCATAGAACGCAGGTTCGGCCGCTGGTTGTCATTCAAGCAGGCTCGGCGGTGACCGTCGATTTAGTTCGCCAAAATAATCGGACTGACGCTTTTTGCGGTGGGGCCATCCTCCCGGGCGTTCCAATGATGCTGAGATTGTTAGGGCAGGGCACGGACAAGCTGCCTAGGATCGAAGCGGATGATCTCAGCGAATTACCTCCCTTACCTGGCAGGAATACTCAAAGCGCAATGATGTGCGGAGCTGCCAGCGCGCTGGTCGGTGGTATCAACCACTTAATTTCTCGTTATCGATCAGACTACGGTCCGTCGACGCAAGTAATCGTTAGCGGTGGTGACGGAGCCCTATTAAGTTCGCATATCCCGGGCCCCGTGGTCGTCCATCAACAGTTGGTTATCGCCGGACTCGCCTGCCTGGAAAAGTAGAGAATTCATGTCCCAGCAATCTCAGCAGCGTAGCGGCGACGATTCAATCGGAGGTTTGCTGCGCAGCAACACCTCTAGATGCTGCGTTCATTCGCTTCAGGGCGGCCAGGCGGCTTCGCAAGACACGTTTTCTTTGCTAGACGCACTTGGCTGTGAATCGGTTGCTGTTGATTCCGAAGCATTGGAATGCGGCCAAGCGATTCGTCGAGAATTGACAGACTGCTTGCTGCGATTGGAGCGATTCGAACAACTCAGTCGCTGCCCTTTGGTCGCAGTCGCCGGACAACTGAACGCTGGAAAGAGTTCACTGGTGGGCACATTCCTGAGCCCAGAAGCGCGTGAGCGCATTCCGCGCGGACTAGCCAACAACCAGGGAACGCATCGCTTTGTTTTGTGGATGCCACGTCGATGGCAGAGCGACGCTCAACTGCTGGATTCTTTGACGACCGCCATTGAGGAACTTTTTGCAGCGCCGCCAACGCTACTTCCGGAGGATATCGCTGACTCCCACGCCAGCTACGTCGGCGCTGCGGAAACTGCCGCGCCGCTTCTGGCGTTCGATGACGCGCTCGATCAACTTGGCCTCGGGCTGATTGATTGCCCGGACATCCAATCCGGATTTACCACGCCTTCCGCCGCGACCAAGACAGACTTCCCCGCAGGAGCGACCAGAGTCCCCCGAAGCACCAACAGTCCACTGCACCTTCCCGGGCTTCGCCAACAACAATTACACGTCATGGCCAAGCTATGCAGTGCGTTCGTGGTGGTGTGCGGCATGCGGAATTTGCACGACCAATCCTTGGTTCAGATTCTCCAGTCGCTCCGAGATTCGATGCCGGGCGTTCCTCGCTACTTGGCCGTCAATCGCGTCAAAGCCCGGTATGGCCCCGACGCAGTATTGGAACAAGCTCGTCTGCTGAGCGATCGGTTTGGAGTCACCGAGACTTACCTAGCCTACGACTACCGCAGCGCGGCCGCTCAATCTAAAATCCCCCCAGCGCCACCAGAACTGACCGCAATACCTGAACTAAACGAAACACCTGACCAACGCCAGCCGATATTCTTTACGCCAAATGCAAAACAGTCCTCCGGTATCCAGTACCTCGTTCACCTGGGAAGCGAATTAGATGCTGGCTATCTTGCGAGGGAGAGTAGCCGAACCCTGGCAATGCAACTGAATGCACAAACGCGGAAGGCAACGGATTGGATTCAAGAAAACAGTGTCGCCAGCAAACGACGCCTGAAGGCACTCTACGATGAAATTGCTGAAGCCTGCATAGCCTTTATGGCTGAACGCAATACCGCTGGTGCCATAACCGGCCTGCGGATGCAAACATCGCCGGCAATCATCAACCAGCTTACGGATTCTCTGGCAACGACCGCGCCGGCCTGGATGCAGATGAGCATGAAAGTCGACCGCAGTGCTCGCAAACTTCAAAACGCAATTAAGAGTTCCGCCTCGCGACTTGCCGTGTTGGGAAACGTTGGAGAAGGCGTCAAGAAACTTGTGCGGCGCTTCAAGAGCGGTGATGGTGCAGCCGTAGTCACGCCTTCCAAGTTGGCTGCGGCGATACGCAAGCAAGACCGAACCGGCACGACGGAATTCTTGCAGGACGAAGCGTTGGCAAGACAGTGTGATGTAGCATTAAAGCGCTTCGGTAACGAAGACGAAACGGTGCTGGACGCAGAACAACTTGACCAGTGGAGCAAGCAAGTCTGGGCGAACATGCCGATGCGACAAAAGTTATGGAAGGGGGCACAGCCGTTTGCGATGCTGGCCGCCCCCTTCGCTGCAGTGATCCTCCTTCCGATCGACGGGGGTGGTTCCGCCGTCCTTGTATTTGCTTCAGCAAAGGAGCTCCTCGCAGCAGCCGGAATCGCAACGCTGCTTGGTCCCACCCAAACCGGTCACCTCGCCTTGGAAGTAGCGCAAGGTGAAACGGCCTGGCGGCAGCTCAGCAATCTCTTTGCCATCTGTTGTGATTCACTGGGGATCGTCCGACCAGAAACGGACTTGATGCCGAAGGTTTTCGATGGCAAGCAGTTGAGGCAGATTGCTGTCAGTTCGATCCCCGCTCAAACGGCCACGTTGACCGGAAGTCCCGCAGTCTGGAACATGACCGATGAACTGCATCTAAAGCTAGAGACCCACCTATCCAGCGGTGCATTTGATCCGTTGCAGAAACCCGGGATGAAAGAGACACCATGAATGCGATGCAACACGGAATTGCCACGGCCAGCAATCCTCGCAGTAGCCGACGCCTCGACGTGCGGATCGAATCGGCTACGAAAGCCGTCTTCGGCGACTCACCGCTGACGCAAGCTGTCGAAAGCGAGTGCAGCAAGTACAGAGAGGAGCTTAAGAACATTAGCGATGACCGGGGTATCGCGGGATTGCTGATCGCCATCGTCGGCGCCAAAGGTCAAGGAAAGACATGGGTCGCCCGGCAATTCCTTCGCAACGCTCAGCTTCAACAACAATTGCCAAGCGGCGACTTGCAAGACGACTCGACAATTCTGCTGACATGGATCGGCGAAACGAAGCCAAAGCAATTTGACGCTTCGCAAGAACGCTTCGTGCAAGCCAGCCGAGACGAGCTCAAGGAAATCGGGCAGCCGTACACGTTGCTTGACACTCCCGGTACAACGGACGGAAACTTGGCCGCCAGCCAAATCGCTCTAGCTTCCCTCTCGCTTGCACCTATTAAGCTGTTGGTGATCGATCGCACTCAACTTCGGGCTGCAGCAAATTTAAATGTCGCCCGCTGGATTGACGGTGGGGTCTGTATACCCATCGTGACTGCGATAGAACCGGACGAGATCGACGCCGCCGGCAGCGATTCCAACTCACTCGCCAAGGACCTGCGTGATTTAGTCGATCAATTGAGACTTCAGTCACCAAACTCACAGATGCACCCACCAGTGTTGGTGCCTGATTTTGAGATCACCAACGACGAGAAAGCCGCTGGTCAAACCTGCGCTACAGGCATACTAGATGCATTGGCAAAAGTCTTTGAATCTGGCCAACCCCTCGCATCAACGGCCGAATCGCGAAGAATCGCCGCCGATCAACGACTCCGTTTTCAAACCACTCAGTTAATACACGACAGGCTCCCCAAGCTGTCGATGGCCGTCGGCGATTTGACTCGGGCCACCGAAAACCTGCCCGAACAGGTACTCGAATCGGTTCTCGGCAGTTCCTCGGTGCTGGAAACGGGTCTGCGGATGCGTCTGCGTACGCGCATGATCAGCGATACGCCGCTTTTGTTCTTTCCCTACCGCACGGTGATGGGGACACTCAATTTAACACAAGGTGCTTGGGATCGCCTGATGCTGGCCATGGCAGGCAGTTTGCCAAGCCTGTTTGGTGCGTTTGCATCCTGGGCGGGCAACATTCGTGCCGGCAGAAGCTTTGCTCTTGAAATCGACGAAGGACTACGCAAACGAGCGGAGCAACAAATTGACTCGAAAGTACGTCCGTTGTGCGATCGGTTTCACCGGACTATTCTTCGACAGCAAGCCAATGCCGACGCGGCGGAAGAAACACCAGAAACGAGAATCCAATTTCACGGGATTGATCAACTGCAAACTGCGAGTCGCGAAATCTTCGAAGATGAGATCGACACCAACGCAGTTCCATTGTGGCGTTTGTATTTCCAAGCACTGATCGGGATGGTGATATTTTGGACGCTCATGTCGGGCCCAGTAATCATCATCTATCGCGACTACTTGGCGGCGTCGTATCAGGTCTTCACCGGCGGCGGCCCCAGTTTGACGAATTTCCCACACCCAACCCCAGGCCTCCTGTTCACCAGTTTGACGCTATCGATTATCCCGCTGGCAATCTACTGCATGATCGTGCTAACGTTCTCGCTTCGCCGAAGGCGAATTCGCCAGATCGCCGATTCCATTATCGATCGACATCAGCGGACAATTGCGGGACTGCGCGAAGAGGGGGTGATTCGGCTAGCCTTCGACAACGAACTGCTAACTGACGCTCAGTTCTTAGTCGGACTCGACTCCGGCGACTGATCGGGTTCTCGCCAATCAATCGGCCCGACCGACGGAAAATCTACTTTGCTGCACCGGGGAGGCGATGTCCCATTTTGTCACGCTTCGTCTTTAGATAGGCTTCGTTGTGAGGATTGGGTTCGCAGACGATCGGAACTTGATCGACCACGCGTAGATCAAAGCCTCGCAAATTGAAGGCTTCGGTCTTCTTGGGGTTGTTGGTCAACAGGCGAATCTCTTTCAACCCAAGATCCTTGAGAATCTGGATGCCCACGCCATAGTCTCGCATATCAGCCTTGAAGCCCAACGCATGATTGGCTTCTACAGTATCCATCCCTTCTTCTTGAAGACTGTACGCCTTCAACTTTTGGGTCAGGCCAATGCCGCGTCCCTCTTGAGGCAAGTAGACTAGCACCCCACAGCCCTCAGACGCAATCATTTGCAGGGCGAACTGCAACTGATCTCCACAGTCGCAACGCAGCGAGGCGACCAAGTCACCCGTAAAGCAACTGCTGTGCATGCGAACCAAAGGCGCTTGCCCCTGTGTCGAGCTCAAATCGCCCATAAAGATTGCAATTGGCTCTTGGCTTTCGAATTGCACGTCAAACGTGGCGATCCTAAAGTCGCCGTAGCGCGTCGGCAGCGTCGCCTCAGCCGCTCGTGTGACAAGTTTTTCATTGACGCGGCGGTGTGCAATCAATTGCTCAATCGTGATGATCTCAAGATCATGCTTTTCAGCCAATGCCATCAGCTCATCACGAGTTGCACGGTCACCTGTTTCGTCGAGGATCTCCGTCAACACTCCGGCGGGCGACAATCCAGCCATTCGTGGGAGATCGACGGCCGCCTCGGTGTGTCCTGCGCGTCGGAGAACACCGCCCTCCATTGCCACCAACGGGTAGACGTGCCCCGGACGAACAAAATCCGCAACCGTCGAAGCTGGATTGGCGAGTCGTCGAATTGTTTCAGCCCGTTCGCCAGCAGTAATCCCTGTCTTACTACCCTCGTGATCGACGGGCGTCATGAATGCCGTACGCAGGGGGGCGTTGTTGTTTTCAACGATGGGCCGCAGCTCCAGCCGTTCACAGGCACTGGGCAGAATTGGACAACACAATTGCCCTCGACCAGAAAGCATGAAATTGATGGTTTCATCAGTCACCAGTTCTGCGGCGCAAATGAAATCACCCTCATTCTCGCGGTCCTCAGCGTCCAGAACGATGACGATTTCTCCGCGACGGATTGCGTCAACTGCCGCACCAACTGAACTAAAGCCCTTGGCCATTGATATTATCTTTCAGAACCCGAAATTAGATCCGCCCGCGAACGAATCGCTCGCCGCACGTCAACACCTAAACTATACCACCGCTGACCACAGCGAGAAGACTTGGCCAGCCGAGCTGTGGACTGACCTTCGATGGGGACCGAAAAGGAAGGCCGGTAAAGGAGGTCTCTGAGCTCTTCACCTTGAGAAATCAAAACAGATTGTCCGCTTCCAAAATAATCCCCTTTACGTGTTTGATGCCCTCAACCCCTTCGATGGCCCAGGCCTCATGGAGAGGCTAGCACCAAATCCATACCATCGAAACGCGCAGGAGCCTGTCAGAATGCACAACAACGCTTTAGGTGACCTGGATACGAAGCTCCTCAGCAGCAGGTTGCCGAGAAAGGAAACCACGAACGCCCCATAACCAACAAAGGCGAACTCGAGAAGCTGGAACAATCGGTGTCACAACCAAACACAGAACATGGATTAACACCGCCGGGCCTTGGAGCCAGCAATCGAGGAGGCACGATTTCAAACACATCCTCGTCAGCTACGGCATCTTTGCATGGGTAATTCGGCGTGCGAAGCGCGTTAGAGAGTCAGTGATCTCTTAACAATCGAATGGTCACAGCTTCTTTGGGCAGGTTGCGGAGAAAAATGCGGGCAAGGTCTTGGGAGCGGTTAATGACACTCGCGTCATCTGAGGCAGCTTCTATCTCCACCGCAATGCAGGTCTCCCGACCGGGCTCGTCCATCGACGTCCAATCTGTTTGGACACTTGGTACACCAGTCACTCCATCGATTTTTAGCAGAGCTTGAACCAGCTCTTTCTTGGTCCGTTCGATTGCTGCGGCAACAATCGCCTCTCGCTGCTCCTGCCGCTCGATTGTTTGCTGGCGTTCTGCCTCAACAAATCCAGACTTTAAGCCCGCAAAATAGAAAGCTACTAGTGAAACCAGAATGATCAGTGTCAAAAGGCTAATTCTTGAGACCACGCCCATCCCCTGTTTGTGAAGATCGAATGAATAACCAGGCCAAATCGTTGACTCAGTTCAAGATTTTGTAATATTTCGATGCAAGAGCGACCTGTTCGAGTTACCCAGATTATGGAGAGGTTTATGAGACTTTCAATGGTAATGTTTGTGATCGCATTTACATCCGTTACATCGGTGTTCGCGGCCGATGCAAGCATACGACAAATAAAACAGTACACTGCTGGCGTTGAGGTTATGTCTGGAAGCGGATTCAACTCTGGTGATTTACTGAAGGCTTGGTACGAAGTTCAACTCAACGCGGATGCGTCGGTAACCTCCTTTGAATACACCATTACATTCGAAGACGACGACGGAACAAAGTCGGTCGAGGAGAGTGACGTCATAATTGTCTCGGCCAATGGTGCCGTAATCATGGGATTGAGCGGCGACAAAGATGCCGGTTCATCTGATTCTTATGACGCACAAATTAAGATCGAAGAGGGCAGTTCTGTGCTGGCAGAAAATTATAGCGCTGTCGAATGGGACAACTAGTTTCTTAACCCGCGACAACGCGATTTAGTTTACTTCAGGGCAACTTTGGAGAACCGAAATGAAAAAGATACTAAGTATGGCCTTCGTCAGTCTATTCGCATGCACTGCTTTCGGTAGCGCGACGATTAGATCGGCCGTGCAATACACCAACCAGACAGCAGTTCAGTCAGGCAGTGGCTTTCATTCTGGCGACAACTTAAAGGCGAAGTACCCTTCAGAGTTCACGGCTCCCGCTGGAACGGATACATCCTTTCATCACTATGTCTATTTCGAAGATGATGATGGCAATTCAACGCAAGTTTCTAACGACATTCTGATCGTTGCAGCCGGTACGACTGTCTCATTTCCGATTACGGGTGACATCACGGCTGGCTCGTCTGATTCTTACGACGCTTGGGCAACCATTGTTTCGGGAAACGTTGTTCAGGATTCAGATTTCTCGTCAATTAACTGGGACAACTAAGTGAAAACTTCAAGACTATTGGTATTTTGGGTGGGCCTAGCCAGTATCTCCGTTGTTGGTTCTCCGGAAGCCGTCGGGCAGCCTCGAATTACCAAGATGGCCGATGGTAGGCTGCTTTCAGGTCCGGACCCGGATTCCGTATATGAAATGTTTCGCGAGGCTGTGAAAACGCCATCGATCCAAGCGTTTTTGGAGCTCAAGGATGAGGAAATCGAAGGGGCCAACAAGATTTACGAAATTCTCAAGGAGAAGCAATTAGCAACTTTCAAGGCACTCTCAGAACCTGAGCGAACAGCGACTATCAAGGCGATTCGCGAGGACGGATCGAAACTAATCGAGGAAGTGCTGTCACCCGGCAAAGCGAAACTTCTTAAGGCGCTCGGATACCGACTGGAGATCGAACGGTCTGGAATCGGACATGCACTCTGTGAAGGAAGGCTTGGTGAAAAGGTGGGTACTTACGCTCAGCAACATGAGCAGATTATGTCCGCTGCTGCTGAACTAGAACGCACCATTTCGCTTGAAATCGCGAGACTAAAGAAGTTCCATACCGAGAAGTTCTTGGAGGAGACCCTCGCTCCGGAGCAACGGGAAAAAGCGAAGGAAATCTTAGCCGAAACCTATTCCTTCGTAGAATCGAGTGAGGGACGCACCTTTTTTCGAAAGGTTCTAGCGGATCGAGAGAAGGAACGCAGTGCTCTGCGGGACGAGTAGTCAAAGCAACCACGCAAATCACCCCAAGTGACCAAATCAGGTGTGCGGCTATTTGAGTTCCAATCTTTTGCAAGCCGATTAACGACATTACCCTGCCGGGCGATTTGCTCCTTCAACGCTCGGACTTCCATCGCAAGTTAGTGCAATTTAGTGATGATACCCGGGTTTACGTTCTTCTCATAAACCCGCGGCCGAACGCGGCTTGAGTCTCCAGCGAAAGATGGCCGAGCGACTGAGTTCGAACGCCCACACTCCAAGCTGATGATTGAGCCGAGCAGCCCGTTAGGATTGGGCGTGAAAGACCAAATGCTTGATTTCTGGCACGATCAACTTCTGAACGGCCAATTCAATTGCAGCGGTTGAGCCGGGAAGGCAGAAAACTAGCGTGCTCCCCATCCTGCCAGCGATTGCACGACTGAGCATGGCCGCGGCTCCGATTTCTTCATAGCTGAGCATACGAAAAAGCTCGCCAAAGCCCGGCAGCTGAACATCGAACAAGGGTGCAACTGCCTCGGGCGTACGGTCCCGCCTACTGATCCCCGTTCCGCCGGTCAGCAACACAGCATCCGCAACTTGCTCTCGAACCGCGGCGCTTATCTGAGTTGCTTCATCTGGCACAACCAGCCGTGACGAAAGACTGTGCCCAGCCTCTTCCATCAGTGCCACAATCCGCTTACCACTCTTATCTGTTTCAAGCGTTCTTGTATCGCTGACGGTAACGACCGCAAAACGAATTTGTTGCGGCGCTTTTCGGCGATGTTCTTCAGCGGAAGCGGACAAAGCAGAATCCTATTCGTGCCTCAAAGCCTCAATCGGATTCATTTGAGCAGCGCGGAAGGCTGGGAACAATCCGAAGACAACCCCAACGACCAACGAAATGCCAAAGGCGATCGGGATCGAGATGGGTACGATCGTCGGAGTTACGTTCCGAACAACGTCCGGAAGAGCCTGCATCGTATCAGGGTATTTCCACGACACGAACTCGCGAATTCCAACCACTGCAGGCTCGCAAAAAATGCCTGCCAGAATACCCGTGATGCCGCCAACAACGCTTAGCACCGCGGCTTCGACAAGGAACTGCGAAACGATATCTCGCTGCTTCGCCCCAAGGGCACGACGCACGCCAATCTCTCGTGTTCGCTCCGTCACGGTCGCAAGCATGATGTTCATGATGCCAATTCCACCAACCAACAACGAAATGGCCGCAACCAGGCCCATGAATATCATGAACATGTTGCGTGTCGTCTCGGCTTGCTCCAAAAGCTCTAGAGGGACAACCACGGCAACATCTTCCATCTCGTCGTGACTGCTAAGAGCGCTTTGGATTAGCGAAGCAGTGCTCTTCACTTCCTCTGTGCTGCCAACGCGGACCGTGATCTGATTCAGTTCGACGATTTCCCCTTCGAAAGATCCACTGCCACGTCGGATGACGGTATCGCCAATCCTCTGTTGCAAAGTCTTGATAGGAATATAGATATCGTTAGAAAAGTCCTGAGAATCAAGCGAGCCACCTACGGCTGCGGACGCATTGCGGTGTTCGAGAACTCCAACCACGCGATAAAAATCAGTGTGCTCAGGTATATACACTCTTTTTCCGAGCGGATCTTCGTACGGAAAGAGTCGATCTGCGACGCGAGCGGCCAGTACGCAGCTCGTCTCTCGAAGGAAGTTCTCTGCATCGGTGATGAAATGCCCGCGGCGGACTTTGAGTCGGGTTAAATCGGCGTACTCCGGCGTGCATCCGACCAGGCGACCGTCAACCATTCGGTCACCGTATTGGAATTGTCGACGAATCTCGCGAATCGGAATCGCGCTCTTGATTGTCGGAACCGTCCGCTGCAGCATGTCAAACTCTGCGCGGGTGAGTCCGAACGGAACCGCACCGCGCGTCCCAGCAGTCTTTTCACTTGGCGGCTTAACCGATCGAATCATGATCGTATCGGCCCCAAGGCTTTCAATCTGACGTCTCGCCTCAATACTGATCCCTTCACTGATTGCCAGCAGCCAAATCACGCTGGCGACGCCAATGAAGATACCGAGCACGGTTAGCAGAGATCGCAGCGGGTGAAGAAGGAGACTCTTCACGCCGAGTGTAAGTGTTCTTAGCCAGAGCATGATGTTCTACCTTTACTGTGAAATCGCCACAGTGGCACCGTTTCCGGGGATGAGTTCCAGCGCCTTCTGGGCAGCAGCAATTCGCTCTGCGGGGTCGTTCTGAACGTCGGACTGCAGCAACCCGTCTCGCAATCGCACAACGCGTTTGGCGCGACAAGCCACTTCGTCTTCGTGCGTAACCATGATGATGGTACGGCCTTCGTTGTTGAGCTGGTCAAACAACGCGAGGATCTCGGCGGTCGTTTTCGAATCCAGATTACCGGTGGCTTCGTCCGCCAGGATGAAGTAGGGATCATTCACGAGACTTCTGGCAATGGCAACACGCTGCTGCTGTCCACCGGACAACTGCATCGGTCGGTGCGTCAATCGCTCGGCTAGCCCAACACGCTCAGCCAATTCGACGCAACGCGCCCGCTCCTTTGGGCCAAGTCGTCCCTGGTAGTACAGAGGCACTTGAATGTTCTCCACCACCGTCAACTGTTGAATGAGGTTGTAAGACTGGAAAACAAAACCGATTCGTCGCGAGCGAATTTCGGCAAGCTGATCGTCACTCATCTCGGCGACATTGTCTTCGCCGAGCAATAGTTCGCCGGCGGATGGCTGATCCAGGCAGCCCAGGAGATTCAGCAACGTACTTTTACCGGAACCCGACGGCCCCATGATCGCCACGTAGTCACCTTCGGGCACGTCAAAGGAAACACCACGCAGGGCGCGGACAGTTTCGCTTTTCAGAACGTACTCTTTGGTCAGGTTACGAATCGAGCAAGCGTGCACGAGATTCTCTTTCGACAGGGTTCACCGGTTTGAAAAATCAAAAGGCAGCAGATTAGCGAGGTGGCCCTCCGCCACCAGGGCGTCCACCTCCACCCATCCCGCTCATCGCCTTTGTCATTTCCGCCCGGCTGACCGAGCCATCGCCGTCCGTGTCAGCTTGACCGAAGCGGGAAGCCATTGGTCCGCTGATCGCGGCTTTCTCGGTCGAGTCGATTTTGCCGTCGCTGTTGGAATCGTAGTTCTCAAAGATCTTTGAGACGATCGCAGCCGGATCGAATCCGCCGCCACCACCCGCACCCGGCGGTCCACCAGCACCCGGTGGGCCACCAGCACCTGGTGGGCCTCCGGCCGATTTTCCAGGGCCATCGAGAGCTCGGCGTTCAGCCGCTTCTTTGCCCATTTCTGCGAGAGTATCACGATCGTTGACCTCTTCGATCTCAGGGAAGGTCATCAGGTCGAGGTGTCGCCGTGGGTTCAGGACGATCTCTTCGCCTTCCTCCAGACCAGATTCGATGGTCACGTCTTCTTCGTTGGTTGCACCAATCTCCACTTCGACGGTTTCAAACTCTCCTGGACCTCGGCGAGCCAGGCAGAAGTGATGGCCCTTGTATTCGTAAATACCATGGACAGGAATTTGCAGCGCATCTTCGAGTTGTTCAACGTAGATACGCACCTCAGCCGTCATGCCAGTTCGAATGACCTCGGGTGGATCGACAATTTCAATGAAGGTGGCATACTCTTTCACGCTCGACGAGAACCAGCTACCTGGTTCGGCGTACTTGTTCACTCGCATCACTCGAGCAAGCATATCGTTGGGAGCCGCAGAGACCTTGACCTTGGCGGGCATTCCCTGACTGATCAGCGTGATTCGCGACTCGTTCACGGCCGCCTTTACTTGCATCTTGGTCGGATCGGGCAGTTTGATGATGGTTTGACGTTCGCGAACAACAGCGCCTTCTTCGACGACGAATTCAGCACCACCACGACTACTGAACGAGTTGTTGTGAACGACAACACCTTCGGCAGGCGAGAAAATGACGCATTTCGCGATTTGATCCTCGATCTCCTGCAGCTTCTCTTGCTCTTCAGAAAGAACACTCTTGTCGCTTTCCAAACGAGCCTTCGCAGTTTCAATCTCAGCCTTGAACTGCACTTCGTTCTTCACGCGGGTGAACTTCTCAAGCACTCGAAGTTTATCTTTCGCAGCGTCCAGGATGTTCTGAGCATTCTGAACGGCAAACTCTTCGGCTTCGATCTGCAGTTTCTTAACAACTCCCTTGGCAGCCAGCCGTTGAGCCGATGCAAGCTTTTGCTCTGCTTTGATCAATTCTTGATTGGCAACAAAAATCTCGCCTTCGATAGCGGACTTCTCTTGGTTGTAAGTTCCTTCGATATACTCCTGCAGTGCAATTTCTGCGGTTCTAACGGCCGCTTCGGAACTAATCACCAGTGCTTCTGCACTGGAGACACCGATTCGCTGCTGCTTGAGTTCTGTTTCTAGCTGAGACGAGTCGAGTTCGACGAGCTTGTCTCCCTCTTTAACGTAGCTTCCTTCGTCGATCACCCACAGGATTGGTGTTCCACCGCTACCCCGCGATTTGACTTCGCAGACAACATCAATGTTGCTACTGCTCTCCACTTCGCCTTGCTCCAGGACGACATGGTCGAAAGAGCCTCGCACTACTTTGTCGAAGACCATCTCATCTTCGATGCTCCCGGACGACCCCGTCAAGAATTGCAGGGCGGCGTAGGCACCACCGGCCAAGACAATAAGCGCGACGAGGATCAAGAGCACCACGTTGCCACGACGATTCGATGTTGGCTCGGCG
Source organism: uncultured Pirellulaceae bacterium (assembly GCA_964411445.1). Taxonomy (GTDB): domain Bacteria; phylum Planctomycetota; class Planctomycetia; order Pirellulales; family Pirellulaceae; genus Aureliella. Next base: position 131,565 of record CAYPLE010000001.1, read on the forward strand.
GACTTTGAACGGTTTTCAAGCCGTGTGGGCATTTTTTGCTCCTAAGAGGGCTCTCGCCTGAAGGAAGGACAGGTCTGGGAGTTGGCTATCTGGGCAGGGTGCGGAGTATCGCAGCAAATGCGACCAGGCAAGCATCGCCGTCGAGACTGACAAGGATGCGTTTCTAGCAAGGTGGGATCTATGAATGATCGCATTTCTATCTTAATCGCCGAAGTCTGAGTCAAAACCCTTAGTCAGGGTTGCTAGCCAGGAAATCCAGGCCCCCAATCCGCTCTTTGTGGCGAATTGGGTTGTTGACCACAGCTACAGCACTCGGCAACTATATTGAACCATCAATACCTACCAAAGTTTCGGCGAAAACGCCAGCAATCTAGAACCCGCCCGAAATGCACTCCAAAGTCGGCCATCCCGGGGCAATTTGCTCTTCGAAGCTGGCTATTAGCCTGCAAAAAATTAAAGCCTGCATGGCGAGCCGGGAAGAAATAATGATTCTCGTGCCCTAACGTGTCCTGGGTACTGCGATGGTAGAAGTAGGCGAGGGCAAGCCCACTTCCCCCGTCAACCAAGCCCCCATCGCAATGAAAATAGGACGCAATCAACATGGCTAAGTACTACGTTCAATCCGGCAACTTTCGATCCATCATCACCGCTGACGACGCAGAAAAGGCCGCCATTTGGGTGGTACACCGTACAATGGAGCAGATTTTGCCCATCTACAGCGAAAACGCGGCCTCATCAATTGAAAGCGAAGCCTACCCTGACGCTCACGCCAACGGTGAGCCAGCCGAGCTCAAGTGTCTGGGCGGCTCAATTCGCGTCAGCGAGCTGGGCTTCGACACCGACGACCTCGATGAGTCCGCCAAGGACTTTGACAGCTTCGAACTAGTCTGTCAGTGGAACCAACTTATGGTTGCCCTCGATCGACTGGCCGCTCTGATCTAAGCCGACGCTATGTCCCTCGAAGAGCCGTCCCTCGAAGAGCCGTCCCTCGAAGAGCCGTC
>CAYPLE010000001.1:132665-142577 GCA_964411445.1 uncultured Pirellulaceae bacterium
GTCCCTCGAAGAGCCGTCCCTCGAAGAGCCGTCCCTCGAAGAGCCGTCGCTGGAAAAGCCACCTATGGAAAAGGCCGCCCACGGAAAGCCCTCGATGACGGCGGCCCGGAAGCAGCGCGCATGCCGGACACCCGACACCTTGAAGATCCATCACCAGATCAGTCACTTGCATCAATTGGCCCAGACGCTTCGCTCCAATCTGAGGCTGGACCGAGTGAGTCAGCCGGCCAATTCTGGTAGCAAGCCGGTCGAACGAATCGTTCAAGGCTAGCGTATCCGACGGAAGTACTGCGACCATCCAAGCTAGCGGGGTAAGGACCGCCGTGATGCGTGGCGGGACCAATTTCCATCCCGGTCGGCCAGCCATCCCGAATAATTCGACCGGCAAACCGCTCAGCAACTGCCAACCAACGGTTAATGAGCGATGCATCTTGTTGACTTTCGGCGTGCAAGGTCGTCGTCAGCGATCCAGAGAAGCATCGTCCAACCTCAAGCCACTGTTCCTGGTCTTCACAACTGACAATTGTTGAGACGGGGCCGAAGGTCTCGCAGTGCAACCAATCGTCCCGAATTGCAATCGAAGCCGGCATGCGAAACAAGTGCGCGCCGCGGTGAAACGGCCCAGCCTTTCCGACAGGGCCACCATGTAGCGTCTCAACACCTTGCCCGCTTTTGAGCTTAGCAACACCAGCATCAAAGTCTGCTGCAATGCGCTCTCCCAGAACCGGTAACGGCTCAGCGGCAGCTAGTCGCTTGACGATTGCATCCGCAAACTGCCGTTCATGCGAAGTCGGGACAACCAAGACGCTGGGCTTCGTGCAAAGTTGACCGTTGCCGAAACGCAGCGACCCTGCGAAGCCGTCAGCAATCGCTTCAAGCCTTTCATCGAGTGCGGCGGCGGTGAAAAATACGGGGTTCGTACTTCCTAGCTCAGCAAACATGGGAATCGGCTGAGGGCGCTGAAGCAGGGCTGAGGCAATTGCCTTGCCGCCAATCGGGCTTCCCGTAAATCCGACTGCTGCGATTCCCGCGTTTTGCACCAAGCCCAGCGATGTCTTGGGTGCAAGCCCCTGTAAGAGAGCAAACACGCCAGTAGGTAATCCAAGCTCCGACGCAACGCTGCTAACCACTTCGCCGAGCATTTGACAAGTTCCGGGATGCCCCGGATGAGCCTTGACGATCACTGGGCAGCCAACGGCCAAGGCCGCCACAAAATCATTGCCTACTACCGAGATGGCCAAAGGAAAATTGCACGCTCCAAAGACGGCCACTGGACCAAGTGGCAACATTCGCCTGCGCAGCTCTTGGCGTGGCATCGGTGTGCGACTAGGATCAGCGGGATCGATCTGCCGCCGGTCCCAGACCCGTCTGCGAGATAACTCTGCGAATAATCGGAGTTGCCCTGTCGCTCTAGCGAATTCACCAGCCACTCGCGCAGCCTCGTAACCAGTTTCGGCCTTGCAACGTGCCAAGATGGACTCTCTTTGCGAGTCCATTTGCGCAGCCACGCCTTCCAGCAACTGCCCTCGCCAGTCGTCACGGCGATGCGACAACTGCGTGAATGCCTCTTCAGCAAGTGTACACGCGTTGGCGATCTGAGTACTGGAAGCATCAATGAACGCCCCGGCCAACCGCTCGCCACTAGCGGCCTTCACTCCAAAGTAGGCTTGGTCGCTCTGATTGGCGTCGAGCGGTCGCGTCACGCGTCTTCCGTCAACCACGCCGCAGATGGGCTCCTCGCCCCAAAATCCCGCACTATCCATCACCGGTTGATCCATTCGTAAGTGTCGTAGTTCGCTAACACAGTTCTCGTTCGGCCTTCCCCGTCGACTCCATCCTGAACGTAGCGGGAATTGCGGCGAGAATCACAGGCAGCTCCACTGTACCGAATTCGACCGTACAAGTTTCAGATTGGGCTTCAGAACTGCTGCGAAAAACCTGTTGAGCTGGATCGCGTAGGTTTGCCTTCGTGCCACAAAGCAAAAGGGCCGACCGTTGGGCTCACAACCGCTACTTTCGGTATATCCAGCCGGCTAGCCCTGTCAAACACGAGTCGCGAGTGCCCGTTTTGCCTCGGCCTTCTACACGCCGACCTAGATTTCCGAAGGCATTCTCGCTCAGACTCTCTTAGCGTAAGAATGCGCTTCCCCACGCCGCTGCCCAGGCGTGCTCTGAATTGCAATTGGGTAAGCTCGATGAAATCAAAAACCGAAAACTCTTTGAACACACTCGCCGAAAAGCCTTCGACGACGCCGATTTGCCTATGGGCAGGATTTGAGTCGACGCCAGGAATCCAGTGGGTCGGCAAGCCGTTCCGCTACGAAATGTGGCGTCAAACGCATCGCTGGCTGCTCCAGCGAGATGCTCGCTATGCCTTGCAGAACGACCGATTCCACATTCAAGTCGCTGCAACCTGGGTCTTCGCTCTACTCATGTTTTTTGCGTTCACTGGAACCGCGTCCGTGCTTGAGTCTTGGATGCTAGCAGCAACTGGGGCTGTCTCACTGGGCTGGTTCGTTTTTAAAGCCGAACAAGAGCGACGCAACCAGGCAATTGGCGCGGCACTTCAAGAACAACTCGGTTAGCCTCGTGACAGGCCGATCTGAAACACCTTCTGCAGCGTCCTACGGCGTTGGTTCACTTGCGGGCAACGGGACGTCGGTGTAGACAGGAGCCACTGTCCTGAGGGCGTCCAGAAACATTGGCTTGAGGAGTCTCGCCCCGTCGACGGACAGATGGTCAGCGTCGCGGTACAAGGAGACTCCGTTCATTTCTGCGGGCCAGGAACCATCTTCGCGGCAGAGCCACCGACCAGGATCCAAAATCATCGCGCCCGATTCTTGCAAGCGATCCATAATTGCGTTTACACGAGCATTCTCTACCGCGTAACGCTCTGCATCGGTGCCAATATTTTCCGTGGGCAGTCGACGCCAAGCTGCCTGAGCCAACAAACGCGGAAAGCTAGCAGAACCATGCGCCACGTCCTTAACCACACAATAGCGAATGCCGGATTCGTCAAGGGAATCCAATGAGGCTTGCAAGGACTGGTCAAATGCTGGATCACCTTCATACATTTGCCAGTACCCAGCTAAAATCACCAGATCCAACTGCTGCTCTCGCAAGTACTCGATTGCCGATGCATTGAACTGACTTGTGGTTGCCGCGAAATTATCCTTCGTGGGAACGTCCATATTCAAAAGAGGTGGCGTCATCGATCGCGTCAGCTTAACGCCTCGAATCCCCAGTTCACGACAAGCGCCGTCGACTCCAGCGACAATTGCCATAGCATGGCTGTCTCCCCAAACCGCAACCTTGACCGGCCCTGCTTCGGCTCCAAAGGTCGGCAACTTGCGTTGCAGGATCATTTCCCGTAGCGTTTCGTCCGTGAACTGAGTGCTTTCTTTCGCGAGGTCAAACGCCTGTGCTTGTTCGGGCAGTCGGCCTGGCATGCCCTGGGACCAGAATACGACCGCCGCCATCAAAACGAGAGCGGGTGCCGTAGCTAAGATCCCTCGAAACACCAAGCTGTGTCGAACGGACGAAGTCTTCAGGTGACGCAAAGGAGATTCGACGAGGAAATAAGAGGTCAGCGCCAGCAATGTCGACGCACTCAAACACAAGATGGCCCCGTTCAATCCAAGTTCGCTTCCGAACCAGTAACGGTAGTAAGCCATCACAGGCCAATGCCATAGATAGAGCGAGTAAGAGACGAGCCCAACTGCGACCATCGGCTTGGCTGATAGTATGCGACAAACGCGAGTCGGCTCGCTGTGGCTGCAGCCAAGGATGACCAACAACGCCCCAAGCGTCGGAACAAGCGCGCTTGCTCCCGGGAAAACGGTCGAATGATCGAACATCAAGACGCCGTACAGGACAAGCACCATGCCCGACGCACTCATCAGCTCAGCTATCCTGCGTCCCTTAAGCTCAGGCGCAAAGCACAGCAAACCACCAAGGGACATCTCCCATGCGCGGGTCGGCAGCAGGAAGAAGGTCGCGTTCGGATTGACTATCATTCCGACACAACAAACTGCAAAAGAACCAGCAGTTAACAGCGCGAGGATACCGCACTTCTGACGCTCGCCAAATCGATTGATCAGCAACAATAGCACAGGGTAAAAGAAGTAAAACTGTTCTTCGACCGCCAGCGACCAAGTGTGCAACAGTGGCTTCAGTTCTGCCGCGCCATCAAAGTACCCAGTGTTTCGCCAGAAGAACACATTCGAAACAAACAGTTGCTGCCAAAGAGTTGAATGGGCCAATTCCCGATAGTCTGTTGGCAACAAGAGGAAATAGCCTGCGACTAAAGTCGTCAGCACCATGGTCGCTGCGGCAGGGGCGATTCGCTTGATTCGCCGAACCCAGAATTCCTTCAAACGAAACGCCTGCTTCGCCTGCTGGCTGAGGATCAAGCCAGTGATCAAGAATCCGGAAATCACAAAAAAGACATCGACACCAACGAAGCCACCGGTGCACCCTAGTCCAGCATGAAACAATAGCACTGCGACGACTGCAACGGCGCGCAAACCGTCCACGTCAGCGCGGTAACGAAAATTTACCAAGGCTTGAACCCACAGAATGGCAACGGAAGTTGGCAACGAACACAGCATTTCACGCAGCAAAGCGTGAAACGAAGCACGCTCAATGCGGCTGCAGCGGGCGGCGGTCTAGGCTGCAGCAACGGAAACGAGTCCGTCACTCAAACAGCGGGAGGACGGCAGCTTCGAGGATACTTAGAGTCCTGCGTTACGCGTGCATCGATGCCTGATTTACAGCAAATCGCCCCCGAGAAACCCACCTCCCGGACCCAAACCTACTAGCCAGAAGAGTGGGTTCATAACAAAACCGTAACAGTTTCTCGTACAAATACGGTTCTCATCTCCGCCCAATTCGCAACTCTGCGCGATGAATCTTAGGTTTCATCGTCTCGAGACGGGCGTTTGAGAGGCTTGGACACCATGATACCGTTGGCATTAGTGACCTTCTTCGCATTTCGGTTGCATGCTTCCACCGAAAACCCCTCAGCATCGTAGTGCCGCACATAGTCCCGTTTGTCAGTCGAAACCGCAAACGCCGCGACGAGCGAAAGTGGCACCAGGAAGGCTACTGCGCCAATTACGAGGATTATGGTCGCGTTCATCGTGTCACTCCTTTCCAAAGGGCTGGTTAAAATCGTCGGCAGACAGCAAAACCGCTCGCTGTAGCCAAAGCAACCACCGCTACAGAACTAGGCCGAAAGCGGTTAGCAGATGGGCGCTCACGCCGACACTTTTTCCGCGCAACCCACTTCCTGAAAGGGACTTAGGGCTTCTTACTGAGAGTGTCCTGTCGCGAATGGTTAATTCAGGCGTTTTTTTGGCCCTGGCCCTGTAACCAGCTTCGTTCAATTACGAAGATCTATGCGTGGGCGAAGAGTCGCGCGAAATGCCGGCGAGCCTAAGCTGGTTTGAAAACTGAAATTTCGCAACGAGCCGACGGTAGCTCGACGCAGGGAATAAGAGAGGCAGATATGAACGCAAATGTAGAACACAATCCAGTGGACAGTGAGGCATGTCCGGACTGCGGTTCGCCGATCAACCCCGAAGAGGGCTGCGCGACTTGCTTGCTGAAGCTTGGGATGAGCGACTATGCGCCTGCGGCAACAAACCAGTTCCTGTTGCCTACAGCCCAGGAACTGGACGCGATGATGCCGCAGTTGCAAGTACAGCGTTTGGTGGGCCGTGGCGGCATGGGCGCAATTTACGGCGCTAGGCAAACAACGTTAGACCGCGACGTGGCGGTGAAGCTCATTGCTCGAGAGCTCTCCACCGACACGGCCTTTTTGGACCGATTCGAACGAGAAGCCAAGGCGCTTGCAAAGCTGTCGCACCCCAACGTCGTCACCGTTTATGACTTTGGCCACACGGCCGATGGCCTTGCCTACTTGATCATGGAGTTTGTCGATGGCATGAATTTACGTGACGCGATCCGAGACTCACGACTAGGCGTTTTGGATACTCTTGAGCTCATCAGCACAACTTGTCGCGGACTTGAATACGCTCACTCAAAAGGTGTAGTGCATCGTGACATCAAGCCGGAGAACATTCTGCTTGGCGACGAAGGGACCGTGAAGATCGCGGACTTTGGCATCGCAAAAATCGTTGATGAATCGATCAAGACGCCCACGCTAACAGCGACACGCCAAGTACTAGGCTCATTGCACTACCTTGCCCCTGAGCACATGGAAGCTCCTACCGAAGTCGACCATCGAGTCGATCTCTACGCATTGGGCGTCGTACTGTACGAGTGCCTGACGGGGCAATTGCCATTGGGGCGCTACGAATCGCCCAGCCACTTGGTCAGCGGATTGCCTACTTCCGTCGATACCATCTGTGAGAAAGCGTTGAGCCGCAAGCCCAGCGAGCGTTATCAGTCAGCCGCAGAGTTTGCGGAAGACGTCAATCGAGTTCGCGCGGCTCTCGCTACTCAAGGTGGCTCGCCTCTGGACGCGGAGGTTCGCGGCGGGAGCAATGCAATTAGCGTTCCCTTCTCAGCAGAAACGTTTGGCGGATTTGGTGAAGCGGTTGGTGTGCTGCACGCAACCAGGGACAATCTGTGCGCAGAATTCAGACTTCGCGACACGATTTGGGGCACTGTAAAGAGCAAGACGCATGTCGTTGAAATTCCTGCTTCAGCAATCACTCGCTTGGAACTGGTCCCACGCGTTTTCAACACAAAACTGCTTCTGGGGACCGACAAAATCGCTCGACTTGGAGCGCTCCCGAATGCGGAAAGCGGCGTTGTCGAACTGAAGATCAAACGTGGTGACGCGGACTATGCGAAACGCCTTTCCTCAACTCTTGGATTTGCAAACAAACTACCGAAGGACTACTCGGGTTCCGACGGCAACGAATCCAACCGGTTGATCTTTGCAGTCTTGCTGATGGTTTGCTCGGTACTCAACATGGGTGCCCTGGCTGTGCTTCAAACCGTCGCCGCGTTTGAGATTAATGACGTGCTCGAGAAAGTGGCGGTGTGTGTGTCTGCCGCTGTGCTCATCACCCCGATCTTGGTTATTCAAATGCTGACCGGGGCCTGCAATTTGGCCGCTCGACCTCGTGCACTCAGTTTGGTGGCCACCATTGTTTCAATGTTCCCTGTAACCCCTGTTTGGATTGTCAGCTTCCCGCTCGCCCTCTGGGCTCGGCGCTGGTTGACCGATGCCGATCAGAAACCGGCCCGCGCAACCGAAACCAAAAGCTGGGGTGCCACAACGATGATGTTCGTTCGTGAGACGCGTTGGTCCCGTGTCATCGCCGCAGCCAACATTCTCGCCATCGTTGCTGCCGTCTCCGGTTTCGCAGTTTACAAAGCAGGTTGGTTTTGGAATCGTCTTGACTTCAGGATCGTCGCAACGGGAGGCGAAGACTACGACCGGCATGTCTTGTACGAGGCGATGCGCGGACGGTTATCTTCGATGCAAACAAGCATATTCGTCGGTTCGCAAGACCGAATGGACGTCTACGCTTGGGGCTTCAATGCCGATGAGGTGGTGGAACGACTGCGATTGCAGGGCAACTTGAAATTGGTCTGGCTAGAAAAGAGCGAGAACGACGAAACAATCGAACTGGGAGACTCCAATAAGGGTGAATCCGAATCAGCCGAGGTCGAGGCAACGACGTTTGCGACTCCGAGTGCGGACGCCGACCAGCCGAGCGGGACATTCTTCCCTTTGGCTGCGGGCATCGAACACCCCCTGTCCGTTCGAGGCAACGACAGCTTGGGAGCCAAAATTGCGACCGTAGGCGACCCTGTCGAACTAGAGCCAAATATGATTGCTACAGTCGACGAGTTGACGGTCGTCACCAAGTCGCCGCGGGGGGCGTTTCACCGACGGCTCGAAATCGGTTTAACCGGCGTTGGCCGAAAGACTTTGGCGGAGAGCATACCCTCAAACCGAGGCGGTCTTGGATTGGTGATTGATGGCCTAGTTTATGCCTACGCTGACCCAAGCGACATTAGCAACGATCGAATCATATTCCAGCTAACCTCCGCCGATGACATTTCGCCTACGGCCATCACCGCGGCACTTCAAGGGCCCGACTTACCAGCCGCTCTTTTGACAACGCAATGATTTTGATGACAACACCTTGAGTTTGCGTGCCACCTGCCCCGGCGAGCCGCAAGACTTGCGGGCAGATCCGCGATACGCTGCGAGCTGAAGACCGTGACTGTGAAAGTTGTGTTGGCCACGTATACTTGAGATACTCCTTGAGCATTCCGCCGAGGACTGTGGCTATGCCGCTTGGGTTATTCCGCTTATCTCATTTGCGACTCGATTTGAAATGAAGAACGAATCTGCAGTTGATTTTGCTGGCGACTTTCGCCTGCATGTGGCTCTCAACGTCTCGAACGTGGAATCAGCCAAGGCTTTTTACCAGTTGCTTTTCGGTGAGCCACCTGTCAAGGAGCGGCCTCGCTACGCAAAATTCGAACCTCGTGATCCGAGCGTAAATTTGGCTCTAAACGAAATCGATGGCAACATTGCCGCCTCGACCGGCTCAGCACACTTTGGAATTCAAGTGAAGAGTGTGGCCGCGGTACACTCAGCGATCGAACGATTCAAAGCAGCCGGTTTGGAGACCATCACTGAAGAGGCGACGACATGCTGCTACGCAGTTCAAGACAAGGTTTGGGTTGTCGATCCAGACGGGCACAAATGGGAGATTTTTGTCGTCTTGGATGCGGACGCAAAAGACGAACTATATGAACAATCGGGGTGCTGCAGCCCAAATGTTGTCCAGTTGAAAACCAGCTAGTTCGCCACGAGGAAAAAATTCTGACGCCACCGATTGTTCGACCATGCAAGCAGCCTCCATTGCGGAACTAAAAAAAGCACTTGTGCAGCTCGATCATAGCGAGCTGCTGGATGCTTGTCTGAGACTTGCAAGGTTCAAGAAAGACAACAAAGAGCTACTCACTTACCTGCTGTTCTTGTCAGCAGATGAACCGGAGTACGCTGGTTATCTATGCAACGAAATCGACGCGTTCTTCGAAGAGACGCCTCGAATGCAACGGAAGACAGTTCGCAAGGTCATTCGCTGGATGGACAAGTGGCTTCGGTTTTCAGGTAACAAAGAAACCGAAGCACAAGTACGCATCCACTTCTGCCACGCTTTGCACAACAGCAAGACGCCGTATGAGGAAACGACGGCGATGCACAATATGTACCTTGGGCAAATCAAGAAAGTGCACAAGGCGATCGAGAAGATGCACGCCGACTTGCGATTCGATTTTCGGCAACAGATGCAAGGACTCTAACCGGGTCAGTCGCAGAGTAGAAAAAAGCGTGTCCTAGATTCCTCTGCTACTTAACGGCGCAATCTTCCTTGCACCGCCCCGTCCACTTGAGGCGGTTTCTCGCGAAGATCGCGTAGCACCAATCGAGCAAGTGAGAGATCCCGGGCAATCGCGTCGGCGCGACCAGGAGCCCAAATCCAACGGCCGAGTAGACTTGTCGAAGCACTTCAACTCCGGTCATCCACGTCCCGTCGGCTTTGCGTCCTTGGATTTCGTCCATGAAATCGTCGAATGTTAAGCGGTAACGATTGGCGTCGAATTCGGGATCAGCGACGTCAGTGAATTGGACACGATTCCGCCGATCCAAACATCGTAGCACTCGAATTTCTTTCTCGCACAATGGGCAATCGCTGTCATAGAACACCTCGACCCTCTTGCCGTCGAGCATCTTGGGCATTTGCGAGTTGGATGCCGGAGCGAGTTCGTTTTCGGCGGTCAGCATGGTTACGAGCCAGTTGGTTTTGGTTGGGCCAGCGGAGTGCCTGGTACGCTTCAAGTCTAGTGTAGACGCCTGGTTTAGCGTTTCTTCGCGTATTTGAGCCTACGACCCATTGTGTGCAAGAAGCGATACGT
>CAYPLE010000001.1:142677-156018 GCA_964411445.1 uncultured Pirellulaceae bacterium
AGGGAAGACGGGGCACCCTCGCGGAACTGGCTAAAAACGGCTAGGATTCTCCGCTGGGAGATCTCCGAAAAAGGCGGGCATCGAGCGGTACGAGCGCCTCAGAAATGCCCAAACAGCATCCTGAATAGCATCCCTGAGATTACGAATCGTATCAGCTCAACTGGTTCCCAAGAATCTGCAAGGCTCCTGGAAAGCCTTCGTGATGGGGCAGAGGTGCCAGGAAACATAAAGAAACGGAAGCAATGTCGATAAGCAACTGGATTAGCGGCCGCGTTTTTAAGTTCGTCCACGGGAACAACTTAGTCTACAACACTTGCTGGGAAGATCCGCGACTTGACCGCCAAGCCCTTGAGCTGACCTCCAGTGACCGAGTATTGGTGATTACGTCGGCCGGGTGCAACGCACTGGATTACTCTCTGTGCGGTCCTGCCCACGTACACGCGGTCGACATGAACCCGCGTCAAAACGCCTTGCTCGAACTCAAAATGACCGGTATCCGCAAGCTGGATTTTGAGGATTTCTACAAGCTCTTTGGCGACGGCCATCATCCCACCGCTGGGAAAATCTACCGCGACGTCTTGCGTCCAGAACTGGGGGAGTGGGCACAAACCTACTGGGACAAGTGGATTCGCTTTTTCGATAGTGCCAAGCGGACGTTCTACTACCGTGGCACCAGCGGGCAATTCGCACGGGGTATTCGCTACTACATCGACAAGGTAGCCAAGATTCGACCGGAAATTGACGAGCTGTTGGAGTGCAAGTCGGTTGAGGAGCAACAGGGTGTTTACGCCCGCATTGAAGCCAAGTTCTGGAGCAAGACGATGCGTTTTGCTCTCAATCGAGACACCACGCTTTCAATGCTAGGGGTCCCGAAGGCCCAGCGACAGCAAATTGAAAAGCAATATCCAGGCGGCATTGTCCAGTTCATCAAGGATTCGATGGAAGCCGTTTTTGCCAAGTTGCCAATTCATGACAACTACTTCTGGCGGGTCTACATCACCGGCAGCTACACCCCGAGTTGCTCGCCCGAATACTTAAAGCCGGACAACTTCCAACAGCTCAAGTCCCAGGACTGCTGCAACCTGTCGGTCCACACCGATAGTGTGCAAGGCTTCCTGGAAAAGGGCGATGAGCCGATATCGCGATTCGTGTTGCTCGATCACATGGACTGGCTCAGCGATCACTTTTTCCCTCTGCTGGAATCAGAATGGCAAGCTATTTTGCACCGAGCTGCCCCGCAGGCTCGCGTTCTGTGGCGAAGCGGTGGCCTGAAGACGGACTTCATTGATCGCGTTCAAATTTCGCATGACGGCAAGCAAAAGATGCTGCCAGAATTGCTGACCTACAACGAACCATTGGCCGAAGAACTCCACCAGCTCGACCGTGTTCACACCTACGGTAGTTTTTACATTGCTGGACTAAACGTTTAGCGGACACGCTTCTTCGTCGAACCAAATTGCACCTCTGCGAGATATGAGCTGATGGGTTTTCTTCAAGACCTCAAGATTCTCTACCACCTGGCGCTGCGCCCCGTGCGTGGCAAGGATCATGCCGCCCGGATGGAGAGTTTTTACTCCGGGCAAGCTGAAGCGTACGACGATTTCCGCAAACGACTGCTACACGGACGCGAGGAGTTGTTCCAGGCGATCGAAGTACCCGAAAATGCGGTATGGGTCGACTTGGGCGGCGGGACCGGATCCAACCTGGAGTACATCGCAGATAAAGTTCCAAACCTGAAAGAAGCCTACGTGGTTGACCTAGCCAGTTCGCTGCTAAAAGTCGCCAGTGAGCGATTCGAAGAACGTGGCTGGAACAATGCTCACGCCGTCGAAGCCGATGCAACCAAGTGGTCTCCACCCGGCGGTGCGGATATCGTTACTTTTTCCTACTCGCTAACCATGATCCCAGATTGGTTTGCCGCCATCGAAAACGCGCTCCGCATCCTCAAACCAGGCGGACAGATCGGCGTCGTGGACTTCTACGTCTCTCGCAAACATGCGGCTGAGGGCATGAAGCGGCACGGTTGGTTCACGCGTAGCTTTTGGCCTGTTTGGTTCGCTGGCGACAACGTATTCCCAAGCACCGATCACTTGCCGTTCCTGCAATCACACTTCGAAACGCAATGGATGCAAGAGTCCAAGTCGAAGGTCCCCTACATTCCATTTATACGTACGCCGTTTTATCAATTCATCGGTCGTAAGCCACAACAACACGTCGCTGAATAAAACAGCAGCTAGTCTCTAGCGTTCCAGTTCAGATGGAACAATCGGCTGCCCCTCCCAGATTGCCGTCTCACCGTCCCACGAGAGGACTCGAGCGCGACTTCCCTCTGCCATTGGGCGATCTACCTTCGGCAGCCATTTGGCGAGCTGCTTCTTTTGCTCAGCGTAATCGCTGTGCCCAGCTAGGTTTTCCCATTCGTTCGGATCGACGGCCATATTGTACAGCTCTTCCGAGCCGTCGGCGTATCGAATATAGCGCCATGTTTGTGTGCGAATTCCATGGTTACCTTGGTTGTGCGTGGTGATCGCAGGAAACTCGCGTTGGGCGTTCGGATTCTCGAGTTGCGGAGTCAAACTGCGGCCCTCTAATCCCGACCGTGGTGGAAGCCCGCAAACATCAACAAGCGTCGGATAGATGTCGAGCAATTCAGCAGGCTGGCTCGACCGCTGGCCACGATTCAAGCCTGGACCAGCGACAATCAACGGCACCCGAGTGGACCGGTCCCACAGCGTGTTCTTACCGGAAATCTCTTTTTCGCCGAGGTGGTAACCATGATCAGACCACAGCACGACAATGGTGTTATCCGACAGGCCGTTTTCCTCGAGTGCATCGAGCACACGGCCGACCATCGCGTCAACAAAACTCGTTGATGCCAGGTAGGCTCGAACCAGCGAACGGGATTCACCGGCCTTTTCGAGCCAACTCTGACGTGGCTCGGGCAGCTTCCAGTGTAAGTACCAGGAGAACATCGGCGTATCGTCGCGATCCCCCTTGAGCATTGGTGGCATTTGCAGCGTTTCTTCGGGGTACAAATCAAACCACTTTTGCGGTGCAAAGCAAGGGACGTGCGGACGCCGGAAGCCGCAGTACAGCATGAACGGCTTGGACGAAGGCTGCTCGGCCAGAGCACCGAGTTTCTCTACTGCCCAAGTTGCAACCTTGTAATCATCTTGCTGATGGTCAAACTCTGGAAAAACACCCCAGTCCATCAGAGGGTGCCACTTCTGCTCATCGTCTGCATTGGCGAGGTTGATGATCCGCTTCTCTGGACGAGGTTTGCCACCGCTACCGTGGTAGCCCCACTCGCTAAATTCAACGCCCTTGCCCCGCGCATCGCGTGGCGGAAACGCATCGTGGTAAATCTTCCCACACGTGATCGTTTCATAGCCATTGGCCGCAAAATACTGTGGGAGCGTCACCCAATCACCGAATTCGGGAATGCTGCGGAACCAGGGAGACAAGCCATAAACGCCCGTCGTGGATGGTCGTAGCCCCGTCATCACACTTGTTCGCGAAGGGTTGCACAGTGGCGATTGGCAATGGGCGTTGGTGAACACAGTTCCGCGAGCCGCCAGTCGGTCCATGCTCGGGGTTTGCACTTGTGGGTGTCCGCCCAAGCAGCCTACCCAATCATTCAAATCGTCTATCGAGATGACCAACACGTTCGGTTTTGCGCTGCTGTTTTGCGCCCCCTGCTGTTCGGTATCAGCAACTTGGCACACGCCCACCGATGGCAGAGAGCACGCAATGAAAACTACGGCGAGGAGGCGTTTCAGCATGGAATGCTCCGTCTGTATCTTTGAAGATTGCAAGTGAGTCAGTGAGTCAGTTCAGCGTGCCGATCTGGCGGGATCGGGAGCTAGCAGCCCTAAGCTGCGGCTGATGGAAACTCGAGCTTATTGGCACTGCATGATACCTTATCACGGCTCAGCGGGGTAAAATAGTCAGCTAACCAAAACTCATTTGTTCGTGAATCGCCAAACCTGAATCTCACATGTCAAACGCATCCACCTGTTCTGTTCGTTTCGCGTCTCCTGGGAGCAAGGTTCAGAGCGACGTTATCCAGACTCTCACCATCCGGTCACTAGCGCTGGCCAGCTTGGCAGCCATCTTCCTGAATGCTGGCGTGGCGCAGGCTGCCCAACTGAACACCGATGAACTTGAACAGTTTGCGTTGCGCAACGCAGGTAGTAGTGAAAAAGGGAAAGCGCTTTTCGCGGATATGGCACGCACGAAATGCATCGCTTGCCATCGAATCGGCAAGCAGGGCGGGGAAATTGGGCCGGATCTCTCGAGTATCGGTGGAAAGTTTGATCGGCCACATCTCATTGAGTCGCTGCTCGAACCGTCCAAGCAGATCGTGGAAGGCTACCGGAGCAGCAGCGTGCTCTTGAACGACGGGCGGGTATTCAAGGGCGTGATTCGTGAACGCACTGACGAAGCAATCACGCTGGCCGACAAAGACGCGAAACTGCACGTTATCCAGCGCAGCACCATTGACGCCCTGCGCGACGACAAACTTTCCGTCATGCCAACGGGGCTTGCCGATAATCTCTCCGCCGAGGAATTCACAGATCTACTCGCGTACTTGGAAACACTCCGAAGCGGCGGAAAGTCTGGTGCAGGCAGTGAAATCTCAGGACCAATCAACCTTTCGGACGACTTTGACGTTCGCACCATCGCAACCAATCTCTCCGGTGGCACTGCCATGGAGGTTCTGGACGACGGCCGGATCCTCGTTTGCGAGCAGATTGGAACGGTTCGAGTCATTAAAGACGGCGTGTTGCTCAAGCGGCCCATGATAGAGTTGGATGTTGACCACTTGTGGGAACGTGGTGTTATTGGCGTTACGATCGATCCCAAATTCCCGGAACGACCGTTTGTTTATATTTGCTGGACCAACAAAGCCCCCTTTTCACATCATCGTATCAGTCGATTCACGGTTACTGGTGATGTCGCAGATCCATCGAGCGAGCTGGTGTTACTCGAGGGCGACGATCAATCGAAAATGGGTGGCAACGTACCAGCCGGTCACCAAGGCGGCGCGCTGCACTTCGGTCCAGATGGAAAGCTATACATCGCGATCGGCGAACAAACGGCTGGATCGCCTTCACAGGATCTAGACACCTTCCTCGGAAAGATGCTGCGAATTGACTCCGACGGTAGCATCCCGAGTGACAACCCGTTGCTTAACAAGACAACTGGAAAGTACCAAGCGATTTGGGCCTATGGGATGCGAAATCCATTTACCTTTGCCATTCGCGACGATGGACTAATGCTGATCAACGACGTCGGTGGCAAATTTGAAGAGATCAATGTTGGAGTTGCGGGCGGAAATTTTGGCTGGCCGATCATCCAACACGGTCGCGCGCAGAAACCTGAGTTTCAGGATCCGATTCATTGGTACCCTGAAGCTTCGATTTCTGGCGGCGATTTCCTGACCGAAGAAATGGCGAAAGCTGGCAATTGGCCCACAAAATTCGCGGGACGCTACTTCTTCGCTGACTTCAAACACGGTTGGTTGCATACGATTGATCCCGATAATGCACGCAAAGCCGATGACTTTGCTAGCGGTCTGAGACGCCCCGTCGACTTGCGGTTTTCCGGCGATGGAACACTCTACGTTTTGCTTCGGAATGCCTGGGTGATCGACGACAAGTTCCAAGGCGGAACGAGCTCTTTGCTAGCGATTCAACCGAAGTAGTCTCGTTCAGGGCGAAGTCACTCGGTTTCGGCGCAAGCCACGCGATACAGTCTGGCGTGACGGAAAGGTGGCTTTATCCATAGAACCCGCAGGTTGTCTTGTTTCCAACCGGCTGGCCAGCTAAAAGTCGATAGTAGATTCTGCTGCGGATCGCAGCTTTGCATTTTCACCGAAAGCAGGGAGGCGGAACGGTGTCCACAATTCGTTGCGCAATTCTTGCGCTGTTCTATTGTTTTGCCAGCATTTGGCTGCCTAGCAACCTCGCTAGGGCTCAAGACAAAATCTCTGTAGAAGACCGCGCTGCTTACAACGCCGTTGCCGTCGCGTTGAAGGCCAAGAATCACGACGCAGCAATCAATGCTCTCGAAAAACTGGCTCTCAGCACGAGTCTTTCGATGCAAAGGGTTGTGCAAACACACTTGCCGGTATTGCTCAGCCAAACTGGGCAGCACTCGGCTCTTCTCGATTCGCTCAGTTCAGGCAAATTGTCTGGTCAAGTATCACCAGATTACTCGCCGCAGTACTTTCACTGTTGTTGTTCGGCCTTGTCGCGCGTCGCCAACAGCCATCCCGCGAAAGCCGAACAATATGCTCGTACGCTGCTCGAAGTCATTGAACGGCATTCAAACGGTTCTGGAGAACTGATTCAGTTCAAACAGGTAGCCCGTCTGCGACTCGTCAGCGCGCTTTGTGGCAGCGGCAACTTCGATGCGGCAACCCGTGAGCTCTCCGCCGATCTACGAACGACTCCGGCGGGTCAACGGCTGGCCGATCACATCACACTGCAGCGTTTGTCGAGCTGTTTTGAGACTGGGAAATTTCGCCAGTGCATTGCTCTTCTGAAACAAACCAAACTGCTCGAACGTTCATCGTCGGCTCAAGCTGCGATGCTGCGTATGCTCTTGCTTGAAAGTGCCGTTGCAACCCAAGACGCAGCCCTAGGACTCGAGCAAGTCAAGAAACTGGATAAGCTACTGGATGAAACTGGCCTCGCGCGACCAGAAGCGGCAGCCTCATTGTCGCTAAACCTACCCCGGCTTGGCCTGCGAAAAGCAGAAGTTCTATTGCTGTCCAAACACTTTGATGCCTGCGCGACAACTATTGAAAAACTTCGGCCACTGACCCGAGATCCGAAGCTGGCAGCCGAATACAGTTTTTTGACGTCGCGATTGTCTGTAGCTCAAATCGATTTTGAGACTGCGAAGAGAACACTAGCAGAAATATGCAACACCCATGCGGCCGATTCGGAGCCTTTCGCTCGCGCGTCTTGGATGCTAGGCGAAATTGCCGTCATGCAGCGCAAGTATGACGTCGCGCTGGAACACTACCGCCGGGCATGTTCAGCGCAATCGCACGAAAAATGGCGAGGCAATGCGCTGTTTCAGATGGCTCGATGCCACGAACACTTGGGCGAACCTACCAGATCGCTGGCCGCCTACCGACAGTATTTAGAATTATCTCAGCAGGGACAAATGTCCGACGAAGCTTCGCGACGGATCGCGGACCTAGAAACCAAAACCGGCGATTCGAGCGTTATCAAACGCTAGTTGCATCGCCGTTGAACAAATAGAATCTACCGATTGGTTTAGTGATATGGAAATCATTCAACTCAAACATCTGGTGTCGGCAGTGGTTATCGCAGGCGTGATGGCGCTGCCTGCGACCGTAACTGCGCAGTTTGCTCCGCCACCTGCACTGCCACAGTCCGGCGGCTACGGAGCTCCACCACCTCAAGGAGGTTTCGCTCCTTCGAACCAACCAACTCGAATTGCGACCAATTCTGGGCCAGGAATCGTCTCGGATTCTGCAGCTTTGCCTAGTGACCCTGCAGCGCTTCCGATCGGAGACGAAGCCGCGGACGCTAGCGAGCAGGAATCGGAAGCGTCCATCCAAATTGGTAACTTCATCAGCATCATTCGCGAAGGCGGTGTATTGATGTTGCCGATCGTCGCCAGTTCAATTGTGCTGCTCGTCTTCGTTTTCGAACGGTCAATGTACCTCCGTCGCAGCCGAGTGATTCCGAAACCGTTTGTCCGTGGTGTTATTGAACAACTGGAGCAGCAACAACTGGAAAAGGACGATGCAGTCGCCTTGTGCGATGAAAATGGCAGCCCAATCGCCGAGCTTTTTTCAGGCGCCTTGAAGAAGTGGGGACGCCCAGCCGTTGAGGTCGAACAGGCAGTGCTTGACAGTGGCGAACGTGTGACGGCAGGCCTCCGCAAGTACTTGCGACTATTCAACGCAATCAGCAACTTGGCACCATTGCTGGGATTGCTTGGCACGGTTCTCGGCATGATCGATGCCTTCAACACCATTGCCTCTGCCGACGCGATGGGACGGCCCGAGCTACTGGCTAGCGGAATTGGCGCAGCATTGCTCAGCACAGCCGCAGGTCTTTGCGTAGCCATTCCGGCTTACGCAGCGTACGCATTTTTCGTTGGACGAGCCGATCAGTTGACGATTGAAATGGACGGCTATGCCCAGACCTTGGTTGATACGATCAGCGCTGAAGCACTGGCCGAAACGGGTGGACGAGGGCGATCACGCAGCCGCCGAAACGCTGCTTGACCCGAGGACTTTTCCCTAATTGACTAGCGAAAGTCCCGGCATACGCCGCAGGAGACCAAACGATGCCACTGAAAACCAACCGCACCGAAGAGCTTCCGAGTGTCAACCTGACACCGATGATCGATGTTGTTTTCCTGCTCATCATCTTCTTCATGGTCGGCACCCAGTTCACCGAAAGCGAGCGCGACATTGCAATCACGCTACCTGGTGCGGGTGCGATCAACACGATGCTCGCTCCACCAGACCGAAGAGAGATCACGGTCTCCGCCGATGGAACGTTGCATTTGGATGGTCAAGGTGTCACTGCCGAACAGCTTATGAATCAATTGCAACAAATGCGCAGCAGCTATCCGGATCTGAGAGTTGTGGTACGTGCTGACGCAAATGCCAAATACCAACACGTCGTCACAGCGTTCGGAGCTGCCAATCGCGCCGGAGTACGGGACGTTTCGACGACCGCAGCCAGACAATCAGCCACGATTCGTTGACCCACCAACGCCTCTAGCTGAATCGACAGCCGTCGACAAAGCGGATCTTAATCGGGGCCGAACATGTCCTTGTACGACCAAATGAACAACTGGATCACCCAGGGCTGGGCGTACGTCTCGACAGCACGCTGGATAGTCATTGGCCTGGGCATAGCCTTTGCACTGTTGGCCATCGCTCTCTTCCTGCTGTCCCGAACCAAGTGGGGACAGACCAAGCCATTAACCAAGTGCGTGGCTCTGAGCGTTCTAGCTCATGTTTGGTTGCTAATGTACGCGCTGGGAACTCGCAGCCCGCTCCCCCAGGGACGACCCGATGGGAGTACGGAAGAAGTCTCGGTCAGCTTCGAAGAAACCCTCACTGCAGACCAATCGGCGGCCGAGGCTTATGAGCAGGCGTTACTGTCCGCCTTGGATGACGGCAGTAACGTAATTGACTCGCCTAGCGGACCGCCGCCAACGGTTGCTGCTGAAGAGGGCGACATGGCACCTCCTGATGCCGAAGATGTTACTCTGCCTGATGATCCTTCCGCGTTGGCTAAGGCAGACGCAGAACAAGCACCTGCGCCTTGGCAAGCCCAACTTCCGAGCAACGAACTGCGAATCCTCGAGATGGCGGATCCTGGCGAGTTGGATGCAATGCTAACGGCTGCTGCGGATTCCCTGCTAGAAGACATCGAACTGCCCGAACTCGCCGACCTGGAGCCATTGCCTGATCCCGAACCCGAAACTCTACCACTCGAAGAAGCGCAACGTGCTTCATCGAGTGACTCAGCATCACCTCCACATCAGGACAGTGCACCAAGCATGGCGACTGCTAGTGCCACGATGCGACCACAAGCTCAGCCCAGCAATCTGACCTCGCCACAAAATCTGACCTCGCAGCCGTTGCTAAACTCTGCGCAGACCACTCGACCACCGCAGACCGCCAACGCTGCTCTACCCGAAGCCTATCGATTGCGTCAGTCGCCATCCAAGTTAAAAATTGCGTCAGCCTTCGGCGCGGATGAAAACACAGAAGCTGCCGTGACATCAGCCCTACAGTGGCTGGCTTCAGCCCAAGACACAACGGGTGCTTGGGTCGCAGGTGCGCATGGAGCAGGAACAGAGACCTATGCACTTGGGCAAAGTCGTTACGGTACCGGAGCGAAAGCGGATACGGGCATTTCCGGGCTTGCCCTGCTGGCATTTCTCTCGGCCGGACACACGCACTTGGACGGCGACCACAAACATACAGTTGCATCTGGGCTGCGCTATTTGATCGATTCCCAGATGCCTTCTGGTGACCTATCCGGCAGAAAGCAAATCGGCGATTCGCCATCTGTATTGAATGCGAGAATGTACTGTCACGGCATCGCTACACTCGCGCTCGCTGAGGCGTACACGATGACGAAGGACGAAGTGTTGCGTGAACCGGTTCTACGCGCGGCGCAGTACACGATCAATGCCCAGGACCTCCGGTCAGGCGGATGGCGGTACAAACCACGCATTGGCGGGGACCTCAGTCAGTTCGGTTGGCAAGCCATGGCATTGAAGAGCGTCCAACGAGCTGGCGTGAAGATCCCCACTCCAGTTCAAGATCGGATGGCGCAGTTCTTGAAGTCATGCGAAGCAGGTCGCAACAAAGGCCTAGCAACCTATTTGCCAGGCGACGGACGGCCAAGTGTAACCATGACCGCCGAAGCCCTCGCATGCAACCTATTGCTCGAGCGGACCATCCGACCGGAACAGCAAAACGAAGCGGTTGCAGCCTTGACAAACAACCTTCCAGGTCAAGAACAAGACAACGTCTATTATTGGTACTATGCGACACTTGCCATGTTCCAACTTCAGGACGACAACTGGAAGGCATGGAACGCCGCACTCAAGCAACGACTACTGGCAACGCAAGCTACGGCTGGGCCGCTGAGCGGCAGTTGGGAGCCTGACAGAGTTTGGGGCGGCTACGGCGGACGCGTTTACTCAACTGCGATGAGCTGCCTTTGCCTGGAGGTATACTACCGATTCTTACCAATGTACAATCAGAATCGGTACGAAAACCGCGGGACGAGAAACTATGCAACGACGCCTCGGCAGCCAATCCGGTAGCCCACGCAGCGGTAGGCCACCTCGCCCATCTTATTGACGCTTTCCTGAAACGAGAAGCCATGTTTCGACTCGACTCGCGATGCGCGCTGGTAACCGGTGGTACCCAAGGCGTCGGGGCTGCCATCGCAAAGTCGCTCGCCCAAGCCGGATGTGACGTCATTTTGCTCGGGTTGGAGCCCAACCGCGAAGCTGAAACAACACTGGCCGCGTGCCGCAGCTTTGATGTGAACGCTGCGGCTGTCTACGAAGATCTTTCGCTGCCCTCAAGCCAGTGGCTAGACAATCTGCTCGGAAAGATTGCGAAACTGCGTCCGATCGAAGGCATTTCACTGCTGGTTAACAATGCAGGAATTTGCCAAGACGTACCATTTCTGCAAATGGACCATGAGACGTTTCGAAAGACGCTTTGCGTCAACGTTGAAGCTGGTTTTTTCTTGACTCAGTCGCTGGCTCGCGTTTGGTCAAAGACGCAGAGGCCCAATGACTGGTATCGCGTCCTCTTCACTGGCTCCATCAACGGAATCCTGAGCGAACAAGACCATTCATCGTACGACACCAGCAAAGGGGCGGTGCACGCAATGGTCCGTAGCCTTTGTGTTGCACTGTCGCCCTGGGGCGTTCGCGTCAACGGACTCGCTCCCGGACTGGTAGTCACGCCGCTGACGGCTCCGGCTCTTGCGCCCGATGGCCCCTTGCTGCCGTGGATGCAGCTACATACACCGAATCGTAAAGTCCCAGACGCAGAAGTCTGCGGCCCACCAGCCCTTTATCTATTGAGCGATGAAGCGTCGCACGTCAATGGGCAGATCCATCTGGTCGATGGCGGCATGAGCGCCTGGCAACAACCCGCCCCTCCGAGCAGTCGTTCCGTGCTCGACCCCCATTATTAAAACCTGAATATCGTCGGTGAGAGCGGATCAAGTTCAAGGGCCTTGAAGTGGACCCCAGTTTTCGGACCACTGGCGGGTTTCGTTAGATAGAGAATTATGCCCGCTTTGCCCGCCCCATCGCGTTTCTTCAGCCGTGCTTTCCAAGCATAGAATTGCTTCGCACTCAGCCCCCGCTGTTCACAGAACTCCCGAATCGACCACCCACTAGTGGCATGTTCCTCCACCCTCTCTCGCCAGAACCGTTCTTTTTCAACTGAAGCTTTCGTTGGCATCGTTCCTCTTCCTTCCAAACACAAGAGAACCCCACCAACCTAACACCCTAGTCAACCCGCACTCCACCGTACGCTCACCGCTTGGCTGATGGACGCGCACACTCGCTTGCCGGATTTTCGCAGCAGCGAAGCGTTCTCCCAAGCCGCGGCGAACCAGCCAGTTACCAGCATCGAACACCCAAAAAACTCACTCACGGTGAACCATAGAGAAGCTTGTCAAGCCACCAACTATTCTTGCTTGGCTCACGGACCAGCGTACGTTCACCGGTCACCATGTTCACAACCTTTGTTCCTGGCGGAAAGTCAAGTTCCGTTGTCGATCGAGCAAATCCTGATAACATTTCTCTGCTTATCAAAGTGCCTTTCTCGACACTCATGAGATCTTGGTCGCTTGAGTAAGTCTCGCGGTGCCACGAACGTGGCAGAAATGCACGGTCTTCGACGTATTCACATTTAAATGCAATGACCGTTGCGCCGCTGCTAGGGGAAATCACGCGGAATGCAGTCGGCATATCACCCTGCTTTCGGCTAAAATCCAATTCCCATCGGACCCCTTTCGACTTGGCATTAGGGAAGTAATCGACGAGCATTGTCGAGATATCTCCTGACTGTTCAAAGTCAGCAATGGTAGTGTTCGGAGCGTTTAAAACATCAAGCACCGTATCAAAAGCATTGGTACGGCTAACGTGCGTCGGGTGCACTGTATAGTTAGGCGATGTGCTAATCGCAGGCTGTCCGTTTGCAGCCTTGAATTCTTCCAAAAACCTCCAAAAGACTGGGCCTTTGAGATAGTAAGTCTTAGCTTCTCCTTCGCGAACAGGACCATCGATCGAAGCTTTATAGGAACCATCCTTGGCTAGTTGTAAGCTAATCTTGTGAGTTTGTAGGCCGTATACAACGTTCGGCCACTTGCCGGCGTATGGAAAGTTCTCCGTCGAAACTTCGAATTCAAGATTTGCGTTACCAATAAGCTGCTCATTCGCAAGCAAACGCTGCTTATAGAACGATAGCTTCTCTTGCAGGCTCGACTCATTTGCAACTGCTGTAAGACTAATGCAAGCTGACATTGCAATAAACGAAATTCTCAACACCAGTTGATTACGCACCACGCGTGTCTCATCTCGCTGCATCACACAACACCTTGCTTACAAGCGACTCATAACAAACACTCGAACATTAGCTTGATAAGGGCATCTGCTTCGATGCCATCAGCACTCCGAGTTACTAAACCGATTGGCTGCGGACAACTGGGGCATTCGGGATCAAAACGAAACAACTCGCCGCCACGCCGCGATGGGCAGTTGTAGACGGGAACAGGAGTGCTAGTACGC
>CAYPLE010000002.1:0-9552 GCA_964411445.1 uncultured Pirellulaceae bacterium
AATCGATAGCCGTAGAGCATCGCTCCTGCCATGAGGCTGTAGAACAGCGTTGCCACGACAAATTCTTCCAAGCTAGTCATTTTGCCTCCGATCTATCTCCGGCTGTTTTACAGCCCCTAAATTCAGGCATTTGACTCAGAAACGCGTTCGACAGGACAATCCATTGCATCGAGCGAGGCGGCTATTTCATGGGCCGCCCAGTCGGGGTCGTCAGAAGAGAGTAGGTAATGTGGGCAAGTGAGCCAGCGCGGTTGAATGCCAGCCGCTAAGTCTTCGTCTGTTGTCGGTTTAAAGCCCAATTGCTGTGCAAGCGTTGCGTGCACGTCCTCCCACTGCGCGCCTTCGACAGACTGCCCAGGCGTGAGGTAGACAGCCAAACCCGGCATGGCTTCCTCAACCCCACGCGCCTGGTGCTGCTGGCCATAGGCAACAAACTGCACCCAACGTCTACCAGCCTCTGGATGGCAGCCAGGCATTCGCCAAGCTGCGGTGGCGCTACGGGCTGCTTGTTCAACAATACCGTGGTATCGAGACTCATCCGGAGCCACCACTGCCAAACTACTTGGCCGACCATCCAACCGACTGGCCAGCTCCTGGATCGACAACTGCGAAACCGGATCGATCCACTCCGCAGCGACCTCGCAAGCCGGCGCGAGGATGAACCGACGCATGCACATCCGCGGATGAGGAATCTTCAGTTGAGGCGTCCAGATTTTGTGCGATCCGTGAATTAGAATGTCGACATCAATCTTGCGTGCTTCCCAGCGACGTTGCCGGACGCGCCCCAGCTCAGTTTCCACTTGCCGGACGATCGACCAAGCCCTCCAGGGGTCCAACGGCGACTCGACAGCGATAACTGCATTGATAAAAGGCGGTTGCCCGGACGGTCCACCGACGGGGGGCGTGCGATACAGCCCACTCACCCGAAACGCGGAATCTGGTACGCCAAACAGTGCTTGCAGCCGCTCAGCCGCCTGCTGGACAGCCGTTCTAGGGTCCCCCAGGTTGGCTCCTAGGCTGATAAGGGTTCGATTCATCACTTTTTGGCTAACCAACCGACCGCCTTAAGCTGCACTGATGGTTTAAGGACGCCAGATTGGTAGCCCGGTTGAGGCACCAAACGTCGCACTAACCCAAGCAGGATGTTGTCCGTTCTTGATTCGAGGGGCATTGCATTATTGAGACATTTCGTTCACCCTGCCACCAGTGCGTAGGGTTTGCATACCATCTATTCTCCAGGAGTTTCTGGCTCGTCCGAACCAAAGGCAAGTGAATGACGATTTTGGAAGCCCGCGACGTAATAAAGACGTATTCCAGCGGTGAAAGCGAGGTTCAGGCTCTGCGAGGACTCTCGGTTTCCTTTGAGGTTGGAGAGTTTGCAGCAATTATGGGCCCAAGCGGCTCAGGCAAGAGCACTCTGCTGACCATTCTTGGCGGCGTCGAACGCCCAACGTCCGGCTGCGTCCTCCTGGAAGGCGCCGACATGTCCGAGATGCAAGAAGACGAGAGGACCATCCTGCGTCGACGAAGGCTTGGATTCATCTTTCAATCGTTCAATCTCCTTCCCAACCTGAGCGCCTTGGAAAACGTGTCCCTTCCAATGGAGCTCGACGGCCGACGTGGTAAAGAGGTCCGAGAGCGAGCCCTTGAGTCGCTCAAGCTTGTAGAAATGGACCATCGCTGCAATCACCTGCCCGGGGCACTTTCCGGCGGCGAGCAACAACGTGTGGCAATCGCCCGAGCCCTCGCCATCAAACCTGCTTTGTTACTGGCAGACGAACCGACGGGAAATCTTGATTCTCGACAAGCAGGCCGCGTGATCGAACTGCTTGGCGGGCTGGTCGAGGAATTCCAGCAATCGATTGTCATGGTCACGCACGATCCTGCTGTTGCTCGTGCCAGCCATCGGTTGGTCACTATTCGCGACGGAAAGATCGAAGACGATGGTGACGCCCAGTCAGTGCTCGAGAGAAATTCCCTCGCGCTCACTCGAGGCGAACGATGAGCCTTGCAAAGTTTAGCACCCGAGAACTTCGTGCTCGACCGATGCGTGCCATCCTGACGTTAGCCAGTATTACGATCGGTGTCGCCGCTGTGGTTTCGGTGATGCTGGTCACAAGCACCGTCCGCTTAGCACAAAAGGAAATGGCATCCGCCATTGCCGGGGAAGCCAGCTTGGAAGTCGTCTCCGATGGTTCGCAAGGTTTCTCGTACGAAATCGTCAAAGAGCTAAACGAAGTTCCCGGTGTCGAAGTGGCCGTCCCAACGCTCAAACGCTTCGCCAGTGTCTTTGTCGGCGAGTCCAAAGCGAGAACTCAGGTTCTTGGAATTGACCCGCGAGTGGACCAGCAGGTTCGTGGTTACGAAATTTCCGAAGGCCGACAGCCACAGAATCTCGCCGAAATCATGCTGGACGAGAGCTTTGCGTTTTCGATTGGTGCAGCCATTGATGACCAAGTGAAGATCCTTGGCCGCGGCGGTCTAAACGACTACACGCTCGTGGGCCTTGTTCGACCAACCGGTGCAGACGGCTTGACCCTTGGCAGCGCTGCTTACATGGTCTTGCCTGCGGCTCAGCGAGCTTTTCGCCTAAAGAATGTTGTCGATCAAGTCCTTGTAAAATCCACCGCAGAAGCGAATTCAGATGCGGCTACTATGGAACTTCAGCAGCGAATCGCAGCCATCTTGCCCGAAGGCGTCGACGTCCGACCGCCGCGGGTCGGCGGCATGGACACATCGAAGGAAACGACATTCGCCACCGAAAATGGACTGATGATGTCCATCGCCTTTGCCTTGCTGATTTCGCTCTTCATCATTTACAACACGTTTCAGATGGCCGTCGGCGAACGACGAAAACAGCTTGGGGTCTTGCGTGCGATCGGCGCAACTCCTCGGCAAGTCGGTCGCTTGATTCTGGGAGAAGCCCTGCTGCTAAGCGTCGCTGGCACGCTCATCGGTGCGGTCCTCGGCGTCGTTGGTGCAAATTACGGCATTACGGCCAGCAGCACACTTTTGCAAGTTGAGTTGCCGCGCGTCGCCATTACTCCACTTCCTTTCATCGTTGCCGCAGTCTTTGGAAGCGGCGTTTCGTTGCTAGGCGCCTACTTACCGGCGCGACGCGCCAGCAGCGTCAGCCCGCTTGAGGCCATGCGAGCGATCGAACTAGAAGCGAACAACGCCGTCATCAAGGCGGCAACTCCGCTCGGCTTTGTTTTTGTGCCAGCCGGAGCACTGCTACTTTATCTAACCACCCTGCAAATCCTTCCCATTGGCGCAGATGTAGTCGCCATTGTAATGATGCTACTCGGGTGCGTCTTACTGATCCCGCTTCTTCTGCAGCCGGTCAGTAGCTGGGTTGGCGGCTGGCTGGAACGCTTCGTAGGCGTCGAAGCTCGACTCGCGCAGCGGCAACTCACTCGCCACATTGGGCGCAGCACGCTGACCGTCGGAGTGCTCTTTATTGCTCTTGGCACCACCACTGGCATGGCCGGCAACATCCTAGACAACGTCCGCAATGTGCGGCTGTGGTACCAACGCACGTTTGCTGGCGACTTCTTTGTTCGAGCAAGCATGCCGGACCTAGCAACTGGAACCAGCGCGGACATCCCCGACGGCGTCGGCGATCAATTACGACAGCTCCCCGGCATCAAATCAATCGACACCGTCCGTTTCGTTCAATCCAAATCTGGTGACAGCGACGTTCTTCTTGTTGCGGGCAGCTACGGTGGCGAAGACTCAGACCAGGTTGCTATGGATTTGGTGCAGGGTGATTTCACCACAGTCAGCGACGCACTGCGGCGAGGTGAAGTCATCGTTGGTTCTGTCCTTGCACAACGACGTGAATACACCGTTGGCGACACAGTGCCGTTCCAAACCGAAAGTGGAACTGAAGAACGTGCCATTGCGGCCATCGCCAACGATTACGTCGGCGGTGGACTGACAATCCACATGGATGCATCTGTAGCCCAGCGTGATTTCGGAATCACAGGCGTTGATGCTTACGTGATCCGTGCGGAAAAAGGGCAACTGCGAGACTTGCAAACCAGCCTACAAGTATTTTGCCGCGAGCAAGGATTGATCTTCCAGTCCTACGCCGACATGGTTGCGTTTGTGGACTCCATGATCAACGGCGTTGTGGCAATCCTATGGGTGCTACTTGGTTTAGGCTTTGTGATCGCAGCAATGGGACTGGTCAATACACTCACCATGAATATCTTAGAACAGACCCGCGAGATTGGGATGCTACGTGTCGTTGCCATGACACAGTCACAGGTGCGACGCATGGTATTTTCCCAAGCTGTACTCCTGGGAATTATTGGCCTCTTACCTGGGGCTGTGGCGGGCGTGTTCGTCTCCTGGGCAATCGGTTTGTCTTCGCAGGCCGTACTGGGGCACGACGTAGAATACCTAGGGCGGCCGGGACTGACCTTCGGCTGCCTCGCGGTGGGATTCGCCGTCGTTTTAGCATCATCAATGCTGCCGGCACGACGCGCTGCTCGACTCAATCTTGCTGAGGCCCTTCAGCACGAGTAGCAACCGAAATAGCAACTCAACGAATCAGTTTCTGCAAAGGCAATCATCATGGATCCAATGGACATTCTCGGAGGCTTGTTGGGCGGAGGAAAATCCGGTGGTAGTAGCGGTTCCTTGGGAGGAAAGATTCTCAAAGATCTGCTCGGCGGCGGACGGGGGAAATCCACAGGCAGTTCCGGGAGCTCCGCAGGCACTAGGTCCAGCTCCGGGCGAAGCGTCCCTTCAGGAGTGGGGAGTCGGTCCAGCCGTTCAGGTAGCATCGGAGATCAGGCCAGCGAGCTTGAAGACCTGCTAGGCGTTGCGACCGGCGGCAAATCATCCAACAGCGGTTCGACCGGCTATCGGCCGTCAAACGACGCACGCACCTCAGGATTTCAGACCGGCGATCGCACCTCCATGCGGCAACCACCCAGCTTTGACGATGCAGGAAGCCGTTATCGCCAGCCCAAGCAATCACGTTCCAGTCGGCCGGTCGATCCACAGACGGTCAGCAATCAAGATGAAGTGGTCGTTTTGGTTCGAGCGATGATCAATGCAGCCAAAGCAGACGGACGCATCGGTGACGACGAGCAACGGGCCATTCTCGCTCGAGTAGCGGATCGATCCGCAGAAACCATCAACTTTCTCAGACAAGAATTCGCAAAGCCCGTTGATGTGCGAGAGTTTGCGTGGTCCGTACCAATTGGGCTGGAGGAAAAAGTCTACATGATGTCGCTAGCGGCAATCGACCTCGACGAAAATCGCGAGGCCGATTACTTGCGCGATTTGGCTCACGGTTTGCGTCTTACCCTTGACGAGTGCAACGAAATACACCGTCACCTTGGAGCCCCAACACTCCGCTAGCCCCCGCTACAACTTTTCCCGTAACGGCGTTGCGCATGACATATCCTGCTCCGCTCGTGACGCGTGACGGCGCAGGTCTGCACAACGTGCGCGATCGCAGCGGGAAGCCACCACCAAGATTTAGTGAGCCTAGCACTTGGCGGACTTGCGTTTTTTTCCAACGCGATCCATCGACTCAACCTTTTGAATCATCTCGGAGGCAACTGGAACGCGGCAAGCGGTATCGCCCATGTTCACTTCGACCTTGCCAAGCTTTTTGGCCGTCGCTTTGGCTTGTTTGAGCAACGGTTTCACATACGTCCCAACGCAGATTACAAACCCATTCATGCAGTAGCGAATTCGGTCGCCCTGTGAATCAATTTGCTTGGGAATTCCCTCCATAAGTTCACGCGTTTCCTGCAGGTCAATTTCTTCGTCAGCCCGAACGGAAAGCCCTGCTGCGTAGGTGCTCCAGCCACTGGAGGCGATGGAGGGCTTTCGGCTACCCACCCATTTCTTGGCAATCGAAAAGCAGTCTTTGTGTTCAGCGGCCACAAACGGCACCGCGTACTCGCTGAGCATGTGCCACCAAGCGGTCTTGGCCCAGTGGTTCAATTGTGTCTTCGTAAATTTCGAGCCATCGGCGGCGAGCGAAGCCAGATACATTGCATCCGAATTGTTTGTGTCCCACAGCTCGAGGGCTAGCTCTTGGTCGCCCTTGATATGCTTGAGCAGCTTCTTCAGGTCGCCAACTTTCACCCCGAACATCGGGCCGTCTGCACCGTGTCGGCGAAATGTTTTTACCGTTTGCTCGCTGCCCAGCTTCTCTAGCTCGGCCATTACATCGTTCAATTCCACTGCTCGCCCCTCGACGTCAACGACTCTTCAGCATTCGCATGCTGCATAGTTAAAACCAATGATTGATTGCCCAAGATTCTACAGAATTTCTACGGCCTGAGGTTGCGCGCTATCACTGCGTGTCTAATTTGTGCTGAGCCGTCTATGTCGTCATAGTGCATCTGTTCGCGCAAAAAAAAACGCCTCTCACTACGTTGTGGCAGTGAGAGGCGAAGTGTGATTTTTTACTGTGCGATCTAGCTAGGGAAGCGACTTGGACAAGCAGTCCGGGCGCAACCTGAACCGGGGTCGCGATTGGCTAAGACCAATCTTGGTAGGGCTTACCAGCGTCCGCCGCCACCACCACCGCCACCGCCGCGACGATCTTCGCGTGGACGAGCTTCATTGACAGTAACGCTGCGACCGTCGATCTCACGAAGGTTTACACCTTCGATTGCTTCCTTGGCGGAGCGATCGTCACGCATTTCGACGAAGGCGAAACCACGGCTACGGCCGGTGTCGCGATCCTTGATGATGTTTACGGATGCTACTTCACCGTACTCACCAAAGGCTTGCTCGAGGTCTGCCTCGCTAGCGCCAAAACTCAGGTTACCTACATAGATGTTCATACTTGAACCCCTTACGAAAACAAAAACATCGACTTGCGCCGACTGAGGGGAGCCTGACAGAGAAAGCAAATCCAATGCTTGTACTTAAAGAAGGCGGTAAAACCGCCGTTCTAGCCAATGGCACTAGAACAATCGAAAGGGATCAATTAGGCAAGAAACCAAACGGAACTCGGACCAAAAAGATATCCAACTCAATCGCAACAATCTGTAACAGGTCAACGAGCCCTGATCAAAACTCCCCATCATTAAACAGTCCAGGACCGTAACTTCGGTCCCAGATGTCTGAACTATACCCGTCTTTCGGCGCCACGTCGACGCAGAAAGTTGCTCAATTTGCAGTTTCCCGAAAATTGGTCCAACACCTCCCCACAAGATCCACCTCCACCGAACAGTTGATATCAAACATTGACATTCGCCCTCCTGGGGAGGGGCAAACCGGCTCGGCGGACTAGCTGCGGAGGCCTTTCAGCTCCCGTGGGAGCAGCATGAGTGTGCACCGAAAGACGCGCCATTCACGCGACCGAAATAAACACGCTTCCGAAACGGGGAGGCCAAAGTCTGGCTGAACGGCACACGAGTGTCAACTTTGGGCGAGTAGTGTCATCGTTGCGGACGAGAAATAGGGACAATCGCTGAAGGTGCCATTCCGGCATCCATGATGCTTTTTGACAGCAAAAAGGTCGCTTTGTCGCTTTTTTGCGTCATGCATGACAGCTTGCGATCACCGGCCTGCGTTGCCGTAAGATCATGCTCACAATAGGCTTAGGGAAAAACGAAGCCTATCTTGAGGGGTTTGGCACCGCAGTTGCGACCCGAACCCTGTAGATCGTTTAGGCGTCTTCGCCATTGCAATTGCGGGAAAAAACACCCCTATCTGAAGGGTGCCGGAGTTGCCGACACGCCGATAATGACCGTAGACGAAACCTGTCGAACACGCTTGGGGCATCGCAATGGCGGCCGTGATAGCTCGCGAGAGTCTTTCACGCTGTCATTTTGAAGCATTCGACAAATGAAAGTCCTGACCACCCGCTCAATCCTCGACGATGGTGGCACGGAGCACTGGAGCAATCAAATGACCCAGGAAAACTCGAATCCCACCGACAACGGTAAGACGGACGTAAAGGCTCAGGCGAACCACTGGAACTGGCTCCAAGAGCGCATGGAATCGACGTCGGTGCTCGACAAGTGGATTGACGACGAGCTCCAAGTGCTGGAAGACGATTTTGCAGACTTGGTCACTCAGGGCAGCTTGGCCCGGTCTCTTCGTCGCGATCGCTAGCCAGCAGGCGCCGCAAGGTATGCTGTTACCTTCTCTGCGGCGAGTCGACCACTGCGTACGCACTGGGGAATTCCTACACCTCGATAGGCCGCACCGGCTAGGCCAAGCGTTGGGAATTGCTCAAGCCGGCGAAAGATCGAGTTGACGCGATCGACATGGCCGACGGTGTATTGAGGCATCGCTTTGTTCCACCTGACGATGCTGATCCACTCTGGGTCGCCCGTCCAATTTAGGATTTCGCGGACTTCATGTTGAGCGATTTCCTCGATGGCTGCATCTTCCAATTCCATGATGGTCGGATCTTTTGCGCCGCCCAAGAAAACACGCAGAAGCACCAGTTCATCTGGAGTTCGGCCAGGGTACTTATTGCTCGTGTAGGAAATCGCAAGCGTCTTTCGGCCTGCCACGCTAGGAACAATCATTCCGAATCCGTCGATTCGTCCACCAATGTCTGCTCGCCGAACGATCATGGCGGCGACGGCGCTGGACGCATACTCTATCTTTCCAATGGACTCAGCCGCTTCGCGATCGACTGACTCGAGCAAGCGGCTAGCCACTCGAGCTGGCGCTGTGCAGATGACGGCGTCAAATTGCTCGTCGTGGCTCTGCCCGTTGCAGTCGATAGTTAGTTTCCAGGCGGATTCATCCATGTGCTGGAGCCGGCGGACGGGACTTCCAAGTCGTACTGCGGTGGCGGGGAGATGGCCCGCTAGGCCTTCGATCCAAGCGTTCATACCCAACTTGGGGGCGCGAAACTGATCGTACCTCGCTCCGCTTGCTCGGCGAGCGGCTGCTCTGGCGTCTTTGCGTTTCGCCGACAGGTGACCGCGAATCAGACCGCCGCTCGTACGTTCCATTTCTAAGAATTGTGGCATCGTCGCTTGCATGCTCAGCGTCGATGGGTCGGCTGTGAAAATGCCGCTAACAATGGGTTCCACCAAGTTCTCGAAGGCCTCTCGGCCCAGTCGTCGTGTGACGAAGGATTCGAGTGATTCATCACCATCCTCCTTGCGGGCTGGCACCAGGAATTCTCTCAGCAGCCGCAACTTACCGCCGAAAGAAAGCGTGCGCGTCGTCAAGATGGATAGGATTCGCGTTGGCTGCATCAACGAGAAGCCAGCGGGAATGGGCTCCAGTCGTCCACGGCTGAGGACAAAGGCTTGTCTGCCCCGCTCTTGTGGCATGATCAACTGTTCATCGACGCCACATAAGCGCGACAGCTCGAGTGCGTCAGGCATCAAGGTTGCGAAATTGTCGGCCCCTTTTTCGATCAAGTAGGGTTCGTTGAGTGTTTCAATGACTCCGCCCAACCGCCCCCCTGCTTCCAGGAGCGAGACATCTGCTTCGGGCATGGCCTCTCGGGCGTAGATGGCAGCCGAAATCCCGCTGATTCCGCCACCGATTACTGCGATTCGCATTCCACTCCCTGGCAAGCAGGCCTCTCAAGGTTTT
>CAYPLE010000002.1:9652-32723 GCA_964411445.1 uncultured Pirellulaceae bacterium
TTTAACTGGCCGCTGTTTAACTGGCCACCTGGTCGATCTTCGCCGCCACGATGAAATCATTCTCGCTTAGTCCATCGATTGCATGAGTGGTAAGCACGATCTCCAAATTGCGATAGCCGGTCAGGTGAAGGTCGGGATGATGCTGTTCATCTTCGGCGATGTCGGCCGCTTGCTGAATCAGCTTTACTGCCTGGACAAAGTTCTTGAGCTGCCACTTCCGCGAGATGGATTTTCCGTCGTCGCTCAGTTTCCAGTCGGGAAGACTGGCCATTTGAGCTCTGGCCGTTTCGATACTGCATGCATCCACGCCACCTTCACAGGGCAGGCATTTCTTCTGAGTCAGTTGCTCTTTGTTTAGAACGTCCACTGGTGCTCTCCTACCAAAGTAAAAGGGTATAAAAAACTAGTACGAATGGGGTAAAAATGCGGGATATACGCACTGTTCCGGATTAGACTAATTTCGAAATGCTAGCGGTACCGGATTTGCCGAAAGGCTTTCTGTAAGGATACCGACGCCTCGCCTAGGAGTCACTTCCCGTAAGTTGCCGAACTGTTAAAGCCTCCCTCGCAAGTCTAGATGTCCGACGAACTCAACCGGTTTGAGCCTTTCGGCGGACGCCTCAATCGCGTGTTTCAATCGGCTTTGAATGCAAAGCGGCCTAGAGCCTATCCAAACGTCGGCTGGCTAGGATGTCCCTTGCGGGGCTGCCAGCCGGTTTTCGAATAGGTTCTCTGCACCAGCGGGAAAATGAGAGCGCGGTACACAAACGAAACTTGAATAGTCCATTCGAGAGGTTTGAGTCGTGCCCTTCCAACCCAGCACAGCAAAATCACCAACAACGAAATCCAACGCAGGTCAGCCGAGCGGAGTGCGCCATCAGGTGAGTCCTCGGTTTTCGATCACGCAAGCGAAGTCCTTGGTGAAGGATCTTTCCAAGCCGAACCCGTTGATCTATTGGACGGACTTCCTCGCCACTATCTTAACCGGTCACGTTTGTTTCCAGTTTCTGCTGCGAGGGCACGAGATGTTTTCGCTCAGCGGAGCCCAATTGTGGGTCTTGCGCATCGGACTGTTCTTGGTGACATCGATTCTCTACATGCGGGCATCGATGTTTATCCACGAATTGGTGCACCTGCCGACTGAGAAATACCGCGGCTTCCGTGTTGCCTGGAATCTCCTGTGCGGGATTCCTTTTCTCATCCCGTCTTTCATGTACTATCCACACGTCGACCATCACCGACGCAAGCATTATGGTACTGAGCACGACGGCGAATACCTCGACTTGAGCCACCGAGCGCCTTGGATGATCTGTTTGTTCGTTGCGGCAGCGGCAGTTGTTCCTGTTGCCGCCTTCTTCCGCTTCGGCATCCTGACGCCAGTATGCTGGATCTTTCCCAAGACACGGGGCTGGGTAGAGCGTCATGCGAGCAGCATGGTGATCGACATTTTCTATCTTCGCGGTGACTACGGCGAGAAAGCAGACCGAACGATGCGAATCCAGGAAGTGTTCTGTTTCTTGTGGTGCATGGTCCTCGTCCTGCGAGCTCCGATTGCGAGCGGGCAATTGGTCGATCAATTCCTGATCCAAGCCTATTGCATCAGCGTGGCATTAATCATGCTTAACAACATTCGGACTCTCGGCGCTCACCGCTGGATGGGAGATGGTCGGCAACTCACTTTTGAAGAGCAATTGCTTGATAGCGTGAACTACCCGCATCGTCCCTGGTTCACCGAGCTGTGGGGGCCGACGGGAACGCGTTACCATGCTTTGCATCACTTGTTCCCGAGTATTCCGTATCACAATCTTGGGATCGCGCATCGACGGCTTGCGAAAGGTTTGCCTGCTGATTCAATGTACCACGAAACGACTCGAGTCAGCCTGCTAGGTGCCATTTGGGAACTGTGGCAGCGAGCTTCCGCGCGCGACGAAGCCCAGCCTGAAGAGCATCAGCAACGAGCCGCTTAGCAAGTGAGGTCAGCCGACGTCGCCCAGTTGCAGACGTTCGCCGTAGCGGCGGAGTGTCTGCTCGCGAATGAGCTGCAGGTCTTCACTGGCCAGTTGTGGGTCTTCTTCGAGCAGCCGTCGGGCAACCTGTTTGGCAAACTCAAGCAATTCGCCGTCGTCAACCAGACTGGCGATTCGCAGTGGTGGAAGGCCGCTTTGCGAGGTGCCGAGCAAGTCGCCGGGGCCGCGCATCTGCAAGTCCATCTCCGCCAATTCAAAGCCGTCGTTGGTTGCCTGAAATGCCGTCAACCTCGGGTTTTCAACTGTATTCCCTTCGCTGGCGACCGCATTGACGTATCCAGGATGGGAACCTCGACCGACTCGACCGCGAAGTTGATGGAGCTGGCTGAGCCCAAGCCGGTCTGCATCCAGGATTGTCATCACGCACGCGTTCGGGACGTCGATGCCGACTTCAACTACCGTCGTGGCGACTAGAACCTGAATTTCACCGCAGGCGAATTGCTGGAGTGCAGCTTCTTTATCAGCCGAGTCCATTTTGCCGTGTAGCAACCCGACTCGACGATTCGCAAATGGACCGTTACTGAGTTCTTTGAAGACACTTTCGGCGCTGGCACCTTCACCAGTAGGGTTTTCTGCAACGCGTGGCGCTATCACATAGGCCTGACGTCCAGCGTCCAATTGTCGGTCGAGAAACTTCCACCAAGAGTCTAGCTGTGAGGATTCCGATGTATACGTATGAACGGCCGCTCGCCCGGGAGGCTTGGTACGAATGGTCGACACGTCCAAGTCTCCAAAGACGCTCATGGCAATCGTCCTAGGAATTGGAGTCGCACTAAGCACAAGGTAGTGTGGCTGAGCTTGTTCGGTTCGTAGCTTCGCGCGTTGCATGACACCGAATTTGTGCTGCTCATCCACCACTACCAACCCCAGTTGCTTGAACTCGACATCGTCGGACAAGAGGGATTGTGTGCCAATCAGCAAGTCAACTTCTCCGTTACGGCACTTTTGAAGAACCTCGCGCCGGCCACTGGCGGTCATGGAGCTGGTGAGCAGTTCGATCCTAACGGAACTGGATGCGAGTGCTGCGTTGAATGTGGCGACGTGTTGATTGGCCAGAACCTCAGTGGGTGCCATCAGCGCAGCTTGGCACCCGCTCGCGACAGCCAGCAGCATGGCATACTGCGCGACGACCGTTTTGCCTGAACCAACGTCACCCTGCAAGAGTCGATTCATGGGAATTGACTTGGCCATGTCTTCGCGGATCTGATCAATGGCCGCTATCTGATCGGGGGTTGGCTGGTGGGGAAGTCGCCGCATGATCCGCGCGTGCACTTTGCCGGTGGAGGTGCATTCAATTGCGAGGGAGTTGGCTTCGCGAGCTTTTCGTTGCATCGAAATGGCAAGTTGCAGCACGAACAGTTCCTGAAGTTTCAGTCTGCGGCTTGCCCTTTCAGCGTCGTCGCTGGAGGACGGGAAGTGAATCGATGCAAGTGCCTGTTTAATTTCGACAACATCGAGCTCCTGACGCAGTGTCAGTGGAATGACCTCCGGGACGAGGCCAACCAGCGGCTCAATTGCCTGTTTCATGAGGTGCCGCATCACGTGCTGCTTTAGGCCCTCGGTTAGGCCGTAGACAGGGAGCGGTGTCTGGTCGTCTTCGATGGATTCGTCTTCGCCCAGGACAACCGCGTTGGGCTGAACCAATTCCCAGGACAGCCCAGTCGATCGCAGGCTTCCAGTCACAGCGACTCGGGCTCCTTCGACGAGCTGTTTGGCACGAAAGCCCTG
Source organism: uncultured Pirellulaceae bacterium (assembly GCA_964411445.1). Taxonomy (GTDB): domain Bacteria; phylum Planctomycetota; class Planctomycetia; order Pirellulales; family Pirellulaceae; genus Aureliella. The sequence continues at coordinate 13,408 of CAYPLE010000002.1, forward strand.
GTTGAACCAAACGCCTCGGACCGTGGTTTCGCCGAGATCGACCAGGATTCCCAGCATGTGTTTCCCGCTTTGGGTCACTCGCTGATCGACTTCGACGATTTCCCCCTGAACGGTGACTTTCTCGCCTTCGACAAAGTCGCTGGGCTTGGTTAGTTTCGCTGGCAATTCATAGCTGCGGGGGAAATAGAACAGTAAATCGGCTGCCCTCCGCAGTCCCAGCTTGGAAATCAACCTCGCTCGACTCGGTCCAACGCCCGGCAACCGGTCAACCGACGAGCGCAGCGTGAACCCCTCTGGCTCGCCAGATATCGCGTCCGTTGACTGTTCCGCAGACGACACTGGGCTGGTTTCCCTTGGTTTTCGACTTATTTTACCGCTTGGGCGCGAGATTTTGGCGGGGTGGACGGTGACTCGAACTACGCCATTCTGCGAAAAATAGCAGCTTTGCCCACTCGTTTGCCTACTCGCTGGTGATTCTGCAACGACAAATGTTGGATTTTGTGCGAATTTTGTGTCCCAAGCGGAACTTGGCGGCTTCTGAGAGGTTGATTCGATAAGCGTAGAAACGGGTCAATGCCGTTCGCTGAGTTCAACTACTTCAGGCCTATCTGCACTTACTTTTCTCAGGCAGGCCGCTTGCTTCAGGGTCGAATAGGAGCCCGGATTATGAAACTTCGTATTTTAAGTGCTTTGAGCCTGGTTGCTTGCTTGAGTTTCGCATCGATTGCGGAGGCACAAGAAGAGCAAGATCGTGGTGGTCGTCGACAAGCGGGCGGACAACGTGGTGGCGGCGGACAACGTGGTGGCCAAGGCGGCGGACAACGTGGTGGCGGCGGACAGCGTGGCGGCTTCGGTGGTGGACAGCGTATGGAGCTCGGAGCAGCCACAGAATTGATGAGCCTGCTTCGCATCGATGAAGTTCGCAAGGAAGTCGAGCTGGATGAAGAGACTTGGAAGGCCATTTCAGCCAATCAGCCCGACATGCGCGAAATGTTCCGTGCGAGCGAAGACGAGCGAAAGAAGATGCTCGACGAACTCAACAACAACGCAACTGCGATGCTCGATGAAGCACTGGCACCCTCTCAACTGAAGCGTTTGATGGGCCTGTTCGCTCAACAACGCGGAATTGCGGCTGTCACCAACAAGCTGATCGCCAAAGAGATCGGCTTGGACGACAAAGGCCTTGAAAAGGTCAAGGAAGCTCAGAGTAAGTCACAAGAAAAGCTTCGTGATGAAATGCGGTCCAAGATGCAGGAAATGTTCTCCGGTGGCGAACGTCCTGACCGGGAAAAGATGACCGAAATGATGAAATCCATGCGTGAAGAATCAGACAAAGAGGTTTCGAAGGCTCTCACGTCTGACCAAAAGAAAAAGCTCGAAGCGCTCAAGGGCGAAAAGTTTGAATTCCCTGAGCAGCAATTCGGCGGACGAGGGTTCGGCGGTGCTGGCGGAGGTCCAGGCGGACGTCCTCAAGGTGGTCGTGGTGGCGACGGTGAAGAAGAGCGAGGCGGCCGTCCACAGCGTGGTGGACGTCCTGGCAGCGATCGATAACCCAGCAAATCAAGCATTTGCCGAGCATTGCCGATATAATTTTAGTAAGGGTGCCCGCCACTGGCTGGCACCCTTCGTTTGCATCAAATCAACGTTTTCACTAGGAGTTGTGTGGAAAGAGTTTTGCGGGGCGGGGCCAACAACTTGGCTGTCGCCGTACTCGAGCGCCCCCGGGTAACTCTTTTGAACCACTTAAACCGATGCAGGCTTTACGCGTTCTCTCAATCATCTGCTTGTGCACTTTCGCTGCACCGCACTCCATGGCCGAGCCTCCGGGCAGCCGCGAGAGCTTTTTCCGCGCGATGCGTGAAGCCTTTCGTCAGAACGCAGACAACGAAATCCTAGAATTTGCACAACACCCGAATTTGCCGGAGCTGCTCGAGCTTGAATCAAAGGATTTAGAGCCATTTCGCAAACAGGTTTTTGCAACGCGAACCGCCATGCAAGATCTCCATGGCGAACACAAAGATACACCCATCGACCACGATCGTTTGGTTTCTCGAATCAACGAGATTTCCTCTGATGGGACTCGCAAGGCCATCGAAGCGTTGGAGGCAACCGGAAAGTGGGAGCGAGTTGTCGGGCTTTTTGTACAGTTGCGTGGGTCCAGTGCTGCGGCGACCGGAGCTATTGCAGAGAAGATTGCACTTTCCGGTGAACAACTAGACAGATTTAGAAAGGCGCGAAGTGAGCTCTGGGAAGAGCACATGAAGGACGTTGGCAAAGTCATCCAGTCTGCCATGCGCAGTCGCGAGCGCGATCCCAACAGAGGTCGTCGTATCGCCGAGATGATGCGTGAGGCACAGGAAAAGACCAACGAAGAGCTGCGAAAACTCCTGACTCCGGATCAACAAACCGCCCTGGATGCACTTCGTGGTGAAGCGGTCAACGACATCAACGAAAAGCTTGACTTTCGCAAGCGATCTGGGCGCGGCGGGCGCGGACCTCGTGACGACAAACGCGGCGGAGAGAAGCCTGGAGAGAGACCAGGCGACCGTCCCGGCGAAGGACAACGAGATCCTCAGCGCGGGCCGCCTCCAAAGCCAAAGCAATAGAGCCGGTCCACGCCGGGCGTTGCAAGAAACGACATACCGCTGTCGTAGCTCTCGTCCTACCGGTGCGATTGGCGGCGGCCACGCATCGATCTTGTGCTGCAGTTACATTTGCGTCGCTGCTACGCGTCTTGCCAAATAACGGCCCCCACTAAATCGCGAGCGCAAGACGGCATCCCGCACTGTCCGCGCAACCGGTGCAATCGGCAGCTTTTGCCACGCGGGTAACCGTACCTGCAAATCTGCCCTCTCTCTCGAGCCCTTGGCAGCCGATTCTACATGCTAGCTTTCAGTGTCTTCGCAAATTTGCGGCGGCACTTTTGTTGTTGGTTCCACTGCGGTGGGAGTCGCGAGCATGATAGAGCGAATTGCACTAGTACCGATTCCTAAATCTGTACCCACAAAATCGTTGGGTAATCTCCGCGCAGTCATTTCGCTCGAGCCCAAAGAAGCTGAAGCACCTAAGCCGGTCTTTCCTGAGGACGTGGTCGAATTTTCGCCCGAAGCAAAGGCTCTTCTGGCTGGGCAATCCAGTGCCGCCATCGCCCAGACGTCGAAGGTCGCTCGACCCGGCACGCCAGGTGGCGAGAAGACGGAAGCTTTCAAATCGGGCGGTGCCGACCCGGCTTCGAAATCTGATTCAAAGGCCGAAGCTTCAAACTCAACGGAAACGGACCCAAGTGGTGAACCGCTTTCATCCGAAGAGCAACAGCAGCTTCGAGAGTTGGAGTCTCGAGATCGCGAAGTCAGAACGCACGAACAAGCTCACTTGGCAGCCGCAGGCCCGTACGCGACTAGCGGTCCAACGTACAGTTACCAACAGGGCCCAGATGGCAAACGGTATGCGATCGGCGGTGAAGTTGGCATAGATACATCGCCAATCGACGGCGACCCAGCCGCAACTGCTCGCAAAGCTCGGATTGTTCGAGCAGCGGCCTTAGCCCCCGCTGAACCATCATCTCAAGATCGAGCGGTTGCAGCTCAGGCAACGCAGCTTGAGCAGAAGGCTCTGGCTGAACAGAGAGCCCAAGCTCAAGAGTCTGCTGGGTTGGCTCCAACGACTTTGGGAGGTTCGTCACAGTCCGCTCGAAGCAATAGCCCTTACGCTCAGTCGGCACCGCAGGCAGGTCGCCTTCTGAACGTGGTTGCCTAACGCTCGCCTGAGCGGCTTCCCGCCTTCTGATTCTCCAGGCCGCATGTCGCGCTGCTCTGAACAGCCCACTGTCGTAGGATTCTGACAGTCTGCTGAACGCCTCTGGTCAAGCAAGCTGCCCCTGCTCTCGGTGCAAGTCAGAATTTGAATCTAGGCGATCAGCCGAAAAGCGTTAGCTCACGGTTCTGCGGGAGAAGCGCTCGCTAGCGTGTGGTGACTGCCCCAGCTCCAAACTTTGCCCCGCTCTCGGGGGCGGCTCAGCCGTCGAGTCTTGCTAGCCAAGGATATTGGCCCACCAGGGATAAGGGTGTAAGCTGGCGGTTGCAGGCATTGGGCCCCAGGATGAATCACGATCCAACGTAGAAACTCAAGCCAACGGCTCATTCTCTGAGCTCGTAAGCAAGCGAACATCAACTCTGCTGCCAAGATCATGCAACCGACTGACGAGAAACTTTCCATCGTTCTTTTTCCGCACCCATCACTAAGGCGGCTGGCGAAGCCGATCCGCAAGGTCGACGCGCGGCTAAAAGACTTTGTGAGCCAGATGTTCGATCTGATGTACGAACACAACGGCGTGGGACTGGCCGCAACCCAAGTAGCCCTTCCGGTGCGACTTTTTGTGATGAATCCCGCCGGCAAACGTGGCGAAGGGGAAGAGTTTGTCTTCATCAATCCTGTCATCAGCCGGCCTCGTGGCAACGAGGAGGCTGAGGAGGGGTGTTTGAGTCTTCCTCGAATTCACGGCAACGTCATTCGCTCGAAGACAATTCGAGTCACTGCCTTCGACATCGCCGGGCGTGAAATCAATCAGGACTTCAAGGGCTTCCCAGCTCGCATTATCCAGCACGAGACGGACCACTTGGACGGAGTCATTTTCCTGGATCGCCTCAAGGAAGGCGCGATCGTTGAGTGTGGCGCCGAAATAGAAGCTCTTGTCACGGAGTTCGAATCCCAGCAACGCGTCGGTGGCATCGCCTCCAATGATGAGCTCATCGCCAACCTGGACGCGTGGGAAAGCCTCTACTGCTAGGGCCTAAGCCTAGAAATTTGTAAAAAAACATTCAGTATTGCCTGCTTCTTAGCCTTGTCGGATACACTGAAGAGTCCAGTGTGTTTGCCTTGTCGCTATCCCCAGTGTCGGTGTCCTTCGTATCGAGCAAAGGGCGCCAATTCTCTTGTCTCTGTAGCTCACTGCGGCACCCTGCATGAATCATCAATGAGACCAGAGAGCCAACTCGGTGGATACGCCCGAAAAACCCGAAGATGCACCGAACAAGACGCAGTTGGCGCCAGAGCTAGAGTCTCTGTCCGCTGAGCTGGCTTCTGAGATATCCGTTGGCGGAAAGCCAGACATTGAACGGGTCCTGGCAGGTATCCCTCGTGACCAGCATTCGGCTTTTCTCAGGCGGCTTGGCGTAGTTGCCGAGCAATTCAAGGAAGGTAATCGCGGACGTGAACTCTCTGGCACTGTGCGCGTCGCCAGCGAGCACTCTCTGGTTGATTCTGCATCGATGACAACCGACGGCCCGTCAACTTTCGAGTTGGCCGATGGCGGCCGAGATCGAATGGGCGGTTACATCCTTGAAAGTGAGGTAGGCCGCGGAGGCATGGGCGTTGTCTATCGAGCGCGCCACCAAGAGCGAAACAACCTGGTTGCGCTCAAAATCCTGCCCGCCGTCGACGGGGAGAGCCTGCACAGGTTCAAGCGTGAGTTTCGTTCCTTGGCGGATATTTCTCATCCCAACCTTATTGGACTCAGGTCGCTTGAGACAGACGGCAATCAGTGGTTCTTCACTATGGAGCTGGTGGAAAATGCTCTGAGTTTTCGTGATTTCGTTCGCCCCGGTGGCAAGCTCAACCTGGATCGTCTTCAAAGCGCCATGCTGCAGCTTTGCGAAGGCATTCAGCACCTTCATAGATCCAGCATCTTGCACCGAGACCTCAAGCCCTCCAACGTGGTTGTAGACGCTGCTGGGCGTGTTGTGATCCTTGATTTTGGCCTGGTCTCGGAACTAAAACGCAGTGATGAAACACTACCGTCGGAGTCGGTTTCAGGGACGCCCGCCTACATGTCTCCCGAGGCGGCCGGTGCGGGGGTGGAGACGATTGCCTCCGACTGGTATTCAGTTGGAGTGATGCTATACCAAGCAATTAGTGGCCGCCTTCCCTTCGATGGCAAGCCGATGCAAATCCTGTTCGATAAGCAATCGGAGGCGGCCCCCGAGCTCCAGGCAGGTCCCGAGGTCCCCTCTGATCTCTGCAGATTATGCATGGAACTGATAGCAATCGACCCAGCTCAGCGACCGGGCTACGATCAAGTTCGTGCCTGCCTGGGGGCAGCGCCAACGGCCGATCAGAGGGAGGTTAGAAGCGACGAAGATGCATTGCTTGGCCGAGACTGGCACCTTGCATCCCTGCTTGCAAGCTATCGTAAAGTTGCCGAGTCAAAAACGGCCGTCGCGACATTTGTTCGTGGGAAATCGGGTGAAGGCAAATCGATACTCATCAATCACTTTCTCAATACTCTCAAGCAAGGTGAGAATGTTACGCTGCTTTCTGGGCGGTGCTACGATCGGGAGTCTGTGCCCTTCAAAGCCTTGGACGGATTGATTGATGCTCTCGCTAGTTTCCTGCGAACGCTGGAGGTTACCGAGGCGGCGATCCTATTGCCCGACGACATCGGCTTCCTTGCGAGTCTCTTCCCGGTGCTGACACGTGTCGAGGTAATCGCCAAGCGTAAACGTCCGGCCATCGATAAGCTCGACGAGCGTCAGATTCGAAAACGGGCATTCGTCGCACTGCGAATCCTCTTAAGTCGCTTGTCGGAGACTGTTCAGCTTGTCCTTTTCTGCGACGACCTTCAGTGGGGCGATGCGGACAGCGCCGAAGCACTGATCGACGTACTGTGTGGCGAGGAAGCTCCTGAGCTGTTGTTCATCGGCAGTTTCCGCTCCGATGAGCGCGACGAGAGTCCGTTCTTGAATAACTGGGATAAGCTGTTAGCGGAACGCCAGAATTCGGGCAGCCGCAGGTCAAGCAGCACAGCAGGTTCGCTTCAGCCAGTCGATATTGAGGTCGGTCCGCTCACCGCTGAGCATTGTAGGCAACTGGTTGAGGAGCGTCTTCGCGAGGTCAGCCCCGCTACTGAGTCGCTGGCTGCGGAACTGCTTGCTGAATCCCAAGGGAACGCTTTTATACTTAGCGAGCTCTTGGAGTGTCTTGACGTTGTCAACAAGCGAGTGCACCGCATACCACTCAAAGAGGTAATCGGGCGCAAACTGGCCGACTTGCCGCAGGCCGCCAGCGACCTACTACACATGCTTGCCGTTGCCGGACAGAAGTCTCGTGGGTCAGAGCTTCTTGCCGCGTGCGGCAATCCCCCCGACGGTGATTCCGTACTAACCAGAATGCGACTCTTGAAATTGCTGCGGACCGTTGGCGATTCAGAGACAGAAGAGACCTTCGATACGTACCACGACAAGATTCGTGAGACGGTCTACGAAGCAATAGGCAAGGAAAGCCGGGCACGATTGCACCGGCAGATCATGCTGACCATTGAGTCACAAGAAGACGCCCTGAGCTTGCGGACGTTCGATCTCGCCCACCATGCAGATAGAGCTGGCGAAAAAGTAAAGGCGAAGCGTTTTGCGATCCTAGCCGCTGAACAAGCAACCGCACAGCTTTCCCCGAGAATTGCAGTTGAGCAGTACGAAATTGCATTCCGCAATTCGGATTCGCAACTGACTGGCGAGCACGCATTTGAATTTGCAGAAGGCTTCACCAATTCGCTGATTCTGATTGGCGAATACGATCGGGCCGACAAGCTGCTTACTGATTCTGAGTCGATTGCACAGACACCGCTGCAGATTGCTCGATTGAAGGAATTGCGGGCTGTTGCAATGGCCCGGCAAGGCCAGTTTGAAACGGGCGAAAAGCACGCGAGGGATGGTCTTTCAGTCTTGGGGTTAAGAACACCAAGCAGCGTTGCTGTCTTGGCCTTGGTATGTGGTTGGCAGGCAATACGATGCTCGCTACGTGGAATTAGCAATCGCCTATTCCCGTCGAGATCAGCAAAAGCAGAACAAATCCAAGCGATTAATATTCTCGGCAGGCTGACGCACATCAACTCATTTTCTCACGGACTCAAAATGGTTTGGGCCACCCAACGTGGGCTGTTGATGGCAGACCGCTTTCGAGAAAAGCGGTCTCTTGCTCGCATGCTGACCGTGTACGGAAGTGTGTTCGCTGTGTTAGGTTTGAATTCACAATCACGCAAATACACTGGCAAAAGCGTTGCGTTGTTCGACACCTTGAATGACCGAGGCGGACTTGGAGAAGCAATTTGCTGGCAAGGCATCAATAGCTTCGCAAACGGTGAGCACGAATCCGCCATTGGGCAATTGTCCAAGGGGATTGATATCCTCGAAGCACTCGGGAACGAATGGATCGTCAATCTTGCCGCCTTTCACCGAGCGATGTCTTTGTACAAGCTTGGCCGTCTCGACGAAGCGATTGTCGAATCGGATTGGGTATTTCAAAGATGCCTCTCTACAAACGATTCACGCAGTGGCTGTGCGGGTTACTTAATTTTGCGGGCGACCGATGGTGAATTTGACGGGGAGTCCATCGTAGGCAGCAGAATGGCAAGCCCGCAAGATATTCTCGCCACATGCAATCTGGAAAAGGGGATTGCTCTGTGGCATGCAACTCAAGGGCGTTTTACTGAGGCCGCCGCTGCAGCGACAACGGCTTGTGACCTGCCTGTTGATCACCGATTGCCAAACTATCACTCGTTCGCCGCCTTGCCCATCGCACTGAACGTTCAACGGCGGTTCGTTGAGTCCTTGGCCCCAAGTACAGCATCGCACAAGGCGAACCTGAAAAAAGCGAAGAAGCTGGCGTGGAAAACTCGCTGCATATCTATTGTCTGTCAATCGGAGGCTAGTTTTGGGCTGCGCGAATGCGGCGAGGTGAATCGGCTACTGGGCCGTAAAAAGCGCGCGCTCAGAGACTACGAAAAGAGCATGCGAATCGCAGAGAAGCAGTCAGCAAAATACGATTTTGCACTGTCCAACCACTGTCGCATCAAATTGCTTCACGAGTCAGATTCTGAGAAGTACGACGATGAGCTTGAAGCCTCAAACGAGCAACTGCAGTCATTCCGCGATATGATCGATCGTGGAATCGCAGATATCTCATCGTCCTTCGATAGCAATCCATAGTACCAAATGATTCATGGCAGTCGCACCAGAGTCGTGTCGTGACTGGCATTGAGCAAACTAGGCGGTTCGCGGCTACAATTGAAGCTTGAAATCTAACGACGCTTCTTGAGGCAGTTCCAAATGCACACCAAAATGCACCGAGGCGGCCCATTAATCCTCTTGGCCTGTGTCTTGATCTTGCCAAACTCTGCTTCAGCGCAGCAATGGCCAGCCGTTGGTGGGGACCGCGGGGCCATGCGATACTCGCCGCTGAAGCAGATCAACCGAGGTAATGTGGGGCAACTAGAATTGGCCTGGGAGTTTAAAACCGGTGATCTGGCTGCCGGGAAAGCTCGCATTATGGAGTGCACGCCGTTGATGATCGACGGTCTGGTCTACATTACTTCCGGGAGTCTGAGCGTTTATGCTCTGGATGCAGCTAACGGAAAAGAAGTTTGGTCATTCGATCCATTTGCCTTTCGCCCAAGTTCGTACCCCAAAGCATCTGGGGGCGTCAATCGCGGCGTAGCCTACTACGAAGGTAGAGGAAAGAAACGCATTGTTCTTGGAACGGCTGACGGTCGTCTTTTCTCACTGGACGCCAAAACAGGACTACCAGATGTGAACTTCGGCGACCGCGGTGTGAAGGATCTGCGAGAAGACTTGAAGGTGGATCTCAGTCGAATGCCCTATGGTCCGACCAGCGCACCGGCAATCGCGGGCGATTTGATCGTAGTCGGCTTCTCCTGCGGCGAAGGGCCTGGACCGGCCGCCCCTGGAGACATTCGCGCGTTCGATATCCATACCGGAAATCAGGCTTGGCGGTTTGAAACGGTGCCAAAGCCCGGGCAAGTCGGCCACGATACTTGGGAAGGCGATTCGTGGAAAGGACGCGGAGCAGCAAATGCCTGGGGCGGACTTAGTGTCGACACGCAGCGAAACATGGTGTTCGCCGGTTTGGGGTCAGCAGCCTTCGACTTCTATGGGGGCGATCGCAAAGGACAAAACCTATTTGCAAACTGCACGATCGCACTCGACGGCGCCACCGGGAAAAGAGTTTGGCATTTCCAGACGCTGCACCATGACCTGTGGGATCATGACTTGCCCACCTATCCGAATCTGGTCCAAGTCAAGCACGATGGTCGAAAGATCGACGCGGTCGCACAAGTCACCAAGACGGGCTACGTCTACCTATTTGACCGTGAGACTGGTGAGCCACTTTTTGAGGTCAACGAAGAAGCAGTTCCCGCTTCGACAGTCGCCGGTGAATCCGCTTGGCCTACACAGCCCATTCCCGTCAAGCCGCCGCCATTTGCGCAAATTCAAATGACTGAGGCAGATGTAACCGACATTGGTGAAGAGAATCGCAAGGGCGTGCTGCAAGAGATGCGAGGCCTGCGATCGGGCCCGGCTTTCAATCCCCCGTCACTGGTCGGAACGATCGTCGTTCCGGGCTTTCACGGCGGAGCCACTTGGTCAGGTGCGTCGTTCGATCCCGAAACCGGAATGCTCTACGTCAATTCAAACAACCTGCCAAACATCGTGACCCTTGTCAAACAGCCAGACTCGGCGAAGTACGAATACAAAATCACTGGTTACAACAAATTCCTGGACCATGAAGGCTATCCAGCCATCAAACCACCCTGGGGCCAGTTGTCAGCAATCGACTTGAATCGAGGCGAAATTGCCTGGCAGTCGGTGCTCGGCGAGTACCCGGAGCTGACCGCTCGAGGCGTCCCGAAAACCGGCACTGAGAATTTCGGAGGCACCATCGTCACTGCGGGAGGTCTAGTCTTCATCGGCGGAACAAGGGATGCCAAATTCCGAGCCTTCGACAAGAACACCGGCGAAGAACTTTGGCACGCGCAATTGCCTGCTGGCGGCTACGCAACGCCATGCACCTACGAGGTCGGAGGCAGGCAGTTTGTCGTGATTCCTGCAAGCGGCGGCGGGAAACTGGGGACACCACCCGGAGACTCGATCATGGCATTTGCATTGCCCCAGTAGCAAAGACTACTTGTCCGACCAGACGGCTAGTTCATTTCCATGCGGGTCGGTGAACTGAAAACGCCTGCCGCCGGGGAAACTGAAGATGTCCGCCGAGAGCTTCCCTCCGGCATTGAGCACCCTGGCTTTGCAAGCTTCGAGATCTTCAGCGTACAGAATGACTAGGGGGGCACCGATGCTGGTCGTTGCGACTAAATCGCTTCGGTAGAATCCGCCATCGAATCCACCGTCATTGAAGGCCAAGTAGTCTTGGCCATATTCGGTGAATGTCCACGCAAATGCAGCACCGTAAAAACGCTTGACCTCGTCAAAAGATGAAGCGGGAAATTCAACGTAGTTGATGGATAAGTTGCGTGGCAACGTTCTGCCCAACGGAGTTGAAAGGCTAGGCTAAGCGTTTGTAATCGCGAACATTGGTTGAGCCCTACGCTTCTGCTTCCGCGACCACGACCGGACGCGGTGAATCGACCTCTTCTAACTCAATCGAATCTCGATAGGCGGCCGCATCCATCAATGTGAATGCAAGGAACAGCGCGACAAAGATGAAGGAGCTCAAGAATATGATTGCGTTGAGCGGCTTGTCGTGGATCATGTGCATGAAGAACAGGATCACCAACGCAGCCTTGATGGTTGCAATCGCCAGCGATGCAATGAGCTCGAACTGCCCCAAGTCCAAAGTCGATTGGTAGACAGTTGCGATCGTCAAAACAATCAGCGCACCGAAAACAGCCAACAATTGCCATACAGGCATCGGGTGAGCAAAGCCGTGACCGTCACCGTGTGCATGCGTATCAGACATTACTAGTTTCCAAATCTTTCTAACGGCAATTCGTTAACCAAAGGATGTTGGCAGCGGTTATCACTGAGGGTTGCTACTTGATCAAGTACAGCAACGGGAATAGGTAAATCCAGATCAGGTCGACCAAGTGCCAGTACAGACCGACATAATCGACAGGCCCGAAGTATTCTTCGTTGAACTGATCCTTGGTGGCTCTCACAAGCAACCAAGCCAGGACACCCATTCCAGCCAAAATGTGAATCGCGTGAACGCCTGTCATGCAGTAGTAAATACTGAAGAACAAACCAGCCCCGCCTGCTTGATCGACCATCGCTGTTTCGGCACTCGGCTCGGCAACTTCCTCTGTCACGCTAACCATTTGACCCTCGGGCACACCAGCGGCCGCATGACCATCCTCGGCGTGAGACTCTTCCGCAGCTTGGCCCTCGTGCGATGTATCATCGCCATGCTTCTCGGCGTGGCCATCATGCCCTTCGGCGTGCTCAACGTCGTCCCCATGCTCGGTTGAGTGAGCAGCAGAGGCAGCGTGTTCGCCATGTGCCTTGTCTTCAGCTTGCTGGAACAGCATGCCGATTCCTACGCCGACGAAGAAGCAAAGTGCCGTTACCAACAGAGGACCGGCTACTTCAGCGCGACGCTTCTGTCCGCTGACTAGCGTCAGAACGTACCAGATTGCAAATCCGACTACGCAAACGGCAGGAATCGCACATAGCCAGTACAACCAAGGTGAAATGGCATGGTGCACATTTTCAGGCAGGTATTGCGACTGATACGCACCTGCCGGCAGCAGGCCAATGTCCCACTTGTGAGTGTACTCGATTGACTTCACACCCAAAAACATGGAAGCACAGGCCAGCGTTATCGCGAGACTGATCACCAATCCCGTTCGCTGCCTCAGTTGAGCACAACGAACGCCCCAAGCCATCGAGAGACTGCTGAACAGAAGTACCCCTGTATTGAACGCCCCAAGGGTGGCATTCAGATACTGGCTGGAAAATGTCCAGACCTCTGGGTTGCGAGCACGATACAGCGCGTAAGCGCAGAACATGCCGCTGAAGAACAAGACTTCAGTAACCAGGAACAACCACATACCCAGCTTGCCCGAGTCGAACTGCTGTTCTGGGTCATCAAAGTGGTGCGCTAGAAACTCTGGGTGATCGTGATCTCCATGACCATGACCATCGTGTCCGTGCGCGTCTGCAGCGTGTGACATGCGTCTTCTAACTCTTAGCTGGTTCTGGACTGGTTGTTGGAACCTCTGGCGACTCAGGATGGACGTATTCCCATCCCGCTTTATCACCACGGTACTCAAGCGGTTTGTAATTGTAAGGATCGTTCACTCGAGGTGGATTCTCGAAGTTGAAATATGGCGGTGGCGAAGCACACTGCCATTCAAGCGTCGCACCACCCCAAGGGTTCGGCGGAGCCTTCATGCCGCGAAGCAGTGAGTGAAGAACAACGCCAAGAGCAACAAACAGGCCGATTCCAAGCAGGAAGGCGCCGTATGTCGACAATTGGTGAAGCTCTTGGAACTCAGGCACGTAGCGAGCATAACGTCGCGGCATCCCGCGGCTACCGAGCACGAACTGCGGCAAGAACGTCAGGTTGAACCCGACGAAAACGATCGCACATGAGATCTTGCCCCAGGTGTCGTTAAACATCTTGCCAGTCATCTTCGGCCACCAGTGGAAAACACCGGCCAAGAATCCGATGAGCGTTCCGCCCACCATCACATAGTGGAAGTGAGCCACGACAAAGTAAGTGTCGTGCAAAGGTCTGTCTGTGGAAAGGGCACCCAGCCACAGACCAGTCAGTCCACCAATGGTGAACAGGAACAAAAATGCAAGCGAGTAACACATTGGAGTATTCAATTGCACGGTACCACCGTACATCGTCGCCAGCCAATTGAAGACCTTGATCGCGGATGGAATAGACACCGTAAACGTCAACGCACTGAAAATGATTGTCGTGACGTCTGCCATACCACTGGTGAACATGTGGTGGCCCCAAACTAGGAAGCCAAACAGAGCAATCGCGATCGAGCTGTAGGCGATGAACCGATAGCCGAAAATAGACTTATGACTGTGAACACTCATCAGTTCTGAGATGATCCCCATGCCCGGGAGGATCATGATGTACACCGCAGGGTGCGAGTAGAACCAGAAGAAGTGTTGGTAGGTGACGGGGTCACCATTGAACTGCGGATCGAAAATACCAATCTTCAAAATCCGTTCTGCTGCCAACAGTAGGACAGTAATACCGAGAACGGGAGTCGCCAAAACCTGAATGATTGAAGTGGCGTAGGTTGCCCATAGGAACAACGGCATCTTGAACCAAGACATTCCCGGCGGACGCATGGTGTTGATCGTCACGATAAAGTTCAGACCGGTGAAGATCGAGCTGAAACCAAGGATGAACACACCCAGGGTAGCTGCAACGACGGGACCTTTTGTAACCGTACTGTACGGCGTGTAAAACGTCCAACCCGTGTCGAGTCCTGTGTAAAGCATGGCCGTCAGGAAAAAGATGGCTCCGCCGACCCACAGGTAAAAACTGCTCAAGTTCAGCCGAGGAAACGCCACGTCCTTGGCGCCCAGCATGACAGGCACAAGGAAGTTGCCAAGTGCGGCTGGAACGCTGGGGATGATGAACAAGAACACCATGATGGCACCGTGTAGGGTGAACACCTGATTGTACTGTGCATTGGTCAAAAACAATTCAGTTGGCGTGAACAACTCGGCTCTTAAAATCAAAGCCAAGATGCCAGCCAAGAAAAATGCCGACATGACGCCCACTAGATACATCAAGCCAATTCGCTTGTGATCTAGCGTCAGTGCCCAACTAAGGAAGCCCTTAGAGTACACCAGGAAGTTATCTTTGTCTTCTTGCGAATATGTCGGGCTGGTTGCTACCGCGCTCATCGCTATCGTCCCAAATCGTTGTGTTTAAAACTCAGCTCGAAGTAGAGCCAAATCATTGTTCGCGAATGCTGTGACCGTCGTGGACGACGATCACGCAGCGTCGTCTTTCGCTGCTGGTTCCTCTTTCGCAGCGCCTTCTTCTGGCTCAGCGATACCAAGATTAATTTTGTCGTCGTCAGACAACTCTCCATCAGCCACCGCGTCGATGAACTCTTGCGTCGACATGGCCTGGATGAATGCTTCCAAAGCAATCAGCTCGTCTTCCTTGAGCTTGCCCTGGAAGGAAGGCATTTGAGACGCACTCTCGTACCCGGCACGGTATTGAGCCTGCGGGTTCAAGATGCTCTCTCGAATATAATTCTCGTCGAAGTTCACATCGGCGCCCTTCGAGTTCTTGAAGGTTGAGCCGTAGGATTTTGCGAAGCTGGGTCCAACGATCTTCACGCCGTCCTGAAGCGAGTGGCAGGACTTACACCCCATGCGCTCATACAACCAATAACCGTGGGCCACTGGAACAGTTGGCGGCTTGGCGGCGTCGGCAACCCACTTCTCGTAGTCTTCAGGCGAGTGAACGATAACGCCCTTCCGCTTGATCATCTCACTATGCTGTTCGCCACAGTACTCTGCACAGAAAAGGTCGTAGCTTCCTTCCAAGATCGGCTGGAACCACATGATGTTCACGCGGCCAGGAACGACATCCGTCTTTGCTCGGAAAGCCGGCACGTAGAAAGAGTGCAGCACATCGTTTGAACGCATGCGCAGACGAATTGGCGTATTGTTCGGAATGTGCAATTCCGGGTGGCGTGCACCGTTTGGATACTGGAATGACCAGTCCCACATCTGAGCCGTTACGTTGATATCTAGCGTGTCCGGCGGGACCTGCATCATATCCAAATAGCCGTGAGCTCCGCGTGCGAAGATCCAGCAGACGATTAGTGTTGGAATCACTGTCCAGGCGATTTCGAGCGTGTTGTTGTGCAACGCACTGGAATCACCCTTATAGCCAGGACGACGCCGAAATTTCAGCACGAAGTAAATCATCGCACCCACAACGAGCACGAAGAAGAACAACGAGATGTACATAATGTACATAAAGAATACATCCGTCTCCTCAGCAAAGGTCGAAGCCTTTGGAGGAAACCAGAATGTTGCGTTCTCGTCAGCGAACAACATTAAAGAACTAAGTGATTGCATTTCAAACTCTTCAGGTTCTAACGGGAACCGTCGATTCAGTGACTGTTATCGAGTCGTTTCTGTCTGGTCGTATAACCGCAGCTAATTGCGATCTAGAACACAACATTCTAGAGCACAGCTAACGAAAATCAGTCCCCAACTTCGGGGTTGTGCCTCTCTGCCGCACTACCGCCATGGTTGGAAACATTCTCGGCCCCCTCTTCCGCCGCCAAAGAAGCAGCGTCAGTATTGGAAAGCCTCTTCTTGGAAAACCAAAATGGTGCTGTGCATCCTGCCAACAATATTGCAAAAGCAGCTCCGCCGAAGGCCATGATCCGCCTGGCGTCAGCCGAGTATCGGTTCGCGTCTGGATCGTACAAGTAGCAAAACTGAATGATTGCGTCCGCGATAGACGGAGCAAGCTTGCCTTCGCGAGCATCGGCCAAAGCAAATTTGAACTGGTCTGGCTCAACGCCAAGCGACAATAGGTAGCGACAAACTCGACCGTTCTCGCTCACGAAATAGGTGGCTGCTGCGTGGTTGTATCGCTTATTCACTGCGTCATACGTATAGCGAAAGCCGACTGCATCGGCCAGCTTCGCGATGTCTCGCTGCTTCCCAGTTAAAAAGTGCCAGCCTTCCTCCGCCTTGGTTCCGCGGAGCATCCCCGTGTACTTTGATTTAGTACGAGCCGCCTTGTCAGGCTTTTCACTGGGATCAATGCTAACGGTCACGATCTCAAACTTGTCGCCGATTCCACCACCGTTGATATCGCGAAGCAACCGCGTCAAGTTGTCCAACTGTGCAATGCATAGGCCAGGGCAGTCGGAATAATTGAGGGTCAGCACAATGGGCTTACCCTTTTTGAAGAACTTGCCGAGCCCGACCTTGTTGCCTCGTTCGTCCGTGAAGATCAAATCGAGGGGGACAAACTCGCCAACGCGGTCTTCAACGTCGATACCCTGGGCGGCAGCGGGCAGATCCGTCAGCATCTGCGCGTGAACGACCGGCGCGTGCACAAAGCACGTCAACGCGGCGATCAATAATACAGATGCGGGTTTCATCGTTGTCTCGTCGACCATTTGGGTCGTTTGTCGATATCGTTGTGCGTAATTATCGTTGTGCGAAAATGTGCTTTGCAACTTGGAAGTCATTGCGTCAAAGCTATTTAGGCTCCTGGGCCTTTGTCGCCGGTCAATTCTTCGAGCAGCAGGTCTTTGGCCGTTTCGACTGGGATTAGGAACTTCTCAACTGGCTCTGCCGGCTTGGCATCCCCCTCAGCAGGCTCGCCACTTTGCTCATCAGGTGTTTCAATCACCTTTTGATAACCGGAGATTCGCTCCTTTTGATCACTGATTTCAGCATCGGCGGATACATAGTGAGCATCGGCCAACTTGCGATCCAGTTCCCCTTCTACCCAGTAGTAGCATAGAGCTCGTACCAACAGGACCACGATCACAAAGACAATGGTGCTGATGAGGGTAGCGTAAGCGATCGCGGATGTGTTTAGGTCGTCGTATCGTGCCATGGCAGCATTCTGCAGCTAGGATTCGTTGTATCTAACGGTATCGAAAGTTTCAAACTAAGGGCCAACCTGGTAAGCCAGCGCCTCTGGCAACCAAGGATCCTTGACAGCAACCAACGGCGTCTCACCAACTCGCATGAGGAACACGCCTGCGAAGAGTGAGACCATTCCGATCCAGCAAGTCAAGTGACCGAGGATGAGCATTGGCTCGAAGGATGAGTCTTTCACGTTGGGCATGATCAAGAACATCATGTCCAGCCAATGAACGACCAGGATAAAGGCAGCCCAAAATCCCATCAGGCTGCGGTTTCGCCTTACGTGCCGCGATACCGTACCCAGGAATGGGATGGCAAAGTGGAAAACGATGAGCAAGAGCCCCAGGTATTGCCAGTTATGCTCCATGCGGTGCTTGTACCACAAAGTTTCCTCAGGAATGTTGCCGTACCAGTAAAGCAGAAACTGAGAAAATGCGATGTAGCCCCAGAAGACAATGAAGCCAAACTGGAACTTGGACATGTCATGGAAGTGCTCGGTGGTTACCAGCTTTTCAAGTCGCCCGCTCTTCTGAAGCGATCGGCATAGGAAAATGGTCGTCGCGAAGAAGCTGAGCATACCGCCGGCGAACAAGTAAACGCCATAGATCGTGCTAAACCAAGCCGCATCGGTGGACATCATCCAATCAAAGGCGGCGAAGTTGAGGGCAAGGGCGAAAAGCATGATCCAAGGGCCAGCCCAACGCTGCAGCTTCAGCGTGATCTCAGTATCGCCCGATTCATCCTGCTTGCGACTCATCAAAAAGTAGACGCGAGCACAAACAATGAAGATGGCAAAGTAAACAACTGCTCGAATCGAGAAAAAGCCAGGGTTCAGGAAAACGAATTTATCTTGAATCAACTGAGGCAGCTCTTTTGAACCAGTTGCCCAAGCATACAAGTAATCCTGCTTCATCAGCACGGTGCCGAGTATTGGCAAGAAGAACACTGCCCACATGGGAATCGTGAAAGCCAGCAGTTCCGCCAAACGCCGAATTGAGGAGCTCCAGGCTGCTCGCGTTAGGTGTTGCACTAGAACGAAAAACAAAGCTCCCAAGCAGATGCTCAGGCAGAACATGTAGTTCGCAAGGTAGGAGTGTGCAAACGCCGAAATCGCACTCGACTCTTTGCCACTGCCAGCAACGAACAAACCGACGCTGACCAGCAATCCGGTTGCACCGACACCAAACAGGACCGGCACCTTGCTACGCCAACTGGCGGGCATCGTGATGTTGTCGTTGGGAATATTGGAAGCCATCGGTAATTACCTGAATCGATTCTCTTCGTGATTCTTCTTAAATCTGGTTCGTCGGCCGCTCTACACGACTAAAACTTGCCAGGAGCGTCAGCCTCGGACGCATTCTGACTTCGCTGTAGGGCACGAACGTAGAACACAACCGCCCACCGTTCTTCTGGTGTGAGTGAAGCTTTGTAGCCACCCATTTTGCCCTTGCCGTTGGCGACCGTGTAATAGATCCGACCAACGTCTTGTTTTTGAATTCGATCTTCGTGCAGGCTCGTGGGTTGTAGCCAATAACCTTGAGCGAGACTCAACGCTCGCTGCGATACCAACCCGTCGCCGTAGCCGCCGTAGCCGTGACAAACGGCACAGTTCTGCTCGAATTTCTTCTTGCCAAGAGCGTACAACTCGTCATTAACTTCGAGTGGAAACTCTTTGACCCAATTCAAATTTGGTTCGCCAGCTCCGGCATCAGCCATTGCGCCCGCTTCTTCGGCAGCGCCCTCTTCGGCAGCGCCCTCTTCGGAAGATTCGTCGGCCGCATCAGCGGTCGACTCTTCGCCGCCAGCGTCTGCTTCATTTGAGTCAGACTCTTGAGCCGCGGCGGTTTCCCCGCCGCCTTCTTGTTCCGACTTAGCTTCTTCCTGCTTAGCTTCTTCCTG
>CAYPLE010000002.1:32823-70405 GCA_964411445.1 uncultured Pirellulaceae bacterium
CTTAGCTTCTTCCTGCTTAGCTTCTTCCTGGCCTGCTTCCTCTTCTTGAAAGCTGACTAGCCGAGTGTCGCCGGCAACGAGCATGGCCATGTCAGCCGTCGGCGTGTAACCCAGCAGGAATTCGTCGCTGTCGCCGATGTCTCCTCGAGCAACCGTTCCGGCTACGGGAGGCTGTTGAACACGACCGTTTTCGAAAATGTCCGTTCCGATCGGCGTCTGCGTCTTCCGCTTCGGCTGGAAGTCCATGTCGAAGAAAACGTGGAAGCGCGAACTGCCGCTCTTGGCATTTCGCATGTTAAGAACAATTGCACCTGGGATTAGCGAAGCCAGGATCAATGCGAAAATCCCAAGATACAGAAACCGCGGGACTTCAGTAGAAGAATCGTCTTCGCGAACTTCATCGACGCCAATGGCTCCGGTATCCGTCAGAAGGCTGTGCACCTTCTCAGAATTAAAGTACTTATCGCGAGAATCAACCCACAAGAAGAATCGGTCGTCCGATGCTCGGTCGAACTTTGGATTGGTGAAAATCGGATTGCTAAATCGAGGCAGGCCGTTGAGTCCCAGCATCGCAAACACGGTCGTGAATGCCGCAAACAAAACGGTCAGTTCAAAAGCAACCGGGATGAAAGCGGGAAGCGATACGTAGGGCTTACCCGAAATGATGTATGGGTAGTCAATTGCGTTGGTCCAAATCTGCATGGTCAGTGCTACCGTCGTGCCAGTGGCACCGGCGATCAGCGTGAACCATGGCAAGACCGTAGGCTTGATTCCGAGCGCCTCGTCAATTCCGTGAACCGGAAAAGGCGTGAACGCATCGGTCTTGGTGTAGCCAGAATCACGGACTTTCCGAGCCGCGTCGAGCAACTGGTTTTCGTCTTCGTATTCTGCTACCCAGCCAAAGGCTTTGGGTTCTGCAGATTTCTTTACAGGCTTATGTTCACTCATCGCGGAGGCTCAACCTCAAACCTATTGCTAACTTTGGTTTCGTGTGGCCCTGTGGCCAACCCAACCGACTCTACCGATCCGACTTTAATGGTGGTCACTACCGTGTGCGTGGCGATGCTCAGCGTGTGCATGCTGGCTCATCACCCCCTTCACTTCGCTGATCGCGATGATCGGCAAGTAACGGCAGAACAGGAGGAACAGTGTCGTAAACAGCCCAAAGCTGCCCACGAACATCAAAATGTCGACCCAAGTCGGTGAGAAGTATCCCCAACTGGACGGCAGAAAATCTCGACTAAGCGATGTGACGGTAATAACGAATCGCTCGAACCACATCCCAATGTTGACGAAGATCGTCACAATCCACATCAATATGGTGTTGGTCCGGAAGACACGGAACCAGAACAACTGAGGCGAAATCACATTGCACAGGAACATGGCCCAATAGGCCCACCAATAGGGTCCAAAGGCTCGGTTCACAAACGTGAAATACTCGTAAGGGTTCTGGCTATACCATGCCATGAAGAACTCGGTCGTGTACGCCAAGCCGACCATCGAACCAGTTGCAAGAATGATCTTGCACATATTGTCCATGTGACGCGGCGTAATCAGGTCCTTCAAGTTGTAAATGGCTCGCACTGGTATCAACAGCGTCAGCACCATGCCGAATCCACTGAAGATAGCACCAGCAACAAAGTACGGCGGGAAGATCGTCGTGTGCCAACCAGGTAGCTGGGAAACAGCAAAGTCGAAACTAACGACCGTGTGTACCGAAAGTACCAGTGGTGTGGCCAGGGCAGCAAGCAACCCATAAGCCTTTTCGTAACGCATCCAGTGTCGCGACGAACCGCTCCAGCCTAGGCATAGAATGCCGTAAATCATCCGACGCCATTTGTTCTTCGAACGATCTCGGAAGGTCGCCAAGTCAGGGATCATGCCCATGTACCAGAAGACCAACGAAACCGAAGCGTAAGTACCGACGGCGAAAACGTCCCAAAGAAGTGGGCTACGGAACTGTGGCCACATCCATAAATTGAGACTGGGATAAGGCGTCAACCAGAAGGCCAACCAGGCTCGACCAACGTGAATACCTGGGAAGGTTCCCGCGCAAATGACAGCGAAGATCGTCATCGCCTCAGCAGCACGGTTGATACTGGTTCGCCAGTTCTGACGGAACAGGAACAGGATCGCCGAAATCAGCGTTCCGGCGTGACCGATACCAACCCAAAATACGAAGTTGACGATTGGCCATCCCCAGAAGACTGGAGACATATTTCCCCACACCCCAACACCGGTCAGGATCAGGTAACCAATCAACGCCCCGAACATGAGCAACGTTGGGAATGCGATCGCGAAGGCGATCCACCAAATCATTGGTTGGGCTTCTTCGCTGATGCGCGACACCATGTGCGTCACACTCGAATACGTTTGATCCCCGGTCACCAAAGGGGTACGGCGACCCGGAGTGTCGATCGTATTGTCGATGCCTGGACTTGCTATGCTCGCCATTGGCCGTGCCAAACTCAAAATGAACTAGGATTGATTTCGTAACAACGAACCGCTTGCAGAGTCGCCTCTGTAAGCCGCTCGAAATTCATTGCAAATGGATGTTTAATGTGCTTCCGCTGCGTGGTCTTCACCGTGTGCGCCGTCAGCGTGCTCACCCTCTTCGTGCTCACCATGATCATCGTGACCGCGGGGGGGGACAAATTCTGCTCTTTGGTCCGAGGTCTGCAAACGCGGGTGCGTGTTGCGTACACGAGCCAAGTAACGAGTCCGTGGCTTGATATTTAATTCAGCCAGCAGATCGTAAGCACGAGGAGAATGCTGAAGCTTACTGACTTCCGAATTCTCGTCGTTGATGTTTCCGAATGTGATCGCTTGGGTCGGGCAAGCCGCCTGGCAGGCCGATTGGACTTCGCCGTCCTCGATCGAACGATTCTCACGCCGAGATTCGATCTTCCCGTTTTGCACGCGCTGGATGCAGTAGGTGCACTTTTCCATCACACCGCGACCGCGAACAGACACCTCTGGGTTAAGAACCAATTGCTGCAGCTTGCGGCTCGCCTCTTCAAGCTTGCCCTTTTGCTGCCAACCGTAGAAGTACCCGTACTCGGTGGTGTAATTGAAGTAATTGAACCGCCGCACTTTGTAGGGACAGTTGTTCGCACAGTAGCGAGTCCCGATGCAACGATTGTAAGCCATCGCATTGATGCCTTCTTCCGTGTGGACAGTCGCCGCAACCGGGCAAACTTGCTCACAAGGAGCCGTCTCGCAGTGGGCACAGGCCATGGGCTGGTGAACCATTTGTGGTGCATCGCGTTCACCACGGTAGTAGCGGTCAACGCGAATCCAGTGCATTTCACGACCGCGACTGACTTGCTCTTTTCCAACAACGCTGATGTTGTTCTCACTCTGGCAAGCGACGACGCAAGAATTGCAACCCGTGCACTTGTTCAAGTCAATGGTCATGCCCCATTGGTATTCAACCGTCTCGTCCTTCTCGAACGCATCGATTGGTTCGTCCCAGAGCGACTTAAGAGGCGGCGAGTGGATGCCCAGGCCTTTAACATAGTCTTGGCCATGCTCTTCGACCTTCTCCAGAGTGCCCTCACGGACTAACCGTGGTGCTCGCTTCTCAACTTCTTGCTTGCCGAGTTCATCAATCGCAAAGTGGTCTTGGGTGGTCGCGAGCTTGTAAGGTCGACCGGTCGCACGTGCTTCCACCTTGGTCAGAATGAACTTCGCATCCGTTGAACGAAGTTGGCTGACGTCTTGGCCGATCGTAACTTGTTCGTTGCTGTCGACAGCTTCGTCGCGACACACTCGACCGTAGCCGAGAGCCACGGAAATGGATCCAGCGGCATGGCCGGGAACAAGGAACACGGGAACCTGCAGCTCCGTCCCACCTGCGACGAGCTTAACCATCTCGCCTTGTTTCAAATTTAGCTTGTCAGCCGTGGTTGGGCTAACCAGTGCAGCGTTGTCCCAAACCAGCTTCGTGATGGCCTGTGGCAACTCCTGCAGCCATACGTTCTTCGCGAAGCGTCCGTCGTAGAGCGTGTCGCTGGTCGTGAAGACGACTTCCAGGCTGCCGTTCTCGACGCTTTCCAGGTCGAGCGTTCCGACTGGTTTGACGTCGTCATCAATGGAAGCTTCCGTAATTGGCGCGGAAGCCGATTCAGGCAGGAAGCCGTCGTGAAGGACCTTTTGCCAATCGCGCTTTGAAAGTCCTCCGCCTTGCGTTGCGGCAACCGTCTCTTGCACCAATTGCTCAGCGGTTTTCTCTTCGCCCGCAATCATCGCCAAGATATCGACAATGGACTTGCCGCCCAACAGCGGAAGGATCTGTGGCTGGCAGACACCGTAAGTTCCATCTGCTGCCAGGACATCACCCCAGCTTTCCAGTGGATTGGCAAGCGGCAGGGTCCAAGATGAAACTTGTGCTGTCTCGTCTTCGAATTCGGCGAAGTAAACGACGTGATCGAGGCCTTCCAACGACGATTTCAGGTCGACATCACCGGTCGAGGTGTAAACGGGGTTGTCGCCGAGGATCCAGACATTGTCTATGTTGCCCGAATCAATTTTGCTGGCCAAGTCCTTTAAGCTGGCGACTTCAGCAACATCGATGCTCGCGCGGCTCGGCATCAAGAGGACGGTCTTGCCGATATTGCCAAGCTTCTTGTTCAGTCGCATTGCGGCAAGCTGGACATCCAACGGCTGGTGACCACCGACAGAAACGACGCCATGCTCCTTATGCTTGACGAGGTCCTCGGCCATCGCTTCGACAATTCGCTCAAGCTTTTCATTTGCGTCGATCTTGTCGAAGGCAGCTTCATCCTCACTGCTTGCCGCCGCAGTAGCCCCGCCCAGCAACTCGTCGACGCGATCTTCAAGGCGATTGAGCAGAGCACCAATTTGCGAACTGCGCAAAGCCAGCCTCGAATCAGCGCTCGAGCCGGTAACAGAGAATCGAGATTCGACCGCGTACAAGCGATTCATCTTGCCTGAGACTGGCTCGCGATTCTTCGAGAATTGTCGCGAGTAAACAGCCATGTTCGCGTCGTTGCCTAGCAAGTCGCTGTCCAGGCAGCAAATTACCTTGGCATCACCCAGGTTCAGGTGCAACTCAGCAGGCTTGCCAGCAGCGGTGGTCGCGGCCTCTCGCTGGTAGGAGTCTTCGGTGGATTGGTACTGCGCGAGCGTGGCGTCTGGAAACGCTTTGACAATCTGACCCACCAGCCGATTGACGGTTGGTGACAGCGACGGAGACATCAGGATCCCAAGCTTGCCGCCCTTGCCGAGCGATGGCGCGTGCTCCTTGAGGTACTCTGCGAATTCTTCCCAAGACGAATTGCTCAGCTTGCCGTCAACTCGCTTTCCAACGCGAGACGCTCGATCGGGATCATATAGCCCAAGCACACAGGCTTGCGAGAAAACATCTGTACCAGCGCTGGCGAACCGCTTCTTCTCACCGGCAATGTCGCGAGGCTCAGTGGCCTTCATCAGCGGGTGATCCGGGTTGCCGTCCGCTTTGATTGGTCGACCGTCCACGTTGCTGACCAAGAGCTGCACGGCTCGGCCAGCCAGCTCAAAATTGGTCGCGTACTGCTTGGGGACACCGGGCACCGTATTGGGCGTGCGGATGACCTGAGAAGCAATTTCGTTCGGTCCGTACCGACAGCCCGCCGCGCCGCCGAGTGCCAACGAAGCACTCATCAGCTTCAACCAGCGCCGCCGAGAGACACCTTCTGGAAACTCGGAAGCAGCTTGCGGGAACTCGCGATGCAAAAACTGCTCAAACTCCGGATTCCCGTCTAGCTGGTCAATGGAGCGCCAGTACCCACCTTGCTCGCCATGACCTGCGGATTCGTCGCGAGCATTTGTTATAGGAAGTTGCTTGGACTGCATCGTTGTATATTGCCTGAAAGTTATCTTCAGATGGTTTCAATATGCGAAAATTGCCTGCCGCGTACGTTTCGCCGCGAGCAAAGCTCCTGGGCCGCTACCGGTGACACACCGCACAATTCGTCCGTGGGTGGATGCCCTTTTCCTCGATCAACTCAGCGCCTATTTCAGCACGAGTTCGGCCGTCTTCCGGCTCCCAATCAAGCTTCGTAATGTGCTCAACGGGCCGAATATGCTCTGCTGGGTTGTTGTGGCATTCCAAACACCAGGCCATCGACAGCTCTTTCGCTTGGTAGACCTTATCCATCGTGTCGATTCGCCCATGACAGCTCACACAGCTAACTCCGCGAGTCACGTGGGCTGAGTGATCGAAGTAGACAAAGTCGGGGAGCCGGTGAATCCGCTTCCAAGGAACACTTTCGCCGTTCTCGCCACTTTCCCAGCTCTCGTGAATCGGCCGCAGTTTTTCGCTGGCCGGATGCACGGCTGACAGGGCTGGAGCTCCATCAGGGCCAATCGGACTGTGGCAATTGATACAAGTTGCGGTCGGAGGAACCGAGGCGTGAGCCGCCTTTTCCACGTTCACGTGGCAGTAGCGACAGTCCATTTTTAATTCACCAGCGTGAATCTTGTGGCTGAACGGCACTGGCTGTGTTGGCATGTAGCCAGGATTCAACGTCACGTCGTCGGTCAATCCAAGCAGCAACGTACCTGCATAGCCACCGCCAGCGAGAGCTAAAAGCCCGAACACAGCGAGGAATTTGTTGATCCAGCGCGGAAATAGAAATCGATTCATAGCCCTGACGATAGTTAAATCGCTTTACTGAGCGGACTTCCAATGTCCGTTTGGCAGCCAAAAAAGAAAAAGCCGGCGGCCACCGTGCGTCAGTAAAACCAGTGAATGTTTATGTCGGTCTAGTGCAGCGAACGTGCGTTAGCATCGATCCGCGACCGAGTGTCCAAGGGGAAAACCGCAGACCCAACGATCGCTTCATAACTCAAGTTGGAGTTAGTATCACCCCATAGGCATTGTTTGTTCAATACCACAAAGCGGCTATTCGCTTTTCATTTTGCGTGACAAATGGTCGCACAGCTCTACACCAACCCCACTCTTTTACCCAAAGTGAATTTGAATTCGCACGACAGTTGAGCGAGACGAAAACGAATCCGCTGCCGGTTTATCGCCCCAGAACCACACAGAAGCGGTCGCGCGGGTACTTTCTGCTGACGAAGTCGTCATTCGGTGCGACCTACCCGACTGCGTCAATCAATCTACCTGCGGCGGACGGTCGCAGGCCATCAAGGCGTCAAGAATGCAGGCCGAATCAGCATTCGAATCTAGGTGACCAGCCGTGGAACGCTCGCTCACCGTTTTCCCGCAGAAGTGCAGGTTAGTGAGCGGTGACCGCTGCACCTCTATTCTGCATTCTGCATTCTGCGTAGTCGAAATCCTACGTGATCAAACGCTTGGCAACTCGCAGGAGCCAAAACTGAGGAAAGACAAAACTGAGCAAAGAACTGCATTTGCGTGAGCCCTTAGCCGCACCAATCACGCAACTATCTATAGCACCAATTTTTTCGCAACAACTCGAACTGCCGGAGCTTCCTGTTGCCCCTTTGGGAAGAAACCAAAACGGGGAGAAACCAAAACATGAAACATAGCAAAACTACTTTCGCTGCCATAGCGCTAACACTCAGCTTCTGCTGTTCGGCGGTACAAGGGGCTCTCGTAACATTCGAATTTGCAGCAACGGTATCTGAAGTGCCGGTCGAACTTGCATCACAGTTTTCCATTGGGCAGTCAATTCGCGGGTCCTACACTTTTGAGTCATCAACACTGCCGAACGACTCCACGTACTATTCGGCCATCCGATCCTTCAACGTAGATATCGCCGGCTACGAATTGAACTCCCATGGCCTTGGCGACATCGAGGTTTTAGATGGTGCACCGGATAGCTATATCGCAGTTTCTTTCTCCAGCGGCAATAGCGTTGGCGGGCTCAACCCAGGCCTTCATGCAATCCAGATGAACGACCATTCTGGAACCGCTTTGACCAGCAACAAACTGCCTTTGGTGCCGCCCGATGTCTCAAAATTCGCAGACCGTAGATTTACTGTGGATTTCCCTGGTGCACGCTTGACGGGAAACATAGACCGGCTCGTCGCTGTACCGGAGCCGTCGAGTGCTGTTGTGTTGCCGCTTGCCGCGTTGCTCTGTGCGCGCCGACGACGCGAATAGCATTTACACTTTGGTCGCTCCGCGATTGGATCTTTGTTTTGCGGTTGTTGAATCGCACATAGATTCGGCAACTACCAAATTGCCGAGAGCCAAACAAGAGTGCTGGCCCTGCACCGCCACTATGCTCCCCTCGAGCTAAATGCACACACATACACCCGAGCAACCTGCTCTGTCTCACGCCAGTCGCGATAGGGCCTTCGCGCGTCGCCTAGGTATGCTATTCAGAAACAGCCCCATGTTCCGACGACCAGTAAAAAATTGTGCGCCAGCCCCTCAACGTTATTGCGTCACGATGACCTCGGAGAGGTGCTGACAGTGAACATGGAGTTGGCCAAAATACTCCAAATCAACCAACACGTAGATACTGCCGTCACGGGACGGCCTATTGGCGTCGATTTGGATTGTGTTGCATCGCGATAGATACGCGTTTTCGTCGACGGGTTCAGCGTTGATGGCCGCAACATACCGAGCAGTAGCACCATCGTTGAACAACCCGCCGAACCGCAGGGTGACAGCCGGTCGTTCGGGATAGATGATTGGGCAAAGCGCCAACACCAGAGACGCCTCGCGCCGAGGGCCGAATGACGCCAAGACTAGGTTAGCGTCGTGATATTTGTATCGGAGTGCGATCACGATAACCTGCAGGAGCCCGATGAGAGGCCTTAACAACATCACGCTGAACGTAGCGTTTGAGTTTGAATCACGAACAACGAACAATAGCTACTGCATCAGGTTTGGCACATTCCCTTGCTTCGGTGGAACGGGAGGACTTGCTCCAGGTTGGGGGGCAGGCTGATTGGGCTGGGTCGCAGCGGGTACTTCAGGTTGTGAACTGCTGTCGCCCGTAAGCGGTTTGCCCAGCGGAACTCCAGCAATCCAAGCCAAAACGAAGGTCACCACAAAGAAGAGTCCATAGTGCAACACACCGTTTAACACTTCTAACTCGAACAACAGCACCGCGGCAATGGATCCGACGACAAGCATCAGACCAATGAACATAGCCATATCGATGGCGGAATTCTCTGCCATGCTCGTATACTCGTAGAGGTACGCAGGAATGAACGCGTACAAGGCCCATGTGATTGGAAACACAAGAGCACAGATAAGACATCGGACCAGTAGCTCGCGACCTTGAAAACCCTCGAGTTCATCGTCTCGCAAAAACCAGTAGCCAGCCAGTGCCAGCGGGAATGCCAAGAGACAGGACGTGACTGCCAAGACCGGCGTCGCCAACTCGATCTTGTTGATACCGATGCCAACCGCAACAACAATCAAGATAAGCGGCACCGCGATTGCGGCGACAATGATCGGCGTCGAGAGCTTGACTTCACTTCGCCGAATCGGCTTGAGGACACTCCGCCCCTTAGAATCCTTGGGACCCTTGTCCTCGGGGGCGTGAATGACGACTTCGTCAGACTTATCAGGAATCTTGATCTGCTTGGAACAGCTTGGGCAGGGCCCAGTTTTTCCTGCAAATTTGTCACTGACGCTGAATCGCTTGAGGCAGCCGGGACAAGTTACTTGAATAGCCATATGATAAGTCTTTGAGGAGGAGCATCGGTTCCGAACCCTCTATTTTAGTGTGAGTCGGGTGGTCGTGTAGGACGCTGAAAGTACGTTTTGGCTCTCCCGTGGCATTTTTCACTCCATCGCGTTTCAGTCACTGATGAGTTCGATTGGCAACTCCTGGACTGCCACTCGGCCCAGGCGACAACCCTGTCTCGGCACCATTCTCAGGCAGAGAAAGCAGCGATGATCGGCAGCTATCTTCCTCACGGCACAATGCTCCGATATTAAACTGGTCCGAAAACTCGAAGAACGGTTGCTCAATTGCCTAACAACCCCAAAATGCCAGCTCAAGATTCCTCCGACGCATCGCTTGCCGCAACCAACGCACCTTCCGAAGCAGGGCCGTTGCTGCACATCGTTTTGTTCCAACCTGAGATTCCCCAGAACACTGGCAACATTGGTCGAACTTGCGTCGCCCTTGGTTTAAAACTCTGGTTGGTGCGGCCGCTTGGATTCCGTATCGACTCGGCTCAGTTGAAACGCTCGGGTATGGACTACTGGAACGACCTCAATTGGGAAGCGGTCGACAATTGGAAAATGCTTCGCGAGCGTCTGCCTAGCAGGCGCTACTGGTTGCTGACCAAGTTTGGCACGCAAAGCTACAGCGAAGTAGCCTACCAGCGAGGCGATGTGCTGGTCTTCGGAAACGAGTCGAGCGGACTTCCCGAGCACGTCCATGACGAATTCCGCGAGTCGCGCATCATTCTTCCCATGCCCGGCCCCGTACGCTGCTTGAATTTGGCGACGACGGCGGGCATTGCTGCCTACGAAGCAGCCCGACAACTGGGCACCTTCTCCGCGTAGCCGCTCGCGCGGCAATGCTGGCAAACCGCCGAGGCGCCAAATTGTCTAGCTGCTGGGCGTTCATTTTGCTATCAGATGTCCTTAGGTACGTTCTGAAGCAAAGGATCTGCGATGCGTTTAGCCCCCCCAAAGAATTGCGTCATCGGACGAGCCCTAGCACTTGGGCTGTGCTTGATGTGCTCCGCCTGTGATCGCACAGATGAGATAGTCAGCACATCGAAACAAGATGTTCCGACCGCCGGGAAAATGGTCCGCCTCGACCGCTCGCCTCGCGACATCGTCCTTCAGTGCCTACGACGCTATCGCACCGCCTCACGCTATTCCGATGCAGCATTTGTTCGACTACGTTACACACTTCGTGGATCGCTGGTTGAAGATCGAGCGCCTGTAAAAGTGTCATTCGATCGGCGACGCGGCGTTGGATTGGAAGTCTACTCCGTGCGAGCGGGTATGAAGGCAATCGGCGACGATGCCATTTTGCAGGTATCCGTCGAAGGCAAGCCCGAAATCCAAAATCAAATCCTGTGTCAGCCCGCCCCACAGGATGTAACGGCACAGTGGCTGCAGAGTGATCCGATCCTGACAAGTCACTTATCGGCTGGCTTAGCGGGATTTCCAGTCCAGTTGGACATGCTGCTTGGTTCGGAATCCCTTGAGAAGACCTTTGATGATCGCAGCAAATTCACACTTCACAGCACCCAAGAAGTCGACGCTCGACGCTGTGCAGTCATCGCAGTCGAAACGCCCGCAGCCCTTAAATTTCTGCTGTGGATCGATCTAGATGATTCCGTTCTTCGAAGAATCAAGTATCCGGCAGAAGCCTTGCCGCCAGAGATGTCCTCCGACAGCCGTGTCTCTGACATCCAATTGACCGTCGAGTTTGCTGACGCGCAGCTCGACCAGTCTGTGAATCTTGCCAAGAGTACGCCCTCGGTGGGCATCGACGGCCTTTTCGTCAACCGCTTTGTCCCCAAACCTCCGGCGATCGAAGATGGCATGCTTGGCGAAACCGTTCCAGCCTTCGACTTGCTGGCTCCCGATGGAGAAGTTCTCCTGGCTACCTCGGACGCTCGACGCCAAGGCAAGAGTCTTGTGCTCCTCTGGCTGGCCAATCATCCGGCGAGCCGCGCGGCAGCAGAGCAAATGGCGGAAATCGAAACCAAAGTACAAAAGGTATCACCGGAATTAGCTCGCAAAGTGCAGTTCGTCTCCATCTGGGCGGAACCTGATACACCTGGTGGTCAAACGTTTGATCAACTGGCTCAGTCCTGGAGCATGCCTGGCGTGCTTGCTGTTGACCGCCGCGCCATGGGACGAGACGTCTTTGGTATCGCTGAAGCCCCAACGCTAATCGTGTTGGACGCTCGCGGTCGTATTCAACTGCGTAGCGTTCGAGCAAAT
Source organism: uncultured Pirellulaceae bacterium (assembly GCA_964411445.1). Lineage (GTDB taxonomy): Bacteria > Planctomycetota > Planctomycetia > Pirellulales > Pirellulaceae > Aureliella. The sequence goes on from CAYPLE010000002.1 coordinate 44,690, forward strand.
CCCAAGCTGACCGAGTCCCTTCCTCCGCTCTTGTTCGCCTTGGCCGAGGACCGCAACATTGCCGGCGAAACAATTGCCGCCGCCCAAGAAGCCTACCGTCAGTTCGAACAGCAATTGAAGGCAGCTACGCTAGACTCCCCTTAGTTGCTAAGCTAGGAATCGATTCGAAAGACGCGTGACGGTTCAAAGACGATCACCTGGAAACGCCTTTCGAACAGCATCCAAGCCACTTTGACAACTCACAGGGTGAAACATGAAAACGCTTGTTCTTGCCGCGCAGCTCTTCCTGATCACTACTGCTGCAACCAATAGCTTGCGGGCTGAGGACTGGAAGAAGCACACCGTTTACGCTGGAAAAGCCTGCATGACGGCGGTGGCGGGTGACTTCACCAAAGATGGCAAGCCCGACATCATCTGCAACGCAGGCAACAAGACAAGACTCATTGTCGGACCGCTTGCTACCGACGACGAACAACCTCGCGAAATCGTCCTTGGCGACAGCCAAGACCACAATTTTATTCACAGTGCCGTAATGGACGTGGATGGCGACGGCGACCTGGACTACATCGCCGCGCGTTACAACCCCGGCTTGATTGTCTGGTTTGAACAGCCCGACGCACCACTTTCAGATCGCTGGCCACAACATGTCATTTCGACGCAAGTGCATGGAATCCATGGCCTTTTGGTCGGTGATGTCGACCGAGACGGCAAACCCGACTTGCTGGCGACGAGCGCTCAGGACAAACCTCCTTTCCCGGAATCACTTGCCTGGTTTCGCGTTCCCACCGATGCGAAGCAAAAACTTGAGTGGCCGCCCCACATCCTTGCTCATCAAGATGCGCCTGGGCTGACACACTACTTGGGACTGGGCGACGTCAACGGCGATGGACGGCCGGATGTTGCCACCGGAGCGAAGGGCGGTCCAACCGACAAATCCGGCCTTGGCGAGTGGTTCGCCTGGTGGGAAGCCCCCAAGGACCCAACGGGCATTTGGAAGAAGCGATTGTTGTCCGCCCAGCAGCCTGGGGCCACCAACATTCATCCAGCAGACGTAAACGGCGATGGCCAAGTCGATTTTGTTGCCTCCCGAGGACATGGTCGAGGCGTCATCTGGTTCGAAGCACCTTCGTGGAAAGAACACAGTATCAACGGTACGATCAAGGAACCGCATTGTCTGGTCGTATGCGATATGGACAACGACGGCGACATCGATGCCGCCGCGTGCGCCTTTGGCGACGAGATTGCCGCGTGGTTTGAGAACGACGGGGAAGGCAAATTCAAGACGCATGTCATTGGGGAAGGGCAACAGGCGTACGACATCCGCGCCGAGGACCTCGACGGGGACGGCGATCTGGACATACTGGTCGCTGGACGAGCCAGCAATAATGTGGTGTGGTATGAGCACCCGTAGAATCGGCTGCAAACTGCCGTTGATCGATTCTTCTGTCCACGACGACTCACGAATCCTAGCCTGACCTCTGGAGAGCATTTTGCAGATCCTGCTTACCAACGACGACGGAGTTTACGCTCCGGGCATTGCCGCACTTCGCGAACCATTGAAAAAGCTGGGGACAGTCAACATGATCGCCCCCGCAACCGAGCAGAGCGGGGTAGGGCACTCCATCACCTTCCTTGAACCCTTGGTGTGCAAGGAGATCTACCACGGCGAAACACTTCACTGCATCGCAGTCGAAGGCAGCCCAGCCGATTGCGTAAAACTTGGTATTTCGGAACTGACCAACGAGCCCATTGAATTGGTCGTTAGCGGCATTAACGGCGGACTCAACGCCGGGATCAACGTGCTGTACTCCGGCACAGTTGCAGCCGCGATCGAAGGCGCCTTCTTTCGCCGCAATAGTTTTGCAGTCTCGCTAGAATACGATCCTCATGCAGATTTTGACGCGGCCGCTGCGATTGCTCTGCCGCTGATTGAGCAGATCCTAGAGCAGAAAGAGGACGTGCCGCAACTATTCAATATCAACATCCCAACGCAGGCCGTCGAAGGATTTCGCAACGGCAAAATGCCTGAGGTGCATATCGTCCCGATGGGAGTCGAGCGATACGGCGAACACTACATTCGTCGACAAGACCCGAAGGGGCGGGACTACTACTGGGCAACCAATGATCCACCGCCAAAACGGACCGAACATCCCACGGACTTAACCATGCTGTCCGATGGACACGTAACGGTGACTCCGCTGAAGTTCGACCTAACATCGCAACAGTTGCTGAGCGACATGGAAGATTGGACGCTCTCGCTTTAGCAAGCACCACTTTCCCACCTGGCTTCTACTTGAAACGCTTAACCAAAGCGTGGATTCGGCGTGGAAGCGGGTTGGTGCTGCGAAGCACAATGAAATGCTCCCAAACCCCAGATGAGATCATGTGCGTCTAGCGGAATGATGCGGCGGTCTGGCAACAACCTTGTAAGCAAGTCAATTGCATATTGATCGGTAGCTTCATGGCGAAACGTCGGCAGGATGACCGCGCCATTGATGAACAAAAAGTTGCAATAACTTTCTGGTACGCGTGAATTATCGATATAGCGCGGTGGCGGGCTAGGCAATTCATGTACGGTAAGGGCTGTCCCGTCAGACAAGGTTACTTCTCGAAGCAGCCGCACATTTTCTTTCAGACCAAACGCGTTTGAATCGCTTGAGTTACTCGAAACGGCTGCCACCACGGTCTTTTCGTTGACGAATCTGGCAAGTTGATCGATATGCCCGTCTGTGTCATCGCCTTCGATACCACCACCGTCGACCCAAACAACTCGTTCTACCCCAAGCTGGCTGGTTAGCTGGTCATTGATCATCTCGCGCGTCCAGCCGGGATTGCGGCCAGGCGAAAGCAAACAACTGCTCGTCGTGAGCATCAGCCCCGCACCATTTCCCTCCAGCGCGCCGCCTTCGCAGTACATTGGCGAATTGCTGAACGCGCAACCGATGCTGGCGCAGATTCGATTTGCCGCCGCCGCATCCAGATCGTACGGTGGATACTTGCCACCCCAAGCATTGTACTGCCAATTCACACCAATCAATCCGCCGTCGGAGCGCCGCACAACGAACGTAGGTCCGTAGTCACGAATCCAACAATCGTTGTTCGGAATGATGACGGGGCGAATGTTCTGCGAATATCGCAGGCTTTGAGGAAGCGTTTCTTCTTGGCCTGGCCTTACCAAGAGTCGAACCATCTGCGACCGACTGACTTCCAGAACAAATCGTTCAAAGACCGCCGGTATTTCAGAGAAACGACTTGGCCAAGTCGCAGTGTTGTGGGGCCAAGCTATCCATGTAGCTTCTTGTCGCTCCCATTCAGCGGGCCAGCGATGCAGGCTAAGCGAGTCAATCATGTGCATTTTGGGCGAAGGGGCGTGTTATGGGGCCCAATTATTATCAATAAAACACTTCGAATCACAACCCAGTCGGAACCCGAAACTTAAGCGAAGTTCGCAGGGCCAGCAGGCTGATTAGCCGCTCCCACCTTGAAAGGGTCCCGTAAGTCCTGCAACTCCCGCCAAAAGTGCGGTTTCCACGCGAAGAATTCGCTTCCCCAACCGGCACGCCTGCCAACCGGTCTCCCGAAACCGATCCATTTCCTCATCCGTAAAACCGCCTTCGGGGCCAATTACCAATCGAATCTTGGGCGGCTGCGACCCACCGGCATTTTCAGCGTACTGCCGAAACAAGCTCTCTGTAATCGTCGCCAGTGGCACCGTCGCTCCGTAGGGGTGCGCGACCAGCGCCAATTCGCCCGGGCCAACCGCCGTCTTGGTGAGAGTATCTGTCGAAGCAGGTTCACCAATCTGCATGAGATGATTTCGGCCGCTTTGCTTGGATGCTTCGATGACTTGGCGATTGAGCCGGGCGATGGCGTTGGACGTGGGCTGTGAAACGCTGCGGGTCGTTTCAAGAGGCACCAAACGCTTCACGCCTAATTGAACCGCCGCCTCAACCAACATTTTCTGCCGATCGCCTTTCGGCAACGCAACGTAGACTTCAACCTCTGCTGCAAGCTCGCGACATGTGTCGGATCGCTGGACAATTTTGGCTTGGACTGCGCGTTTGCTTACGACTTCCAGTACTGCGGATGCTTCGCCACCGTTGCCGTCGAACAGAATAGCGTCATCGCCAACAGCCATCCTCAAAACACCGGTGCAATGCCTCGCTTCGTCAGCCGGAAAATCAACGCCCCCAAATTGTGGCAGATCGGGGACAAAGAAGCGTGGTACAGCCATGGCTCAAAACCGCTACGCCGTTTTATCAGGATCAGCTTGATCGCCGCCGGCAGTATCGCTGGAATCCGAGCCAACTGGCTTCTCCGTCGATCGATCTGCTTCGGCTTGGTTCGACGCCGCGTTGGTTGCCAGGTCGGCTGAAGGTGTTGGTGGGATCTCAGGCAACGTTGCCTCAGCCGGGCTCTCCAGGCTATCCACGTGATCCAGTTCCGTGTTGTCGACGCTCTTGCGAAGAATCAAGTAAATACTGGAAGCAGCGGACCAAAAGTAACTGTACGAATAGGCTGCGATCAATGCCGCTGCCAGCCAAGCGCCAGCTTCGAGGTAATCACTTCGCAGGATTCCGGAACTGGACATGTAACTGCGGCTGAGCAGCCACCAACCGCCGGTCGTGGTCCAGTAGACCAGCATCTGACCAACAATACCGATGACGCCGAGTATGATCGCACACAGCACCGTGACTACCGGGCGTTGGAATAGATAGGCATTGCTGCGACTAAACCCTTCAAACGCATCCGCGCCTTTTTCGACACTAATTGCTGCAACCGACAACGGAAAACCAACAATCGCACTAACCAGGGACTTTCCGAATGCAAACAGCAACGGAAAACACAGGATCAGCAAAACACCAGAAATTGTCTGTGCAACGCCGCCGAGCTGACCGATCAACCCGGCAATGACCACTGGGATCAACAAACAAAAGACTGCAACCAAGTGCATTCCCACCGCCCAAAGGTAACTGGCGGTACGCGAAAACACGATGCGTATAGACTCTCCCCATGCGGCCATTGTCCGCTGCCCCAATTCAACGGCAGCCCGCCGGGCAAGCACTCCACCACTCAGCGAGGCGATGAGGGCAAATCCGAGGATTGAAAAACTAAAGTAGGCGATTTCTTGCAATCCGAACACGTCGACGTCGGCCAGCGATTGGACCGTTGATTCAACCGTCTTGAAGTACTGAAACGGAAGCGCATCTGTCGTATCGCCGACGGCAACAAGACGAAATCGGAAACCTGGATTGAACAGCCAAGCGCCAAGAACCAAAACGGCTTCGATTGCAAGAACAGCCAATAAGCTGACCACCAGGGACAGCAAACGCATAGCAGGGTGAATCGCCCGAGTCAGCGGATACCACCACCAGGCCGATCGATCCCAATCGATCTCAACCTTGGGGACGCTGCGGTCTTCGAAGGGCACTTCTTCCATGGATGGCTACCGATATCAGCAGAGGGCTAAGCGGGCTGTTGATTGATGGAAACCCGACGCGTACATGAAGTTGCTTCTTACTAAACACCGCTAACGTTTCCCTCGCTGACGCAGCGGGTTACCCAACCAACTCCACCAACACTCCGCTAGCGATCTAAAGTGAGGACGAAAAACGCCCGTTTTGCGGGCGTTTTTAGGCATCGTGCCAGCCCGGAGGCAGCTTCACCTTCCGTGCAGCAGCAGAGTTGGCCGAGCCGAGTTCATTCTCGTCTGATTGCTCATCTTCTCCACCCTCGCAGGGTAACGCATGCTCTTCATTCAGCCAACGGCCCAGATCTAAAAGTCGACACCTTTCAGAACAAAACGGGGCATGCGCAGGCAGCTTGGTGCTTCCATCTGTGGGCAATTCGACACTGATGTCGCAGACAGGACATCGCGGGCCAAATGTATCAGCAGCATTCATCCGTCTCTCGTCTTCCTCGCTCACAAGTGAAAACCATGCCTTCAGAACAACATCTGATCTTAAAGCCTTGAGCATCCCCCGGCTAGCGGCGTGCCGATTTTAACCAAACCCGAGACGCTTACGTTTTGATTCTACGGGAACCGACTCGTCAAACGAGTTCCAACAAGCTATTCGTCAGGTGACGCTCGCCCCCGAAACTCGTCCGCCCCACCGGACTGGCTGCCAGCGGAACTTCCAGCAGGCAGGCCTTTTGAGTAACGCTCTGCAACGATCACAACAATCAAGGACGCCGCAAACGCAATGCTCGCCCCCGCAGCGACGTCACTCGGAAAGTGTGCTCCACAAGTGACTCTCTGCAAACTCGCCAAGCTGGCTAGGAGCACGAAAACTATGGTCGATCGCGGAAATGCAAGGCTCAAACCAATCGACAACCCCCATGCCGTTGCCGTGTGCCCGGATGGAAAACTGCGTTGCCGAGCGTCCCAAATATCCGCATCAACTTGCTCGACGCCGTCAATTGCCAGCTCACGCGCACCCGAATCCGAATCGTCCTGGTCAGCCGGAGTCTCAACAACCACGATCTTGTTCACACTATGAGGCCTAACCCTGACGAACCCTGTCTTCATCAAGTTGGCTGAGACGCCCGCCACGGTCGTAATGAGAACCGCCATCCACAGAGCTGAACGCCGCCGAACATCGACCGTCAGGAACAGGGCCAGCAGGATCATCACGACCCCCGAAGTGTGCGCGTACGCTTCACTCAGATTGATCGCCTTCTCAATGTCGCCAGGCAAATCCCAAGCTCGCAATGACGCCGAAATGGACTGGTCGTACTGAGCAATCACGACACCCAAAATCGCGGCCAAACAACTGCAGCTCGCCAGCACCAATCCTATTCGGCGAAACCCTGCTTGCGGCGGCACGTTCAACGAGAACTCCGATTCAGAAAACAGTCATTGCTAGCAATTTGCGGAATCCCGCCCATTTGCTTGAGAATCCACGGCCAATCCACGCCGGAGAAAGATCATAGCCTTTCGGGCACAAAGCTCCTATCCGACCTGTCACCAGCCGGGCCGCGTACTGCCATTGTCGATTAATCCGAATTCACGGATCTTAGTTGATCATCGAAGTGGTGCGTTTCGCAGGTTGAGCGATTTTTGGCTTCCTCCAGTTCCTGGATGTCGATAAACCAACCAGCCGAGTTGCCCCAACTGCTGTAGTTTCTTGGACCCGCAGAGCAGCTTACGAAGCGCACCCAGCCGAAGAAGGAAAACGCCATGGGCTCGAAAATGGAATCACTCAAGACGCTCAACGCGACCGTTCGAACCGGACTACTAGCCGCACTTGTGGGCACGATCGGCTACACAGCTTATCTAATCTACACCGAATACACACAGCACGACCGCTTGGTAAAGGATCAGAAACAGCAGATTGCTGAGGCCCAAAAGAAGGTCGAAGAACTCGAAGCTGAGGTTACTTCCAAGGCAACGAAAATTGTCGAACTCAACCAAACTGTCGCCGAGCGTGATGCTGCCATCGAGAAACTCGAAACATCCATGCACCTGCTCAAGACGGACCAGCGCTTGGCGAAGCTAAATGTTATCGACATCCAACGCAACGAAGAAGGAAAAGCAGTAACGACACGTCTCGAGTTCGTCGAATTGTCACCTCAAGGCGACTCTATGTCTGAGCCAAAGCAGTTTGAATTGCCTGGAGACGTGATCTACATTGACAATTGGATCGTCAAGTTTGACGACAGCTATATCGAAAAAGGTGATATACAACGCGGTACATCACTTTGCCTATTCCGCCGCATCTTCAGCGAAGAGCAAACTCCAAACGACGGCTTTCCACTGGATGAAGTCGGCATGCGTCCTCAAGCTTACTCGCGAGGTGGCGCGATGACGGAATTTGAAAAGGAGCTTTGGTCGGACTTTTGGGAGTTCGCCAACAATCGCAGCAAGGCGGCCGAACAGGGCATTCGCGCGGCCAACGGCGAAGCTGTTTCAATCAAAGTTCGCGAGAACACATCCTACAGCGTTTCCCTCCGCGCCTCCGGCGGACTATCCATTTCACCCACCACCACAACTCCGACCGACCTCCAGTAGCCGCCGTGCCGCTGCACCTAATTGCAATTGCAAAACCGGCTTTTCTGCCTCCACCGACTAAAACAATGACAGCGCAAAGAACAGCATCCGAAATCGAAACGACGATCGAATCATGGCGAAGCAAACTGCTGGGGCTTGGCCTTGCATCGGCACAGACAAAAACCTCGCCCGACCAGTGGTCGATTTCCGAAGTCGTTGGACATCTCGTCGATTCAGCGTGCAACAATCACCAACGGTTCGTTCGTGCACAATATTGCGACGAACTAACGTTCCCAAAATACGAACAGAATGAGTGGGTAACTGCCGGGAACTATCGCGAGTGCAACTGGGAATCGTTGGTAGAATTGTGGTACCACTACAACCGCCAAATCGCTGTCGTGATTCGCAACATCCCTGAAGCAAAGCTCTCGACCCCGTGCACCATCAGTCCTTACGAAACCTGCACACTCGGATTTTTGGTGACTGATTATCTTGACCACCTCCATCACCATTTAGACAAATTGGCTGAACGTATGACTGCCTGAGTCAAGGCTCGGGCGAGCGTTCAAATCAGCGCCTTTGACTACCGAAGCACTTGCTCTCCATTGTGATTCAGCGCAGGCTAGTCGCGCCACTGTGCTTCCTGTTCGCCTCTCTTCTTAGTATGACAGTTCCGCAGGCGACTGTTTCTGAACCAACTTCTCGGGTGCTAGGCTTGCGTCAGAGTCCATCGCATACTCGTCCCACTCTTGTTCTTGTGCGTCTGGTTCAGTTGACAAGTGAAGATCTTGACGCCAAACAGCATAGCGAATGGGAAACCAACTCCATTGCGTGCGGGGTAGAGTCCCAGTGCCCGTAGCGAACTCCGAGCCTAGCGCTTCGGCTGGCTGAGCTTGCTCTTCAGTTGGTTCAACTTCCCCGTGATCTTCCGCGCTGCTGGGTTGGCGAACGTTGGCCACGTACTCAACCAACCCCAGGAATTGGTAGTCAGGAGCGATCCTTGCAATCGGTCCGGCTCGACGATGAGCCTCGGGCGGAAAGACACCCGAAAAATCTCGGTCCGCGGGCAGTGTGTGGACGGCTGTTAGCAGGAACGATGCCAGCAAGTATCCAGTCAACGCGGCTGTGAACACGGTCCCCACACGCTCGGTTCGCTGAGCAATCGTGGGGGACTCGGGCACCATTGCAACGTAACCTCGCAGCATCACAAACGACACGAATGCGAAAACCCCCAACAACAAAAAGCACCAAAGAAACTGAGCAGCGAAGATTTCATTGGCAAGAAACAGCCTCTCTCTCAGCCAGTTTCCAATTGGCTCGAAAGCCGCGATGGACACGAGACTGGCCAGCAGCACCGACATAAATATGTAGACAGCGTCGACAAGTCGCGATCGCCACATGCAGGCTAGCGTGCAACCCCAGACTGCAACGAATGCGACATCAACCAAGTAGGCTAACATGATGACACCTGAGCTTTGACTAATTATCACCAAAAACCCGATCGAATTCAGCCGGTTGGATTGTCCCCGACTCCAGCATGCTGCGGCCAACGACGTCCAGAGAAGCAAATTCCTGCCGTGCAAGCAAAGACTCAATCTCGTGCATTTCCGCTCTGTGGCGATAAGCGTCTCGCAACGCATTGTTCATTTTGAGCATCTCAAACGCGCCCGCTCGCCGCGAATAGCCCTTGCCGTTGCATGACTCGCAGGCTGACATCTCTGAAGCAACCACTTGCGACGAAGAGCCAACCTCACCTTCAGCATGACCTGCATGCGATTCAACGAATTGTTTACAGCATGGACATGCCAAGCGAACCAGCCTTTGTGCCACAACTGCTCGCAGTGCTGTCACCCCCTGATGTTCGTCGCCACACATCTCCATCCACCTCAAGACGGCCGATGTCGCGTCACTGGCGTGCATGGTGGCGATGACCAATTGCCCCGTCATTGCCGCTCGACATGCGATGCGAGCCGTATCCTCGTCGCGGATTTCACCGATGAAGATGACGTCGGCATCCAGTCGAAGTACGCTCCGCAATGCGGCTTCAAAACTTTGCCCGGCACGAGTATTGATCTCAATTTGGTCAATATCATCGATGGCGTATTCGATCGGATCTTCGATCGAAACCACTTGCCGTTCGCTGGTATCGATGGACTGCAGTGCAGCACAGGCAGTCGTCGATTTGCCAGCCCCAGTTGCCCCAACGATCAGGATCAGGCCGTGCGTCGCTGCGATTTCACGTTGCAGCTTGCTCGCCGTCCGAACATCCATCCCAAGGGAATCGAAGGTGGCAAAAGTCGCGGCTGGATCCAAAATTCGGATACTCAGCTTCTCGCCCGTTTCGGTGCGCTGTGTTGATACTCGAAGGCTCAATCGTTGTTCGCCCACGCTGACTCGAAAGCTGCCGTCCTGCGACTTGCGTCGGTTGGCAATATCGACTTCACTGAGAACTTTGAAGACGTTGATGACGGCGCGGCCAGTTGCCGTCGGGAGCTCCATCAAGAGCGACAAAGAACCGTTGACACGTTGACGAATCGCGACTCCACGACTGCTTGAATTGATGTGCAAATCGGTGGCGTGGTTGTCTATCGCAGTCGCGATAATAGAAGTTACCAATTGGTCGGCTTTGGTGGTACCAAGCTCTTCTGCGCTTAGAAAAGCAACCGTACTAGGTGCAATGGCTCCGCGCAGGCGAACTTCAGGCGTCGTGTAGGCAGCAGTAGGTCTAGTCCGCAGCAATTCCGACCACTGAACCGGATTCTCCTCCGAGTTCGTTGAAAGCACAAAAGAAACTACCGGCCAAGCATTGCAAAGCACTAAAGCGGGGACCGCTAGAAACCATGTCGGGGAAGCGATCACCGCTATGATGCCGACCATCCCAACCACGAAGAGTCTGACCGGCCAGCGACTTGATTGTTCGTCACCAGTGCGAATGGCGGCCAAGTGAATGCTTCGAATCCAAAGCAAGATCAACGGCAGCACGATGGCCGCCTTGATCAAAGCGGAGAACCAATACTCAGGCGAGTAACCGACGGGCGACAGAAATGACACACCCATGTTTGATTCGATCATTTGTTCCAACGAAGGAAACTCTCGGCCCACGAGTGACGTCGACTCACCAGAAACGTCCCCTCCAGGAGCAGCGGCCGAGGCTTGCGTCAAGGCAACCAACCGGACGGGTGCCAGCGGGCCGCTTTCTGCCAGATTGGTTCCAGGCCCTGCGCTTCCAATTTCGTTACTTTTTTCGTCTACTCCGCTTTCGCTTGTCGCGCCAGACGTCATTCCAGCAGCGTTTTCAGGAGCTTCAATCGCCGCATCGTCGGCCTGGGCAGCCGGAATGCTAATCAGCGGCACGCACAGACAGAATGAAACGACGAGTTTTGTGGTCATTCGAAAGCACATTCTGCCACTCCTTTTCCCAAGCCAGCGAGTGCTAGCGGCACCGCCACGGCATAAGGTCCAACGCTGAACCTGGAAAAAGAAAACACCCTCAATTGACCCTCGGATCGGCCGCCAGCCAAATATTTGTAAAAATTGCCGCGAACAGTAGCCAGAAAGTGCTGGCACTCACGCAGGCGGAGCTGCAGAAATGGGCAGCCATGCTTGCGGCGCGAATGTCGAGAATGAACCGTGCAGCGTCTATTTGGGTGCAGCCGCTCGGGCAATGCGATTCTTCAGTGCTGGATCCAATAATCCGACGTCATTCCAATCGGCGAGCTGGTAGCGGAGCCAATCGACAAACCTGCGAGTAGCCACGGGTTCGCGGTTGTTTGTATTGTGAAGTGCCAGCAAACGATGACGCGCTTCACCTACCAGACGCCGGAGCCGCTCGTTGGCATGCAACAAAAATCCTGTCGGCAGCTCGCCGGAACCTGCCAACTGCCGCTCGCTGTGAATTGCGGCCACGAAATAGAATGCGGAAGCGGCAGTAAAAGCTTCGAAGTTGATCGATTGAGCCAGCCGACAGACAGAAACGATTTCGTCGATCCAGAGTACCTCTTGCACAACGTCTCGAGAGTATCCCCGTAATTGTTTCGCAGCGTCCGCCTGCGATGCCAGAAGAGCACTTGCCAGCCGATCAACCCCGCTCAGTGAGTGCGCGATACCCGTGCTATGCAGTGGATCGATAACGCCAACTGTGGATGGCAACATTGCCCAACCACCTGCCTTCAACGTCCCTTCTGGGCTGGCCGCTGCTTGCGCCCAACACCGACTGATACGCGGCCTCCACCCCAAATATGCCGCGTCGATGCCCCGAGCATCCTTCTGCGTCGGAGCAACCAACCTGGCATCCGTCAGGAGCTGTGCCAAAGAGGGGAAGCCCTCGATCCACTTTCTCCAAGCGTCCTGCCGTGCGGTGGCGTCGACAAGATCGCGAAAGTTCGATTCGGGGCCGACAATCCCAACACTCGTCCGACCGTTTAGGAATCGAAGCATCCAGCACCAAACATCTTGACCCAACAAATGATGCTGAGCTGCGTCGTCGGCGGAAAAGGGCAACAAGTACTCTCGCTTGTCCAGCCCAGCGGAAGCCGCCGCTAGGTCCACAGCGCTGGCGACACCTTCGAAATGCCCAAACAATGCTCCGGTGCGCGTTTTCAATCTGTCTGAAATGTCTTCAATTCCAACCGCGGAGGCGATGGGGCGACCAGAACCGCTAGCGTCCACCATGAAATCAGCTTCAAAGCTCCCAGCGCTCCTTTCGCCGTTATGCAAACTGACGTGCCAAGCTTCGTTGACAGTCATCTCAACTTGCAACTCGACACCCTCATACACCCGAGCACCCCCATTGCGAGCTCGGTCAACCAGCCAAGCATCAATGTCACTGCGGAGCCAGTGCGTATCTGACTTGCTCTCCGAATCGCTTGCAGCTACAAGCAGGCTACTAGAGTGAGACAAGTCATCCTGAAACACCTCCCCTGGCCGATGCGCGAAATAGCTGAAACCGCGTTTCAGACCACAGGTTAGGCCAGGGTACTTGTCTTGCCAGGAGCCAAACCGCGCGAGCGGCTTGAGTTCTGGCAACGCAAAGCGTTCAGAGAGCCTATCAAGCAAAAAGTCGGCGAGGGGTGTAGAAGATTCACCAATTGCAAAGCGAGGATGCCTGGCGGCATCGACCATCACAACCTGCCGCCCCGCTCGGGCGAGAATCCAGGCGAGCAAACTGCCAGAAAAGCCGGATCCGATAATGCAGAAATCGTATTTCAAATTCAGCCCCTGCTAAACGTAAGCCGCTCGAGGGACATTGCTTGCGCCGAAGGAACTTCAGTTAAACGACGCAGCATCCGTCACTGCCTACGAGCCCAGTGACTTGAGCAGAGAGTCGAAATTGCCGCGAACGGAAGTCAACGAGTCGACCATCAGCTCTTGCTTCTGGGCATTAATGATTGCTGCACCCAGCGAAACGTTTTGTTGCCAATCCTCCACGGTATAATTGCGAATGTCCCGATACGGAAATTCGATTTTGCCAGCAATTTTTGGCACCACGTGCACGCCTTCGTTGGCTCGGACAATGTAGTAATTCTCTGACGTGTAGAGAGCGGCTGCACCCGCAACCATTCCGAGCAAGAACGAAGTCAGTCGATTCATGGCGAACACCTGAGGGCGTACTGCCCGTGAAATTTAGCTATCATTGATGTTGAGCGTCGATGCGCACGATCACGCTTTCTACTTTTATCGAATCCGCGTCACGACGCCAAGACGTTTCGTAGCGCAACACCGCATTTTCCCTTTCACAGCGACGGCAGCGGATAGTGCCTGCTACTACAATGGTAGAACACTTAATTTCATCGCCGCTGGAACTTCGCCCCGCCTCCTAAGCTGACAGCCCTGCTGTCAAAGACAATTTTTCCATTTGATCTGGCAATGGCCAGGACACCACACACTCCTCTCGCGCCCCGTGATCGGCAGCTCAGCGGTGGGGTTGCTTGTGCTACAATTGCTTGTGAAATAATCGCCCTGCCGCTCCACCACTCTTTAACCCTGCGCTAAACTGCTGACGACCGATGACTAAGCACAAAGCGCGGAGTGATGCTCTCTTTTTCCTGGTCTCGGGCGGGCTGTCGTCCTGCTTTGTTGCACTGATCGTGCTGCTGCTGGCCGCTGACGCATCGCTGCTCAGCAAACAAGCATTTCTTGACGCGTTGGCGAAACCCGAGATTCAGTCGTCGATTCGTCTCACTCTGCTGTCCTGCACAGTATCCGCAATCCTAGCTGTCTGGGTTGCGGTCCCATTCGGGTACCTGTTGGCTCGGTACAAGTTTCCTGGCTCGCCAATCGTCGAATTTTTGGTCGACATTCCAATCATCCTACCGCCTCTCGTGATCGGGCTCAGCTTGCTTGTTCTTTTCCACATTCGAATCGGTGATATGCGAGTCGAGGAATGGTTCAACCAATTGCTTGGCCTTCAAATCACTTACCATTGGCCCGCGGTCGTCTTGGCGCAGTTTAGCGTCGCGGGAGCGTTTGCTATCAGGACGATGCGTGTTGCCTTCGACCAAATTGACGCTCGCCCCGAAACTATCGCTCGCACACTAGGTTGCTCCCGTGGCCAAGCCTTCGTCAGCATTGCTTTACCTCAAGCTTGGCGAGCGGTGCTGTCAGCCACCACCATCGCCTGGGCGCGGTCGATGGGCGAATTTGGTCCAATACTCGTCTTTGCCGGTTCTACTCGCATGCGAACCGAAGTGCTTTCGACAAGTGTATTTTTGGAGTTAAGCGTTGGAAATCTCCAGTCCGCTGTAGCGGTATCCATGCTGATGGTCGGCGTCGCTGCAATCGTATTGCTCATCCTCCGATTCGTGGGCCCAACAGAAAGGGGCCAGGCATGATTGCTCTCGATGATGTTCACATTCAAGCGGGTGACACCGAACTCAAGGTAACGCTTGACGTTCCCACCGGAAGCTACGGAGTCCTGATGGGAAAGACGGGAAGCGGCAAAACGACAATCTTAGAGACAATCTGCGGCCTGCGTCCGCAGATCGGTGGTTCGATCCTGCTGAACAATGTCGACGTATCGCGATGCTCAGTCCCGGGTCGTTGCATCGGATACGTTCCTCAGGATCTCGCACTGTTCCCACAATTGAACGTCTATGAACACCTGGCTTTTTCACTGAGAGTTCGTCGCTGGCCGATTAGCGACATTGATCAGCGCGTCAATGAACTTGGCGAACAACTTGGCATTGCCAAACTGCTGTCGCGCGGCCCCCGAAATTTGAGCGGCGGAGAAAAACAGCGTGTTGCACTGGGGCGAGCCATTGCTTTCAAGCCTAGTGTCATCTTGCTAGATGAACCACTAAGTGCCTTGGACGATGAAACACGTCTCGAGATTTCAGAATTGCTTTTGTCGCTCAGCAACGCGTCGACAACCATTTTGCATGTGACTCACTCTACGACTGAGGCCAATGCGCTTGCCGACCGATGTTTCCAACTGGAGAGCGGTTCGATTCGGAGGCTTTGAGCCGTTGCATGCCCGATGGAGGGCAAAAAAGCTCAGAGTCTTCGCTCCCCGATGGCCGGCTGACTCTCGCATCGACGCGCAGGCTGCGCGGGTGGGTGAACTCTGTTGGGCCACCCTCTACATGGAGGGTGGCCGGAGCACTAGGCTTTCGTGCCTTCATAAGTGCGGCGGCCGTCGCCGGTATCACCGCGCGCCCCAAGTGCGATACTGTAGAGTTGCTGCCCATGTTCGGTTGGGTAGTCGCCGGTTATACACGCTTGGCACAACTGATTTTCGCCCAAACCAATCGCTCGAGCAATGGAATCAATTGGCAGATACCGCAAGGAGTCGCATTCTAGCGTTGACGCCATGCGTCGCTGGCTCTCTTCGGTTAGTTTGCCATTCTCTAAGAATTTGGGCGCGAAAAGTTCGTCGATAGTCGACATATCGATGCCGTAGAAGCAAGGCGCCACAATTGGCGGACATGCAACTCGAACGTGAATTTCTTTGGCTCCACCCAGTTCACGAATCCGCCCTAGCAGCACTTTCATCGTTGTACTGCGGACAATGGAATCTTCAACCAAGAACACACGCTTGCCCTCGAGCACTTCACGCAGCGGAGTATACTTGCTGGAAGCCTTTGCTTTTCGTGCTCGGCCACCTTCGATGAACGTTCGACCGCTGTAGCGATTTCGGATTAGCCCCTCGCGACTTGGAATCCCCAGTTCATAAGCCATCGCGTCAGCGGCAGCCTTACTGGTGTCGGGAACAGGTACGACGATTGTGTCGCTGTCGAGTGGAACGCTGCCATCAGCAATTTCCATTCGTGCGAGTTCTTCGCCGAGCCGAGTTCGCGAAAGATAAACGCTCTTTTCGTCGAGCGTACTGGCCACATTGGCAAAATAAATCCACTCAAAGAAGCAATGTGCGGTTCGATTGAGCTTGGCGAACTCCTTGACTTGCACGCCGTCGGGGCGAACAACGATCAAGTGTCCCGGCAAGAGAGACCGGATACTTTCGGGCTGAAAGCCCAAGTTCAGCAGGGCGACAGACTCACTGGCCGCAGCAAATAATTGACCTTCCAATGCGTAACACATCGGCTTAATACCAAGCGGATCTCGCGCCAGCAGCAGTTCTCCACGGGCATTCAAGAAGGCGAGACTATAGGCTCCATCAAATTGACTGGCCACCTTCGTGAAAACGTCGGCGATATCACGCCCCTTGCCCATCGAGAGTTCCCGACCGAGCTCATGCATGATGATTTCAGTGTCGGTGTCGCGAGCCAGATGATGTTCACCTTCGCGAAGCAATTTGGCTCGAAGGCTTGAGTAATTCGCCAACTGCCCATTGAAACAGAAGCTAAACCACTTGTGCTTATGGATATGCTCCCGCTCAAACGGCTGAGCATAATTGCGATCATCCTTGCCACAGGTGGCATATCGGACGTGCCCGATCGCAGCGCGGCCAGCGTATTCATTCATCAAGGCCGCGTATTTCCCGCGGTGTGACATGCGAAAGACTTCAGCAACGGTGCCGATATCTTTCATCGTATCCAGCAGGTTGGATCGCTCCGACGAGTACGTCGTCATGCCTGCAGAGAGCTGACCACGATTCTGGATATCTTGTAGCATCCGCGGCAATAGCCGGGACACTTCCATCGGGCCTTCATCGGTACAAAGCGGACTTGCGTCACCGTTGAGATGGTAGATCGCCGCCACACCACATTCGTGATGCAATTCACTCATAAGATAGGAATTCCCTTGGTCAGCTTCGCGAGCTTTCCGACGAAGCAGGGCTTTGAGTTGTGCGAGAGAGGCTTCACAGCCAGAACCTTCATCGGCTCTTCACAAACAGTGTAGCTGGACAAGATGTTTGAGCAAACGACCAAACGGGCTGAATCTCGTTAAGTCGCGGTTTTCTCGTGAAGTTGCCGATTCCACCCACCATTTTGAGCCGGCATCATTCACAGCATAACTGCCCAACGACTTTAGAGGATGCAATTCTCAGCCTTGCAACACGGCGCGTAGGGTCGCTCAGAGATTGATCCTTCGTACAATCGTGCAAAAGACAGGCCATCCACACCCTCAGCCCCAAGAGCAACTCCCCCCAGATGTCGGAAGTATCTCGAAAAAGTCTATTGGCTGCCGACACGGTAGTTGTCAAGATCGGCTCCCGCGTCCTCACCGGCCCAGATGGAACCTTGGACGTGGAACAAGTTGGGAGCTTTTCCCGCCAAATCGCCGAGCTGGCCGCCACAGGCAAGAAAGTGGTCTTGGTCAGTAGCGGCGCCGTCGCAGCCGGTATGGGACAACTCAACCTGTCCAGTCGCCCGACCTCCCTGGCTCAGTTGCAAGCAGTTGCTGCCGTCGGCCAAGCGCAGTTGATTCAATTCTACGAGAGCTTCCTCTCTTCGCACGGCCTGCACGCGGGCCAAATACTGTTGACCGCCGATGACCTGGACGATCGAAGACGCTACTTGAATGTTCGCAATACGCTTCGTGAATCCCTGCGCCTGGGCATCGTTCCGATCATCAATGAAAACGATTCTGTCGCCGTGGAAGAATTGCAAACAACTTTCGGTGACAACGACCGACTGGCGGCAAGCGTTGCGGGCGCGATGGGTAGCGGCGCAATGTTGATCCTCAGCGATGTTGAGGGCGTTTTTGATCGCGATCCGAGTCATCCAGACGCAAGAATTGTTGCTCAGGTCTCGCAGATCGACCAGAGTGTTTTTGCGTTGGCCTCTGGCGGAACATCCAGTGTAGGCAAAGGGGGAATGGGCAGCAAACTGCGTGCAGCCAGCGTTGCCACGCGCAGCGGCATACCCACAGTCATTGCGGGTGGCCGAGTACCGGATATTATCATCCGGATCATGAGCAGGGGAGAACCACTGGGCACCTACTTTACGCCGGACGAACAGAGCCTTGCATCGCGAAAACGCTGGATCGAAGCCGTTCAGGCTGTCGGCATAATCCAGGTTGATTCAGGAGCCGTTCAAGCACTGCAAGTACGCGGGTCCAGCCTGCTGGCAATTGGCATCACAGGAGCATCTGGGAATTTCAACTCCGGCGACGTCGTTCGTATCCTAGGGCCGGACGGAAGTGAAGTGGGTCGAGGTTTGACGAATTTCAACGCACAAGAGGTCGTGCAAATCAAAGGACTCCGGTCCGCTCAAATCACACAGCAACTTGGCCGGAGCACTTATGACGAAGTGATTCACCGGGACAACATGTCTGTATCGTGCTAAACCACACTGACTACTGGCTCGCCAAGGACATCCAGCTTAGGTTCAACACCGAGCCCAGGAGCAGTCGAAGCAGACATACGTCCGTTGTCGCGCTGCGGAGCCCCGTCGGCGATGGACACTGTCCCATAACTATTGAAGTCGGTGGACGTAAATTGCAGATCCGCTGGACAACCCGAGGCCAGGTGAGCGATCGCTGCGGTAATGATATCGCCCCCCCAACTGTCTTCAATTGTCATTGCTAACCCAAGTGTCGCACACAAGTCGCGAGCTTGAGCCGCTCTTGTCAGTCCACCGAATTTGCTAATCTTGATATTGATGACATCCGCAGCCAGATCGCTAGCGGCCTTCATAATCATTCCTGGTGAATTGATCACTTCATCCATAACAAATGGCAACGTGGTCGAACGACGGACGCTCAGGCATTCTTCGTAGCTGCGGCACGGCTGTTCAATGTAAACATCCAAGTCGCGAACTGCATTGGCAACTCGCATTGCTTCGTGCATACTCCAACCCGTGTTAGCGTCGGCAACTAGCTTATCGTCCGCATCAAGCACTTCGCGGACGGCCCGGATGCGACGAATATCTTCGTTGGGGTCACCGCCGACCTTCAATTGAAATCGGCGATAACCCTCCGCCCGATAATCAGCCACATTTCTTGCCATCTCATCAGCGGGACGCTGGGAAATCGCCCGATAGAGCGTTACGGACTCTTGAAAACGACCGCCCAGCAATTCGGCGACTGGCAAGCCCGATTTCTTGCCAATGATGTCCCAACACGCCATGTCGATCGCACTCTTGACATACTCATGCCCCTTCAGCTCCAGGTCCATCAATGCGTTCAGCGGAAGAGGCTTGGTTGGATCTTGCCCAAGGAGGCTTGGCCCGAGCTCTTGAATCCCCGTTCGAACCCCACGCGCATAGGCAGGCAAATAGGCCGGACCGAGCGGACACACTTCCCCCCAACCGTCGATGCCTTCGTCCGTCGACACACACACAACGGTGGAATCAAAAACGGAGACGCTCTTCCCTTCCGACCAACTGTATTTCCCTTCGACGAGTGGCAAATCTACTTGGTAGGCCTTGATGGATTTGATCTTCATTCGTTGCTCGTTTCCTTGCGCGTGAAATATTCGGCTAGCGTTTTGTAGTTGTGATACTCGACAGCCTGCGTTGACCAATGACTTACCGCGAAATCATACTGCTCTCGAAGCGATGCAAGCTGTTCGGCGACAACTGGATCATCGACCAAATTAGTTAGCTCCAACGGATCATCTGCAATGTTATAGACCTCCTCAGCCGGCTTCATCCCCTTCGCCGTCGAAGGCCAGTAGATGTACTTCCATGCTCCCGACATAATGCTCAAGCTGTAAACCGACTCGGGCCCCCAGACGTTCATCAACGTTAGTGACTTCCGAACGGACTGATCAGGATCATCAAGCAGGGGAAGTAGACTGACTCCGTCAATGTCGCTAGGAACCTCTACGCCCGCGAGTTCGAGAATCATTGGTGCCAGATCGATGCTACCAGTTAAGGCGCGCGTCCTTACTCCATGGCTTTCGCTCTTGCGTGGATCGTAAACAACCAACGGCACCCTCGAAGACTCTTCGTAGGGCAACACTTTGCTTCCGTAGCCGTGGCTACCGCACATAAAGCCGTTGTCGGAGGTGTAGATTACTACTGTGTTATCCGAGCACCCGTGTTTTTCGAGACTCTGCCGGATCCGACCGACAGCAACGTCGATTCCATGGATCTGCTGATGATACTTGGCCATCACTGCATCGTAGTCGTTGCTGTAGCCCCATTCCTCAAAACGCACAAACTGCCTTCCCCCACGACTCTGCTGCGCGAAGTGCTCACCGTATCGACGACCGTAGTTGGCTGGCTTTTGAAACGTAGCATTGGAATAAACTGAATCAAATTTGGGGTCGGGCTGCACAGGCCGATGCGGCGCCTTAAAACTAATGGAAAGACAGAAAGGTTGCTTTCGCTGAACGCTATCGGCTATGAAGTCTTCTGCGAAGGCCGCGTACGCAAGAGTTGAGTGCGGGTAGTCGTCCGCGTACTTGGCGATTGCTGGATTTCGCCTCGTCTCATAATGCGTTTGACCAGGACCGGCTCCCCAGGCATCGAAGTCGTCTTTCGGCAGTTCGCTCCTCGCTCGCTTGCCAGCCGCATCGGCAACCGCGAAACCGATTTTGCCCGCCATCGCCGTGCGGTACCCCGAACGCCTCAGCAGCATTGGGTAGCTCTTTACCCAGTGATCTCGCAGCAACGGTCCGTGTTCAAAATTGCAACCATGACGATACTCGTACAGCCCGGTCATGATGCTAGCTCGACTGGCCATGCAGATCGCCGTCGGAACATAGTGAGCGTCAAATGCTAGCCCATCGTTGGCCAAGCGATCAATGTTGGGCGTAATCACATCGCTGTTGCCGTAGCAGCCAAGCGAATAGGTGCATTGATCGTCTGCGAGCAGCAAGACGACATTTGGCCTGACCACCTCCGGTCCATCTTGATGATCGGCCAGCGAGACCGACGCTAAGAACTGGCTCAGCAAAGCTACGCACAGTACCGAAAGCCGCACCATCTTGCTCAAAGCCATGATTCCCCCGCTAAAAAATAGATTGCTGACAAAACAGATTTATCGCCCGAGCAATCCGCGGACATATGATTTGAATTCGACCATCGTTCCCGGCGGCTGTGGCCCAACAATGCACGGTCCATCATCATCCGATGGCGTTAGCCCGTGACTTCCGCAAACAAGCGTTGCGTCGAGTGGGATCACATCCATTTTATAGCGGAAGCCGAGGAGTTTTTGCGCGAGCCGAAAAGCAGCCCGCGCTGCACTTGTGCTAAACAGCTCACAGGGGTCGTAACCAGGCTTGCGATGAATGTCGACCGTTGGTGCAAAATCTGGTGCTCGGGCATCATCCAACCAATAGTAATAAGTGAACCAAGCCTTGGGCTCTGCCAGTGCTATCAGTTCTCCACTTCGAGGATGGTCGAGTTGCAATTCTCCAGGTTCAACCACTGCGGCAATCCCAGGAGCTGCCTCCAAAGTCCGCTTAACTTCTGCAATCAGGCTCAAGTCGTTGATGTACACGTGAGCCACTTGGTGATCGGAAACGGCAAACGCTTTAGAATCCATGGGCATCAACGTTTCGCCGAACGGCCCGTCTCGCACCGAAAGCCACCCTGCTTTTCGAAGCAGTCGATTGATATGAACCGGCGTGTCGACCGGGACAAGGCCATATTCTGAGACCACGACTGGAGTCGCGTCGATCCGTCGCGCTGCTTCAACGACCGTTGCAACGCAAGCATCTACTTCGCGCACACGCTCAGGGTTTTGCTCTGGTAGGCGTTGAAAATCATAGTCAAGGTGCGGCAAATAGCAGAGTGTGAGCTCAGGCTTCTTCTTTCGCATCGTCAACGCGGTTGCCTTGGCAATCCAATCACTGGCTGGCAACCCTGCTCTGGGTCCCCAAAAACTAAAGAAAGGAAATTCGCCAAGCGATTCCACCAGCGAGCACTCGGTTTCATCTAAGATCCCAAACGCCTTGGAGCCATCGCATCCGTAGTGAGGTTTTGGCGTTGCAAAGTAGCGTACGGGCGCGCCCTGGTTGAACCACCAGAACATCTTTGCTGTCTCAACACCTTCGTAGAGTTTTTCTCCGTGCATCAGCGCATTGGACTGCTGCCAAAAACGGACCTCACCGGTGTCGCGGTAATACCAACCATTGCCGACAATGCCATGATCTCTGGGCATTTGCCCGGTCAGCAGAGTTGCTTGGGACGTGCAGGTCACCGCTGGCGTCGGCGCCTGCCACGGCTGGCAAGTGCCCAGGGCCTGGATGTTGGGCGCATATTCCAGCAGTTTCGGTGTTAGACCGACAACATTAATAATACAGACACGATTGCTGCTCATAACTCAGGGCAGGGACAGGGTTGGGGCAAAGTAGTGAATTGATGGCTGTGACGCGCGGCGACAAGCTGACTATGATGTTAGCCGCTCACTCCATCTTAGATCTCTTGCAGAGAAACATCGCGTGAAAATTGTTGAAACTGTTGCATCTGCCTACGCTCACATGAACCACCTTCGTCGCGAAGGCACGCAAGCGGGACTGGTTCCGACCATGGGAGCTCTACACGATGGGCATATGTCGATTGTGCAAAGGTCAAAGCAGGAGTGCGAATTTACGGCGGTTTCCATATTTGTGAACCCGACTCAGTTTGGCCCACACGAGGACTTCGCAAAGTACCCGCGGCCAATCGAGGACGACCTAGCTAAATTGCGAGCCGCCGGAGTCGACTTGGTCTTCACTCCCCTCCGAGAGCAACTCTACCCCAACGGTTTTTCCTGCCATGTCGGAGTCCCGCGAGTGGCTGAACCGCTTGAGGGTGTTTGTCGACCAGGCCATTTTCAAGGCGTGACGACCGTCGTCCTGAAGCTCTTCCAAATCCTCCCCGCCTCGATCGCCTATTTTGGCCAAAAGGATTATCAACAGTTGGCCGTGATTCGACAAATGGTTGAAGACCTAAATGTCCCGATTCGCGTTGAAGGCTGCGAAACGATTCGCGAAGCCGATGGTTTGGCGATGAGCAGCCGAAATCGCTACTTGTCTCCAGAGGGGCGCGAAACGTCGCTTGGGCTGTGGCGAGCACTCCAGCGTGCGCGATCGATGCTGGAAAATGGAGAACGCTCCGTGCAGAAGTTAGAAACGTCAATGGAAGAGGAACTCTACCGTAGCGGCGTCGACAGCATCGACTACGCCCGTGTCGTCGACGCAACCGACCTGTCAACTCTTGAACATGTCGAATCATCGGCAGTCGCCTTGATCGCCGCCCGAATTGGAGCAACGCGACTGATCGACAATCTAGTCCTTCATTCGTGATCCGCTGAGCAGCTCTGCACGAGGCGACCCCTCCGATTTACCACTCAGGCAGGGCGCGTTGGCGAAGGACTGTCGCTATAATCTGTGCCTATCAACTCAAGCTCTACTGGCATCGCCGCGAAGACTGCCCCGCGGGCGCAAACTCGCTTGCTCCAATTGGTTCTCACCGACGCAAACACGAATTTCGGCAAACACGATTGCTGGCAGAGCAGGGCGGGGCGGCCCAACAGCTTATCCCTGGTTCGAAAACTCAGACTGGATTCTTCCCATGCAATGGACACGACTTTGCGCTATGGCTCTGGTTGCCTGTGCTTGCTCTTCAGCGCTCGCGCAAAAGGCACTCTTTGACGAGCGTTTCCCAAACCTAGATTCGCAATCGACAGGCAAATGGTGGGAGAAGCAAGCAAAGCGGAAGAAGTCCATCTTGGATTTGAACGTACCTCGCGATGAAGTAGTCGCTTTTGCGCTCTACACGCATGACGCCGGAACGCTCAAACTAACGGCGCAGCTCTTTCCTCTGAAACCAGACGAGGCACGGATCGCAAAACTGGAAATTGAAGATGCCGACGGAAATTTCAAACAAGTGGCAACATCAGAGGTTTTGTATCCGGGTTGGGATGCCCACTTCCGAATCGAAGACTTCGACGCAACGACCAGCCGGAAATATCGGGTCCGCCACGGCAAGCAAGCGATGTTCGAAGGAACCATTCGCAAGGATCCAACCGACAAGAACGAAATCGTCATCGGCTCACTGTCCTGCAACTCCAGTCGCACCAAGGGTCCTCGTGAGCAAATGATCGCCAATCTGCTCAAACAGGATCCTGACGTTCTGTTCTTTGCAGGCGACCAAACGTATCACCACACCGAACACACGGCTGGGTGGTTGGAGTTTGGCCTGCAGTTTCGCGAGATTATGCGTGACCGCCCAACCATCACGATCCCAGATGACCATGATGTCGGGCAAGCGAACTTGTGGGGCGAATCGGGCAAGAAAGCATCCACGGCGGCCGGCCCCGACGGTGGCTACTTCTACCCGGGTGCTTATGTCAACATGGTGCAGCGGCAGCAAACGTGGCACTTGCCCGACGCGTTCGATGGAGAGCCGATTGGACAAGGTATCGGGGTCTATTTCACACGTCTTCGCGTCGGAGAAATCGACTTTGCCATCCTGGAGGATCGAAAATTCAAGAGCGGTCCAGAAGGGAAGATCCCGAAGATGGGGCCACGTCCCGACCACATCAACGACCCTGCCTATGACCGCGGGAGCGTGGACGTTGACGGACTCAAGATGCTGGGCGATCGGCAACTTGCGTTCCTCAAGACGTGGAGCGAAGACTGGACCGGAGCTCGCTTCAAAATCGCTCTCTCTCAAACCGCCTTCTGTGGTGCTGTACACCTGCACGGGCAGCCAACCAATCGTCTCCTTGCCGACCTGGATAGCAACGGTTGGCCTCAAACAGGACGCAACAAAGCGCTGCGTCTGATTCGCAGCGCATGGGCTCCCCATCTCTGTGGAGACCAACACCTCGCAGTCGTCGTCAAACATGGAATCGACGACTACGCTGACGGACCCTTTGGTTTCACCAGCCCGGCAATTGTGAACACAATTTATGGCCGCTGGTGGCATCCCGAGGACGAGAAACCGGGACCAAACGCCGTCGAGGGGGGACCACTGCCGTGGACTGGCGAATTCGAGGACGGGCTAGGAAACAAGATTTCCATGCTGGCCTATGCCAATCCACCGAACGTTCGCGACGAAAAGCAGCGAGCTGACGGCTACGGCTTGGTCCGTGTCAATAAAGCGAAGGGAACGGCCCGCTTCGAGTGCTGGCCGCGTTTTGCGGACCTATCGCAGGGAGACGAAGCCCAGTTTCCGGGGTGGCCAATCACCATCCGCATGGAAGACAACGATGGTCGGCGGCCAATCGGTACACTGGCACCAGTCTCAGTCGAGGGAGTCCGCCGCCCCGTCGTTCAAGTGATCGACGAAGCGACTGGCGAGACGCTTTACACCGTGCGATCTCAGGAGGAATCCTTCACTCCCAAGGTTTACTCCGAGGGGCCATTCACCGTCAAAGCTGGCGAAAACGGGCCCGAAAAGACCATCGTCAGCGGTGCGAGCCCAGTGAAATAGCTCCAATAAAATAGC
>CAYPLE010000002.1:70505-80255 GCA_964411445.1 uncultured Pirellulaceae bacterium
GTCCATGCAACCATGGAAGTCCATGCAACCATGGGTATCTCAAGCCGCTGCGGTGGTGGTTCGCCTGAAGGGTGAATTGCTTCGCTCGACTGCGAAAACGGCCAAATTCTCGGGATTTCCGCAACATTTGACCTTCAGTATCGAATCCAAGTTGCGGAAAACCATGGACGAACTCTGGACGCCGAGTCAGAATGGCCCTTCGGCGAGGTGCGTGCTTCAACGCTCGCACGTCTTTGCAACATGCGACTTGGCCTAAGCCCACACACTTTGAACGCCTGCAAGCGATGAAATTCCTGTTCAAGCTACTGATCTTTCTCACCGTTGTTGGGGGCGCAGGCGCGCTCGGCTACAAGCCCGCCGCTGAATACCTGAGAAAGCGAAACAAACCGCAATGGGAAACAGCCAAGGTTGTGAGCGGAAATGCAATCAAGACGATCACGACAAGTGGCAAGATTGAGCCCGTCTTGAGTGTCGCGATTGGTTCGTTCGTTTCCGGCCCCATCGTTGAACTCAAGGTGGATTTCAACGACGAAGTGAAAGAGGGTGAATTGCTCGCGAAAGTCGATCCGCGGTTGTTTGCAGCCAACGTTGCTCGTGACGAAGCCACTCTGTCGTCCCGTGAGGCGGAGGTGGATCGCGTGACTGCCCAACTGCAACAGGCACGCAACAACTTGATGCGTGGCGAGAAACTGCGAGAACGCAACGAAGACTTCCTCTCCGACCGCGAGATGGATGCCCTTCGCTTCGACTGCGAAGGCCTCGAAGCTCAGTTAAAACTCGCCAAAGCATCCGTACTTCAAGCTCGTGCCAGCCTGGAAAACTCGGCCGCGAACTTGAACTACTGCGAAATCCGCTCCCCCGTCGACGGTATCGTCATCGATCGAAAAATCGACCCAGGCGCGACGCTGGCTTCTCAATTCCAAACGCCTGAGCTGTTCGTGATCGCCCCAGATCTACGCGAAAAGGTGCATGTGTTTGCCTCTGTCGACGAACAAGACATCGGTCTCCTGCAAAAGGCAAAGGACGAAGAGCGGCCGGTAACGTTCACAGTCAGCGCCTATGAGGGAGAACTCTTCGAAGGCACCATTGAGCAGATTCGAATTAGTGCAACGGAATTGCAGAATGTCGTGACCTACCCAGTCGTAGTGGCTGCTTCCAACCCAGAGCTCAAGCTACTTCCAGGAATGACGGCTACGATTTCCTTTGAAGTCGACAAGCGAACTGACGTACTCAAGGTCCCGAACGCAGCCCTTCGATTCTTCCCCGAAGAGATTGCGCATGTCCGCGAA
The DNA here is from genome assembly GCA_964411445.1 of uncultured Pirellulaceae bacterium. GTDB lineage: Bacteria > Planctomycetota > Planctomycetia > Pirellulales > Pirellulaceae > Aureliella. The sequence goes on from CAYPLE010000002.1 coordinate 71,795, forward strand.
GAAGACCGCGAGTTGTTGGACGGGTCGCGTTGGTCCAGCGCGGAGGAAACCGAGTCCGATGGCGACTTGTCTGCTGAGGAAAAAACCGCAGCCCAGAAGGACAAGAACCGTCGACACGTCTGGGTGCAGGACGGCGACTTTTTGAAAGCAGTTGAAATTGTAACCGGCATCAGCGAAAGCCGGTTTACTGTCATCGACGAAGGCGATCTGACCGAGGACATGGAATTGGTCACCGGCAAAAAGCGGAAGTAATCCATGTCTATCTGGGATACATTCAAAATTGCCGTCCGTGCCCTGCTGAAAAACAAGATGCGGGCCAGCCTGACGGTTCTCGGCGTCGTCATCGGCATTGCAGCCGTTACCACGATGGTGTCCATTGGCCAAAGCGCCGGAGCACTCGTTCAAAAGCAATTCGAAGCCCTCGGCACGAACGTTATCGTCGTTTTCCCAGCCTCGCAGAGTCGTGGCGGTGTCCGGCAATCGGCGGTCGTCACTCTTACGGCAGACGACTCCGATGCAATCGAAAGTGAATGCAAGAGCGTCTTAGCTTCTTCGCCCATTGTCGGCACCGGTGGACAAGTCATCTACGGCAGCGCTAACTGGAACCCCAACGAAATGCAGGGCGTTGGTGTGAACTATCTGACCGTGCGCAACTGGCCGCTCGACGCTGGCGGCTTCTTCACTGAAGCGGAAATCCGTGGTGCCGCGAAGGTCTGCGTCATCGGACATACCGTTGTCCGGAAGTTGTTCCAAACGACCAATCCAATCGGCAAAATGATCCGTGTGAAGAACATTCCATTTCGTGTCATAGGAATCCTTGAAAAAAAGGGAGCCAACATGGTGGGGCAGGACCAAGACAATGTCCTGCTGATGCCATACACGACCGTCCGTCGAAGCCTGCAAGGTTCGCGATTCAACGATGTCAACGCTCTGATGGTTTCCGCCGTATCCCCGCAATTGATGACAGCCGCCACCAGCGAAATTGAACAATTGCTTTTCGAACGGCACGGCATTCCTCCCGGTGAAAAGCCTGACTTTCGCGTGCAGAACACGACGGAAATTGCGGACTCTCTCGGTGTCATCACCGGCATCCTGACGCTCATGCTGGCAGCGATCGCTGGCATCTCACTGCTGGTCGGGGGTGTGGGCATCATGAACATCATGCTGGTCAGTGTTACCGAACGCACACGCGAAATTGGTATCCGAATGGCAATCGGAGCTCGTGGAAAAGACATCCTACGGCAGTTCTTAGTCGAATCGATTGTACTGAGTTGCATCGGCGGTTTCATCGGCGTCGTGCTGGGCATGAGTGCTTCGGTAGGAGCAACGATGCTCATCAATTCATTCAGCTCAGGCAGCGATTGGCCAATCGTCATCAGCTTACCGGCTGCTGGCATTGCTATGGCTTTTGCCGCCGCCGTAGGCATCTTCTTTGGCTACTACCCCGCCCGAAGGGCCAGTAAGCTGGATCCAATTGACGCTCTAAGGTACGAATAACGCCATGGCACTCATCGAACTCAATGGCGTACGTCGAACTTACGACCTGGGCGAAGTGGAAGTCCATGCGCTTCGAAGCGTCACACTCAACATCGAAAAAGGCGAGTACGTCGCTCTCATCGGCCCGAGCGGAAGTGGCAAGAGCACGCTGATGAATACGCTTGGCTGTCTTGATCGACCAAGCGACGGCAGCTATTTGCTCGACGGGGAAGAAATCGTTTCAATGTCGCGAGACGAGCGAGCCAGAATTCGGAACAAACAACTTGGCTTCGTCTTTCAAAACTTCAATCTGCTAAACCGGACTTCGGCAGTCGAAAATGTTGAGCTCCCGCTGCTGTACGCAAAGGGCCTTTCGCCCAAGGTGCGACGCCAACGTGCAATCGACCTGCTCACCAAAGTGGGCCTCGGGGATCGACTCTATCACCACTCAAGCCAGCTATCAGGCGGACAGCAACAACGCGTTGCGATTGCACGAGCGCTGGTGAATCAGCCGTCTATTCTGATGGGTGATGAACCAACGGGGAACCTCGACTCCAAGACCTCGCGTGAGGTCATCGCTCTGTTCCGCGAACTCAACGAAGTCCATGGACTGACGGTCATTCTGGTAACGCATGATCCCAACGTGGCGCGCAACGCAAAACGCACCATTGTTTTGCGCGACGGTTCCGTCGTCGAAGACACCAGCAATTTCGATGCAGCCATGGCGGCCCTCAATTACGATCCCGATCTCGAGGAAGCCGAACCGAACGACACGGAAGCCACTGAAGTGGTTGCCAAATCGGTGGGCGGTGTAGAATCAGGCCCCCCCGAAAACGCAACAGCCAACCCAACCAACAAGCGTCCTAGTCATCACACCGGTGGCGTCGACTGGAATCGCATGTAGGCTGTTGCAACCGCGACCGCTCATGCAAATCGCGCAACCCTGCCGCCCTCGGGGCTAGTTCGAGTCGCACGGACGGATTGCGTATTACATTCAACGAATCGCGGGCTCGATTAGGCACAACGCTCCACTCGGGCTTGAAACGCTCTAGATCGCGACCAGCGACACGACAGCAGATGATGAAAAAAGACGAAAGTAACGTGATGGAAAACGTCCCGAGCATCAAGGCCAAGCGGAAAATTCTGGGCATGTCAGCAATTCTGCTCCCTTTGTGCAAGGGCAGGGATGTCGACTGGGACAGCTTTGATGCCCACGTCACCCGTACGCTAGAGGCCGGACTAGTTCCTGCGGTCAATATGGACACCGGCTTTGCGAATTTGATCGACGAGGCAACTCGCGTGCAAGTTCTTGATCGTACCCGCAGCCTGTGCAGCGGCAAAGAATACGTTGCGGGAGCGTTCGTAGCTGGAGGCCCCGAATCGAACTTCAATGCCGATGGTTATGCTCAGCAAATTGATTCCATCACCCAGCACAACGGAACACCGGTCATCTTCCAGTCGTTCGGCCTGACAGGTCTGCCCGACGATGCTCTCATCGACGCCTACACAACATTCGGCACGCTAACGGACCGATTTATCGCTTTCGAACTGGGCACCATGTTTGCTCCGTTCGGCAAAATCTACTCACTTGAGACTTACCGCCGGCTCATTCAAATCCCAGCCTGCGTTGGCGCAAAACACAGTTCGTTGAACCGTCAAATGGAATGGCAAAGATTGGCCATTCGCGACGAAGTCCGACCAGAATTCCATGTACTGACCGGCAACGACTTGGCAATTGATATGGTCATGTACGGGAGCGACTATTTGCTTGGCCTCTCCACCATGGCCCCCGACTTGTTCGCTCGACGCGACGCAATGTGGCTGGCTGGCGAACCGGAGTTTTACCAACTCAACGATGTTCTTCAGTACATGGGCTTCTTTGCGTTCCGCGAGCCGGTACCAGCCTATAAACATACTGCCGCCCAATTCTTGAAGCTTCGCGGCTGGTTGACCAACGACGGCACTTTCCCCGGCAGCCCCGCACGACCGGGAAGCGATATCGCCATCCTAGAGAAACTGCTCGAGCAACTAGCAGACTACATCCGCTAGCTCGCAGACTGCATCCAACAGCCGATCCGACGAACCGCGGGGTACGTCACTTGCCGTCCGCTGCTTTTTGATGCTTCATTTTGCTCTGCTGGATCTTGAGATCCAGCAATTCGATTTCCGCAAGCAGGACAACCTCATATCGCACGCTCGCTGAAACTTGCAAGTGCTCGAGCATTTCTTCTTGGGCAGCCACTTTTTCGGATAGCAGCTCCAGCTTAGCTTGAACAGAATTCGCCACGGACATCTTTGCATCGAGAAGCATCTGACGAGCTTGCAGCAAATCACGATAGTCGCCTTGCCCGGCTGAAAACATCTGATATCGGGCGTCAACAAAGCTCTCCAGCTTGGAGATTTTTTGCCGCATCAACGTTTCCGTTTGGCCAATTTCACGAATCCTGATATTTCGATACCATGCTTCGGTAGGTGGCCCGGAGTGAATTTGCAGGGCGATAATCCCATCGGCGGCGATTTCCTTGTCAGGCTCCGTGTAGTTGACCGTTGGATTACCGTTCAAAAACACTCTAATACACGGACCACAGGCCACTATTCGCAACTCGTTCCAATCGCCCTGCTTAACCCACTGGACAACTTTTTCCTTGGGACCTTCGGCTAGCATTTTTCGACGGCGTGATTCATCGTAGATGGCTCCCCAGACTGGACGATCCCAGGCCATCCCTGCGTCGGCTTGATACCCCTCCACTTCGCTCGAATCTTGGATGCGTTTGCTGCGGAATTGAACCCCCGCATTTTCTCCTTCACCAACCAGCTTTACATCCAAGCGAAGCTCAAAGTCGGAGTAGGTGCGCTGGGTAGCCAAGAACTCGTTGTGCGGGATCTTTTTCTCAAGTGAGCCTGCAACAATGGCGCCCTTCTCGACTCGGAAGTAGTCGAGATTGCCCTCCCAACCGTCCCGCGACTTGCCATCAAAAAGCGGAACAAATCCGTCGTCTGCATTCTGCGAATGGGCGGGAGTCGAAAGGAAAAGCAAGCCACCGGCTAGCGTCATCAGCATGCAAAGCGAACGCACTGTGTGAACCATTTTCGAACTCCAGATTCTCGTACAAGTATCCAATCCGACGACGACAACTTGGGCTATATCCTACACACTTGGCACGCCACCCTGTAGACTTGCGGTGATTGCTTGACTGAAAACCTTCCCAACGCAGGCTTAGCTGGAATCGCGTCAAACGGTTCCGCCCGGAGGGTGAAATGCGGATGTCGGGCAAGACCTAGAATTCCCCCTTTTCATTATGTAACTCGCCAAATACCGCGAGATCAAACTCATGTCACAAAATCTGAACAAATACAGCAGTCGCATCACCCAACCCAAGAGCCAAGGCGCTTCGCAAGCCATGCTGTACGCGACCGGCATGCAGCCAGAGGACATGAACAAGGCCCAGGTGGGTATCGGGAGCGTGTGGTACGAAGGTAATTCGTGCAATATGCACCTGAACAAGCTGGCCGAAGCGGTGAAGGAAGGTGTCGAAAAGGCTGACTTGGTGGGCATGCGGTTCAACACCGTCGGAGTCAGTGATGGGATTTCGATGGGCACCGAAGGCATGAGTTACTCGCTGCAGTCTCGCGACTTAATCGCGGATTCGATCGAGACCATTATGGGTGGCCAGTGGTACGATGGATTGGTCGCGCTGCCCGGATGCGACAAGAATATGCCAGGCTGCTTAATCGCGATGGGACGGCTGAACCGACCAGCAATCATGGTCTACGGAGGCACCATCCGTCCCGGCAAATGGAATGGTCAATCGCTGGACATTGTTTCTGCGTTTCAATGCTACGGCCAATACCTGTCCGGTGAGATATCCGACGAAGAGCGTGAGGAAATCGTCCGGCGAAGCTGCCCAGGCGCAGGTGCATGCGGTGGAATGTACACCGCCAATACCATGGCGTCATCAATCGAAGCGCTAGGAATGGCTCTCCCCTATTCAGGAAGCATCCCGGCCGAAGACCCAGCAAAGATCGACGAATGCCATCGCGCGGGAGCGGCGATCCGACACTTGCTGGAACAAGACATCAAGCCGCGCGACATCATGACTCGCGAAGCTTTCGAGAATGCGATGGTCGTAGTCATTGCCCTTGGCGGTTCAACGAATGCCGTTCTGCACCTGATCGCCATGGCCAGAAGCGTTGAAATCGACTTGACGATTGATGATTTCCAAGCCGTCAGTGATCGCGTGCCCTACATTGCTGACTTGAAGCCAAGCGGCAAATTCGTCCAGGAAGACCTGCACTCCATCGGTGGCACCCCTGGTGCAATGAAATATCTACTTGAGAAGGGATTCCTTAACGGCGACTGCTTGACGGTCACCGGTAAGACGCTTGGTGACAACCTCGCGTCAGTGCCAAGCCTGAAAGAGGGGCAAACAATCATTCAGCCAGTTGAGAAGCCCATCAAATCGACCGGGCATATCCAGATCCTTCGCGGCAACCTAGCCCCAGAGGGTGCTGTTGCGAAAATTACCGGAAAGGAAGGACTGCATTTCTCGGGTCCGGCGAAGTGCTATGACAGCGAAGAACTGATGCTGAAGGCTTTGGAGGACAAGCAGATCGAGAAGGGCGACGTGATCATCATTCGCTACGAAGGCCCCAAGGGAGGACCGGGAATGCCCGAAATGCTGACGCCGACGTCCGCCATCATGGGTGCCGGCCTGGGCAGCGATGTTGCTCTCCTGACGGATGGTCGATTCTCGGGCGGCTCGCACGGCTTCATCGTTGGCCACATCACGCCGGAAGCTCAGATCGGCGGCCCCGTCGCACTCGTTCGGGACGGAGACATCGTGACCATCGACGCCGACAAGAACATTCTTGACGTTGACGTCGACGACGAGACTCTCGCGGCTCGCAAGGCAGCTTGGACCGCGCCACCACTGAAAGCGACTCGCGGCACCTTGTACAAGTACATCAAGAACGTGAAAACCGCCTCCGAAGGCTGCGTCACCGACGAATAGCCAACGCACGAACAGCTCGGCGAAGTCAGTTTGACAGCACCGAAGTCAAATCGCGCTGAACTCGCTCAAATTCTACCCACGGCACGCAATACACCCCCGGCTCACTGTCGACCTAAACTCCTTGTTGGTATGCACTTACGAAAAACCAACTGGGAGCGTGCCAAGTTGGCCCAAGACGTGCAACTACAGTGAATTGCTTAACTCTCCTTAGCCAATCTCGGCTGGGGACGATCCAATTCACGTGGGAGGATTCTATGAATTCTGTATTGAAATGGGGCCTCGCGCCCATCGTCGCCGTCGCATTGCTGAGCTTTGCGGATACCGAACAAGCCAAAGCTCAATTCGGCATCAGCATCGGTGTTGGAAACGGCTTTAACTCTGGTTATGGCGGTTACCAGAGCATCTACCACCGTCCAGTGCCCGGCGTCTACGTTGCTCCGCGAACGAGCTACTACGGCTCCGGCTATTCCCGATCGTTGTATCGGTCGCCATATGCCGCGCCCGTTTACCGGAGCTACCACTACGCTCCGAGACCCTCGGTCTACGGTATCAGTCGGATTCAACCCGCGTTTGTCCCAGCACCTCGCTATGGCACGCGTCGAGTCTGTTTCTAAAGCGTTTCAGGCCCGGAAGTAGCGTTTCTGCGTCCATTTGAGTCTGCGACTCAAGAGTAACACGCTATACGTCCGTGCGAATCGCAATTGGTTGCGCTTCGGCCTCCGCTCCTCCGATGCGTTGAACTGCCAACTTTAACGGCAACTAGATCAGCCGCCTGAATGCTTCCAAAGCACTGGCGGCTGATGCCTGCGGCGTAATTTCAGCCACACGGCTTTTTGCCGCATCGCGAATCTGATTCATCCTTGACCGATCGGTTGAAAAGACTCGGTCCAAGCTCTCAGCAAGGGACCTCGGCTCAGCGGGATTGAAGTGCCATCCATTCTTTCCATCGGTGACAAGCGTTTCGACCGCCTGCGCATGAACACTTCCCAGAACCGGCAATCCAACTTGCATAGCTTCATTGACTACCATCCCCCATTCGTCGGCCATCGTTGGGAAGATCAAGATACCGCTCTGCACCATTTTCTCTTGAATGGCTGCTGGCTGCATGTGACCACAGATATCGAGCTGCAGATTCTTCGGCGGCTCAAACGTGACCACTTCCTTCTTCAGTGGCCCGTCACCAATTAGGGCGAGACTTATTGAGCGCTGTGGATTCACTCGACAGTACTCGGCCAAGGCGTTCAGCATTGGCATCACGCCTTTGCGCTCAGTCAAGCTACCGACGCACAAGAAGCGAAAATCGTTTTCGGGTGCACGAACCAGATCGACGGGCGAGGTAAACAGGTCGCTTGCAGCGTACGGGTAGTGAAAGCACTTGGCGTCCGGCACAGAGAGGCTCTTCAAGTACCGATGGCAACTCGGGCCATTGTACGAGACCGCGTCGGCCCCCTTGAGAATTCGCCGACGCAAAAAAGCCCTGGCGCTACCCCGACCAACCTCTGTCCGTTCGCTTACACAAACGCATACAGCTAACTTCTTACAATAACGCTTGCAATAGTAAAGACTCGCCAGCGATCGAAATCCCAACTCGTAAGAAAAGACGATGTCTGGCGAAAACCGCTTGAGTTGAGAGATGGTGTCGTATGGAAAATGAACGTACAAATCCTCGGCAAAACCAGCTTTGTGCTTCCAGGGACGCCGCACCATGACGCTTTGCTGCACCGAAACATCCAGACCGTCCCACGTATTCCCGAAATCACGGTTGGGCTCCTGCTCGATCGAAAGCAGAACCTTACACTCGCGGACAGACTCTGCTAGATGGTAGAGAATACGAGCAGTGTATGGAGGCAGATAGTGAGTCAGGACCGCAATACGGGCGTCGAGCGGGTTCATGGATGACTCTCCGCGACTTGGTTAGTGAAGCGCCAGATGAGCTGCGACCATACGAGCTGCGACCATACGAGCTGCGACCA
>CAYPLE010000002.1:80355-134652 GCA_964411445.1 uncultured Pirellulaceae bacterium
GAGTTGCGACCGACCAACTCCCGGGAACGGTAGCCCAAGTCGGCACAGCAGCGCTCGCGCGTCGCCATGCTTACTGGCCAATATCTTCGTCACGAGGAAACGTCGACTCGACAATCTCGTAAAACTCCTGTGGCGAATCCACTTTAGCGACTTTCGTTCTGAAAAGTCTGGCTCCGGGGCGTCCCTGGGCGTAGCAGCATGCAAACTTGCGCATCAGGTGCGTTCCTTTTTGCACGCCGAAACGCTGGACCACCAAATCAAAGTGACGCAACATGCACTGCTTCTGTTGCTCCAAAGTCGGGTCTGGAGGCACGGGCTCTCCTTTGAGCGCCGCTGCTGCTTGAGCAAAAAGCCAAGGTCGACCCAACGCCGCCCGAGCAATCATGACACCGTCTACATTGTAATTGCGGAATGCGAAGACAACCTTTTCAGCGCTGTCCAAATCTCCATTACCTATCAAAGGGATGCTGCGCAGGTGATCTTTCAGCTCTGAGATCTGATTCCAATCCGCGCTCCCCTTGAAGTAGTCTTCCGCGGTTCGGCCGTGGACCGTCAATGCCGAGGCACCCGCCTCTTCGACAACCCGAGCCACCTCGGGCGCATTGGCACTCTTGCGCGTGCAGCCCAGTCGAATCTTCGCTGTCACCGGCGTCGGCGAGCAGGCTTTGACCAAAGAGCTGATGATAGCGTGCATCCGCGCCGGCTCTCGCAGCAGGTAAGACCCACTGTGTGCTCGCTGCGTTACCTGACGGACGGGACATCCAAAGTTGATGTCAACAACACTGACCTGATACTCCTCAACCAACCGCTTACCGACCTTGGCCATGGTTTCCGGATCGTTGTCCCAAATCTGGACCGCCAGCGGACGGTCTTCGTCTTTGACCCCCCACAGTCGATCCGGATGCTCGGCCTCGTGCTCGTCGAGCCAAACGAAGCCCCGCGCATTGACCATCTCGGTCGCTTGAAGCCCTACGCCACCGTACTCGCGCACAACCTGGCGGTATGCAAAATTTGTAAAACCAGCCATCGGCGCCTGAAGAATCGGAGGATCCACCACCAGCGAACCGATCTGGAGAGGGGCTGGCAGTACCGCTGCTGCGCCTTCCGGGCCTTTCTTTTCAGATTTTTTCCAAGATTGCTCGTCGCTACTCGAAATGGAGAGCGTTGATCGACTAACCATGATCACTTCCTGGAAATTAGACCGGCCTCAGCGCCTAAGTCCGAGCGACTAAGGGCCCTTAAAACTAGTGCATCCAACACACACGCAAAACGCTGCGGGCCGCCAAGAGCGAATCAAATTGCAATTTGGTCGCAGCACTGGTAGCGCCACCAATGGTAGGCACTACCGATAGACGACAACCAGCCCGAGTGTGACTTTACAACCGCGTCTCGATAAAATGAGCCCGCACAGCTCCTTATTATTCCGAGGGAACAACAGTTATGGCAATACTGGCTTCACCATTCGTCATTCCAGTAGCCGCGATTGTCGGCGTTTTCTCCTGGCTGACCGTTTCCAGCGTTATTGCGGGAATGCGAGGCATCGTGCGGCACCGCAACGAAGTTGAACTGAAACAAATGCTTGTCGATCGAGGCATGTCTGCTGATGAGATCGCGCAAGTCGTCAGTGCGACCGCCATTGATGACTCCGACGACATCTAGTCAGAGCAACCGAGAACAACCAACTTGGTGCCTCTAGACCATCGGAGGCACCGCAGAGACTTAGCACAACCTGACACCAGAACGCAAAGGGCCACCGGAGTTGATTCTCTGGTGGCCCCTTTTTCGTGTTGCATTTTTGTCAGACGCAGAAACGCTACACCCGGTCTTAAAACTCGCTATCTTGGACGCTGTGGCCCGTAGCCGTTGAACAGATCGTCGCTGAAGAGGTCGTCAATTGCAGAGTCAAACTCCGATTTTGCTTCCTCGTCGTGCGAACAGGTCAGTGCGTCCATAACGGCTTCATCATCGTCCAGATCACGGAAGTCAACTGCCGCCTGGCTCGCCAACTCATCAGCTTCACCCTCGGCCAAGACACTCATTCGAAGTGCTTCCAACTCAGCCTCGATTTCCTTGACGATTTGCGGTCCAACGGTAGCAATGACTTGCTCAGGAGTCACCATCATGGCGTAATCCGTCGAAGCTTCGCCTTCACCACCGGCTGAATTGGCATTCAGGAAGTTGATGACCATCAGCACATCGGAAGGCGTTACGATCTCATCACCATTCGGATCCAAGTAAGGAGCCGGTTCGATGTCCGTCAAGCGAAGATCCGTCTCAGCACCCGAATTGATGTAGTTGATCAAGATCAGTGCATCAATCGGAGAAACTGTTCCGTCAGCATTGACATCCAAGAACCCAGATGGATTCTGCCACTTGCTGTTCAAGATCTGTACAGTCACGGTCGCAACATTCGATGGCGTACCAACGTTGTCACGCACGCTGTAGGAGAATGTTGCTTCGCCCGAAACGTTTGTGTTTGGCGTGAATCGAACGCTACCGTCTTGCAGTACTTCAACCACTCCATTGACCGCATCGCGTTCGATGCGAACCGTTGTTGGGTCAATCGTACCGTCAATGTCTCGGTCGTTTCCAAGAATGTCGATCTCAATCGCTTCGTTCTTGACAGTGATTGCCGAGTCGTCTGCAGCAACAGGAGCACTGTTGACGTTGACCGTCACGATTGCTTCGTTGGAGATATTCCCCGAGCTATCGCGAACGGTGTAGCGGAACGTGTCCGCTCCACGGAAGCCAGCGTCCGGCGTGTAACGAACGATTCCAAGTCCATTCACTTCGACACTACCAAAGGCTGGATTCGCAGTGATGTCGATCGTTTGTGGGTCGATTGTCGAATCCACATCCGTGTCATTGGCGAGAATTGGCAGATCCCGACCATTTCCTACGCCAATGGAGAACGTGTCATCGTTTGCGACTGGGGCATCGTCGATACCATCCACTCGAATCGTAACTGTACCAGGCAGACTGACTGATCCGGCGGTGTCCTGAATGGTATAGGTGAACCGATCAAAGACACTTTGGCCAGCTTGTAGTTGCTGGAAGTCTTCCTGACTGGTCGCATCGTACGTGAATGATCCATCCGCGTTGAGGGTGACCGTAACACCTGCATCGGTGACCACATCACCTGCCACCACGGACAAAGAATCCAAAGGCAGGTCAACGTCGGTATCGTTACGCAGCAGGCCTGTCGCAAGCACGTTGAGACTACTGTCTTCCGTCGTATTGAAGGAATCTGCGACTGCCACAGGACGGTCGTTCGTTGGATTGATCGTCACCGTGAAGGTCGCCGTGTCGGATGTATTGTCGTCTCCGGCGTTAGCTGGGCCACGATCCACCAAAGTTGCGGTAATGACGGCTTGACCAAACGCGTCAGCCTGTGGAGTGAACGTCAACACACCGGTGCTGCTGATCGTCGGTTGAACCGAGAACAGCTCTGGACGATCGGCGACAACGTTGAAGTCCAAGCCTTGATTGGCTTCATCGCCAGCCGTTTGCGGATCGTCTAGCAGACCAGCCGCAGCAGCAATATTGGTCGCCCATGTGTCGGTATATGTCGGACTATCTTCATCGACCGTGATGTTGCCACCAGCAGTGAATACGGGTTCATCATTGACCGGATTGATGCGAATGGTGAACGTTTGCGCGGCCGAAACATTCACGTTAGGAAATGTGCTCGCCCCATCATCCTCAGCCCAAACAACCACCGCTGTGGAACCATTGGCATCTTTCGCAGGCGTGAATGTCAACGTGCCGTCGGAACTGATCGCTGGTTGAACCGCGAACAAGCTCGAATCGACGGCTATAACCCTGAACGTAACCGTCTGCTCAGCAAGTTCGTCTGCCGCCGATGGAGGTCCGGCCAGGATATTCGAGGCCCAGTTGTCAATGGTTACCAGCCCAGCATCCTCAGGTGCAGCCTGATCAGCTCCGCGAGAGAACTGTGGTGCGTCGTTGACACCTTCAATGCTGATGGTGATCGTACCAGTCCCACTTCGCTGTGGACTTCCGTCATCCGTTACTACGTACAGGATGAAGTCCGTTCCAGCTAGGTTTGCTGGTGGCAAGTAGTTGATCGAAGTGATTTCAGTCGGATCTGCCGGATTGCCAAACACAGGCACTACCGAGCCACCATTTTGGCTCGTCCGTGCGACCTGCGTGATACGCAGGCTCTGGTTCAGCTCATCTGGCGTAGGTCCAGCCACGTCACCGACCAAGACATCAGCGGACAAAATTGTCAGAGAAGTGTCCTCTGTGCTCGCGACTTGGAATGCATCCGCTGTCGGAGCATCGTTGACCGCATTCACTTGAATGGTAAACGTTTGCTCTGGTGACATGTTGTCGTTTGGAATCGGCGCTGCTGCACCATTGTCACGCAGGACCGCGACCACTCGCAAGTCTGCGTTCAATGAATTGACATGCTCTGCAGTTTGGAACGTTAGCGTTCCATCCACACCAATCGACGGTTGCACCGTGAATGATGATGGATCCATCGCAATGACGTCGAACTGGATCAGTTGGCTGTTCTCATCGTCAGCACCAACCGGACCACGACGCACGTTTGTCGCGAACTGACCGCGACTAACCAGCCCAGCGTCTTCATCGACAATGACCTGATTGGGCAACGAGAACTCAGGTTCATCGTTTATTGGAGTGATCGAAATTGTGAACGTGTGCAAGCGTGACAGGTTGTCGTTTGGTGCCGGTGAATTCGGCCCATCATCGACAAGTCGCACAACGACCACGGATTTACCGTTCTTGTGCTGGGCTGTCTTGAAGGACAAATCGCCAGTATCAGCGTCGATCGCAGGAGCCTCATCGAACAACTCAGGTGCTGTCACTGAGATGACTTCGAAGTTCACCGTTTGCCCAGTTTCGTCCGTTGCAGTCGCTGGCCCAGGAGCGATGTTGGTCGCGAATCCTGGAACCACGGTATTGAGCGTTCCTTCAAACTCTTCAACATCTTCAATCACCGTCACCGTAGACTGAGTCAACGTGAAGAGTGGTTCATCGTTGACCGGTGTGGTGGTAATCGTAAATGTCTTCACCTCAGAAACATTGCGGTGCGGCAGTGGGGAATCAGTTCCGTCATCCGTCAAGAAGACGGTCACTTCCAGACTCTTGCCGGTATTCGAATTGATATCCTTTGCCGTCTCGAACGCCAACGTTCCGTCAGCACCAATAGTTGGCAATACTGCAAACGCCGAAGGATCCGTTGCGGTCACCGTGACCGTGAATTGCTGACCAGCTTCGTCGGTTGCTGATACTGGCCCAGGACGCATGTCGGTGGCGAAATTCGGGATCGTCACCAGCCCTTGGTCTTCGATGCTATTGGCTGTTGCCGGAATCGTGAACTCCGGTGCATCATTGATCGCTCGCAGCGTGATCGTAAACGTGCTCTCGGTAGAGATGTTCACGTCACCTTCACCCGTGGATGCATCGTCGCCGTTGTCCATCAAGCGAACCACAACCACAGCAGTACCGTTTTGGTTGTCGGCCGTTGTGAACACCAAGTCTCCGTCAGGAGTGATCATTGGCTCAACTGCAAACAGGCTCGGATCCGATACCGAGAGTGTCTCAAAGGTGAGCACTTGCTTGGTCGCTGCAATCGTCGTCTCATCAAGAGCAGTGTCTGGACCAGCGACGATGTTGGATGCAAAGCCTGGAATAACCGTCGGGCTTGCCATGACGACATCTTCTTGATCCTCGTCTACGGTGACCTCAGGAGCATCGATATCAAAACTCGGCGCGTCGTTGACGTCATCGACAATCAATGTAAATGTCTTGATAGTTGTATCGACATCTCCCGCATTGGCAGTGCCACCATCATCCTGCAGCGTAACGCGAACGCCCAGGTCATGACCGGTCAGACTGTTTACATCTGGTGCCAGTTCAAACGTCAATGTTCCCAAACCAGTAGCTTGGTCCAGTACGATTGCTGGCTGGCCAGTTGCAGTGAAGGCCGATGGATCGAGGGCTTCAACCGTGATCGTAAGCGTCTGGGAAGCCAGTTCATCAAGCGCCGAAACGGGACCTGGACGTGCCTCGGTAACAAAGTCGACCGCAGTTGTCGCACCTTGATCCTCACGAGCGTCCAAAGTTGCTGGAATGGTGAACTCTGGTGCATCATTGATCGGGTCAGGCAAAATCGTGAACGTGCGAGTGTCCGCCGTGTTGATATTGCGAGGATCACCAGCCGATGGATCATCGTTGAGCCCGGTGTCCGATGCGATGACTTCAACCAAGATGGTTGGGAACGGAGTCATCTCGTTCACATCTGGGTTGAGTCGATAAGTCAGCGTACCGGACGCATCAATGGTCGGCAGCCAATTCGGATCGAACAGTGCTTCCGTAGCCGCGTCGATTGGACGAACGAGGAAACTGACCTGCTGATCTTCCCGGGCTGGGCCTTCGTCGGTCGCCGCACTAGGACCAGGCATGATGTTGCTGGCGAAGTTCGGTACGACCGTCGGAGCGTCGGGATCCGCCGTTGGATCCTCCTGGAACGCACTCGTTACGCTTGGCATGTCGTACTCAGGAGCATCGTTGAGCTCAGTGACATCAATCGTAAACGACTTGGACGTTCGATCCACACCGCCAAGAGCTGTGCCACCATCATCAATCACAGTCACTTCAACAACGAAGTTCTGACCAGTGAATTGGTTCACGTGCGGAGCAGTTTGATAGACCAAGTCGCCCGTCTCAAGGTCGATGGTTGGATAGCCAGCGGCAGTAAAGGCCGTTGGATCAGCATCAATGACGACCGATAGCATTTGGCCAGCTTCATCAATTGCTGATGCTGGTCCAGGGCGAATGCCTGTCATGAAGTCCGTAATCGTGACTACGCCTTGATCTTCAAGCGATGCAACACGTTCCTGAATCTCGAACTCAGGAGCATCGTTGACCGGCGTCGGAATGATGGTAAATGTTCGCGTTTCGCTCGTATTCACATCGTTGTTCGGCCCACCATTGAGTCCTGTGTCAACGGCGGTCACAGTGACGAGAATCTCTGGGAACGGATCGGCAGAACTGACGTTTGGAGCCAATTCGTAGGTAAGCCGTCCTGGGTTTGCATCCGTAGAGCCGGCGATGGCAGGCAATGTTGCAAACAACGTCTCATCGAGTGCCGTCACCGTGTAGGCAACTTGCTGATCTTCAAAGACGACGGCTGGACCGTCTGATTCGTCTGTAGCAATCGTTGGACCAGGTCGCAAATCGGTCAGGAAGTTGTCGACAACAACAGGTCCCGCATCTTCGATAACGCTGGTGGTGGCTGGCATTGCAAACTCAGGTGCATCATTGACAGCCGTCAGGTTGATCGTCAGTGTACTCGTGCTCTCCAGTGGCATCGCATCTGCACCAGCAACACCGCTGTCACGAATCGTGACTTTGATCAACGCTGGGCCATCGATGTTGTTGTTGTAGTGTGCTGGAGGCACGTAAGTGATCTGGTTATCGATCACTGAAACCGAACCGCCGTACACGCCGACATCAGGGTGCAGAATCGAAACACCGACAACTTCGAGGTCTTGCCCCAATTCGTTGAACTGACTTGGGTTGCCTTCGATCCCCTTGAAGTCATTCGCTGTGAATTCGTCGCCAGAGCGGAGAATCACTTCGTCTTCAAGGATCGTGATCTCATCATCTTTAGCGGTTGGCGAATCGTTAATTGGATTCACCGTGATCGTTACTGTCGCTGGCAGCGAACTTTGCAGTCGCTCGTCTGCTGCGTAGTAAACAAAGGTGTCTTCACCGAAGTAATCGTGATCCGGCGTATAGGTGAAGCTACCATCAGCGTTCAGCACGACAGTACCATGCTGCGGAGCACGGAATGGGTCAATCTCAGGAGTCAAAGGATCCTGATCCAAGACCGTCAATGCAGGACTATCCGCATCGGTATCGTTGGCCAAGATACCCGGCGCGGCAACAGTCAGCACTTCGTCTTCATCAACTGAGTAGTTGTCATCGACGGCCACCGGAGGCTCACCAGCAACGATTTCAACCAAGTGATCTTCAACTTCACCGCCAATCGCTAGCCCACCAAGCGGAAGGTTGCCCGACGTGCTGATTCGGAAACGTGAGAACGTTGCACCAATTTGTGCAGTGGCAGGCGTAGAAACAAGAATGATGTTCTCACCAGCCTGAACCGGCATATTACTAACAACTCGCTCACCCGCATCGGAAAAGTCACCATCCGCGTTCCAGTCAAACCAGACGTCCAGGACGCCTGCCGCAGTCGAAGTAACGGTAACCGGAGCCGGCTCAAGGTTTGCATTAAACAATCCACCAAAGCTAACACCGTCTTCATCATCGCCACTGACGCGAATGGTTGGGCCATCTGCAATGGCCGGTGCAATGACCAAACGGCGCGCCGATACGGCTGCGTTGATAGCTTCGACGGTCGCTGTCGCGATGTCTTCGGCAGCCGCAGACGCGAGGTCCACGGTGATCGGCAAATTGCCGCTTGCAACCGAAGCAGGCCCGCCAGAAGGATTGTCATCGATTTCAAAAATAGCGACTCGACCGCGCCCATCATTAATCGTGATGGTGTCACCATCGGAGACGCTCGCTGGAATCGTCAGATCGAAAGTGCCTGTGCCCAGTCGTGTTAGGCTAGCGCCAACCGTGATTGCATGGTCGCTGGTTCCACCAAGGCTGACTTGGCTTCCGTTTGCGAACGCAATCAAACCACCAACGCTGCCTGATAGCACAGCGTCATTCACGGCATCTCGGACGGCCTCAGCAGCCTGGGCGGCAGTCGCACCAATCGGAACAGCCACTTGCAAATTTCCGAGGGAAATTGACCCATTGTCGTCGAATTCGAAAGTAGCGGTACGCAATTGCGGGTCTGTGATGGTGAACGTTTCACCATCGACTGGCGAAGCAGCCGCATCCAATAAGATTGCCCCGGAATTGCTGATCGTTGCACCAGCAATCGTGGTTGTTAATCCTGTAGCTGCACTATCGTCGCCTTGTGCGTCAATACTAGGCTGACCGTCCATGTCACCATCTGCGAAGGCGCCGAGGGCAATCAGTGGCACGTCAATTGGAAGCAAAGCATTTCGTGTTGGGTCGAGCGTCCGCTTTCCGGTAGCATCCGTTGCAACCGTGGGATAGGTTCGACCATCTGCATCGAAGGACGCATCGCCATAGTCAAGTTGAACGTTTGGCATCACGATCGTGAACTGAGTCAAGCTATTGACACGATTCGCAAACAAAGGATTGCCAGCTAGATCGGAGATACCACCGACGGCCCGCGACGTGATAGTTGCACCCGTAGCGGCTACCGCGGAAGCCCCTGAAAGCGACACTGCACCATCGCCCTGCAAGTAAGCTCGAAGCGACGTGCCCGAGGTATTGATGGCATTCATCAACTGCAGTGCTATTTCATACTCGCTGGAGTCAACCGAAAATGGCACCGCGACGGAACCTGCGTCAACATTGCCATCACTGTCGAGTTCGAAGACCGTCGTTGACGACCCATGCGTGACCGAGAAGGTTTCACCATCTTGCGAAAGCCCGCCGTTGCTTACGTCTAGAGTGAACGAATCATCGTTGGCAAGCGTGATCTCGTAAACGCTGTCGGAACGCCAGATGCCGGCGACCGGCGTTAACTGAATGGTCCGGCTGTTGGCATTGTAACCGAAGATGTAGTCTGTTCCTGCTCTCAACAATCGACCGTTTTCAGTCAATGTTACCGCTCGCGATATCACGGTACTCGGATCAGGACCTGTTCCATTGCGATCAAGCAGCAGGATGGAGAAGAACTCGAGCGTGCCTTCCTGCAGTTGGATGTAGGTCGTCGTTCGATCAACATCCACCTCTAGCGAGTCGTTGTCCTGCGGTTGCAGAATGACAGCCTCTAAACCAATGAAGTCGCTACGGTCAACGGCACCACGATCTTTAAAGACGTTTCCTCCAAGGCCTGCCGGTGAATTTGCAGTTGGATCATCAACACGACGCTGCCCCGTCACATCCAGGTCTGGAGCCAACATTGGACTAACCGGTAGACCAATCGAGTTTCGCACCTGAGCTAAAGCGGGACGTTCTTGCAGTGCTTCGAGCGAACTGTCAATCGCAGGCGAACCTGCGGCGAGATAGAACCGGCGGTTCGATGGGTCGACGAAAAGTGGCTCACTAGCACCCAAGAATTGATTGAAGGAGCCAAGCGGTACTCCACTGTTGGTTCCGTTCTCGTGGAATGCGTTCGCGATAACGATGGCGGTACTATTGCCTGGACCAGCAATACCAACTGAATTCGACGCGAAGATATTGTTCATAATCGTCGGAGAAGCGGCTCCGGAAATACGAACACCTGTACCTGAATCATCTCCGTATATCGTGTTGTTAAGCACACGTGCAATTTGGACAGGCGCGTCTGCACCAGGATCGCCAGCAATGTCAAGGCCACCGCTTCCATTGGTTGCAATGATGTTGTTCATTACAACAACACCAGGAGCTAGTTTTTCAGTGTTAAGCGTTGGCAAATTGATAGGCGCTCCGGGGTATGGGCGATTCCCAACATCGCCAAAGCCCTGACTACGCGTTCCTGTGGTGACGCGAATCCCCCATTCGCTGCTATCGGTTATCGTATTACCGATAAGTAGCAACTGCCCTTGTTGCCGCTCCCTCTCGGAATCGCCCGTATCTTGCCCGAAGCCTGTTTCGCGACCCCAAATTACGGGCTCAAGGAATGTCGCGGCATCAAACGTAAAGTCCCCCGTCTGGTCAGTACCCGCATCTCCGTGCAACAACACAACCGGCAATCGGTCCGAAGGAGGGAAACGTGTACTTGGAACATCCCGAACCCCGGTACTTGCGGTGAGGTCCAATACCAACCGAGCGGTAGGAGAGTTGATCGCGTCTCGGATTGCTTCTGCAATTTCAGTGACATTGGCAGATGCATCGATCGTTACAGGAATATTCCCAGATGCAACGCCTTCAGCGAGGTCCCCCGGTCCACTAGTAACATCAAATTCGAATGTAACAGGCACACCCCCGTCGCTGAGCGTGAATGTTGCCCCGTCTACAATATTTCCAGCGGCATCGCGCTGCACCTGAATTCCGAGTTCTTTCGAGAGACGATCATTAGACGAGTAAACGCGTGCTCCAGCGTTTGGATTCACGCTGAACGCATTCCCTCCGCCGATACCGTATTCTGCGCTGGTTCGAATCGTAAGCTGGTAAGGTCCTTCTTCGATTTCTGTTACGCGCAGGGGGTAATCATCATACTGCTGATTGGCAACTATGTTTTGAGTACCGGTCGAGCCGAATGCCATCTCACCGCGTTCGGCGAGACCGACAATAATGTCGTCGATGTACACACCTTCGATGTTATTGCTCTGAGTCTTTTCATCACGATGCGAGAAAACACCGCCTTTTCCGACTCCAAAATCATCGCCGTCACGACCGTCATTGACACCTAAACCTGAGGTGTCAACTCCCGCGAAAGTGGAATCGCTTATTGAAAATTTGTGAACACGAATATCGCGTCCCTCAATTCCATTATCTGGATCATGTGGACCAATGACTGGCCAAGCATCTCGTGGATCGCCTCCGAGAGCAGCCCCGAACGGATTCGTATAAGTATCAGCCATGCGCTGGCGGACCACATCACGCAAACCAGCGTATGTCAGGTCTTGGGCCACAGCTGCACTGTCCACAGCAAATAGCATGCTGGGTGGAGCAGCAGAGTAGTCGCCAACTGGCGCGTTGAATAACTTCACGGCGTCGACACCATCGACAAGCTGGATTTCCAATGGATCCAGTTGGTTATTTGCGACATCATTCTGAAGCGCTGCGACGATTGAAGCGGCAACGTCGAATGACGAATCCTGCGCCGTGAATGGGATACTGTCAGGTCCTGTCGGATTTGCTGTAAACGTGTACTCCCGGCCGTTGATCGTCAGCGTCGCATTCGCCCCAAGGCTTTCGAAGAAAGCGAGCGTCGGACCATCCATCGGTTCAATCACGTGAGAAGCAGCACCTGGGAAGGCAGCGATGACGCCGTCACCAAGCTCCGTAACCGTATAATTCGGCGTCACGAAGTCCATGGCAGGCAGACCGAGCACGCCTACAACGTTGGGTCGCACTGGATTGACCGAAACACTGATACCAGGAATTATTTCCGGCAAGCGGACTCGCAATTTTTCAGCAATTTCTGCGGCGGAGTCGCCGACGGCATACTGCACATTGTTTCCAGCGTCCGATGTTTCCGAGAAGACAACATCCGTTCCTGCGATGCTGATCGTACTAGCATCGGTAACGATACTCGCAGCACTCGGCACATTCAGCACCAAGCCGTGGTCTAACTCCATCGCTCGCGCATCAACTTGACTAACGTCGTTGTCTGGCACCATTTTGAAATAGTCGCCGTCACTCGTCCGAGACGCATCAACAGCGGTGATTTCAACACCACCGCGGAGCGGATCACCGGTGTCAAAGGTTGCACCCGTGCTGAACTCAAAGCGAATCCGGACATTGTCTTGCCCCGCCAGTGCGGCTAAGGACGTCCGAGCTTGCCGCCAGTCCGCAGCATCAAACAGTTCTTGGGTACGCTGCTCGTTTCCGAAAGCGTCAGCGTTGCCGCCATTACGAAAGCGGTCGTATTCGTCGTTGCCGTTCAGTCGATTGCCACCACCATCACTTGCGGTATTATTCGTTGCGAGGAGTTTCCAACTGCCATCTTCTCCTGCAGCGTAGACGCGGACGGCGTCTTCCATCCGCTGCGTCGACGAAGTGTCGGCGTTTGAATCCGTCGTCTGAAGGAAGTAGTTGAAGTAGAGCATCGGCCGATCGTCTGGAGAGTATCCAGTCAGATCAAGCGTCTGGCTTACAATTGCACCATGCGCACCACCCGGGAGATTCACTGTGTTATTAAACGCAGCGACGTTATATGCGCCCGACCAATTACCGGCATTGCGTTGAGGATCAAAACCGAAGTAAAGGGAGTTTCCGCCCGGCCGATTGAAAGTCTGCGAGTTGTCAAATGCTGCAGTGCGTCCGTGACCATCATCCGACCCTCGCCGGTTGGTTTGGTGCCACAGGTTTACATCGAGCGTCGAAAAGTCGATGCCGACAATTCCATTGCCGAGCGAATCAGCGAGCGACGTTGTCACGGTCTTGTAGGAATATCCTGGGAAGACCGGCTGTAGGTTTCCTGCGGTGTCAAATGCGTAGATGGTGCCATTCTGCGTTGTGCCAAACAATATGTTGCTATACCGGCCCCCCTCCAAGTTGCGAGGCCCTTCGGTCAGGCCAGTGAATGAGACTGCTTGGTTGGTTTCTGGATCAACAATCGTGGTCAGCTCATCAACCCCGCGTTGGATCGTATTACCAATGACTTGGGTCGTCTGCCCTGACATCGAATTCGTCCCATCGCCTCCGATCGAGGTTACGAAGAATTCTCCTAGATTACTGACGGCAAAAAGCCGCGAACCGATCTGAGCCAAGCCAGTCACTGTACCGAGGGTAAAGGAATCCGCAGCGTCTCCAGACAAGAATCGCCCGTACTCAACAATTTGTGTTCCGGCGTGATTTCCAAGTGCTACGTTGGGAGCCGTACGGTTTTGCTGCCCGTCTCGATTGATTGCCTGCCCGCTATTGGGATCGAGTCGGTAAACGACATTCCTGCCATTTAGGACAGCGGTGTTCGAAATGCCGATGACACCGTTATTGGCGTCGAGAATCGGTTGGTTGAACCCAGCCGCACCGTTGCCTCGTGAGCCAACGCCGAACATCCGCAAACCACCGTTGCTTTGGTGGAAATAAGTCAACCCATTGAAAATAATACCGTCGCCAGCCTGATTTCGCTGCTGCACGGCAAACGTTGGATTCGCACCAAAGCCAGTCTGTTGAGTAGTGAACGTCTGAATTCCGTGTGAACCAATCGAATTTGTGACGGTCGGAACGTTCGCGTCATCTGCTAGCCCCTCGTTGTCCAAGTCCAAGAATTCACCGCTGTTTGCGTCCGTTACAGCTCCAGTTGCAAGAGCATATCCGATCAAGGCACCATCAGGTCGTAGCGCCGCGTCGGTAAGCGTCCTCCCGGCAAGACTCAAGAATGCATCGCGAGCACCGGTCAATGGGTTTGCCAGTTGCACAAGCGATGAACTGGAAACGACATAAGTCGAAACATCGGCAAGAGTCCACGGAACAGCATTCTGCGTTTGCACGCCACCGTTTGGAAACAGTGTTTGGATCGGCTGCACTTGTCCCGTTTCCGGCTGCCAATTTTCAAACCTATCGACCGCGATTCTTGCAATTGAATTAATGGGCTCAAGGCGGAAATTCGGGTTCGTAGCCGCAGCAGTTTGATACTGATCAAACTCTGCAGCGATTTGACTCTCGTTTGTTACGATAAGCCGATATCGAGCCGGGGCCGATCCGGATGGAACAGGCAGCTCAACAGTTCCGATATACGCATCCCGCGAACCTGCCGAGCCACGGGACAAATCATCAGTGTCGACACCGTTCAGAGGAGCGGCTTGGTCGTCCGCGATATTGGAGTCAGTCCCAACCAAGACCAGCGCATTTGTGTCGAGATTGAATACCCACATACGAGTGTTTGGACGCCCGAACCCATCGGCATAGTCGATATCAAACGTCACCGCCACATGGTTCGCATCATTCTTAACCGAATCACGACGAATCTGGAAATCAAAAACATTCGTTGCACTGGGACTATCAATGCTCCCAGCTACCGTCACGCTACCTCGATCGGCATTGGTAATGTTGCCCAAATCAATTGTTGTTCCGGACGCAGTAGAGAGTGTTCCCAGCAACTGAGAACTCGTTGGCATGCCATTGGCTTCGATCCCGTTGGTCGCATAGCGAATATCTGCATAACGCACGACCGAGCCGGCAAATTCATCCGCATCTTGCATCCGAACCTGCAGACGATAAGCGCCGGTCGAAAGCCCTTCGCGTTCAAGAGCTGAATCTTGCAATCGCGAGCTATCTTGCCCTGGACCGACATTGCTGCTTCGAACCCGGATGAAATACTGATTTGTTTCACCAATAGCTCCAGGCAACTGCAATCGCATACCGGCATCGTGAGGATTGGTTGAGTACAAGTCATCGT
Organism: uncultured Pirellulaceae bacterium; assembly: GCA_964411445.1. Classification (GTDB taxonomy): domain Bacteria; phylum Planctomycetota; class Planctomycetia; order Pirellulales; family Pirellulaceae; genus Aureliella. The sequence goes on from CAYPLE010000002.1 coordinate 95,450, forward strand.
TGGAATGAACCTCATCATCGACGATTCCATTGCCGTTCGCATCCGGATAGAACTGATTCTGCTCAGTCAATGGCAGAACTTGACCAGGAAGAATCTGAGCAGTGTTCCCGCTCACGAAGCGATCTTCCGTTCCGGCAGTTTCGCGTAACGAGTTATTGCTCTGGGCAAGGATATTGCCATTTGGGTCAAGCAGTTCGACGACCACGTCCAGCCCACCACTTGTGCGGTCAACATCGACCCATACCTCAGTACCTCCGGTCCCGAGGAAAGTGTAAACATCCAAGTCTTGTGGAGCAGCTATGGTCCCGTCGATCGAAACGCCCAACCGGAGGTTTTCGTCGCCTCCAGCAAGCGTCGAGGCCAAGGCGCCAATATCTTCGGCGAAAATCGTTGTGTCATTGGTTCCAGACTCTTGAATCTGATCCGTCTCATTCTCAACCAAGATGTTCACGTTACGATCGTTGGCATAAGGCTCTAAGCGAATGCTTCGCCAATCGCCCGCGCTTCCCGTCGACGGCCCGTCGTTGTTGGTATCGACCAATGCTCGCCCTGTTGGATCAAACCCTGCACCTACCGAATCGTCCGACAGGCTCGTCAAATACACAGGGAATCCAGGCTGCCCGACGATCTGAAGCGTTCCGCCGATACGATCTTCAATATCGAGCGGCCGCCCCATAGCGGTAAAGCCAGCTTCATCTCCATCTAGCTTCACAACCAAACTCTCATCAGAACGACTTTGCAGCCGAAGTCCTCCGTAGGTGTGAACATCAGGAACGATTACTTCACTCTGAAGCACATGAACGATATCGGTATCGTCCCAGATCGATTCAGTTGTTAAAGTTTGACCGCGAACCCTCATTCCGTTGATCGAATTGCCGGAGAGCAAATTGCCATTAACCAACGGTCCCTTATTCCCAACGCCTGTCGGCAGTCGATCGGCAAGCCCAGTTTGCCTACCAAAGTCTACACGTGAAACTGAATCTAGCGCGTTGGCATTGATACTGATCGCCGCGGTGCCCGAAATGCTATTGTCTCGGAAAGTGTTATTGATAATCACTGGCTGGCTGCCAGAAACAAAGATAACGCTCGCTTCGTTCGGTCCACGCCCATCTCGTGTCGCATCGGTGATGATGCCGGATTGGTTCATCCGGAAAACCGAGTTCGAAATCCGGGCATCGGCTTGATGAACTTCAACCGCGTTGAAGGCTGCCGTCGAACCAGAAATGCTCGACGGACCACCCGCGTAAGTAACCAGCACGTTATCCAGGCTCAGCGACGAAAGATGGCGAGCTACGATGCCAGCCCAATCACCCGCGCTTGGATTGGTGCCCACAGAATCATTGTTGGTATCAAACGTACCGCTAGCCCCGTAGGTATCGTCAAATCGGCTGGTAAACACAACCGGATTTGAAGATGTACCCTCAGCAATAATCTGCGCACCAATGCCCGCCTCAATCCGTGCACCGGAAGATTTGACTATGATTCCAGGATCGATCTGCAAACGACCGTCCAACCGAGCTCTCTGCAGATCGGTTGCATCCGGGTCAGCCAATTCAGCTTGCAAGTCTTGGCCGACGTCAGTAAACGCGGTTGTATCCCCATCCAGCTCAGCGACGAGCTTGTACGCACCACCATCGGTGCTTCGCCACAATCGCCTGCCGACAAAATCTCCAGTGGCTCGCGGTAGCTGCTGCAGCTCAACCGCCGTATCGGTCAACGTCAGCGCGGGTGTCGACTCACTCGGGATACTAACGCCACCAAAACGATCCACGAATGTCACCTTGTACTCAACAACCGCTCCAACGGCCAGATCGCCATTGGCAACCGAGGCACGCTGAGTTAGGCTCACATCTGGTGCTGTTTCTTCCCGCACCGCGCCGCCTGGAGTGCCGCGAACAATCAAGTTTTCGCCGAGCACGTGAACGATGTCTGTGTCGTCGAACCGCCCCGCAACATTGAGAGTTGTAAGCGGCTGCCCCGGGGCCGTCGTAGTACGAACAAACAGCCCATTTGTCGAATTTTCCGTAAGGATATTCCCCCGAATATCGGGCCCCGTTCGGGCGTAGTCCGGCTTGAACGATTCAGCAAGTTGGTACCGAGGATGCGTGAATCGCGTTTCTTCAAAGCTGTTCGGATCTGCGGAAAGGGCCGCATCAGATCCCAAGCTAATCTTATTGTTCAACAATGTTGGACGAGATTCGCTCATGGTGATCGGACTGACCACGCGATTCGGAATCGTCACCGTCACCTGACCTCCACCGTAGCGGATATCAGCATGAGAAACGTAGTTCAGAAAGACTCCATTGAGTTCATGATCACCACGACCTTCAGCACGATCTACGTCACCGTGGAAATCGATCCCCCCCCAATCGCCGCTTCGAGGTGTTGTTCCAAGCGGGTTGGTGTCAACACCTAAACTCTCATCGTTGTAGCTTGTAAACAAAACGTCGCCTCCAGGGACACCAAGCACCTGGAGAGCTGAAAAGCTATTGTTCGTGGAAGCATTAAGACTACCAGTGCTAATTCGGCTAGAGCCCAATTTGAAGATAGCTCCAGCATCGACCATCAATGTGACGCCCTGAGGAACGGAGAGAACCAAGCCGTCCTCGAGAACGCCGTTACCGACACCACCGCGTCCGATTTCGTAGGCCGGGTTGTCGCTAGGCGTCGCGATATCACCGTCCAAACCCTGTGTACCCGCTACGCGGATAATGTCCCCGGCGGAAACGGCTGCAATTGCTGCCGGTAAAGTGCGGAATGGTGCTGCGGCTGAACCATCCTGTGCACCCGTATTGTCTTTGTCAACGTAAACAGTCTTTGCCTCGCCAACGGCAGCCTCGTCGATAGGGGCTGCAGTGCGGAACCAGAAATTGAAGTTACCGCCTGCTTTTCCGTCTCCGTCACCGTCAATTGGCGTGCCCGCAGTATCAACAATTGAACTTGCAACCGGCGTGATATCCAAACGCAACTGGTAGTCGCCTTGGCTCGTCGCGCCGCTACCCGTGTTGTCCACTGCAATGTTGAAGTCTTCATTGCCACTTCCAGTGACGCTCAAGAAATACTCGCCAGCCCCCAACTCAATATCGATCAGCGAATCACTGCTGACGTTATCATCGTTCTGTGCGACGACTTCAAAGCCCTCACTCGTGCGGCGGAAGAGAGTCAGGTGTGTGTCAAGATTGCTGCTATCCGCCAGACGCTCGGCGATCGTTTCGGCGACCACCCTGGCCGTTTGTCCGGATGCAATTTCGAATCGATATGTATCGACATCGCGGTTGTCTGGACGGTGAAGGAATCGACCGTGGACAATGTCAGCATCGCCTGGAAAATTCCATTCCTGGCCGTAGGACAATCCTTTGTTTGAGTTATCCAATTCATCTTCACTGCCAAGAAATGTCCCCTCAGGCAGATCAAACGTATAGCCGAATCCAAGAAATCTTCCGATTTCCCGCATCACAGATGGCAGAAAATATTCCGTTGTATCGTCGCTATCGACTCGCTGAGCGAAGCTATTATCCCAATCGCGACCGGCATCCATCACAATAAGATTTGCCGGACTGCTAAAGAAACCGTTATCCCCTTGCCCACTCACTCCGAAGGGGAATGTATCCCCTACTACAATCGTCACGCCAGAGTCTTCAGTCTCGACAAAATCGACACCCAGGGAACGCGAATAGAACTCAAGCCCCTCGCGAACGCGAGCGATTTGATCTGGAGTTATAGAAGTACTGATCGGTCGCCCTTGAGCATCGACGCCGTAGGGACGATCTAGGGCGAAGTTGAACTCAAACGTCGAGATTCCTGGATTCGAGTCAGATGCCGTCGAAACGACATGAGCTTCATCCTGGATATCCCGTTGCCCCGGATCAAGCGGGCTACCGGGATAGTCCAGCGGCAGCAAATCACCATCTGTCGTTTCGATCGATTCGCTGATGACCGCCGAAAATGCTGAATTGATCGGCCCCAGGTCCTGGGCGCCACTTGCAAAACCACTTGGGTCAGCGGCTGGCGTAATAGACTGGACATTGCCAGGATTTGCCGCGGAAACAACCGCATCATTGCCACCAACTCGCAAGCGGTAGGTGCCTGCACCAGCTAGCTGATCAATCGGCGCGGAGAACGTTAGCTCTGCGATGTCAGTTGCTGGATCGTAGCTGATCGATGTTGGCATGAAGACTTCGTCGTCTCCCGGCTGCACTGAATCATTGGTTAGAATCAACTGATAGAAACTAGGATCAACAACGGAAGGCGCGCCGGGGTCCCCCGTGGCTACTGGGCTGCCGTGCAGGTCATCGTCGTTGAAGTACACACGGATCTTATCGCGTTGCGGTACGAGACTGCCATCCGGGCCGCGGTCAACAGGCTGCGGCACAACCGCCTGAACCAGAGCCCCCAGCTCCAGGTTGAAATCAATCGAGTCTCGCGTCAAATCATCACGCGTTGAGTCGATCGCCCTGGTCAAGATGGGCACGCCAGCAGGGTTCTTAACAGCAACCGCACCTGGTTCCGCCCCATCTTCACCGAACACTTCGACGCGATAGAGGTCATCCTTCAACGTAGTCGCGAATCGCATGATCGCGATCCGATCGTTTTCACCCAGCCCGACGAACCCTGGGACGACAATTTCTTCGTTGCCATCGCCAAACGTGCCATCTCCACCGGCTCGCGTAACTCGCAAGCCGTTTTCAAGTGTCGCCGGGTCAATCGACTCTGCACCATCAAAACGGAACACCAACTCAGTCGGCGCAACGTCGAGTGAGTTAGTTGAGTTGAAGCTAAAGATCTCGCCTGAGTTGGGTGCGATCGAGAGCAATCTTGGCTGCCCAGTCGCGAAGCCGGTAGTGAACCCACTGAGCAAGAACTCGAGATCGTACATCTGAGGCCCCTGGTGAGCGGCGCCGCTTCCGACGACCTTCAGGAAATAGGTCCCACCTTCTGGAAGATCAAGCGTGAGCGTCTCAGACTCGCCAAGCCCCGTAGCATTCACTGCAGCTAACTGCGCGCCGAACGCGTCGTAGAGCTCGAAACTTAGATCCAAGTATCTCAAGCTATCCGTGTCCCGGTCCGTTCCGTCGGAACCGTCAGTTGTATTGCCAACCCGGTATTGCTCGCCCGTCGGGGTGACGGTAACTGCAAATTGACCGCGAGAAGACACTGCAAACTCATACCAATCGTCGTCCGTTGCTCGGTTTGCCGAGAGACCATCGATCGTCATCCGACCGTTGAGAAGATCGCCAAGGTCAGTCGCGGTGCCTTGGGTATCATTATTTTCAAGATCGTCACCGTAAAGTTCGTGACCGCCGAGGATATCATCATGCTGCGCACCGAGAAACGCTGAGGAAGCAAACGGTTCCATCAGCTTGGACTGATTAACCGGTCGGACGTGGCCGAGACCAATGCCATGCCCAATCTCATGCATCAAAATGTTAAAGAAGTAACGATTCTCACCGTTCGGTCCATCTGCAGCGTTCAGAATATCGTTGCCTGAGGTGTCGATGACCATGTCACCGTCCCAGCCGACATCACCACCACCGGCTGGCGTATAATTAAATGCTAAAACGCCGCCATTGCCATCCATTGCCCGCCCGCCAAGCCGGATATCACCGCGAACGCCAGTAACACCTCGACTAGTATTCGAATAGGCGGCCCCATCATCCATCGCCTCATAAACAAAGTTCAGACCAGTCAATTCTGACCAACTGTCATAGGCGCGTTCAAAGATGTTAAACCATGGGCGATCTTGAATTGCCCCGCCGCCACCTGCACCGTAGATGGCGTCCATGAACTGCACGAGATTACTGTCACCAAGAGCTGAGTTCAAATTGGGTGCTTGCGTTCCGTCGGGGACGATGCTCCAGGTGACAGTAGCAGGATCACCCTGGTTTGGGCTTGCCCCGCCCGTTGGGTTTGTCCAACGGCTGTTCAAGTCAAAAAAGGCATTGCTATGGCCCGAGCCACGGACAAATCGACTCTCGATTCCATCGATATAGTCAGAGGGAGTCCCTGGAGCGTAGATGCCACTAGCCAAGTCATACGCTAGTAGCTCGCGGCGTTCGAGAGTCTCAAGAATCACGCGGCGGAGACGATGGCGCTTCTGCTCGGTCGTCTTCGATGTAGTCGATGAGAAAATGTTGCGTGACGAGAAATGGCTAGCCATTCGACTTACCTTCCAAGGAGCTTATGAACAAGGTTTGCTTGGTATCGTTGCAAAACGACCTACCGACCGCCGAATGAACGAGTCATTCAACAAAAAACGTCAGCATGTCGATGCGCTAGGAGGATGGAATCTTCCTGGGGATTTTGGTGCCGCAAGCATCAGCCCGCAGCGGCGTGGTTCTTTCATGGCTAGCGAAACCCAAACGGGCCAGTAGCCATCGGTCTATTCCTTACCCGGTCATGCCAACTCACGCACTTGGGCCCCACATGTCCAAGCGCGAGAATTCGGCGGTTCGGAATAAACATAACGGACGACGACTATTCGAATTGGTTCGAATAGACGCCGCCCGACGGTATTTCGTTAATCTGATTTTGATCGGTGGAGTCTATTTGTCACCAGTTACAGAGCCTCATTTCCATCAAAATCAGCCAACAGTTCCTCTAATGCGAGGTCTGTGTCTTCTTCACTCGATTCGTCATCACGATCCGAGATCCAACCAGCCACTTGGCTTGCCATGTCCTGGCTACCAACGCTGTCAAAGACCTGCTCGATCGGCGAAGCTGGGACTGGGCCGTAAATGGCTCCTTCGTCCAACTGCACTTGGCGAACTCCGATCGATCCAGTTCCTACTCGGCTAGCAAAGACTGGCGAAGTGAACTCGGCAGGCAGCCCCGGACTTGCAGCTTCACCTTCACCTTCACCGCCGCCGCTTCGAGCATTGAGCTCGTTGATGACAATCAACACGTCTTGGGCAGTGATGAAGTTGTCACCGTTTACATCGCGGTACGGTGGTGGTGGCGGCAAGTTATCAACCGACGCATCGACAGGATCACTGTTGAGGTAGTTGATAATCAGCAGGGCGTCGATCGGCGTGATGAAGCCATCTGCATTCACGTCCTTGTGCTCCGCTGGATTCTGGTGTTCCGGCGGCAAAGGCTCGTCAATGGTAATCGTAACAGTCGTCACCACACTCTCACCGGAACCATCCGAGGCCCGGTATGTGAACGAGTCTTGGACACGCCCGGCAGAGAAGTTGTGGTCGTAGGTGAATGTACCATTCGGGTTCAGCGTAAAGCTCGAAGCTCTCGATGGCCCACTGACCAAGACCGCTGTAATCTGTGCACCTTCGGGATCAGAGTCGTTGGCCAGCACGCCGTCATCGTTCGAGTCTCCAACAACACCGCGTGGATCCGTCGTAACAAGCGTCTCACCTTGCTTAACAACATAAGAATCCGGAGATGTGACAGGCACATCGTTCACTGGTCGCACGTTCAGGATGAATGAATCGCTGGCTGTTTGCCCTTCAGAATCCGTCACGCTGACCGTAATCTCAGCTCCGCCAGAGCGGTTCTCGGTTAGCTCAAGGGTGAGCGTGTTGCCAGAGATCACTGGGGTCACTAGCAGTGGGTCCGTATTGCCTTGAACGACAAAGGTCAATTGATCGCCGTTGGCTACGTCCGGATCGAAGAAGTACTGCGGGCTCAGCACGATCGGATCTGGATTATCATCCTCGTCGGTCGTGATGTCCGGAAGTGCTTGAATCAATCGCGGAGGATCATTGACTGCACCAACAGTGAGAGTCAGCGTATCTTCAACCGTTTCACCGCTGGAGTCTCTCGCTTCGACGACGATGATGGCTTGACCATTTGCATCCGTCTTCAACTCCAAGACCAAGTCCTGGCCGACGATGAGCGGCGTCACCAAGTCCGGATTGTTGTTGCTGACGATACGGTACGAGATGGTTTCCCCGCTGCCTGGATCGTTTACGTCTGGATCAACAAATACACCCGACAGATCAATCTCACGAGCCGGATCATCTTCCTGCATCGACACGTTTCCAATTGGATTGACCAATCGTGGTGCGTCGTTTTCTCCAGTCACCGTTACGGTCACGGTACCGATCGCTTCTTGAGGATCGGGCAAGCCTCCGCTCAGCCCATCGTCTTCAACGATGTAGAAGAACGTGTCGGTGCCAACAAAATCAGCTGGCGGGGTGTATATCACCTGACCGCCCTCAAAGACGACTTGACCACCATTGGTGCTCGTTGGAACAACCGCCTTGAACCGAAGGTTTTGCCCCGATTCGTCACCGCCAGCTCCGGGCAAATTTGGACCCGGAGAATCATTTGCGATCAGAACATCAGGAGAAATCTGGCCAGGCGTATCTTCAACCGTCGTCATCGTGTCCGAGCCGGTCGTCGGAGCATCGTTCTTGTCTAGAACCGTCAAACTGAACGTCGCTGTTGCAGTTAGCGGTGCTGCGACGCCAGCAGTCGTACCGTTGTCGGTGATCGTGTAAGTAAACGAATCCGGTCCGCTGTAGTTGCTCGGCGGTGTGTAGACGAGTCGATCGCCGACCAATACCACCGTACCACCAGCTACGGAAATGGAATCCACTGCCACGATTCGAAGCGTTTGGTCCGACTCGTTGGCAGGCCCAGCAGAATCGTTGGCAGTCAAATCGGACTGCGGTATATCGAGCACTTCGTCTTCGTTGATGATTCGACTATCGTCCACCGCAACTGGTCGATCGTTCACTTGACGAACGTTCAGGGTGACCGTTGCGATATTGTTGGATGACAGAACCCCATCATTGACTCGATAGACAAACGTATCGACGCCGTTGAAGTCCGGAAGCGGACGATAGGTGAACGTACCATCCAAGTTCAGTTGGAATGAACCTGGCACCGCGTGCTGAGGCTCTTCGAGCAACTGGATGAATAGTGGCCGCCCGTCTGGGTCGGTGTCGTTCGCCGTGACCCCGTCATCAATCGTGAATCCAGGCGTCGATTGCCCATCCACGTCCGTTGTGGCGAGCAAGGTGTCTTCGTTGAATTCGAACAGATCATCAACAGCAACTGGCGGCTGTCCAGGAACGATGGTGACCTGATAATCTTCAACTTCCCCATCCACAGCCAAACCAGTCGGCAAGAGTCCACCGGTGCTACTGGAACGAACGCGTGCATACGTGGTGGTAGCAGATGCAGGAACTGGCGCAGTTGCAGGAACGGTGACCATGAAGGTTTGATTGAGCGTATCGGCAGTGAACTTCGCGGATGTAAGCACTTGCTCACCAGGATCCGTCCAGTCACCATCGGCGTTGAAGTCAATCCACATGTCGACGAAGCCAGCACTATTCAAGGTCACGTCAACGGAAGTCATCACGTGAGGATTGAAGATACCGGGCTGCGACAAATTGGCTCCGAATGTCACACCATCATCACCAACATCCGCACTCGCTCCGGGCGAAGGCTGACCGTCGGACTCCGACGTGATCGTTGATCCGAGGATCGCAACGTCACCCACAACGTGCCGTGCACCGTCATTGATGTGCTGCACGGGATAGCGACCTGGAGTTGTCGAAACTGGATCTGGCGTGTCGCCATAATCGAGGGTGACACCAGGCATCAGAATCGTGAACTGCGTCTCGTTGTTGATTCGATTTGGCTTCAGGAAGTTACCTGCCAAATCAGCCACGCCGCGTAGGAAGTAGCTTTCCAAGTCATCGCTTACGCTCGCTGCGTTTGCAACAAACAGAGTTGCTCCACCTCGGTTGGAGGCCAACAACGGAGTCGATTCAGAAGCATTGATCGACTCAATGATCGCCAGCTTCATGTCTTCACCAGTGAAGCTAGAGCTTTGGATGAAGGTGACAGCATTCGCCCCACCCGGAACACCCGATTTCACCAACGTTGGTGCTGTCGAAGTATCCGTCGAGTAACGCGGCGTATCGTTCAGTTCCAGAATTCCGCCACTGAGGATATTCGTCGTCAAGCCAAGCGTTGAAGCTTCGATGGCAGCCTTCATACTCTGCACAAGCTGCTCTGGAGTCGTTGTGCTGCTGAATCGAATTTGACTGTTGCCAAACTGGAAGCCGTTGTTGAGATCAACATTGTCAAACTCGAAGCGAACTACTTGATCCCCGTCCGTAATCGTGAAGATCTCGCCATCGCTGACAACACCACGGAAGGTCGTTAGGCCACTGGTACCAACCAAGACCTGACTTGAGTCGATTTGCCCAAGGCTAACTTGACCGTTGCCCAGGTTGCGAGCCGAGATGCCCAACCCGGCTGCGTTGACGGCGAGCGCGATCGAGTTGGCAATATCGTCTGCTGTGCTCAGCGGTGTGTATGTAATCACCGAGTTACCGGCAGTGGTGGCACCACTTGAGTTGCCATCGAACTCAAACACTTGCGTGCGTCCATTGGCGGTGATCGAGAAGACCGAATCATCCGTCAATGCACTAGCACCGCCAGAGGGGACTTGGGCGATCAGTGGACCAAAGACCTGCAGCCGAGTCTTGCTCTGAACACCAGGCTGACCAAACAGAGCCAGTCCCGGAGCGTTGGTGACATCGACGTTGTTCGACGTTTCGCCACCGATTGCAATGTTGCCATCACCAACAGCCTTCGGATTGATACCCAAGTCGGCTGCCAGAATCGCGTCCACGACGCGTTGGGCAATGACATCCTGCGAATCGTTGATCGAGAAATCAATCGCAACACTACCGGAAGCCACATTTGCGTCTCGGTTGAATTCGAACGTAACAGACTGGCCGTTGCCCGTGACAACAAACGACTCACCATCTTGCAGCGTTCGAGCAATGCCGACCAATTTGATCTGTCCCGATTGCACCGAGGCAGAGCCGTTTTCGCTCATGCCCAAGTGCAGCCAGCGGCCATTAACGACGGTCGGATTTAGATTCAACCGACTGTTCGAAATGGCTTGGGCTGTCAGAACAGCTACATCGTTGGCTGTGATCGCTGAAGAGAAGTCGATTGGCGTGCTGCCTGCAGCCACCATGCCATCGGTGTCGTACTCGAACACGACTGTGTTTCGACCGTCACTGAGGGTAAAGGTGTGCGTATCGAGTACTCCGCCGCGTGGCCCAGATGCTGGAATCTCCAACGCTTGAGTTGTTGACGGTTGGCCAATCGTGGCAAAGGTCGTATCCAAAATCGTTCCAGCTTCAGCGCCCAGGAAGATCGTTCCGTCAGATTGCTGAATCGGATTGACCGACAAGCCGCTGGCTTGGATCGCAGAGACTACTGCCGCAGTGATCTCGGCCTGAGTGCTGCTGAGCTCGAAGCGAATCGGCAAGTTACCTGGAAGTGTGTTTCCATTGCGATCGAATTCGAAAATTCTGGAAAGTCCACCAGCAGTAATGCTGAACCGATCACCATCAGCGACACCGCCAAAGGCACCGCCGGCCAACGGAAGATCCATGGTCAGCCCTTGCGGCACTTGCAAGCGATAACCGCTGTCAAATTCGTAGACTACGCTGCCACCGTTGTCATCAACGATCGTGAACGTATCGCCATCGGAGACTTGATCACCCGAAGGAGCGGTGATAACAAATCGATCCTTGTTGTTGATCGAAATCTCGTAAACCTTGCCGTCTTTCCAAACGCCAGCCAATGGCGTCAGGATGATTTCATCGCGTGTTGCGTTATAAGCGAACGTGTAGTCGATGCCTTCGCGAAGCATGCGACCATTTTCAAATACAACAACAGCCGCACCGGTTAGACGACGCTCGGGAATCACAGAATTGACAACCGTATCGTCATTGACACCAATGCCACGCAGCGGATTGGCTGGTTCATTGCCGTCAGCGATCTGAATGCGGAATTCTGGGTAGACTCCCGACTCTAGCTGCACCACGGAATCTGCATTGTCGCGATCGACGCCCAGAGCATCGTTGTCGATCGGATCCAAGAGAATTGCTGCCGGGCCGATAAAGTCAGAACGATCGACTGCACCACGGTCCTTAAACACATTCTGTCCAAGGCCACTTGGTGGAGCCACGTCTGGGTCATCCGCACGCAGTTGGCCGTACAGATCTGTGTCTGGTGCGAGTACCGGACTTTCAGCGAGCCCGACCGCGCCCTTGATGGCAGCTAAACCGCTACGCTCTGGCAGCGAATCAATCGAACTATCCACCAGTGGCGAATTCGCTGCTGGCAGGAAGTTGCCTGCCTGACCGTTCACAAAGAGTCGAACGTCATTGGGCACATCGAAGTTGAAATCGAAGCCAGTGTTTGGAACGTTGGTTGGAACTTGTTCAATTCCAGTGCCGTACCGCAGTCGCGCTGATGCCGCTTCGGCGTACTGATAAATCGAACCACCGATGACAACCTCACCGGGTTTCAGTGGTTCATTTGGATTTTCGCTACCAAACGGTGCCATGACTCCCGTCAGCGGGAAGCGTCGAGCTTCTTGATTGACAACTGGCGTTTGAACGTTGAAGAAAACGTTGTTCAGTACGGTTGGACTAGAGCCACGCGAAGCCAGAATGCCGCTTTCGGGCAAAATCTGGTCGAGATTATTGTTCGCTGTGGAATCCGGGTCGACGATGATGTTGCCGTTGCCCTGAATCCAAGCCGCATTGTTTACAACAACGTACATCTCCGTCGTACCATCAGCCAGTGAGGTCCGTGAGAGACTGGTCGTTACGTTGCGATCGTGACCAAGTCCCAAATTACCCATGCTGGTAGTAATTGGTGTCCGACCGTTGATGCTAGTCGTGATGAGCGTACCATCGTTCCGACGGGTAAACAGCTCGAGACCTTGGTTGATTTCCCAGAAGTCACCGTTCAGCAAACGTCGCACTTCACGATCCGACAGAGCGTTCGTGCCGAGTTCATTGACTAGATTCACATCGTTGTCAGAGAACGCATCCAGGAAGGCTGCACGATCCGCATTAATGGAATCTAGCGGGGCATCAATGACGCCCGACAGTCCACCGAGTGCACGAGCATGTACCGGCGGTAGCGGGCTCGCTGTGCCAAATTCACCGTTGTCAAGCTGTTGAGCGTTGGTGACCGCTGGCGTTGCGCCTGGTCCACCCTCGGAAATCGCCTTCGCAATTGCGCGAGCGACATCTGGACGGTACCACCCAGCATCAATGTGGATCGGAATGTGCGTCGGATCAGAAACACCACCGGTGAAGGTAAATTCGAAGGTGCGTCCGCTGGTACCCGTTGCACCGATGTCTGGCACGCCAAAGATCGTGAACGTATCACCTTGATTGTAGTTGTTGCCGTGCTCAGCAGTGATCACGAAGTCTTGCAAGTGACGCACACCAACCGAGATCGAATACTGACCCGTGGTCGTTCCAACCGCGCGGTTCGCTAGAGAAATTGGATCGTAGGTGCTATTACCGACCGAACTCACGGCAGCAAAGTAGACGCCTGGCGCGGTTGCAGTGAAGTCAGCATAGGAATCCAGTCCAAGCGTTTCACCCGGGGCTGCATCGTTGTCGCTGATCGTCATCTGCAGACCGCTCGCATTGCTAAACGTCTGAGGAATGCCGCGAGCGTCAAAGATCTGCAATACCGTATCGAGTCCGCCACCTGCGGTATCGATATCGATGATGGCCCGTTCGCCCGTTCCAAGCTTGAACTGGAACATATCGACGTCGGTTTCCGCTACGCCTTCAGTTGTATCACCGATCAATCCATCCGCCGTAAAGGCTTGTGGGTTGTGCGCGGTTCCTTGCCACGTCTGAACGGCTGTTCCGATCGTATCATTGCTCTCATCGCGAGGATCTTCGCCATTGAAGCTCGCACGCCCGTCTTTACCGATGATCGTGTTGTTCACGAGTCTTGCGTGAGCCTGCGGAGCTGGCCCAAGATTCAGGACACGAGTATCGAACGGAAGACCAGGAGACGTTCTTATGAAACCTTGGATGTCGTCGACACCTTCCAAGTACAGCGCTGGACGGTTGTAGTACTCTGGGTAACCAATTCCAAACGATGGATTCGGGTCGCCGAATATGCCTGGTCCGAACGGATCAGGTCCGAGCAGACTTTCCGAAACCGTCGCGGTGACTTGCTGAGTCGTGCCATTGGTCACGAAAGCACTGCCAAGAATCGCATCACGGAAAGCGTGAACGGTTTCAAGAGCGGTTGTACCGAAGTTCACCAATGGGTTGACCTGGATTCGGTGATAGAAATCCCCACCGTCTCGTCGGTACCCAATCGGCACTGAATCGACGTCGTAGCCATTACCGTTGGGCTGCTGGCCCAAGTCTTCGAACTCAAACTTCAGGCGTGTTCGGTCGGACTGAATTGCAAAATAATTGCTGTCGCCGATGTAGTGCCCAAAGTGAGTGAATGGAGCGGCAACCGTTGGATCCGGATCGGTAGAAGGAACCACTGACGGTGAAATCATCCAAATCGGCAATTCGCCTTGGATGTGCACACCGCCGAGACCGCCTTCATTGAGAACATTATTTTGAATCACGAGTCCAGGCAGCATGCCACCGTCGACATCGTCGTTCGGGACCACCAAATTTCGTACGGCTTGGGTGCCCACGACACTTGGCAAGTCCTGAACGATGGTGCGCTCCGCTCCGAACTTGATGTCCCGAGGGTCTTGCAAGCGATCGGCCGCTTCACTCCAAATTCCGTAGTCACGAGAATCGGAAATGATACTGTTCTGGATCAACACTTGGCCCTGTTGACGACGGACATTCTCGTCGGAGAACCCTTCGTGCAACTGCAATTGCACTTCACCAGCAGGATTGGCTGCGGAAATCGTGTTGAAAATCGGAATTCCGAACAAGTGAATTCGTTCGTCGTTCGTTTGCCCCGATTCGACTCCACCAGACGAGGCAGCTCGAATATTCAGACGCGACTGAATGTTCGGACTGTTGATTGCATCTCGGATGGCTCGTGCAACAACATAAGCTTCATCTGTCGCACTGAAGGCGATCGGGACGTTGCCCAAACCAACAATGCCATCTGTGGTGAATTCCAACCTAACACTCGTACCGCCATCAGACAGCTCGAATACGTCTCCATCGGTCAGATCAGCTCCTGCCGGAGCAATCAAGCTGGACTGCTGAGACAGCCGATCGTTCGTGTCGATCGTCCGTGTCAACTCAGGTGCACCAAACGGCTGAGACTCAAAGAAGCTGTCGCCAAGCCGAACTTCGAGTTGGTAGTCGCCGGTTGTGATTGTTTGCGATGGCACGGGAACCGGAACATAAGTCGGGTTCGGCTCTCCTGTGAAAGCTCGAGAGCCATCAGAAA
This sequence comes from uncultured Pirellulaceae bacterium, assembly GCA_964411445.1. GTDB lineage: Bacteria > Planctomycetota > Planctomycetia > Pirellulales > Pirellulaceae > Aureliella. The sequence goes on from CAYPLE010000002.1 coordinate 110,642, forward strand.
GCTGGATATGCACGTTCTGAATGCTAACGCTCGTATTCTCGTCACGAGCGCGGAATTCGATCCGCAATCCGGGCTGATCGGCCCAACGGTTCAGGCTGATCAATTGTCGTTGTGGCGAACCGTTTGTCAGGACAACCTCTGTTGGACCGGCTTCGTTCGCAACGGTCGTGGCGATCCGCGTTTGGAAACCAAACTGGTTGATAACAAAGACATCCAGGTTGCCCTGGTTCACTTCGTAATCAAACTGCAGAGCCGGGTTATCGCGGCCAGCAACATATGTTTCAAGCGAGAATTGGCGGGTCGACTCGATCGCGAGGTTCGTTGGCAAGAAACCGAACGTCAACAATGGAGCTTCATCACCGACGCCATTCAGCTCACCACGCTCAGCGAAGCCGATGACGATGTCGTCGATGAATGTCGCCGGGTTGCTACTGCGGAACACGAGCGACAGATCATTCTGACCTGCGAAATCGTAGTTGAGCGAAGCCAGTGGAATCTTCACTGAGTTCGAACCAACGTTGAGATCCGCAATATTTGGGTTGAACTGGCTCGTACCTACCAGAGTCTCTGCACCCGCTGCATCCCTTACGAAGACTTCGAAAGTGCCAAACCCAAGCGAGTAATCCAAGTAGATGGCTGGCTGATCAGCGGCAGCATATCCACCAAGGTCAAAGTTTGCCGAGACGAGCTCTCCCGACACACCGATATCACGCCGCGACAGGAAGTCCTGGACTACAGGCGGCTCAGCGGTCGTCTTATTGCTTGTGCTCCAAGCCTCATCAACAATTCTACGCACCGAGTTCACGGGCTTAACGTCGAACGGATACAACACTCGTGTTCGAGGCTGATATGCTGCGGACGAAACACCAACCAAGTAAGTTCCTGCTTGCAGTGCGACGGGGCCGATGTATGCATCCGCGGTGCCAGCAGATCCACGACTCAGATCTTCTGCATCGGTGACACTTAGCGGTCGTGCCTGATCCTCAGCAATATTGCTCGAGTCAGATGTGTAAATCAACCGATACTGGAACGGAGAATCCGAGAGGCGAAACTGAGTGTTATTCGAAGGCTCTTGGCGGAAAATATTGATGGATGTATCGGGACGATTGAAGCCATCCGCATAGTCTAAATCAAAGACCAGCGACGCGAATCCGCCGATGCTATCGACTACATCTTCTTGGCTGACCTCAATCATATAAAAATCAAGATCATCAGGGCTTGCCAGGCTACCAGCAACACTCAACGCTCCCTTAGGAGTGTTTAAGATATTGCCAAGGTACTGTGGACGATTGCCGGTCTGCGGATCTGAAAACTGAGGATCACCGAAAAATCTGCTGCTACCGGCAAATGACCGGCCGTTACCGATGGCGATGCTGTTGTTGGAAGAAAAGCTAATCGCATTCTGATTGAAGATACTCTCATCTTCAGCAGCTTCGCCGAGCAATGGCGACTCGCCTGGGAGCCCCTTTAAGTGAACGCCGTTCATCGCGTAGCGAATGTCGGCATAGTTGATTGTCGAGCCTGCCCACTCTTGCTGTTCCTGCATTCGCAACTGAATCTGGTAGGAACCCTTTGTAAGCCCTGCACCTGAAGCATCGCTATTGGTGCTGGCCGAACGAACTCGGAAGTAGAAGTTACTGCGAGCACCGGGAGAACCTGGCAGACGAACACGCATGCCTGGATCCAGCGGATTGGTCGTTCCTTGCTCTTTGACTTCTCCAGACGATGACAGTCGCGTACCGCTGATGCGGGTCGCCAATGGATTAATACTGCTCGGATCGACCAAAGAGGATCGGACGATCAACGATGGGTCCATCGCTTCTTCGGTACTGTTGTCACTGCGGGCAAGCAGGTTACCATTCGCATCAAGCAACTCAAGAACGAGGTCCAGGTTGTTACTGGTGTAGTCCGCATCCAGCCAGATTTCTGAACCGGCTGCACCCGAGAAACTATAAACGTCAACGTCTTCATTCTGACTCAAGACACCTTCGACAACGAAGCCAAGTCGACGATTCTCGTTACTCGAACCAGCTCGACTCGCCAAATCCCCGAGCACTTGAGCAGAAAGCGGAGAACCGTTTGGCCCCGGTGCAGCAGCCGTGAAGTCTTCCGTTTCAAGAACGATACCAACATTTCGGTCATTCGAATCCTGATCCAAGAACAGACCTCGCCAATCGGCAGCCTGTGCTATCGACTCAATACCATCGTTGTTCGTATCTGCCTGAGGTTGACCGTCGGGCCGCAAGCCAGCGCCAACAGTATCATCAAAGAGGCTCGTCAAAATGACTGGGAAGCCAGGTTGACCGAGAACATGTAGCGTGCCACCAATGCGATCCGTCGCGGTTGAACGCTGGCCGTTGGCCGTAATGCCGGCACCAAGATTGTCGTTGAAGTTCGAACCATATCCTTCGAACTTCACAACCAAAGACTCATCAGGAGCACTCTGCAAACGCAGGCCACCTTCGTGTTCAACGTTGCCAACAAAAATACCATCGAAGACAACGTGTGCGATGTCGGTGTCATCCCAGACACTAGCTGTTGTTAGCGTATCACCGCGAATTTCGAGACCGTTCAGGTCATTGTTTTCAAGACGGTTGTTTCGAATGAGTGGACCGCGGTTGGCCAGGTAGGCTGGATCGCTGTCGGCCGCTCCCGTTTGACGCCCAGCGTCAGGTTGTGAATCATCGATCATGCTGTTTGCGTCGATATCGATGACGCTGCCAGCGTTGCCTCGGAAGACATTATCGATAATCGTTGGCTGAGCTCCGCGGACGAAGATCGTCGCCGGCGAGTTGCTCAGACGACCAAGACGTGTGCCCGGTCCCTGACCGCCTTGCCCATCAGCATTGTTCTCGAACAACGTGTTGGCAATGCGCCCCTCTGCTTGATGCAGCTCGATCGTGTTGAACGCCTTGAAAGTACCTTCCAAGCGAGTCACGCCACCGGCGTAAGCAAACCGAGCGTGATCGACGCTTAGCCGCGAAGTCGGGGCCATGTAAATACCACCCCAATCGCGTGGAGATGGCTGGGTCGAAGTCCCGTTGTTGTTCGTGTCAAAAGTCCCGCCAGCACCAATCGTGTCATCCAATCGACTGGTGAAGACGACTGGCAAGCCGTCGGTCCCCTCGGCAATGATATTGGCTCCAAAGGTTGCTTCGATCCGAGCACCTTCAAGCTTAACAACTGTGCCTGGATCGAAGACCAACGAAGCATTCAATCGAGGGCGCTTCACGCCCAAGCTCTCAGCTTGCAGGGAACCGCCAATTTCAGTTCCGTCATCAATGATGCTGCGAACACCCCCGGCTGTGCTGTCCGGCAAGTCTGCAATGAGAACGTACGGCGCGACACCACCATCGGCACTTCGATAAATGCGACGCCCAACATAACCATCCAGTGTCAGTGGCAGATTACCAAGCGTTACATCGCCCGTGACCGCAACATCGACCGATGCTGTCGAGTTAGATGCTAGGCCTTCTCGACCTCCACCGTCGACCATCACAACACGATAGGTATACGACCCGGTAGCTAGCGCGCCAGCGACACCCGGCGTGAGAGTCACATTGGAAACATCTGCTCGATCTCGCTCAAGCGTCCCGCCAAGCGTCTTGCCAATATCAACATAGGTCGACGAAGTTCGATCCAGCACGTCCACCAATTGGTAAGGCCCTGTACCGTCTGGACCACTGCGGTATAGACGACGGACAACAAAGTCATCTGTTGCACCTGGAATACCTGCAATCGAGACCGCCGTTTGGTTCGCCAGCAACTCGAGAGTCACCGATGCATCAGATGGCACACTTTCGTAGCCATAGCGATCTACGAAGGTCACTTTGTAGTTGTAAAAACCGGGCAGCAGCGTTCCGCCAACGGCAGGAGCAACTGAAATCAACTGACTCTGCGGAGTCGTGCTATCCAGCAACGCCCCTCCAGCAACACCGGTCACTTCCACGTTCTCAGTCAACAAGTGGACGATATCGATATCGTCAAAACGACCGGGAACGGTCAATGTCTGCGTGCGACCATCGGCAGGCGTGTCCACTCGAACAAAAATGCCGTTGACGGAATTGTCGAGTAACGTATTGCGACGAATCTGCGGACCAACTCGATCGTAGTCGCTCGTGAACGAACCACTCAACTGGAATCGCGGCTCGTGGAAGTTCGTTTCCTCAAAACTGTTCGGCAGGGCGCTCATCGCAGCGTTCGAACTGCCCGTAATGATGTTGTCGGTGATCGTTGGACGCGTATCCAACATCTGAATCGGATTGACGGTTTGCTGCACCGAATCAACGATTACTGTGCCACCACCGAACCGAATATCAGCGTGGTTGACGTATCGCAGGAAGATCCCTTCATTCTCTAGATCTCGACGACCGGCCGCGTTGTCCACGTCGCGACGGAAGGAAATACCACCCCAATCGCCAGGCGTCGGACTGGTTTGCGGTGCGTAAGAATCCAAGCCAATGGATTCATCCAGCCACGAAGTAAAGAATACGCTACCAGCTACTTGGTCGCCGGACGGCGAACGCAGTGCGTTGCCATTGCCATCGACAAGCATCGGAGCACCGAGCACCTGCAGCGACGCACCAGAGCGATCGATATTCAAATTCGAGCTACCGACGCCAATTCGTGCACGGCGAAGCTTAAACACAGCTCCAGCGTCGATCATGGTGGTCACGCCCTTGGGCACTTCCATCGTCGCGCCGTCTTCTAGCGTTGTTCCAGCGAGTAGACCGGCACCGATTTCGTAAGCGAAGTTATCGTCGACCGTCGTGATATCCTGGTCGGCACCGCCATTACCTACGATGCGAACAATGTCCCCTGGGTGAGCTGCTGCAAATGCATTAGGCACACCGGCTCCGGAGATATTGTTAAACGGATTCTCAAGCGTACCGTCCGCGTCTGGGCCAGCCGCCTTGTCTACGAAGATCGTCTTGCCTTCGACGTCGACGTTCGTCAACAACGTATCCAGCACGATCGAACGTTCACCAACCAGCTCAACACGAGTACCGTTGGCCGTCGCACCAACCTGAAGTTCACCGCGACTAACAATCGAAGCTGCCACGGCATTCGCTAGATCACCAGCAGTTGCACCAGCGTTGTACAGAACGGGGATTCTGCCAGGACTCACAAACGGATCGGTGCTGAATTCGAAGACGCGAACCGTCCCATCGCCGCCAGTGACAGTAAATGTTCGCCCTTCAAGATTTGGGCCTGCACCAGCGTTGAAGTTCAATCCACGGTTGAGTGGACGCGTTTGGAACCAGAAGTCATAAGTTCCGCCAGGGACTCCGTCTCCGTCGCCATCGAAGCCAACCGGCAAATCAGAGATGGCAAGGTCTTGAATCGTGTCGGTTGTATCTACAGCAGCGCGGAAGGTAACACGAAGCTCGTAGTCGCCTTGGGAATCACCGCCAAAACCAGTGTTCTCGATCGACGCATCATATTCGTCATTGCCGCTGGCACTGACGCCGATGTAGTAAACACCAGTGGTCAGCGATTGACGAACAACACTGTCACGCGAGAAGTAGTCGTCATTCTGCGAAACCAGTTCGACGCGTCCACCAACCAAAACGACTGGATTCTGTGTCAACCGATTGCCGCCGATTACTTCGTTCACATTGCCCGACTCAAGCGAAACTCGAACCAGAGAACTTGCTGCGGGCGACGCTTCCAGAGCGTCAATGACGTCTTGGACGGTACTCTCGACACCCGACGTCGAATTCAGGTCGATTGCTATTGCGTTCGGGAATGTGCGAACGGTTGGCTTAGATGCGTCTCCACGATCTGTCTGGGTGAAGAAGACTTGCAGTTGATTACCCTGCGCGCCAGGCTTCACTGCTTCAAAGGACAGCGAGACGGCTTCACCGGCGCCGAACGAGGTCGACGCGGAAGCTTGCACTTCGCGGAACAACTCCAAGTTGGTGTTCAGTGGGCTACTATTTGTTAGCCGCTGAGCATAAGTTTCGGCCGTCAACACACCAACACGATCTTCTCCGCCGAAGTCAACTTCGAAGCGATAAAGGTCAATGTCGGTACTGTCGTTTCGGTAGAGGTAACGACCGTGCAAGATATCTTGATTGCCAGGCAGGATCGGCTCGTACCGCTCGTCGCTAGCGTCAAGGACAGCATCGTTGCCATCGTTGAGCGTGTCGAAGGCGGCCAAAAATTCCGGATCAAGCCGCATCAATGTCGACTCAGGCAAGTTGCCAGCATGCTCCAAACCAAGCGCCATGCCAACGGCGGCCGCCATATTGCGACTGTAGCTTTCGCCGTAATCTGCGCCCCAAGAATTGGTTGCCGAAAGGACAACCAAACCGTTTTCGAACGTTGGGTCAATCCGAACACCAAACGCACCCTGATGCGACTCGATGGTCGTTCCGTTTACTGGCCGAAGTCCAGCCAATGAACCTGTCGCAATTGTCAAACCAGATTCAGCGGTTTCGACAAACTGCACGCCGATATAGTTCGACCACAGGCTGAGCACTTCACGCGCTCGTTCCATTTGATTTTCGTCGATAGCGTTCGTAAGTGGATTGCCAGCGGAATCAAACGAGTAGAGCTCGCGGAAATTGTAGTAAATGGTTGTAATGCCATCGGTGGCGTCAGCTCCGAACGCATCGTTGACGTGATCCTCGAACGAGTCGACTGCATTTTGAGGCAACTGACGATGAGCAACATCGTCACTGGCACCAGCCAGATCAAGCACAAACGGCTCGGCGTCGATAGCAGAAGACAAAATCAAACTTGTCAGCGATTCATCGCTTGAGCCAATCACGCCCAGATTCATCGCTGTATCAAACGAACTGCCCAGCCCAACCAGCGTCACAGGCGAGAATGCAAGGTTCGTGTCACCAACAACGGTACTCGGGTCACTTCCCGGCTCGTAGTCAACGGCAAAGAGACTCGATGCAGCAGACGAATTGCGCAGCAGATCCACCAGTTCTGCAGCAGTGATGTCAGGTCGTGCCAAGTCGACGGTGACAACCCGCCCAGCAACAGTGACAACTTCCGTGCCGCTATCCGAGTTGACGAAGTTGACCTGAATGCCGCTACCCGACTCGCCGACTTCACGAGCAGTCAACTTGAGCGTGACTGCACCATCGGTGTTCAAGTCAGTGATAGCCGTCGCAGCGGCTTCGCTTCGCGTCGGAGCAACAGGGGTTGTTTCCCGAGTTCCGATACGCAGACGATAAGTTGCTGGGCCAGCAGCCGAACCAGGCAGCTCATTGATGTCCGCACCGAATGTCAACGTCGCCGTGTTGGTCGCCGCGTTGTACTTCACTCGCGAAGGCAAGAAGACGGAGTCGTCGGTGTTGCGGATCGTATCCGACGTGTAAATCAACTGGTAGAACTCTGGGTTTTCAACCGATCGTGCTGTTGGCTGCCCAAACGCATCGTTCTCAACCAGCAGCTTGTCTGAGTCAAAGTAGACAACGACCGTGTCGCGCTGCTGCTGCAATCCTGCTGGAGTTCGAACCACTGGCTGCGGAACAACTGCAATCACCTGTGGCCCAAGATCGAGCCGGAAATCTACCGTATCCTTCCGAGTGAGTTCGTCGGTCGGCTGGAAGAGCATTCCTTCTTGGCCGAGAGTGTCGGATACATTCCGAAGCCCAACGATACCAAGGTTTGGATCATCGAAACCAAAGACCTCAACGCGATAGTCATCATCCTTGAGCGTTTCCGCGAACCGGAACGTCACTTCGTTTTCATCCGGCGCTTGACCAACAAGAACGGCACCTGGGGTCAGAATTTGGTCGTTTGTTTGGTCAATTGCAATTGGCGAATATTCGCTGACTGGTCGCTGAGCCAACGCCGCGTCTTCTAAGCCACCGTCAATTTCTGCCTGCAGTCGATCGACCAATGATGGCGAGGCATTGATCGCATCCACCAATTCGCCAGCCGTCGTCGGAGCAGCCGGATTGGCGTTGAGCGTGATCGAAACCCCGAGGCCATTGGTAGAAACCGTAGGCGGAGTGCCGGCTGGGAGAACCGCGTGCGTGACATCGACGGTCCAAAACTCCCCTTCTTTAGCAGCCGTCAAGCGAATGTTGGCGCCGCCGTTGCTGCCAAAATCACTGCTAGCCGATGCCAAACGGAACGTTCCGTCACCACCTGCACTGGTAACACGAATCCCGTCCAGCGTATTGGCATCAATCTGCTGCTGATCATCGAAGCGGAAGACAAGCTCCCGCGGGGACTGATCGCGGATATCGCCGTCGGCAAGCAGATCGCTGTTGTTGGGCTGAATCCCAATTAACTGCGGGGCCACCGTGAGAAGCTGTCGCTGCTCAAGGTTTTCCAGCAGCATATTGCGCATACGCTGCTTGGCCTGCTTGCGAGCCTGACCTGTGAGGGATTTGCGAGAAGATTTTGCCGACTGTGACTTACGGATGGCCATTAACCAACCCTTAGAGCATGCAGGTGAGCTTCAGCGAAAATTCACGCCCTTATTCAGGGTGTGAAGGCGCGTAACGAACGCTTTTGCCGCATTACGCGACACGGTAGAACCACCATTGAGGAGCTGTTCTAACCCCGCAAACGGCGCAATCTACGCCGTCTGGACCGAGGAAAACACGGGAGTCGATTATAGTTGCGGCCATTTGGGTTGCAAATTCCGACGGGTGGCAGGTAACCCAAATAGCCCAATCAACGCTTTTTCACCCACTGCCAGCTTCCGATTGTCCGGAAAAAACAGCCAACAACGGCAAACTGCAGTAACAAACTCATCGATGGAAGGCCTTCCGACCACCAAGGTGTAGCCCTTGGACGCACTCCTTGGGTCTAAGTTCCCCCTGCAACGCGAGAACGCAGAGCAATCCCCCCATATAGCGCAGCCCCAAGTTCCCGCCAACGCGACCGCAGCCACCCCCTCTCTGGAGCGGACTCCATGCGCCGAGACAACGGGCCTGGACACAAAACCAGTCGCGACAAGTACTTAAATCACTCGCGCATCGCAGTGCTGCCAATTCAAAGAAGCTGAGCTGCCCAATCAAAGAAGCTGAACGCCGATTCCAGGCCGCTCGGGCAGACGACACACCCCAAGCTGCCAATCCAGCCCTGTCGCGATGTCCTCGCGGAGCAGCATCGCTCCGTCCAGGTCAGCAAAGTCGAGCAAAGGCAGCATGTGCACCCCGGCTGCAATTCCAACACTCGACTCAGTCATGCACCCCAACATCACCTTCAGGCCGTTCTGCCTAGCCCGCGTTGCCATCCTTCTGGCAGGGGTGAGCCCCCCACATTTGACAAGTTTTAGATTCACACCGTCAAAGCAGTCGATGCACCTGTCAATGTCCGCTTCCGTTTGACAACTCTCATCTGCGACCAGCGGAATTGCGCTGCGCCCCTTCAGCCGAGCCATCTTGTCATAGGCATCGCTCTCCAACGGCTGCTCAATCAGCTCGACGCCCAACCCCTGAAGCTCGCCCGCAATGCTGAGAACCTCCGCTTCCTGCCACGCACAATTGGCGTCCACCCGAAACGTCGCTTCCGAATGCCGCCTGAGGGCTTTGACGAGCTCGACGGGCGACTGCCCAGGAAGCTTGATCTTGTAGATTGGCCAGCCGGGCTGAGCATTCAACTTGCGGACCATCTCATCTGCCGAATCGATCCCAATCGTGAACGACGTCGGCGGCATAGGGTCGTCCCTGCGAAAACCCCATAGCTCAAACAGCGGCATGCCATGCATTTGTGCGTAGATGTCCCAAATGGCGCAATCCAACGCACATTGGGCGAAACGAGCTTGCGAGAGAACAGGATCCAAGTCGGCCCACAACTCAGCCGGGTTCTCAAGGCGGTAACCATCCAGCCGCGGCTGAACCTCCGCCAGTGCACGCCGCATCGAATCAAGCGTCACACCGTAGAACTCATTCGTCGTCGCCTCGCCGAGCCCAATCAAGCCGTCGTATTCCACGCGGACGATGAGCGTAGGCTGAGTCGTAACGGTCCCCCGAGAGATCGTGAAGGGATCCTGAAGCTGCAGCTCGTAATCCCGGCATTCGACTTTCAAACTAGCTTCCTTAAAAGAACGAACTAGCCCCGAGCGGGCGAAGTGCACCAAAAACCCAGTAATGCAAAACCCAGCATGCGACGCCTGCCGTCCGTGAAACCCAAACGCACACCCGGCGTACCTCCGAAGCGGGTTATCAAGCCGCGGGGCCAACGGTTTTCGAAAGAGGCGATGTGACTTGCTATGCGACTTTCAAAAGACGCAACGGGCGCTCGGGCCACGACCGGCTTTCGACCAAAGCAACCTAGGCGCCTAAGATCGGGACTCGCAGAAACCCGTTTGTACAACGATAATGCCACCACCGGATAGTAGTGGTGCCGCAACTACTTTCAAAACTGCCGTCACCACAAAATCCCCCCTGAACTGTCTACCACTGGAACGCCACTGATGAATGTTCACGACCGCTTCAAGGAAATCAAGCGCAAAGTCGAAGCCGGCCAGCGGCTCGACTTCGACGATGGGCTGGCGTTATACGATCCAGCAATCCCACTTCAAGAAGTTGGCCAACTGGCCAATGCAGTTCGACGCCGCATGCACGGGAATGTAGCCTACTACAACATTAATACACACCTAAACCCGACAAACGTGTGCATTTACCGCTGCCGCTTCTGCGCCTTCCGCAGTGACCTGCGCGATCCGAAGGGTTACGTGATGAACCCCGAGCAGATTCACCAGCGCGGGCAGGAGGCTTATGACAACGGATGCACCGAAATGCACATCGTCGGCGGACTGCACCACAAGATGGAGTACGATTGGTATCGTGGTATTCTCTCGCAATTGAACGAATCCTTTCCGACGATCCACTTGAAAGCTTGGACGCCGGTTGAAGTCGGTTGGTTTGAGTTCCTAACGAAGAAGGGCGTCCGTGAGATTCTCGAGGACCTTCGAATCGCTGGACTGGGCTCGCTACCTGGCGGTGGAGCAGAGATATTTCACTCCGAAGTACGTGATCAGATCTGTGAACACAAAGCGGATTCCCATAAGTGGTTCGAGGTGCACCGAAGCGCGCATGAAATTGGCCTTCGAAGCAACTGCACAATGCTCTACGGACACTTAGAAGAAGCGTTCCACCGCGTCGATCACTTGCTTAGGCTCAGAGAACTACAGGATGCGACTGGTGGATTCCAAACGTTTATCCCCTTGGCGTTCCATCCCGAAAACACCAAGCTGGACAACATCAAGAAGCCGACCGCCCTGGCGGACCTTCGAAACATGGCAGTCGCACGCTTGATGCTTGACAACATTCCCCATGTCAAAGCTTACTGGATCATGCTCGGCATCGAGACGGCCCAAGTGGCGTTGCACTACGGAGCAGACGACATTGATGGGACGGTTCGCCATGAACTGATCTATCACGACGCTGGAGCGACAACTCCACAAATGCTGTCTGTCGAGCGGATCCAAGAATTGATCCGCGAAACGGGTCATCAACCCGTGGAACGAGACACGCTATATCGTGCAATTCATCGCGACGAAAGTGATTTTCGCAAGTGGTCTGTCGGTGAACAACTGGTCGCCGCAGGAGCTTGATGCCTGAGCGGGCGCTGACTCGGCAAATAACCAGTCTGCATTCGGCAAGAAATTAGCCTAAGTCCCAGTTCCAGCGAAAGATCACTCAGATGCCCAGCGAGTGATTTGATCATTTCGCAAGCCCAACTGATCCAGAATTCGGCCGACGACAAAGTCAACTAAGTCTGCAAGCCCCTTCACTCCATGGTACCAGCCGGGCGCGGCGGGAAGAACAACCACTCCAGCCTGGGCCAGTCGGTGCATGTTCTCGAGCTGAAACACACTCAGTGGTGTCTCTCGGGGAACAATGATCAGCTTCCGCTGTTCCTTGAGATGCACCTCAGCGGCTCGCTGAATCAGATTCGACGTCGAACTACGGGCAATCCCGCTTAGCGTGCTGCCGGAACACGGACAAATGACCATTCCGCGGGTTAAATGCGAACCGCTAGCGATTGGCGTAAAGTAATCGTTAGGCTGGTGGATTGCCAAAAAGTCTGCCATGGCCTCTTTTCGGTGAAGCCTCTTGGGTTCACCGACATCGAGCGATAAAAACGCATCTGAAGCGGCCAGAACCTCCGCAACCCAGTCGTGGCTGGCTTTCAGATTCACCCCTAACTCTTGCTTGACAACAGCCCGGCCGGACTCGCTGACAACCAAGTGCATGGGCACGCGAAAAGACAGCAGCGAATCCAATAGCCGAGCCGCATAAACGGCTCCGCTGGCACCGGTGATTGCGACTACAACGGGCAACTCATCATGGCCGACAGACTGATTCATCGCCAAACCTTACAGAATGCAACTGCATCACTTCAGATGCAGTTAGTTGACTTCGCCAAGATAAAGTGTTGCGACTCCGAGTGTCATGGGAAACAGTTTGACGTTTGAATAGCCGCACTGTTGCATCACATCTGCCAACTCCTGTCCACTTGGGAATTCTCTTACACTATTGGGCAGATATTCATACGCGGACTGATCGTTGCTAGCTACTGCCTGACCAATCCGGGGGAGGACGTAGCGAAAGTAAGCTTGATATGACTGCTTGAGGACCGGCGCGGTGGGATGTGAAAACTCAAGTATGCCGACCTGCCCTCCTGGCTTGCAGACGCGTGCCATCTCTCGAAGGCCCTGCTCGGTATCTTGAATATTGCGAAGCCCAAAAGCGCAGGTGACCGCTTGGAAGTAATCATCTTCGAACGGCAGAGCCATTGAATCCGCCTCTTGGAATTCAACCCCCTCCAGTCCCGCCGCTTTTCGCTTCCGTTCAGCATGCTCCAACATGGGTGCACAAAAATCAGTCGCGTTGACTGCAAACCGCCCACCCGAAGCCTTGGCAATCATAATTGCCAAGTCGCCTGTTCCAGTGCAGCAATCGAGAACTGGCGCCTTGCTGGACGAATCACGCAGCCGCATTTCCTTGACGACACGATGCCTCCATCGAATATCGATCCCCAGCGAAAGCACATGATTCATCATGTCGTAACGTGGAGCGATCTGGGCAAACATTGCCTGCACGCGTTCACCCGTCTTGTCGACGCCAGTGGCTTCAACCGTGATTGCCTGGGTGCCAGCGGCCTGTCCAGACTCGGATTTCGTCGGAGTATTCATTGTTCTTTCTGCCGTCAATTCAAGCCGACCATTTCGCAGCCTCACGTACAGGCCCAGCTAGCTGATCACAAAAACCGTCAGTTCGCGGCAACCATGTGCGCCGATGACAAGTGACTGTTCGATATCTGCAGTCTTGCTGGGCCCAGAGACCCACAATCCGAATCCAGGCTGAGGAATCTTGGCGCGAGCGTAGCCTTCGTGCATGTTGTGGACAATGTCGGCCGCATCAATGACAAGGACCAGGAACTGGGTGATAAAGTAAACAACTCGGTGCTTCACTTCAGCATCGCTCACCCAGATTGCGCCATTCTCTGAAACCGCAAGTTGGCCACGCTGAATAACAAAATCGAGGTTTTCGAGATCATGCGGATCTTCGATTTGAGAAATATCGACGTCACTCTCAACTTTCGAAGTCAACGAAAGTTTGTGTTTAGCTTCTTGCCACTCGGGAAATTCAGACAATTTCTCGCGAACGGCCTCCCAACTGTCCACTTCCAAACACTGCCCACCAGCCGTCACCACCATCTCACAGAATTTGCTCTTTGGGTCGTCATAGCGAATCCACGCACCTTCACCAGAAGCCGATGGCAATTCGACCTGATCAACGATCTGCTTTCGAAGCTTGCTCAGGATTCGACTTTTTGCGGTCACAGCGGAGAACCTTGCATTTGGACGTAGGAGTAAGAGGGTCATTTGAGCATTCGGACAGACGTTTGCCCTGTCGTTGCTACCGGCGCGTTGGGAAACCCGACGATTAGTTAAGGAATAGGCTTTCAATGAACACTGCTAGCATTTTCCTCGATGACTCCTCGATGTCTCAGCGGGATACTAAAATCCCCCCGCTGACACAGGAGCTTACAAAATGAACGAAATCACAGTCCGCTAGCTAGCATTCGCGTTTACCAAAGATCATTCACCTTGGATGGTAACGACCAGGCGGCGGGATCCACCACGATTTCGATGCTCGCACAGATAAATCCCTTGCCAAGTACCGAAGGCGAACCCTCCATTGGAAATCGGAACGGAAAGGCTTGGGCCTAGCATACTTGCTTTTACATGAGCTGGCATGTCATCAGGTCCTTCAAGAGTATGCAACAGCGGCAGCCCCTGTTCGGGAACGATGCGATTGAAGTAAGTTTCCATGTCCGCCCGCACGTCCGGATCGGCGTTCTCGTTAATCGTTAGGCTCGCACTGGTGTGCTGAATAAATATGTGAGCCATGCCGATTTTCACACGCTCCAGCTCTGGGATTGCCTGCTCAACTTCGCGGGTGACCAAGTGAAATCCTCGGGAGCGTTCCTTCAAGTCAACGATCTTCTGCAACCACATCTCGCCATACTTTCCCGTTATCCACCTACAGTTCACTCCCCAGTTGCCTGGGCGAAAGCCCCCACACGAAGGATCAGAAGCGGCAGGAATCACTGCGTTCAACATTCGCCCGTGGGTGCATCGTTCTCCCAAATGTCCAGTCCGACGTTCATTTGTCGAGTCCGGGCAATTTTTTTTCAGCCATTTCCCCGGAGAAGCCATTTGCTCCAAAGAGAGAAATCCGACATTGTTGCCAAACAGCATTTCTGCCGTGATTCCGGGGGCTGAACGACCAATAAATAGCGTTAAGGGAGCGATCACCACCAACGCCGCGAACGCGGCCGAAACAACCGCTAATCTCACCCTAACGTCGCCAGCTTGCCCTAGGTTATTTCCAGCCGCTTGCCAATGGCAAAACTTGGTTTAAGCAGGTCGAATTAACGGAATTTTCTTGACTTCGGTTCCTAGCCATGAATAATCGCTCGTGAATTGAGCAGGAAGGGTTACGTCTACACTCACGACGCCTCGTCCAAGACTGCTCGCCAACGGTTGTTGGAATTCATTTGTCACGTTGTCCCAGTACACAGCCCCGTCGGACCATAGCTGCGGCAAACAGGGTGAGCGACGGCTTCTAAGATTAGAGCTGGGCATTTTCATATAAAGATAAGATTCATATTCTTTCGTCGGAAAGGCAGTTTCAATGAGCGATGTTTGCAAGAACGTCTTCGAAGCGATCCTCAAGTACGGTCATGATGAGGATTTCGATCCAGAAGTAAACGACGACTTTCTCCCAACCGATGCCCCTGCAGGCTCGAGCGAGAAAATCGAAGTCCTTCGCCGCCGTGTTGATCTGGGCCAACCACTTTGGCACCGGGACGACCGCGTGGACTACGCTGGCTTGACGGGCGTCATTCGTCCTCGCGAGTAAAAGTTCGCCCATTGTTGCCCTGCGGTAACACCGAAATCTGAAGAAGCCGGCTCCTCACGAGCCGGTTTTTTCGTGCGCCCGCAACGGAAACGGTGAAAAATATTGCCTCACACGGCTAAGTAGGTCGCCCAAAACGCGTCCCAGAGGCCGCTTTCGGCACACTTTCGCGCTAGTGGCAAGATTTCTTCCACTATCAGAATCGCTAATCCCTTGAACGATTGGCTGCGTACCTTATCCTTACGGGGTGGTCGCTTTTTACCGATGGCTTCGCGAAGCTGCTGTTTCGGAAAGCCAGACCCGTCGAATGCATGCGATTCAAGTCAATGCTTCGTCTCGCATCAAACCAAGCAGGAGGTACGAGCTACAACGTCTCCGAGAGTCCAAGGAATCTCCAACCGACTCAACGCTTCTGCATCGCTCTAGCGTCCAACTTTTGGCGCAAGACGGCACCACGGCAAGACAACTCGGCGACGGCGCTTGTAATTCAGGGCTGAATGAGCGACCTACTCCTCTACTATCAACGACCCGAGCCAGCGACGTGGGTATTCCATTCGTCGTTCCTACTGCTCGGCCTATACTTTGTCTTCCACCGCTTCTTCAGTATCCGCAATCTTGACCTGATCTTGCTCATCCTGCTTTCGCCAGGACTGATGATGGTCTACGAGGGAAGGCGGCAACAAGCTGAGTCTGCTGCAACCAGTCAATCTTCCGCCGCCCAGAGCCCAGACTCGGCTGATTCAGCCCAACAAGCAGCCAACCTGGACGCATTCACAAGCTCCGCTGCGGCGGACACCGCCACTCCTATGTTACGAATGGATGCACCCGCCGCAGAAATAGGCCCAGTGGTTGCAGCCGGAACGACTATCGAATTCTATGGCTTTGTTGCACTCTTGATCGCCTGTAGCCTGCTGATGCTCCGCATGCTACTCGACCCGGCACTGACGCGTCGACCATTGCTGGTTCCGAATCTATCCATAGGCGGGCTAACCTTCATCGGTGTCTCGTTGTTCATTTTCTTGATGGCAAACGTCATCACCAGTTCACCAGATGAACAAGAACTCCGAGGCCCGCGGCTTGGCCCAGGTTACGCCTTGCTGAATATGCTACCCAATCTCCCAACCACGCCCGACAAACTCGAGCGCGATCAGAACGTCACTCAGCAGCAAGAAATTCAGACCAAAACCGCTGAGCAAGAAGGCACCGGACCTGAGAACGCAGATGAACCGCCAAAGGCGACTTCTGAACAAGCGCCGTGGGTGTCCAATGTGGCTCGCATCATCGCGATTCTGTCTAACCTGGCCATCGTGCTCGGAATCGTCGGTGTCGGCTATTGGCACTTTGACAACGTTCAAACCGGAATTGGATGCGCCGTCATGTATCTGCTCTTGCCGTATACGGCGCAGATGACTGGCAACCTCCATCACGTCCTGCCGGCAGCTCTATTGATATTGGCCATGCTGGCTTACCGGCAGCCACTTATATCAGGCAGTCTCCTTGGCTTGGCCGCTGGGCTCGTCTACTACCCACTGTTCCTCTTGCCTCTGTGGATCAGTTTCTACTGGCATCGCGGTCTAGGAAGACTATTGACCGGAATCTGCAGTAGCCTCACGCTCCTTTCCGGACTGCTGCTATTGCAAGGCTTCGATGCATTTGTTGTTCACGTCCGATGGATGTTTGGACTGTGGCGACCGCGCATGGGAGGCCTCGAAGGCATCTGGGGAATCGACGGCATTCCGCCCGACTTCCGACTACCGGTACTCGTGGGTTTCATCCTGCTCAGTATCTCTTTTGTATTCTGGCCATCCCGCAAGCACCTTGGCACGCTCATGTGCTGCACTTCGGCAGTCATGCTGGCTGCACAATTCTGGCACGGCAACGGCGGTGGACTCTACATGTCCTGGTTCTTGCCCTTCACCTTGCTGACGATCTTCCGCCCCAACTTGGACGATCGCGTTGCAACGTCTGTCGTCAAGAGTCGACGAAAGCGGACGCCACGTGTCGATGTCAGGCAAGCCACTGCATCAGCGGCCGCCTAACGCAAAAACACCAGCAGCATCCAAAGCGGTTGGGTATAGGCACCGATGATGGCTACCTATCTGCCTACCCTGAATCGCAGGCTCAAATGGGCTCAGAACCGCACACCCGAGCCTGAATCACCCTAAGACGCGGCAGCCATTTTATTCAATGCGATGCGTCGGCACGGGCCTTCCGGGCCGGAAGGCCTGCATCGTCCTGACTTCAAGTTCACCGCCGACACGCAAGGCCAATCCCTCAAGCGTCGCTTCAACATGTTTCTGCAACAGTTCTGGAGGAGCTGCGACGCGCGCGTTGACGACGATGTCGGCCCGGGCCGTTTGCACTCCGGACTGAAGAGACAATTCGGGCTGCGTGAAATTCGAAACAGCATTGGCAACCGCATAGTTGCCATCCCACATCCCTATCGCTTTCAAATGCGCTACCTCGGCCGCCGACTCGACCATCTTGGCGTGCAGGTCGCCAACGATCCACAGCAGTTGCTCATCCAAGGAGAACTCTCGGGCCGCCTGCAGGTGAACCTGACTGTTCAGCCAACCCAATTCGGCTTCGCCCTCTGCGTACACGTCATAATCGACCTCGAGCACCCGGGTTCTTGGCTGTGCCGCGGAGTCAAGCTGCTCGACATAGTCGTCAAACCCCGCTCCTGTCTTGGCGGACATCAGCACAAGAGTTCGGCCCGGATACTCGCGTTGAACCATGCTCTTGAGCTCGCCAACCTGCTCGTCAGAAAGTTCATCGATACGGTTGACCACGACGAAATCAGATTCTTCAATTTGTTTTCGAAAGATATAGGCTGCCTTTGGCGAGAAACCGCTGCCACCGTCGCTCAAGATCCTCTGTCCGTGACTCGGTTTCAAGATCACGCCGTAGGGTGCGATATCGAGCGGCCGATTGTAAACGCTCGTCAATGGCTTGATGACCGTTGCCACCAGATCAGTGCAGCTCCCCACCGGCTCTGCAATAATCACATCCGGCAGTTCTTTACTGGAAAGCTGTTCAACGGTCCCAGTCAACTCGTTGAAACTGCAGCAAAAGCATGCACCGGCGACCTCTCCCACATCGAAGCCCTGGTTTTCCAGTGAATGAGTGTCCACCAGATCGGTGGTTTGGTCGTTGGTGATGATACCAACCCTCTTGCCTTGGCTTTGATAGTGCTTTGCCAGACGCGCAACGGTCGTGGATTTCCCCGCTCCGAGAAAACCACCGATCAATATAAACTTTGGATTCATAACGGATCTTGAGACTTTTATTGCTTCTTGCCCGTTTGACTCAGGCTCGCCCTGAGAACCTCTCCAGATCGCGTCGTTGGCCATCAGACCATCGGGCGCAACTGAATCGATAGAACTAGGTGCGTTTGAACATCTTGTCGAGTTGTTCGCGACTGAAGTGCAACGCAGTTGGCCTACCGTGAGGGCAATGGTGGGTATCGTTGTAGTGGTAACGCTGCTCCAGCAAAGCCGTGATCTCGTCACCGGAGAGCTTGTCCCCTGCTTTGATCGCAGCTTTACAGGCGAGCATATTAAGCAGTTCGTCGAGAAGCTCTCGTGCATCAGGTTGCTTTCCGCCGCTCATCAGCGGCTCGAGCACTTGACGAAGAACTTCGATCGGACGCATATTCGCCAGCATTGCAGGATAGCTGGTCATCAAGATGGTGTCGCCACCGAAGGGTTCGATTTCGATGCCAATTGTTTTCAACATCTCCTGGTGCTCAACCGCAGCGGCAGCCTCGCTGGGCGTTAGATCCAAGGGTTCGGGCACCAGTAGTCGCTGGCTCTCCAGCGTCTTAGTTTCCGTCTTATGACGCAGTTGTTCGTACAGGATTCGCTCGTGCAAGGCATGCTGGTCAACCACAACCATCCCGTCTTCGTCTTGGGTGATTAGGTAACGATTGTGCACTTGATACCCAAGATGGCTGGCCGGAGCACTGCCGTCTGTCGTGTGGCCAGGATCGACTCCAACCAATTCTGCTGACGCATCTGCGACCGTCTCCTGGCTGTCTAGATCGTCCGTTTCACCAGGCAGTGGAGGTAGGTCGAGCGTTCCAACGGGTTGGTCTGCGGACCAAGCTCGAGCGCCGGGTGGAATATTGGCCGTCGAAAGCTGAGACGCCCTTTGCTCAAACGGCCGAAATGGCGGGATCGACTCCTTCAGCCCAAGATCGTTTGCAACTCGCTTAGTCGCTTCACCCGCTGGCCGAACTTGCGAGACCGCTTCTGCATGGGAATCCCAACGCGCATCGCTGCCTGAAACAGACGGCGGAACGACAACATCTGCAGCACCTGAACTCCCGGCCGCCGTCCCGGATGCATCCGCATGCACTCCCTGTTCATCGCCTTCGGCTGGCTTCAACCCCTTCGGCACCGGGCCCGGAACGTGCCGCGCCCGTGCGGTGAGATCCGTCGTCAAAAACTGGTGCCGTAATGTTTTCAACAATTGGCTGTACAGCTTGCCACTTTCCTGAAACCGCACTTCCATCTTCGTCGGATGGACGTTCACATCAACTTGATCCGGCGGAACCTCCAGTCGCAGGAAACAGACAGGGAAGCGTCCCACCATCAGCAGCCCTCGATAGGCTTCGGCAAGTGCATGTTGCAGTGATCGATCCCGAATATGCCTACCGTTCAAGAAAATGTACTGCATTCGATTGTTGCTGCGACTGACCGTTGGATCAGCAACGTAGCCAGACAAGCTTGACTCGGCTTGAGCGCTCTGGACAGCCATTAGAGAATCGGCAATTTCGTCACCAAAAAAGGCCCGAATGCGATCTTTCCAAGAGTCGGTCGCAGGTAGATCGTAGGTCGTGCGATTGCCACTCTTCATCACAAACGCCACCTGCGGAAATGCCAAAGCAATTCGCGTGAAAGCCTCTGTAATGTGCCCAGCCTCTGTCTGGGGCGTCTTCAAGAATTTACGACGCACTGGAGTATTGAAAAACAGATGGCGGATCTCAATACTGGTCCCCACTGGACAGCCGCAGGGAACAATCGGTGTACGCTCGCCACCGCGCACAGAAATTTCGTTTCCGGCATCGTCGTCTTGCGTGCGGGTCTTCAGCGTTAGGTGGCTCACCTCGGAAATCGAAGCCAGCGCTTCGCCGCGAAAGCCAAGCGTGTGAACGTCAAACAGGTCGTCTGCCGACTCCAGTTTGCTGGTCGCATGACTGGCAATGGCCAGCGGTATTTGCTCCTCGGTGATGCCGCAACCGTTGTCGGATATGCGAATCAAGTCGATCCCACCGCCCTCGATGGTCAACTCAATTGCAGTTGCTCCAGCGTCGACGCTGTTCTCAAGCAATTCCTTGACGACACTAGCAGGCCGCTCAATCACTTCGCCCGCAGCGATCTTGTTGATCAAGCTCTGCGGCAACTGGCGGATAGTCGGCATCATGCTTCCTTACGGTGGTGATTTGAAACGCCCAGCGAAATGCTAAGCGTTTTCGTCTGTCGGTTTGTCTTGCTCGGCTTCCGGCAGCTTGTCGTCGGCAGCAGTCTCGTCCGATTCCTGCTTGTACTTGTCCAGCTTGCGATAAAGCGTTCGCGAGCCGATCCGCAGTATTTTAGCAGCTTCCTCGCGATTGCCTGCCGTAAGAGTGAGGGTCTCCTCAATGGCCCACCGTTCGATCTCTGCCATCGGACGACCAATCAAATTCGTTTCAGCAGCGACGGGCAGTCCCGCAGCATCACCGTCTACGCTGGAGGCGCCGTCGCCTTCTTCAGCCAACTCTGGCGGCAAGTCATTCAGGTCGAGCACACCGTCGGTGTCGAGCACGACCATCGTTTCAACAAAGTTGCGGAGCTGACGAATATTCCCTGGCCATTCGTAGGAATAGAACCGTCGCGTTACTGCAGGCGCAAAACTACATTGCGACTTGCCGTGACGACGAATAAACATTTTTCGGAAGTGGTCCATCAGCGGCACAATATCCTCAGGCCTTTCCCGAAGAGCAGGGAGATGCACTGTGACGATATTCAGCCGATAGTACAAGTCGTTTCGAAAAGTCCCCTCTGCGACCATATCTTCGAGCGGACGATTGGTTGCACTCAATAAACGACAGTTTACTTTCACCGATTTATTGTCGCCGACACGCGTAATTCGGTGCTCTTCAAGAACACGCAACAATTTGATCTGCGTGTTCATTGGCATGTCGCCAACTTCGTCCAGGAACAACGTTCCTCCGTCGGCATACTCAAACGCACCGACGCGATCACTGGCCGCATCCGTAAACGCGCCTTTGACATGCCCGAATAGCTCACTCTCAACCAAAGTTTCCGAAACCGCCCGGACGTTCAGGGCCTTCATCCGCTTGTTCTTGCGTGGCGAGTTTTGGTGAATTGCCTGAGCAATCATCTCCTTGCCAGTACCGCTTTCCCCAGTAATCAGTACGGTCGCATCGGTGGGTGCGATCCGCTTCAACCGATCAATGACATCCTGCATCTTTGGGCTGGAGTAGATGATCCCTTCGAAGCCAAACTTTTCATCCAACCGCTGACGCAACTCAGTGTTCGTCTGCTTCAAATGGCAAGCTTCGACGGCTTTAGCCGTGACAGCTCGCAATCGTGCTGGCGTAATGGGCTTTTCCAGGAAATTAAAGGCACCTTCCTGCATCGCCTCCACAGCCTTGGGCACCGTTGCATGGCCCGTCACCATGACAACTTCAGCATCAGGCAGGACCTTCTTCGCCTTCTGCAGGACGCCCATTCCATCGACGTCGTTCATCACCAGGTCGGTTACGACGACGTTGTAGTTGCCCTTGTCGAGCGCTTCGATTCCTTCGGGACCGCCGGTTGCAACGGTACAGCGATACCCCAAACGCTCGAGACTTTCGGTCATTGCACGAGCGTGCGCTTTGTCGTTGTCGACAACCAAAACGGAGTATTCTTTTGGATCGATGGAAGAATCTTGATCCGAAAATTCGTCGTTGGGCATGGTGTTCAGTGCCGATTATCCGATCGAGTCGCGATTGGAATTCGTCGCTTGGTTTGCGAAGGAGCGCCAAAGTAGCTCCGCCAAATCATCGCAAAGTGGCTTGAGGTCTGGTATATCCCGAGCGACTGGTATACTTTTGCGTAGCCGTCATTTTAAAGGTGACACCTCCCGACGAGAATGGGCTCCAACCAGGACCGTCGTCTCAAAGCCCCAGTTTCGGGCAAATGCCACGTTTTCACGAGGAAAATCCCATGAACTTCTGCCGCGGAGTACGTGGTGCCACAACGGTCAAGAGTAACACGCGCGATGAAATACTCCTGGCAACCCGGCAGATGCTAGCCTTGATCATTCGCCGAAATGGAATCGAATCCCAAGACGTCGCCAGCGCTACGTTCACCGTTACACGAGATTTGGATGCCGAATTCCCCGCACTGGCCGCCCGACAACTTGGCTGGATCGAAGTCCCACTGCTATGCGGCTACGAAATCGAAGTCCCCGGTTCGCTACCGATGTGCATTCGTATCATGCTGCACTGGAACACGGACAAACCGCAAAGCGACATTCATCACGTCTACATCCATGATGCCGTCAAACTGCGTCCCGACCTGTCGCAGCTACCGCCCGTTGACTGGAGCGAGTTAGAAAGCTGGATTACTGAGCACATCAACAAAGACTAAAGGGTAGCCTTCGAAGTAACGATCCACCCTCCCAGCAGTCGCCTTCATCGCAGCAATTCGCGGCCAAGGCTGCAAACGAATCGCCCAATCGCGAGTTCCCTCCCATCCCACTGAACCGAATCGCCTGGGAACCAAAGTAGACTAGCGAAGAAATGTGCCACCAGCACTCTCTTGCGAGGCGCACAAAAAAAGCTCAAGGGTCGCGTTGGAATGCGACCCATGAGCGAGATTGCAGAACGTGTTCAGTTGTCCGATTTGAGTCGCCCCGAGAAGAACCGTCGGGCGACGGAGCAGTCTTACTTTTCCTTCTTAGCGAGCTTGAACTTCGCTTTCTTGAAAGCTTCTTCGCCGAACAACTTCGTGAGCTGATCTTCTTCGCTCATCTTCTCCGCCTTTGACTTGCAGCCGCTGCAGCAGAAGCCAACTTCGGCACCCATGACCTTGATGGACTGCTCTTTATCAAGCTCTCCACCGGAGAATGGACAACCACCTTGAACATATTGCTTCGTTGCAACGAGCTGATGATTTGCTTTGTGAGCAATCTTCTTTTTGTCGTCCTTGCTCATCTTCTCATACTTGCCAAGGCATCCATCGCAGCAGAAGTAAACGTTACCGTCCTTCCACTTCGACTTCTTCTCCTCGTTTGCGTCCTTCTTGGCAACCATCAAACACTTAACGCCCTCGACCGAAACGGCTCCTCCGGCGACAGCGATACTGGTTGTAACGCCAGCCAACAGCAATCCAGCCATTAGGTACTTCAAACTCTTCATTTCGAGCTTCCTCTATTCATGCAAACATCGAGTCACCAAATCGCAAGCCACAATGCCCACGAAATCATTTGTCTAAGATGTTTCACGATAGAGCCTTGGACACCCAAAAGTCAAGTGACAGGTCACGATTAACCGCCAAGCTGCCCCCGCAGAAAATTCCAACACGACAAATAGCCGTGTATTTGCCTTCATTTTGTCGAAATTCAAGCCAGATCGCCACGATGCCACGCTTCAACCGCCTT
>CAYPLE010000003.1:0-9618 GCA_964411445.1 uncultured Pirellulaceae bacterium
CTCCCAGAATTCCTCGCCGGGGCTCGGAAAGGGAGGGTAAATCGTTCTCCGCAGCAAGGATTGGGATGGAACATTAATCTGCACTGATCGACGCTAATAGAGCGTTGGGTGAAGCGGGATTCGGTGCAGGGGCGAAATGGGGCTGTTGAAGTCCCGATATTCTAAGTCGCACCGCGACGGCATGATGTTGGTGCAAACCCGTGGTTACGGTCTATGTGCGTCCCGATGAGTCCTGAAGGGACGGCAGGGGCCTGGAAGCGCCATCGTACAAGGAGGCTGTGGACAAGTGCTTGGAAGCCACGTCGTACAACGAGCGATGAGTGGCGAGCGGCCCGTCCCTTGCGCGCTAGGTGAGGTTGCGATGACCAGTGAAAATGCCGCAACGCGGTGGCTGGCAGCTCTTGCAACAGTGCCCGGCAACTCGCCAACACGTGCAGCAAGTTTTCTGCTAGGTTCTTGGCTGTACAACAGCAGAATGAAATGTACTCGTCAGCAGTAGCAAGGTTGGAAGATGAAAGATGTGGAGAAGCTCGAGCGTTACGAGGCGGCGCTGCGGCAATTCATTTCACGGGTTGAAGAAGATCGTTATGTTCTGGCGGTCGTGCTGAATGGCAGTTTGTCGCTTGAGACAATTTGGCGGAAGGAGAGTATCTATCTGTGGATCATCGAGGCCGACGGCGTGTCCAAGCGACTGCGAAGCGACGGGAAGGATGAACGAATTTACCGGACACTGGTCGAAGAGGGCATCAACATCCACGCAGAATTAATTGCGCGGAGCCGGTTTAAGCAAATGGTTGAAGGGTCATCACGCACGGCGTTTTCGTGCAACTTCTTTGCAACCCGAGAGCTCAAGTACAGCCGCGATCCCTCGATTGCGTCCTGGTTTGAACAGGCCAATACGGTGGCGGTGAAAGACCAGCAGCGTGAGTTGCTGATGTTTTCGACTTGGACATTCTATGCACTTCGGCATGCGCGGCGGCTGTTGGAAGACAGGAACGACATCGAGTTGGCGCAGCAGGAGATCCTTGGCGCGGCCCACAGCTTGGCCTACACAGAAGTGATTCGCAGTGGTGAGATCTGCGAGGGGATTGTTATGCACCGGGCAATGGAGCTGAATCCAGAGTTGTTTACTGCGGTGTATACAGACGTTCTGGCGAAGCGTAAGAATAAAGGTGTGATGAAGGCGGCAATTCTAGCGATTGAATCTTACTTGGAAGAGCACTACATGCAGCACCTGGGGCCGTTGATTTCATTCTTGAAAAAGCAAGACCGCTTGGTCCCACTTTCCGAGATTGGTGATCACTTCGCATTTTCGCAAGTCTACCCCTGGCACCTGGAAGCGGCCTGTGAGTGGTTGCAAAGATCCGGCAAGCTACAGAAACTCTCCAGTGCGTTTAAACTTACCAAGCGCAGCCAAGAGGAAGTCGAAGAACCTGCCTATTACTGGGACAACTAACGCGTGCGTACAACGATCGGCGTCCAGGGAGCTCGCGAGAACAACCTGCAGAATATCAATCTCGAAATCCCTCGCGATCAGCTCGTCGTGGTAACTGGCGTAAGCGGTTCCGGCAAGTCTTCGCTCGCGTTTGACACGGTATATGCCGAGGGCCAGAGGCGCTTGTTGGCGTCGATGTCGACCTACGCCAAGCGATTCATCGGGCAGCTCAAGAAGCCCGATGTCGACTTCGTCAACGGTCTTTCGCCAGTTGTTTCCATTGACCAAAAAACCACAGGCTCGAATCCACGATCCACGGTCGGCACCATGACCGACATCGCTGACTATCTTCGGATGCTGATGGCTACGATGGGTACGCCACATTGTCCTCGCTGCGAAGAAGCTGTGGAAATTCGAACCGCCTATCAGATGGCGGAACATCTATTGAGCTTGCCGGACGGCACCGAAGTTGAGGTTCGTGCACCGGTCTCCAGGATCTTTGGTGAAGACTACGAATACCTGCTGGAGCAGATACGTGTTAATGGCTATCGACGCGCGCGGATCGACGGTGAACTCTGTGACTTGGGGGACAATATTGAGCTGGACGAAGACCGCGACTACACGATAGATGCCATCGTCGACTCCTTCGTCATCACGGCGGGTATTGACGGTCAAGTCAAGACATCCCTCGAACACGGACTGAAACTTGGCGACGGTTTGCTCAGCTTTCACATCGTCCATCCCAAGCGACTCTCCGCTAAGCACAAGGCATTCTACAAAGGGTTTGGGTGTGCGGAGCATCGTGTTGTTTCTGGTGACATGCATCAAGGGCAGTTTACGTTCAACGATCCTTCCGGCGCTTGTCCAACGTGCGCTGGCATTGGGACGTCGATGCGAGTTCACCCAAAGCTGCTGGTTCCCGATCCCACCCGCAGCCTCAACGGTGGTGCCTTTGTAAAGGCGGCGTTGAGTAACAACCGTGATAGCTGGGGAGGGAGGATTCAGTACAGTCTGTCAAAGCACTACGGTTTCAGCCTGGACACGCCCTATGAAGAGCTGCCTAAGAAAGTGGTGGACGTTCTCCTGTATGGTACCAAGGGCGAGAAGTTTGAAGTGCACATTCCACCCGGTGCAAAAATGGGGCAGCAGCACAGCGGGAAAATGATCAAGTACAACGGTGTGGTGAACCATTTGGAACACAACTACCGGTGGTATCGCAAGCAGGGAACATCAAGTGCAGGAATGGACGAGTACCTGAAGAAGGTAATGGTCGAATACCCGTGTCCAGAATGCGAAGGTGCTCGTCTCAAGCGGACTCGGCGGATGGTCACCGTCGCGGGAGAGAGTATTTATTCGTTGGGCGAAATGCACCTTGTCCAGCTCCGCAAGTTCCTACAATCGATCAAGCCTGCACCGCGGCACAAGGCTGTCGCGTCGATCATCTTGAAGGAGGTCACCGTTCGCCTGGATCTGCTTATTTCCATCGGCCTAGACTACTTGAATCTAAATCGCGGTTCGTCGACGCTGTCCGGCGGTGAATCGCAGCGCATTCGGCTCTCTTCACAGATTGGTTCTGGGCTGATGGGTATGCTGTACGTTCTTGACGAGCCGAGCATCGGGTTGCACCCAAAGGATAACGTCAAAATGATCGAAACACTCAAGCGGCTTCGCGACTTGGGGAATACGGTCATTGTCGTTGAGCATGATGACGAAACGATGCGCGCGGCTGATCACATTATCGAGATTGGCCCTGGGCCTGGCATCCACGGCGGCCAAGTTGTCTGCGCAGGCGGATTGAAGGAGATTATTGCCGACAAACATTCTGTGACAGGGGCTTTTTTAAGCGGGCGCCGTCGCATTGACGTTCCACTAAAACGGCGAGTCGGAACGGGGAAGGCAATTACCGTCCGCGGGGCTCGGCACAATAATCTGAAGAACATTGATGTAATCATCCCGCTGGAGCAATTCGTTTGTGTGACGGGAGCGTCGGGATCTGGCAAGAGCTCGCTGATTCATGAGATCGTTCAAAAGCAGCTCGTGTGCCTGCTACGTGATTCTCGAGTGCTGTCGGGAGAGCATGACGAGCTCGAGGGGCATGAGCATGTTTCGGACGTTATTGACATTGACCAGTCGGCAATTGGTCGTACATCTCGTTCAAACCCAGCGACATACATTGGAATCTATGACGACATCCGGAAAATCTTCGCCGAAACAGAAGACGCCAAGGCTCGGGGATTCAAAACATCGACGTTCAGCTTCAACGTCAAAGGCGGGCGTTGCGAGGAATGCTCGGGCGAAGGAGCCATCACGACTCAGTTGTCCTTCATGCCTGATGTCGAAGTCGTCTGTCCGACCTGCAAGGGGGCTCGCTATAGTGCGGAGACATTGGAGGTCGAATATCGGGGCAAGAATATTGCTGACGTGCTAGACATGTCAATCGAAGAGAGCGCCGAGTTCTTCCATGAACACAATGCCATCTCACGTAAGCTAACGGTGGTCAACGAGTTGGGGCTGGGCTATTTGAAACTGGGGCATCCATCAACAATCCTCTCCGGTGGTGAGGCCCAGCGGGTGAAATTGGCGTCGGAGTTAGGCAAGCTTAAACGCGGCAAGCACAATCTGTACATTCTTGACGAACCAACGACGGGACTGCACTTCGCGGACATTGATCGATTGCTTACAAGTCTTAATCGATTGGTTGAATCTGGGCATTCGGTGGTTGTTATTGAGCACAATTTAGATGTCATCAAGACGGCTGACTACGTGATTGACCTCGGGCCGGACGGCGGCCACAAAGGCGGGCAATTGCTAGCGAGTGGCACGCCGGAAGAAATCGCCCGCAACAAAAAATCACACACTGGGAAGGCTCTGAATGCGTACCTGAAGTAGCAATAACTCGCAGCGTGAAGCTGCGTTATTCTCAGCCCTAACCGCGGGCAAAGAATCGTGTTTGCATTATGTCTTGATTGCTTGCTGCGCAGAAGAGTGCTACTGGGCCCAGTGTTCGGCGAGCTGGTTATGCGCAAGCGTTAGATGGCTGAGCAGATCTTCGAGGGGGTTTTTAGTCAGTAAAGAACACTGAATTGCGTTAGGGCAGGCTGCAATTAGCGAGCAGATAGGATGACCAACTTGGATCGTATCGACGATTTTCGGATTTGGGATGTCGTGCACGCTGAGCGTTAGGTCGGGTCGCTGATTGCTGTGGTACTCTTGAAGCTGGTCAGTAACTGCCTTCCAATCACGGTGTGCGCTCAGAGATTGCTGAGCGTAGCAGATCACTTTGCAGTAAAGAGTACCTGAGGGGGCGGCTGCGACCTCTGGAGCTGCCTTGCTGGTGAGCATAGAGTGCAGAAGCATTGCAGCGGGGTTCAGGCCGCCCAATCGCAAGATTTCCATTCCCGCTGTCCAGCGAGGGTTGGTTTCGAGCAGCCATATTTGGTTGCGATCATCTAGAATGAAGTCGCACTGAAGCAACCCCTTGTACTCGCTTGCAGTGGTCAGGGCATCGCCCAGCGATTGGAGTCGTTGTTGCTGGTCGGGGGCGAGTTGCAACGGTCCGTACGAACCCCGGTAGATAAAGTCCGTCGGCCCCGGCCACTGCTGAGGTGCTACGGAGCCGGTTACGCCGAGCAAGCGGGTTGCCTCGTCAGCCAGCCAAACAGCGGACAGGCAGCGGCCGCTGACAAACCGCTGAAGATATTCGTGCGGCTTTAGGTCGACAACGCCAGATTGCTGCTCGGTGGGCGTGGTTCGGCGTACTCCCAGTCCGCCAGCGCTGTGCAGCGACTTGACCAGCCAGCCAGCCTCGCCGTCGCTGGTCGACGCTGCAAAATTGACTCGCCGCGCAGTCGTATTGGCTTCTTCGGTGATCCCGATGGTTGGTGGAATTTGCTCTCCGCACTGCTCGGCGACTTGTGCTAGCAATCCCGGCGAACGAAGCAACTGGATGGCTTTGGGATTGGGCAAGCGTTTTGCGGCTGGGTGGTTTGCTGGTTGGCGGCCTAGAATTTTTGCGATCTCTGCAATCAACTCGGGGCGATTTTCGCACCCACCCCCTAGAAGGACTGCATCGCTATCGCGCAGCCAGTCGGCGCGAGCGCGAAGCTGGGTCCGCCAGGTGGCTGGTTCACTGGCTTTTCGTATCAAAGCTTCGCGTTCAAGAGCTTCTGGGGCGTGGCAAGACTCGGGCGCTTCGCAAGATTCGGGTGCTTCGAGCGAAAGGAGTTGGTGTCGCGGTTCGGATTGAGCCTGATTGTCGTGTTGGTGCACAGTCGCCGCGGCGAGGGTGTCTTGGTCGCCGTAACTGTCGAGCACGGAGATCTTTGCCACTTCGGCCGCAGCCTCAGCCAACGCTCGAGCGCTTGCGGCAACAATCGTAACGTGAGGTCGTGACGGCTCGTACAACTTGGGGGTTTTTTGGTCCTGCAACGCTGGAGCCTTGCGAAACTTTGGAAAGCTGGGCGGGTTGGAACACAGTCTGTTAAGCGGCAATTGTCGCGAAAGTGGGCACAACTGCCACCGAAGTCCGCTGAGACATGGTTTTAGCGGAACGTAGGGCAATCAATTTGCCACTAGCCGCCAAGTTTTGAATGAATATTCGAAGGCGGCAACTAAATTGGAATGTGTGTTGCTAGATGGCTAGCCCTGCAGGGTGTGTCGAGCAACGCCCCCTCATTCAGGGGCGCAACCTTGTTTTTCAGCCACGAAGCTGGTCTCGAGCGAAAACGACTTCTCATGCTTAAGAATCTGATTCATTTCGCAATATTTCTCTCCGTCATCTGTACGGCTTCGCTTGCCAAAGGGCAAGACTTGAAGGCGTTGCTAGGATCGCTGAACGATGCCTTGAAGCCCGAGGTTCGGGACGAGTTGGGGCTGTCAGACGATCAATTCGACAAGCTCAAGGAGTTGCGGGGGCGACGATTGAGCGGCGCAATTGCTCTCGCCCAGCAACTGCGCGAAGCGACTCCTCGGCAGGCTGAAGAGCTGACGCAGGAGTTTGGAGCTGAAACAGATCGGCTGATGGCGGCCATTTTGGATGAGCAACAGGCCACGAAAGTCGCTCAAAAGCAAATTCAGCTCGCCGGCATGATGGCATTGCAGCGCGGCGAAGTTGCCGACAAATTGAATCTCTCGGACACGCAACGGCAACTGGTCGACGATTGGGCAGGCAAGGTTCGTGCGGCCGCCCGATCTCCCCAGGAGGCTCAAACGAAGGCCAAGGCTCAGCGCGAAATCCGAGCCGCTTTGTCGGAAAGCCAGTGGGTAAACTGGCAGGTTTTGGCTGGTGAAGTGGACCCGTCTGATGCGCCCAAACCTGAGCCTCCAGCGGCCGAAGGCGACAATGCAGAGGGCGATGATTCTGCTGTCGCGGCTCCACCTGAAAATGGCCAGCCGACTGCAATGGTTGCGGCCCCAGCCACGCCAGTGGATCCTGCTTCGGTTCCAATCGAGCAAGTTCAACTGTCGCTGAATTTTAACAACACGCCGTGGCGGGACGTCATCGATTGGTTGGCCAAGCAGGCTGACATGTCGATCCAGAACGATATCATGCCACCAGGATCGTTCACTTATCGCGATGCGGCCCAAACCTACTCGGTCACCGACGCGTTGGACGTCATGAACGCGACCTTGTTGGACAAGGGCTACACAATTTTTCGGCAAGGAAGGATGCTTCGTTGCTTAAACTTTGAAACACAAGAGTTTGCTGGTGAAATTCTCTCCGAACTAGCCGACTTGGTGGACAGCGAAGAACTCAATCGGCGTGGTGACTACGAGCCAGTGAAGTGCTTTTTCAGTTTGAAACGTCTCGATCCAGAAGAGCTGGTCGAAGAAATTGAACAGCTCATCAGTATCCAGGGTCGAGTGGTCAGCTTGCCAGCAACCGGTCAATTGATGGTGACCGACATGGCAAAAAATGTGCAAGCCATAGCGGAGATGATTCGCCGCGCGGAAGACCCTGCTTCGGCCCGAGGTGCAGCCATTCAGCGGTGGGTTTTGGATCACATCACAGCCGAAGAGATCCTGACCGTCGCGCGTCCGCATCTTGGATTGGAAGAGGGTGCGAATGTGAGTGAGGAAATCACGATCAGCACCAATGCTTTCGGAACAACACTTTACGCTAAAGGCTCGGCTGACAAAATCCAAGACTTGCAAGATCTTGTGCTCCAGATGGACGTCGAACCAGTTGGCACAGAAGATAATGTGTCGACGGCAGTTGTTCCCGTTCTCCAGCGGCACAAAGTTATTGGAATTGAGCTGCAGTTGGCGTACGACGTTGTTTCGCAGCTCCTGGCCGGTTCTCCTGGCGTTCGCTTGGCCACGAATGAGGTCTCCAAGCAACTGATTCTGCAGGCTCGGCCGGAAGAGCACGAGCTGGTTCGCAAGACGCTGCAAGAATTGTCGGGTGAGATTTCTGATTTCGAAGTCATTCAGCTTGAGACGCTCGATACGCTGCTGGCTATTGAAGCCATCAAGAAATTTTTCAACTTGACCGATGACGCGGATGGTGAAGACGGTGGTCCAGTCATTGATGGGGCACCCATGGCCCGCCAAGTTTGGGTGAAGGGGACCGACACGCAAATCGCACAAATTCGTTCCTTGCTGAATAAACTTGAAGAGAACACGTCAACAAGTGAATTGGACGGGATTGTCGTTTATCCAGGCGTCAAATCGGACGCGTTGGAACAAGTCAAAGCCATCTGGGAGATGCGAAATGGCGGGCGTAATCCGATCCGTCAAATTGGTGGCGGAGCCCCCAATCGCACTCGTGGTATCCCTGAACGGCGACTTCCACCGGGCGTTAGTGGCGCAGATCCCAACGCAGCGGCTCCTCCATGGCGGCGTGGCGCCAACGGCGACTCAGAACCGTCTTCTCCCGCTCCTTCAGACAAGCCCGCCGCGCCAGCTCGAGAAAACCGAGCTTCTGCCGGGCAACAGGGAGCATCGCAAGAAATTGGGCGCATCGGAGGTGGATTGCCGCTGGGAAAGTTCGTTACGCAGCAAGGTGATGCTGCGTCCACGCAAGAGACCGCGGACCTGACAGAGGAGTCTGCTGCATCCAGTCCGTCGGACGCGACTCCTGCAGGCGGAAACGCACAACAAGACCCCAATGCGTTGCCAAACACCCAAGCGAAAGCCGAAGGCCCCGGTGCACCGATCATGATTATGGAAGGCCCGACGGGCTTGATCATCGCGTCGGACGACCCCAAGGTGCTGGCCGAATTCGATACGCTGCTGCGAATGGTTACCGACCAAGCCGCTTTGGCTATCGACGAGCCAACGGTGATCTATTTGACCAACGTCACGGCTTCGGCTGCGAAGGAGCTACTGGAGACGATTCTCAGTGGTTCGTCCGGTTCGAGCGGCGGAGGTGGGTTGCTGGGGGATATGGCTGGCGCCATGCTTGGCGGAGGCTTTGGAGCGTTGCTTGGCGGAGGCGGCGGAGGCGGAGACTTGCTCTCCGGCTCGAGCGGCATTGCCAGTGGCGATTATTCCATCACCGCAGATCCCCGACTGAATTGCTTGATCGTAAAGGCCAGCGCGGCGGACATGGCTCTCATTGAACAGCTTGTTGAAATCATCGACCAAGTAGAAAGTCCATATAGTATTGATACGCGAGGCTCCATTGAGATGATTCCAGTGGTCAGCCAAGACGTGGGTGATGTTCTCACGATCGTCAAGTCGGTGTTCGGCGACCGAATCCAGGGTGCAAGCACCGGTAACAGTGGCGGCGGCGGT
The DNA here is from genome assembly GCA_964411445.1 of uncultured Pirellulaceae bacterium. Lineage (GTDB taxonomy): Bacteria > Planctomycetota > Planctomycetia > Pirellulales > Pirellulaceae > Aureliella. The sequence goes on from CAYPLE010000003.1 coordinate 9,173, forward strand.
CGAGGCGGTCAGCCTGATCCTGCGGCCCTGATCCAAGCACTTCGTGGGGGAGGCAGCCGTGGTGGTCGAGGCGGAACGTCCACTGAATTGACAGAGCCCAAGATTTCGCTCGCGGCCGACACGAAAACGAATATGTTGATCGTCGGCGGGCAGCCTAGTCAAATTGCTGAAGTGAAAGACTTGGTTGAACAGCTCGATTACTTTGCTGAAGCAGAAGCCGAGACGCTTGCATCGGCCACATTGGGTGGATTCAAGTCGTCGGTTTACGAGTCTGCAATTGGCCGGATCTTGGGACCAAACGCCAAGACGAACACGACCGAATCAGACGGTGGCTCGTCGTCGTCGAGTTCAGCCTCTTCGGGCGACAGTGGCGAATCTGACGCAGCGGCTGCTCAGCGACGCGCGGCGTTCTTCGAGGCACTTCGAAACCGTGGCGGTGGCGGAGG
>CAYPLE010000003.1:9718-11740 GCA_964411445.1 uncultured Pirellulaceae bacterium
GGCGGTGGCGGAGGAAGTCCGTTTGGTGGCCGTGGCGGTTCAACAGCAGCCCCAAGCGGTCGAGGTGGCGGCGGCACGAGTGCATTTGGCGGCGGTCGTGGCGGAGCGCCGGGCGGCGGCGGCTCCACCCGCGGCGGTGGCGGACGAGGACGATAATTTGCTGTGCATGACCTGCTCAAGCAATTTGAATGCGTTCGTATTAGAATGGGCAGAGCTGAGCGGATTTCCGAAAGCCTTCAAACGAGGATTGTTCAAACGTGGTGATGCTAGAAGCTGGTGAAATTCTCCACAGACGCGGGCTGCTCGACAGCGAGCAACTGAAGACGCTGCGCGAACAGTCTCTGGCAGCCGGTGACCTGGTCAATTCTGCCATCGGCCAAGGCATGTGCGACGAAGAGCACGCGCTGCGAGCCCTCGGCGATGAACTCGGCATGGAATTCGTCGACTTGCGGAACGCCGAGGTTGACTTGGAGGTCGTGGGGACTTTTCCCCAAAAATTGATCTATCGCCATTCGTTGTTTCCGCTGACGCGAGTCAATGGTTCATTGACAGTGGCAACGAGCGACCCACTAGACGTCTACGCGCTCGATGAAGCCAGCGCAGCGACCGGTCTGACGATTGTCCCAGTCGTAGCTGAAAAGGCCGAAATTGCCCGCTTGATGAAGAAGCACTTGGGCGTTGGCTCCGAAACGGTCGAAGGGTTGCTGGCTGCCAAGGAGGAGGAGGGCGACATCCAACTGCTCGAAGATATCGAGACGGATGGAAGCGAACTGAGCGAAATGGCTCAGGAAGCTTCAGTTGTCCGCTTGGTGAACGAGATCTTGGTCGAAGCCATCGATTCACGGGCCAGTGACGTTCACGTTGAATCACAATCCGGCGGATTGGTCATTCGCTATCGGATTGACGGCATTTTGCACGTGCAGCCGGTTCCACCGGAGATCAATCGTTTTCAGGCCGCGATCATTAGCCGTCTGAAGATTATGGCCAAGCTAAACATTGCCGAAAAACGGCTTCCACAGGACGGCCGAATCAAGCTCAAGGTACATGGTCGCGAAATCGACATTCGTCTCTCTGTGATTCCTATGATTCACGGCGAGGGGTTGGTCATGCGTATCCTCGACAAAGGAGCGATGAAGTTTGATCTCCAAGGTCTCGGGATGGATCCGTACACCTACGAGATCTTTAGCAAGCTGATTCGACTTCCGCACGGGATCATTCTGGTCACAGGGCCGACTGGATCGGGTAAGACGACGACGCTCTACAGTTCACTGCTTGAAATTCGCAGCCCCGAAAACAAAATTATCACCACTGAAGATCCTGTCGAATATCAACTTGACGGTATCAACCAAATCCAGGTGCACAGCAAAATCGGCTTGACCTTTGCGGCGTCGCTGCGAAGCATTTTGCGTCATGACCCGGACATCGTGCTGGTCGGGGAAATTCGAGACCAAGAGACGGCCGAAAATGCGATTCAAGCATCGCTGACAGGTCACATGGTGTTCAGTACCTTGCACACCAATGATGCCGCCGGTGCATTTACGCGTATGGTCGACATGGGGGTCGAGCCATTCTTGGTGTCCAGTACCGTTGAAGGCATCATGGCACAGCGACTGATCCGTCGGCTGTGCAACGAATGCAAAGTGCCCTATACGCCCGATCGCGATGATCTGCCCGACGATTTTCCTTGGGAGAAATTGGACGGCAAGCAACTGTACAGAAACGTCGGCTGCCGCGCGTGCCGCAAGGTCGGGTACGCTGGACGGATGGGTATTTACGAGTTACTGGTCACGAACGAGAACATCAAAGCACTCGCCCACGAGCGGGTGAGCACTTGGGACATCAAACAGGCTGCATTGAAAGCCGGTATGAGGACCCTTCGGATGGACGCTTGGGACAAGGCCATTGCCGGCGGGACGACCATTGAGGAAGTCTTGCGGGTTACCAAGGGAGACCGTATTGCCTAACCTCCACCGCGCGCAACGCTCCGCCTGAGACCTAACGCAACGTTGGGGCTGAGACGCC
>CAYPLE010000003.1:11840-15345 GCA_964411445.1 uncultured Pirellulaceae bacterium
CCCCACACCCCACACCCCACAAAATACGACGAAGCCATTTTCGGAAGCCGGACGCTCAGGCCCACTGAGCTGGAGAGACGGTTTTCGAATAGCGGCTCACCCCGCCTAACCGCTGGCGCCTGCCAGCAACGCAATGCAACGAGCTTGCAGCCTATTGTGGCGAGTTGCGAAACCGTTATACGTTCCTAGCCGATACTTGGTCGAACTGACGCCGCACTGAAACGTTATGCCAGATTTTGCATATACAGCCCGTGACATGACGGGGCAGAAAAAAACGGGAGTTGTGTCGGCGAACAGCCAACATGATGCTCTCGTACAGCTCGACTCGATGTCGTTGATGCCAGTTGAGATCAAGGCTGCGCAGTCGGCTGACGCGCTGCGATCCAAGCGCGTTAGCGGCCAGGTCATGGCAAACGCGTACAATCAACTGGCGGCCCTGCTGCGCAGTGGTGTTCCGTTGATGCGAGCTCTCACGGTCATGAGCCAGCAGGCGAGTAAGCCGACTCTGAAAGCCGTGTTGAACGAAGTCAAAGCTCGTGTTGAAGATGGTGAGCCACTCCCTGAGGCAATGGCTCGCTATCCCAAAGTATTCAATGATATGGCCGTCAATATGGTGCGGGCTGGCACCGAAGGTGGCTTTCTGGAGGATTCGCTTGAGCGCGTCGCCATGTTTACCGAGCAGCAGGAGGATCTCAAGGGCCGAGCCGCCGGCGCTCTTGCCTACCCGATCTTCTTGGCCTGCGTCGGCGGTGCGGTGGTCATGGTGCTGATCATTTTCTTCGTGCCGAAGTTTGAGCCACTTTTCGGCAAGCTTCGCGAAAATGGCCAACTGCCTGCCGCGACGGATATGTTGCTGAATTTCAGCGAGTTCCTGCAGACATCCTGGTTTGGCATTATTGCCGTTGGCATCCTGGCCGTCTTAGGACTGATGTCGTTTTTGCGGACCGACCGGGGGAAATATGTACGCGACTTGGTGAAGATCAAGATTCCGATGTTTGGCAGCATTTTCTTGAATCTGGCCGTGGCTCGATTTTGCCGCGTTTTCGGCACGCTGCTTGAGAACGGAGTTCCCATTTTGAGGGCTTTAGATATCAGCCGTAATGCCGCCGGGAACCTGATTTTGAGCGATTCGATCGAAAAAGCCAGTGAAAACATCACCGCTGGTGAAAAGCTAGCAACGCCTTTGGCTCAATCCGGCCACTTTCCGAAGCAGGTTGTCGAGATGATCTCGGTTGCGGAAGAGTCCAACACGCTGGACGGAGTGATGGTGCAAATATCGGACTCCCTGGAGCGAACAACGTTTCGTCGGCTGGACATACTGGTGCGGCTGCTGGAACCCATGATGCTCTTGGTCATGGCCGGGATTGTCTTTTTTATCGTTTTGGCGTTAATGGTACCGCTACTTAATAGCGCTGGCTCGGTTTAAACAAATGTCGCTCAGTGCAGCGTCGACACTGTACGCCGCCGTTATTGTTCCACAGAATCCAACAGATACTTGTCAAATGGACTCGGGCTAGAGTTTGCCCGGTCACAACACGAACACTGATATTTCCTGGAGAAAACCGATGAAGAGAGCACGTCGTCCTTCGCGAAGCACTGTCCGAAACATTTCCGGACGAAAGATGAACGCCCGTCAAATGTCGCGGGCTGCGTTTACCCTGATGGAAGTCATGCTGGTGCTCGTCATCATCGCGGCCATTGCTGGCATCGCGGTCATGAACCTCGGCAACTTCCAGAAGCGAGCTCTTGAGAACAAGACGCGTGCTGAAATCGGCGTCATCAAGAATGCTCTGAAGAGTTACAAGCTGGAGATGTTCACCTACCCAGAAGAGCTGAACGCTCTTTACGAAAAGCCATCCGGGTTGGTTGATGAATCGAAGTGGTTCCAAGTCATGGAAGAGCCAATCGAAGGTGATGCGTGGGGTAATCCTTACGAATATGAAACCGACGGCAAGACGTTCACGATCCGCAGTGTCGGTGAAGATGGACAAAGCGGCACCGAGGACGACATCACCTAGAGCGGTTCACAACCTAGAACGGTTCACATGGGGCCATTGGTTCGTTTGAATGTTGCCTCATGCCGCAAGTGTAAGCAATATCGTCATCAGCTCCGTATTTTGCGGGGCTGATTCTGCATGGAAGCAAGCCAGATTTCCGTTCGTCCCTGAGATCTAACAACTCCATGCGTTATTTTCCCATGCACATTCGCCACGGAATCAAATCCGGTTTCACACTGCTGGAGCTGATGCTGGTTTTGGCGATCATCGCTTTGATTGGGGCCATTTTGGTTCCGACGATCGACGATGTGCTGGAGCGACAAAAGTTGCGTTCTTCGGCGACGAAGCTGCGTGTTCGCTGGGACGAGGCTCGCCTCGAAGCCATGCGGACGGGCCAGGCGCAGGTGTTTACGTGCACGCTCGAATCGCAGAGCTTCAGTGTCAAGCCTTTGCTGCTTGCATCTGACGAGGTCAATACGGCCGATGGGGCCACCGTCATGTCAGGCGGCGGTTTGGTCGAGCGGGCCGACGCCGGAATGATGACTGCCCCCGATGCATCCGAATCGGCTGCTGAGGAGCTCGACGACGAGATCTCTTTCCACGCCTGCATTGTGGCTGGTGACGCACGGGCGATGGCGACAGCTCAGCAAGCGCAGCAAAATATGGCCGGGGTCAATGATCTGTCGGTCACCACCGTGGCCCAGAGAGTCATTTTCTATCCTGATGGCTCGACCAGCACAGCAGAAGTGCAGGTGAAGAACAAACGCGGTGATATCCGTGCAATTCAAATGCGCGGAATCACTGGCCACACACGAGTCGTCGAAGTTCTGAACGTTCCATCGGAGTCGAAGTAAAATGACAGACAACTCTACGATGCAACGAATCTCGATGCAACAAAACTCGATGCGAAACCGTGGTGGTTCGCGACGTGGACTGTCGTTGCTAGAAGTCATACTCGCGCTCTCGATTTTGGCGTTCTCGGCCGCTTATCTTGCCCAGGCAATGGGGTTGGCAACAGAAAACGCGATTAAAGCACAGGATTTAACTCGCGCTGAATTGGTAGCCGAGAGCGTGATGAACCAAGTCATCGCGGGCGTGTTGCCATCGGATCCGGTGTCATGGACACCCTACATGGCGGCAACTGGAGATTCCGGCTGGCTGTACAGCATTCAAAACGTGCCTGCTGAAGTCGAAGGCATGTTGGGTTTTTCGATCGCCGTCAAACGCAATGACTTGGACGCGGCCAATCCCGCGGTTTATGACTTCTTCATGAATCGGTGGATCATCGACCCAGCCCTCGGCCTGGATACGCCTCCTGAGGAAGAAGAAGGTATCGATGGAACGACGACAGGCACTACCGGAGGTACTGGTGCGGGTGCAACAGGCAGTACCGGTGGTGACGCGACAACTGGTGGAGCAGGTGCCATGCCCGGCGGATTCCCACCTGGCGGTTTCGGAGGTGGGCAAGGCGGCGGAGGTCGTGGCGGACAAGCTGGTGGCGGCGGAGG
>CAYPLE010000003.1:15445-46883 GCA_964411445.1 uncultured Pirellulaceae bacterium
GGCGGCGGAGGTCGTGGCGGACAAGCTGGTGGCGGCGGAGGCCGTGGCGGCGGACAAGCTGGTGGTGGCGGTGGAGGTCGTGGCGGACAAGCTGGTGGCGGCGGGCGTGGCGGTGGACCAGGTGGCGGCGGTGGGCAACCAGGCGGTGGTCAGCGTGGCGGAGGACGATAGGATGACTTCAATCCAACGCACTTCCGCGTTTCGCCCGGGTTTCACGCTTGTTGAGCTTATGCTCTCGCTGACTCTTGTAGTCGTGGCGACGGTGTTGCTCGGCTCGCTGATGCAGCTCTACTCACGCAATTTTGCAACCAAGGGCGACGACATCCGGCGACAGCAACTTGCGAAAGCGGTCTTGCACATGATCGCCGAGGACGTCCGCAGCGTGGTGCTCAAACAAGAATACGACACCAGCGTGCTCGAGCAACTGCTGGGATCGGGAAGTGGCGGCGGAACTCCCTCTGTCGACGCGGGGGCCGGATTGGATGATGCGACGTCTAGTGGAGGGGGGACCAGTGGATTGGCGTCCAGCATGACCGACACAACCAGCTACGGCGGTGAAGGCGATTTGGTGGAAGAGCTGAGTACTGAGCGCGAGCTGGGTATCTATGGAGACCAATTCACGTTGATGGTGGATGTCAGTCGGGTGCCGAGACCTGATCAATACCAAGGAGACATGGCGTCGCCCCTGGAAGGCGTGATAGCAGATATTCCCGGCGATTTGAAAACGGTAACGTACTTCATTCAAGCGGCAACCAATCAGGGCGTTGACGACAATATGTCGAACTTCACCCGCAAGGATGCCTCTGAGGCGTTTAGCTCGGGCCTTGTGCGACGCGCCCTGGATCGACGAGTGCTCGCTTACGTCGAAGAAATTGGTGATGTTAGCCGGCTTGCAAGAACTGGGGAAATTGTTGCACCGGAAGTGGTGTCGCTTGAGTTCTCGTACTTCGATGGGACCGAGTGGCTGTTCGAGTGGGATTCGACGCAACAGGGGCTACCTTGGCTGATTCGTATCAATATTGCAATTCAGGAGGCCAGCAAGGAGGAAGTTGGAACTGTTGATCCAGGTATTTCGCTGAGCACACTGACGGCGGCCGATCGGCAAGCTTACGGCATCGAGATTTTTGAATTGGTCGTTGCGATTCCAGGTGCCAACTTGCAAGCAGCCGATGCTGCCGCGCAAGATCAGGCCGCTGGAATGAGCTCGGTTGGGCTTTAGGAGACAGACTGATGCGAAAAATCCAAAAACGGGCGATTTCCAAACCCAATCGCGGCTTTATCTTGCTGCTAGTGTTGGTCTTCGTTGCCATGGCAACTCTAGCCGCACTAACGTTTTCCAAGAGCATGTTGTTGACGCACGAGACGAGCCAGATTTCTGGTTTTCGCTTGAAAGCTCGGATGGCCGCCGAAAGTGGCCTGCAATCTGTTCGCGTATTCGCCGCCCAGCCACAGTCGATGCGTCTAGAATTGGGCGGGGCGTGGGAAAACGACATGTTCTACGCGCGAAATGTCATTCCCGGGGCATCGCCTGACGAACGCTGCAACTACACCATTATGGCTCCTGCCCTGGACAACTTTGGTGCCTACTCAGGCGTGCGTTTTGGGCTGCAGAACGAGTCTGCAAAGCTAAACCTGAACGCGTTGGCCCAGCTAGATGCACTCGCTAGCTCTGGTGACCTAGGCTCGTCTCAGGCAGCCGGCGGTGATCCGGCAACCAGCATGCTGGCTAGCGCGGCTGCTTCCTCCGGTGCAACTTCTTCGCTTGCCACAGGGATGCTGCTGGCATTGCCTGGTATGACTGAGGATGTGGCCGACGCCATCCTCGATTGGCTGGATGAAGATGACGAACCGCGGCCCTATGGGGCTGAGTTTGATGATTACTACTCGACGCTCCCGAGTCCCTATAAACCCGCCAATGGCCCCATCAACTCAGTTGAACAATTGCTACTTGTGCGAGGCGTCACCCCCCAAATGCTTTATGGCTACGATTCCGATCGCAACGGAGTCTTGGATCAGGCTGAGTCGGCACAAATGGCCCTTGGTGCTCCTCCAGGTTCGCAGCCGGGAATGGTGACGGTGGTTGATCCAAATGTAGGAGAACCGCCGCCGCTCGGATGGGCCGCGTACCTGACGCTTCATAGCTTGGAGAAGAATTGGACCAGCGAGGGCTTTCCGCGGGTCAATATCAATGGCGATGATCTACAGACCCTATACGATGAATTGATCGAAGTGCTCGGCGACGAAACGGCAGCGAGCTTTATCGTTGCCTATCGACAGTTTGGCGCTCCCGGTGGCGGCGGCACCAGCCCCTTGGTCACGCTTGCTTCGATGGCGGCAGCGGACGTTGGATCCGACGATTCGATTGCCAGTTCCCTAAGTGCACTTGGCAACACGAATTCGATCCCCGGTGCATCCGGAGGCGGTGCCCAGCAGTCTCAGCCTTGGACCGCAGACATGATGTCCGCAGTGGACATGACTAAGGGCGGTTCCGTTCAGTTCAACCAAGTACTTGACCTTTTCGGTGCGACGGTGACCATTCAGCAAGGCAATTCCCAAGTCGTCTACAGTTCGCCCTTTGAGGAATTGCCGGCTAGCCTTGCTCTCGCAACGCCTCTGTTGATGGAAAACCTGACGACGGTCGACGCGGACGCAATTCCTGGACGAATCAACATCATGGAATGCCCCCAGGAGGTGCTGCGAGGCATTCCTGGACTGACTGACGAAGTGGTCGAGATGATCCTGGAGGCCCGAGTCGATGGGTCGGAAAGCGAAACACGAAACTACGAAACGTGGCTGGCTGTGGAAGGCATTCTAACAATGGAAGAAATGCGAGCCATTTTGCCGTTGGTGACTTGCGGCGGCGATGTCTTCAAAGCACAGATTATTGGGTACATGGAAGGCAGCAATGCGTCCAGTCGCATTGAGGCCATCGTTAGTGGTGCGGGCGATGTCCCAGAGGTGTTGTTCTTTCGGCGTCTGGATCACCTTGGTCGCGGCGCGGATATTTCAACACTTGGGCAGAGATTTGACGCGACGATCGCAGGCGGCTTGATCCAATAGGATCGCAGTATGCTGAAAGCTTGCATCTAGCTGGACAATCCCTTCGAACTCTCGCTCCCTCCCAACTAAAATAGAACTAGCAACATCGAAGCTTCGAGCCGCGGTCCGTAAACCGCGCCTTGATATCGGCGTTATCCAACAAAGTAGCCGAGCCAACCATCTGGGCTACTGAACCGACAGGACGATACATCGTGGCAAAACAAACTGTAATCGATTGGGGACGCGAGAGCATCGTGGCTGCAGTGTGCAGCCAGCGGGGCACGAGTTTTTCAATCGAGAAGATTAGCTACCAAAAATTCGGTTCCGACGGTCCGCATGCATCCAGCGGCGCTGCACTGAAGGCAGCCATCGAGGAAATCGGAGCCAAGGGACCCGCCGTCGTGCTCGCGTCGCGGGAGCTGGTTGAAGTCCGAACCATTTCAATTCCGCAAATGGAACCCGCGGAATTGCCCGATGTGATCCGTTTCCAGGCGCAGCGGCAATTCGCCAACATGGGTGATTCTTGGCCGATCGATTTTGTGCTCCTGCCGGCCCACGCGGCCGGTGAAATGATCACGGCTCTGGTGGGAGTGATTTCGCTGCAAGAGATGCAGGCGATTGCCAAGGCCTGCGACAGTGCAGGCGTCCAACCTACGCACGTCGGCATGCGGCCGCTTGAGATCGCACGCTACGGTACGGCTTCCGGACAGTTGCCAAAATCCGGATCCTCACTGCTGATCAGCGTGTCGGAACAAGTCGCGGATTTGATGCTGCTAAACGAAGGTCGCGTGGTACAGATTCGCGGCATGAAGCTGCCTACCGACCCAGCTCAAACGTCAACCGTGGTCACTGGTGAGCTGCGACGAAGCTTGATGGCTGCTTCGAAGCACTTGCCAACTGGACAATTCGATTCGGTCATGTTGCTCGCCGATCCGAAGCACGCGGCCCTGCTGGAACCAATTGTTGCGAAGGCCACGGGTGCCAACGTCGCGACTTCAGATCCAACGGCTTTGTTGACGTCCGGATTGACGATCGACGATTTGCCTGCCAGCGGTCCTCGGCTCGCCGCGGTGGCAGGTGCTGTTGCTATGCCGGGCGCGGACAAAGCAACCGTGCTGGACTTCAAGAACCCGAAGAAGCGTCCACCCAAGAAGAGCAATCGCAAAACATTCATCCTTGCCGGTGCCGCAGTTGCACTCCTGGCCCTTGGCGGCATCAGTTGGTGGTATTGGACGAATGCGGACCTTGACCAACAACTCAGCAACTTGTTGATTGAAAAAGAAGAAAAGACGAAACAACGCGAAGTAGCCGCCAAGCGTTCGGGTGAGCTAGCGGAAGTTGAACAGTTTCTCGCACAATCGCCTAATTGGCTGGATGAGTTGACCTACATTTCCTCGAAGATCCCGCCCGCGGACAAGGTGCAGATTTCAGGTGCACAGTTTTTCACTGGCCCCCAAGGGCAGTCTCAAATCCAGATCACCTCTGTCATTGCCGATTCGGCTGAGTCGCTGGATGAGTTCGAAGAGAGTCTTCGCGATGACTACCATGATGTCAATAGCATCAACCGACAGTCGTTGCCGCAACCAATCGGGCGATACAACTGGGCCGCTTCGCCGACAACGGTGCAATTGATCGATCGCGGATGGACACTGGATTCGAAAATTGAAGAGCTGATGCGGGCTGGACGCGACACGCAGAAGTCTGAGACGCCTGCCGACAAAGACGAACCTGCCCGTACGGACTCGCCCAGCGAAGAAGCTGATTCCAAGGAAGCCGAGCCTGGCGCAGGTAATCCTCCCGAAGACGCTCAGAAGTCAGAAGGAAACGATTCGGAAGCGACCGAAACTGACGAAGCGGCTTCCCCGGAGGATGCTGAGAGCGAACCGGCCGATGAGTCGGAGGGGGGGCAGGCAGATGAATCGCCCGAAGGAAAATCTGGCGAAGCAGATAAATCCACTCCACCGAAAGTTGCTTCGGCTCAGTAACCCTGCGGCCAATCGCAACGTCGCAATATAGACACGAATTACCAATAGAGCGTTAGAAACGAGCACTCATCATGGCGATGACGCAACGAGAAAAATACTTGGCAATCGGCGTAGCCTCAGTGGTTGGGCTTGTCGGGATGCAGTACGGATACAATTCCATTCGTACGTCGATGGATAAGAAGCAACGCAAGATCAATGCTGCCCGAGCTGAGGTGGACAAGCTCGATCAGGTCATTTCGCAAGGCGAAGTGGATTCGATGAAACTCCAAGCACTTTCCAATCTGTCGCTGCCGAGCGATCCGGAGAAGGTGCTCTCGGAATACAAGACATGGCTAACAGAGATCGGCGAAGACGCTGGCATCAGCGGCTTGGCAGTCAAAGACGGCGGGCGTCCTCGCGAAACCAAGGCTTACATCACCTACACGTTTGCGCTCACTGGGCAAGCAAAGACGGATCAAGTCATTGAGTTGATGGCCAAGTTCTACGACAAGAACTACTTGCATACTCTGGATAAAGTCATTGTTACGCCAATTGCTCGCAAGCGGGATGAATTCAATGTTTCGCTCACAGCTCGTGCAATGGCGATGAAGATTGCTCCTCCAGACCAGGAACCACTTGAGACGCCATCAGGAAGGCTGAATAACGATCTCGAGGAATATAAAGATATCATTCTGGCTCGGAATCCATTCTCTCCGCCCAACAATGCCCCTGAGATCAAAACAGGCCGCGAGCTAGAAATTACACTTGGCGAAGATTGGTCCCACCCGCTGGAGGCCGATGACGAAGAGGGCGATCGAGTCGATTGGGAGTTGGTTGGCGACGGTCCCAATGGACTTGAACTCCGCCGCGGTAGTTTGTCTTGGTCGCCAGAGGAAACCGGCGAATTCGAAGTTGCCGTTCGTGGGACAGATACGGGCTGGCCCGCAATGTCTTCCGAGAAACGAATCCGCTTGGTCGTCAAAGAGGCTCCCAAAGAGGAGCCCAAGGTTGAAGCACCCAAATTCGACGCGGCCACCAAGACATTCGTGTCTGCAATTGTCAGCGGTCAACGCGGCCCGGAAGCTTGCATTCGTTCTCTGACGGAGCCAGAACCGATGTGGCTCGCCAAGGGAGAGCAGCTTTCCGTCGGTGCGATTGAAGCAAAAATTCTGAACATCAATGTGGCCGAGAGCTTTCTGGAGCTTGAGACCGACGGTAAACGTTGGACAATGGGGATGGAAGAGTCGCTCGCCGACGCATATAAGAAGAGCTTGTCTGACTAGTGCGCTAATGCTGGAATTCACCAGGTGATCAAAATGGATGTTGATAGTGCGATCGTCGCGCGAAAGACGACAAAGGCGTTGTCTAGCGTGTCCTTGCCAGCAGCCGAGGCCCGAGAGACGATTCAACAACTCGTCGATCTCGCTGGTTGGGCGCCCTTTCACCGCCCTTGCGATGCCAGCCACCAAGGCGATTTGGATGGCATCGTGCCCTGGCGAATGCACATCTTCGATGCAGACAATTGTAGAAGACTGCGTGAGCACTTGCCCAGTGAACGGGCTGGCAAAATTCCCGCGATGCTGGCTTCTGCGCTCGCGATGATCTATACGACATGGTTGCCTAACCAGCCCTCCGGAGAGCTTGCTCCGGGGCAGCTCTACGAACCGACTCTGGCCAACATGGAGCACATTGCAGCAGCGTCGGCGGCCGTTCAAAACCTACTGCTTGCCGCTACTGCTCGCTCGATTGATAACTACTGGTCCAGTGGCGGTGCACTGCTTCGCGAACCTGGGATTGCAACTGAACTTGGGATTGAAAGGAGTGAAATCCTGCTCGGGGCCATCTTCTTGTTTCCTAGCGAGCAAGAAATGCCCAGCAGCGAAACACTCACTCGAGCAGAATCGAAGCTCAGGCCGCAGCGTCCTTCGAGTGACCGCTGGTCCCGCTGGGTTAATCTCGGTTAACCTGCTGGGCTAAACGGTTCTGGCAAGCACTCTTGCGATCGACGTATCGAACCATTGTGAGCTTTCCTCAGTTGTCCCTTTGTTCGCACTATCAAAGGTACGAGGCGTTTTCTAACCGCCATTGCAACGCCATATCCAACGCCCGACGCTAGCCCGTTCGGCTCACAACTCCTGTGAGCCGTTTGGTCGCTAGCCACGGTTTCTTCACCATCGTTCTTCCAGCCGCGGATGGACGCAGATAAACTCGGTTGATGGAATCCTCCGGGTACCGGCATGTGAGTTCAAAAGTTGCGATTTTTGTTGGCGCGATTAGTACGCGAAGCCCTAGGCCAAAGGCGTTCCAGAATCGCGGCTGTGGAGACTGCGCGAGGCTTTTGTTACTCCCAGGTTGGCCCTCAACTCGCTGATGCTCGTTTCGGTTACCCTGGGCTGTGGAGTCGAACGCCTTCGGCGTAACAGGCGGGAAACGCCGCCACCCGACAAAATCAACACGCCGCGACGCGCTGAAGCTATGGAAGAGCCAGCTCAAGTAGCGCTGGCACCAAGCTACCGCCGTTCTCGGGGCTGCTCCCATGCCAAACACCGCGTATTGAGCAGGCTTTGCATTGGATAAGATACATTATTTAATGTGAAACCGTTTTCCAAATCAGCTGCCAATTCGTCTTGCAATGCACGAATACACGAGGTAGTGTATTCGTGGAGGTCGCTTATGCCGCAGAAAAAGATCGTTCCATGCCCTGCTAAGCGAAGCCTGCAGCAGAGGCCACAAATGTCATGCGAACAAGCAATCGAAATCGAGAGCCTGTTTAGTGTGCTTGCCAATGACTCAAGACTACGTCTGATCCATGCGATAGCACTTCACGACGAGATCTGCACATCTGATCTCGCAGTCGCAGTAGACATGAAGCCTCAAGCAGTCTCAAACCAATTACAACGCTTACAGGATAAAGGCATTGTTGGTAGGCGGAGGGATGGGAACAACGTTTACTATCGCGTCGTCGACAATTGCGTCATTGTTTTGTTGGAACGAGGTTTGTGTTTGGTGGAAGAAGCGGCCAAACGTACGAGCTAGTTTCTCTTATAGGAGTGAAGACGTGGATCGTAGAATTATGATTTCGACAGCTGCAGGACTATTGGCAGCGGGCACAGCGGGAGTGGGTTTTGCGGGTGAGGATGGTGACGTTTGCGAAGCAGGCTGCACAGACTGCCGTACGGCATGTCTTGCATGTGTCTCTGAGTGCTTAGCAGAGATGAGCGAAGGAAAATCGGCTTTTGCGGATTGCATTCGCCTGTGCCTTGATTGTGCAGATATTTGTGCTGCTTGTGCAAATATCACCGCACGAAAAGGTCCCATGACGAAAGCGATATCTATCGCCTGTGCAGAGGCATGTGAAAAGTGTGCCGCAGAATGCGAAAAGCATGACGATGGGACTTGCAAGGCGTGTGCAGAGCATTGTCGTAAGTGTGCAAAGGAGTGCCGAGAGGCAGCAGCCTAGAGGTCTCGGGTTGATATCAAGGTGAGCAGTTGTCCTCAACTGCTTGCCTTTGCGAAAAACAGCAACGTCCGATAAGTAGGCGTTTTGATCGGATGGCTGCTAGCGGGCTAAACGACGCGCTCTAGGTGCGGCTGCCTCGCGGGTGAACAAAACGACCGTTGCGAAGAAAGGCAATCGTCTGGTCGATCGTTTCTTTACGCATCAAGACGGCGGAGTGCATCCCTGGCACTTCGCACGTATCTGTTATGCCCGGCAACTGCGTCGACTCCGGCTCGACAACAAGATCGCCCTGAGCCACAACAATTCCCACTTCGCGTGTCATTGCGACGTCCTTAGGGAGTTGATTGACGAAACTGGCCGCGCTGTCGGAAATCTGCGGTAGACTGGGACTAAACCAAGCCGCCAATCGTCCAACGCGACGGGCGACCGGTGATCCACGATTGGGAGGGCAGAGCATCACGATGCGCTGTAGCTTTCGAATCGGTCGCTCACGATTGGCCAGCATCGTTCTCAGTAGAATTCCTCCCATGCTGTGCGTCACAACGTGATACGTTTCGATCGTGGAGTCCGATTCAAGGTTTTGTATCTCGGTTGACAGTCTGCGCGAGAACGTCTCGATACTTGACCAAACACTTCGGTAGCCCCACGGCTTAGGGGCGAATCCGGCGGATCGAAGTCCCCTGACGAACCTCCACCAGAGCATGCGGTGACCTGCGTAGCCGTGGATCAGCAGGACGGGCGGCCGCATTCCACTGCTGACGGTTTCTTGAGCTTGCACGGAAGGTGATCCTTTGTTTGCTACACCGATGCGACGCTGTAAAGCAGGTGATTTGCTCGGATTCGGTCTCGTTCGAGAGTCGCACGAACGCAGAGCGTCTTGCACCTAGTGGATCGCCGACTCAACGAGACGCAAGAACGCTACATCTATGATTGAACCGCTCTAGGCAATATCGGCGTTGATCGAACGAATTGCCTGCTTCGGCTACGAAAAGCGTAGGCAAGAGTGTAGTTATCCGGCCAACTTGAAGAAAGCTGCTCGCCTGGTCGCGAGACTCGGGGGGAAGTGCTCGCAGTCTACTGGAGCTTGGAGCTCGAACTACTGGAGCGTGGAGCTCGAAAGTTGTCGATCGATTCCTTGCAAACGCCAAGAGGTGGGGGCGTAAGTCGTTGGGGGGATATGACTTACAGCTCAAGCGATACTCTTTGGTGCAGGACCGGCGGGTTTGCCCATTGCACTCGCACTAGCTGGCGCAGCGGATACAATGCTGAACGTCGCGGGGCGTCCAGTCGCGTCGCGAGCCGCCTTGCCCGATCGCGCCGGCGGTGCAAGCAATCGGTTGAGAATCCAGACTCCGGCACGTGGCCGCCCCCTGTCGGTGGCGAACTTGGCAGATTCTAAGTAGTTGCAGTGGAAGAGCTTACAGTTCTTGTCCATCTTTTCCGGCTGGGAACGCCGGGAGTATCATTTAGGGAAGTTGACCTTCGTGGCAAAGAAATCCACTCAACAAAACGACCCGAACATCGTGGTCGCCGACGGTGAGACGCTGGACCTTCGAAATCGAAGTCTAGCTGCGGTCCTGGCCTGGCTGATTCCTGGGGCCGGGCACGCTTACCAGCGTCGATATTTGAAGTCGATTATCTTTTCGGTCTCGATCTTTTTTTGCTTCATCACAGGCATGTTCTTCTCTGGTGGAAGGTGTGTTTATGCGTCTTGGGATCAGACCGAGAAGCGTTGGCAGTATTTCCTTCAGGCTGGAGTTGGCATTCCCGCATTGCCCGCGGCGTACCAATGGTGGAAGAAGAAACCTGGAGTGGAAACCGTTTTTGGCGACTGGATGGTGGCCCCTGAGCGAATCAGCGTTCTTGATGATTGGCACAAAGATACCGCTTCAGGCTTTGACATGGGAACGCTGTACACCATGATCGCAGGCTTGCTGAACATTCTGGTCGTCTACGATGCGTTTGCAGGTCCATTGCCGCCACCGGACACGCGACAAAGAAAGAAGGGCGACGATGACACGGACGCATCCCAAAAGCCCGACGTCTAACGACGCGTTGTCCGTTTTCGCGTTATTCCAAAGTCAGGTCGCCCACGTTTTCGCCGAACAGCACCGGAGTCACTATGCTTGAGAGTATGTCCGTAGGTTACCTGCTGTTGTACATCCCGCTGCTTGTCGCGGTCTCTTGCGTGATCGGTGGGACTCGCCATGAGCGGCCGGATCTTATCCTGAATCAGATCCTCCGCAACGCAGGCTGGATCACGTCGTTCATGTTCGTGATTTACATCGTTTTGCAAGTCGTTTCTTGGATGCTTTGACGCGTGGCTTTCTAGATCGCTTGGCCCTTCTTTCGTTGCACGCAAGTGCTTGAACACTGAGTTTCTCCTATGAGAGTTCTTACCCTGGGTGGTGGCACGGTTGGCACGTGGATCGCCGATTTGCTGTGCCGCTATCGCCACGATGTTACAGTCATCGACACAGATGCGGAGAACGTGCGGCGCATCAACAACGATCTCGATGTGCGGGCCATCCAAGGATCGGCCAGTCAGTCGAGCGTGCTGTTCCAGGCGGGCGTGATGGGCTGCGACGTGTGCCTGGCTGTGACGGGTAACGACGAAGTGAATATGTTGGCGGCCAGCATGGCCAAGGCGATGGGGGTGCGTCGAAGCGTCGCGCGAGTGTATGCACCCGTGTTCCGCGACTTAAGTACATTCGACTACCAGCGGCATTTTGGTATCGATCG
This sequence comes from uncultured Pirellulaceae bacterium, assembly GCA_964411445.1. GTDB lineage: Bacteria > Planctomycetota > Planctomycetia > Pirellulales > Pirellulaceae > Aureliella. Next base: position 26,651 of record CAYPLE010000003.1, read on the forward strand.
ACTCCTGAGCCTCGAACATTTGACGGCCATGGAGCTCGCCCGAGCAATTTGTAACCCCGAAAGTATCACACTCGAACATTTCGCTCGCGGGCATTTGGAAGTGGCCGATTTTGAGGTCACCAGGACGAGCAGTATGTTGCATCGTCCGCTCAAAGAGCTGGCGATGTCACCGCATGTTCGCTTAGGTACAATCCGCCGGCGCGGGCGATCGTGGATTGCCAGAGCCACCGATGAATTGCACATGGGCGACTGGATTAGCTTGCTCGGACGAGCTGACGAAGTTGAGCAGTTGAAGCGCGAGTTTGCGGCCGAATCATCGCAGCGAAGTTTCGTCGTAATTGCTGGTGGTGGAGAGACAGGATATCATTTGGCCAAGGCGCTGGATGCGCAGCGACACAAAGTGTTGCTCCTGGAAGACGATGCGGATCGCTGTGACTACTTGGCTTCGCACCTGTCACGAGCCACCGTTGTGTGTGCCGACGCGACCCGTAAGGTCACGCTGGAGGAGGAGCGCGTTGGCGGTTGTGACTATTTCGTCGCATGCACGGGCAATGATGAAAACAATATTATGTCTGGCGTCGAAGCCAAATCACTGGGGGCTGGCCATGTGATGTCGATTGTCGGGCGGCCGGATTATGCCGAGATCGTCGGCAAACTTGGTATCGACGTAGCCGTTAGCGAACGCGACGCGATGGCGCGGCAGATTTTGGGGCTCATGACAGAAGGCAGTGTGCTGAGTCGGATGCAGATGCCTGAAAGCGACATATTCGTTTTGGAGATGGAGGTTGGAAGCGAGGCGGCGGTCGCGAACAAGCCGCTAATCGAAGTTGAGCTACCAGAAGGTGTCTTGATTGCAGCCGTTTTGCAGGAGGACTACGTGAAAGTCCCCGGTGCAAGCGACGCTCTAATGCCCGGCAATACTGCCTTGGTACTTTGTCCGCAATCGCAGGTGGACAAGCTGACCGAAATATTCAACGAAGCTTAAGCCGAGTGTGTTGCCTGCCGCCGATGCGATTGGAGGCAAGCAAAATAGCTCAAGAGCAACATGAACTACCGACTACTCAGCCGATCCCTCGGACACATCTGCTTAATCTTTGCATCGACGATGCTCTTTTCCTTGCCTTGGGCTCACCCGAGCTGGGGATGGCGTGGCCATTTGGACAGCTACCCAGAAGTCTTTGAGTGGGGCGGATTTCGAGGCCTGCTAGCCGCTTCGTTTGTGTCCCTGTGTGTCGGTGGGTTGCTGACCGTCCTTGGCCGCGGCGCGAAGAAGCAAAAGCTCTTTCGAAAAGAAGCCATGGCGATTGTGGGATTGTCGTGGATCTTGGCTACGATTCTAGGTGCGTTGCCGTATGTGTTCAGCGAAACCAGGCTGGCTGACGGGACACCGATGAGTTTTGTCGACGCGTTGTTTGAGTCGCAGTCTGGATTTAGTACGACTGGTGCAACGGTGCTGGGGGACCTCAACGATCCCAACTTGGTCCCCCACTGCATACTCTTTTGGAGAAGCAGCACTCACTTCCTCGGTGGGCTTGGCATTGTTGTGCTGCTGGTAGCCATCCTCGGACAAGGAGCCGGGGGGAAAGCCATGATGCGGGCCGAAATCACTGGTCCCAACAAAGATTCTTCTCATAGCCGAATGCAGAAGACGGCAACGGTTTTTGCACTGGTGTACGTCGCTTTGAATGGCGTTCTGGCAATCCTCTACGGGTTGTGCGGTATGTCACCCATGGATGCAATTTGCCACGCCTTCGGCACCATGGCGACAGGAGGGTTTAGTACGTACAACGCAAGTCTTGGGCACTTCAACAGCGACTTAATTGAGTACTTAACAACGGCCTTCATGGTCATTGCCGGCACCAACTTCGCCTTGTTGCTGGCGTGTTTGTATGGCGGACCGAAGAAACTATTTGGCGACGGCGAATGGCGTGTCTACATTGGCATCATCACCATTGTATCCATCGCGGTGATTGGTTTCGGGCTATACAGCGGGAACTTCCCGAACTTGCATGTCGCTATTCGCGATTCACTCTTTCAAGTCGTGTCGGTGATTACAACAACCGGTTACGGAACCGCTGACTTTGATCAATGGAATAACTTCGGGCGGGGTGTACTGGTGCTGCTGATGTTCGTTGGCGGCTGCGCTGGCAGTACCGGAGGCGGTATGAAGGTGATTCGCCATGTCCTGTTTGCCAAGATCCTGCGTTTGGAGCTTGAGTTGTCGTACCGCCCACGCGTGGTTCGTCCCCTGCGAATTGGCGATCAGATTATGGACGACCCGGACTTTCGAAAGCAAATCCTGGTGTACTTTGGTCTGGTTGGCGCAATCTTCGCCTACAGTTGGCTGATGCTGATCACGATTGAGCCTGACGCGCAGTGGATTGTTTCACAGGGGCCGCAGCAACAAGTCAATTTGCTGGACCACAAGTTGCTCGACTGCGCAACGGCCGTGACGGCGACTTTACACAACATTGGCCCAGGGCTTGGAGTCGTTGGGCCAACCGCGAACTATGCCAATTTTGCTCCTTGGAGCAAGATGCTGTTCGTGTTTCTGATGATGCTCGGGCGACTTGAGATGTACAGCATTCTCGTCTTGTTCATACCCGCGTTCTGGCGGAAGGTGTAGCGAATCACCGATGGCGTTGGTGCCAGTCAGGCGTTACTGTTCGGTTAAGATTCGTGCCTGTTCGACAAGTTCTGGGGCGAACAATTCATCTAGCCGAGAATCGGTGAGTCGAATCAAGAGCATCGTTTTGTCGCGGCTTCGATCGGCTGCTTCGGCAACAAACATAGCCGCCCCAAGTGATCGGGGGGGATTGGTCGCTGCGACGGCGAGAACACCACCTTCTCGCAGAGCAACTTCGAAACTAAGCTCTTTCCAGATCTTTTGGCTGCGTTTCATCTCAGGTCGAATACCGTAGTCGCTCGACACGAACGATTGACGAATTTCACCATACTGGACTTCCGGTGTCAGTCGGATCAGTGCGGAAGCGTCTCCTTGAGGCATGACGCGCAAGTCAAAGAGTGCGTTTGCGCGATCAAAGGTCGTTCCCGACACGCGCTGGTCGCCCAGGCAAGTGAGGATGCTGATTGGCTCGCGACATTCACGGCGTACTTGCACTTCTTTTCGTCGGCCAGCGCGGCACTGCATTCGCCGAGCAAGCGTGTCGACGTCGGAGGAAAGCCCCGTTTGTTGCAGCACAGATTCCTCACGGCTCGGTTTTTCGCTCAAGCGTTCGCTGATCATCGACGGAAGGTTGCCCGTGATTATGCCAACTCTCAACCCATTTCGCGCCAGCAACATCCTGTGTTCCGGCGGGAGTACGTTTTCATCAATCGACTCCCAAACTGCTTGCAGTTCTTCCTCTAATTGCGGAGGGAATCTCACAACAACGACATCCACCGTGATTGAGTCCGCGGACTTGCGGAGCGGCTGGAGGACTTGCGATTCGTCGTCGTCATCGGAGTTGCTCCATGTCCCGAAGAAGGTCTCTCGGGAAATCCAGCTCCCGTCGGTCAGTTTCGCGCAGCCGGACAGGACTCCGAAGAAGAGCAAGCCGATCGTCGGAATGGCTGTTCTCAGCAATGGTCGTTTCCCGGGCACACCAACAGCCTGCACTGAGTGCAACGGCTCGTTTTCTGATTGACTTGCGGTTTGAGACATGCCAGTGGGAAACGCGGGGAAGGTGGGCTTGTTTGCGATTGCGAGTCCAGGAACATATTCCGTGACGGAAGACGCTGCGTCCGAAGGCGCAGGTTTTTCGTGGGTTAGAACACTCGGTAATTAGCGATTTTGCTAGGCCGTGGCAAGCTGGATTGTGGCAACCCGACGGCGGCCGGGACTTGTCTCAGCCGCTTCGCCAATGGAGCACTTGCCGGCCAGCCAAATGACCACCCCTACCTGCAGCGGGGCCATTGCAGTGGGTGCGAAGACTCCTTAGCTAGCATAACTGGTGCAATCTCGTCCAGTTTCTGCGCAAAATCGCTCCTCTTGTGGCTAACCGAACGCTGGCCAAAGGTGGAATTGGGATACAATGGGACTCCGCTGATGAACCGGCTGGGAAGCTACTTTTACCAGCATTTTGCAGCGTTCTGTTGATTGCCTTCTCGCGTGGGCTGCCAATGATCCAACGACCATTGAAATCATTCTGGATAGCATGTCTGGTTGCTTGTGCCATCGGGCTAGCGGTACCTTGCGCTGCTCAGGAGACGGGCGAGCAAGCAGCGGAAAAGCAGCCAGCGGCCGCTGCGGATCGAATCGCCGAGCTAATTCTCATGCTCGACTCCCCAAAGTTTGAGCAGCGAGAGCTGGCGACAGCCTTGCTAGTGCGTGCAGGCGATGACGCAGTCAACGCGCTTCAAGCGGTCCCCGGTGATGCCAGTGCCGAAATGCGTTTGCGAGCAGCCGAGGTGCTGGAAAGTATCCAGGCGGCAAGCTTTGACGTGAAAGCCAGCAAGTTTCTCTTGGAAGCTGATCCAAGTTTGTCTTATGGGCTGCCCGCGTGGCAGTCATTCCGTGAGTTGGTTGGCGATTCACGCGTTAGTAAACTTCTGTTCGTGGATTCAGTCCGCTGCCAGAGACGTTTGTTGCAAATGGTTGACGTCTACAATAGCGCGGAGCCGGATGAACGAGCGGTGCTGAGCCGGGCCGTTGACGCACTTGCCTCGGTGACTGCGCAGCAAATCCAAGAAAAGCAGCTTAAGGGATCGCTTTCAGAGCTCGGCGACTTCGTTGCTCTGCTGGTTGCTGCTTCCGTTTCCAGTGGGCAAGCACCTCCGATTGTGAATCAAACAATTGAGACCAACGTTCATCGCTATGTTTTCGCATCGCACCTTCGGCAGCAAGGTTACTCGACCTGTCTGCGGCGTTTGCTAGCTCACTGGATTCCCAAGTCGCACGAAGACTTGGCTGGCCAAGTGATGCAGATCGCGATGCAGCATGAGCTGAAGACCGGTGCCGTAGTCGCTCGACGTCACTTGAAGGAAAACAGCGAAGTTCAAGTTCGAGCCTTGGCGCTTCAGTGCATCAGCAAGTACGGCGAGCAGAGCGACGTCGCTGCGGTTGTGAAACTTTTGAAGGATGACACCGTTATTTACAGCTTGCTGCTGGACGACATGGAGGGAGCGGACGACGGCATTGACGTTTCGTACTCTGCGCCACCTGGATTCGAGAGTGCTCCTATGCCCATTGAACGGAAGCGTTATGTCGTCCAAGTCAATGATCTTGCTTTAGTGGCTGCGATCCAGTTGACGGGCGGGGAACCAGCAGAATATTTCCCCCAGATTCGGATCCTGCCAGCATACGGCATTGATACTCGCACCATTGCCTCACCCGCTGATGCACCCGAGCGGCGCACAGCTAGAATCGAAGCTTGGCTGAAAGACTACCAAAGCAACTCAGCGAAGTCTCCGGCGGATGGATAGGCTTCAATTTTCCAATCGCCCGCCTATGGGCACTCCCCTCGTGTTCGAGCGTGTCGTATTTGACCGTCTCGAGCTCTCCTCTTAACCGACCGTGCTTTCGGCAGCAGCAATCTCCAGCGGAACGACCTGAGACGTGAGTGGTAGTCTGCATGATTATTGGTCGACGCAGTTGTCCCAGATCCAGCAATCGGGGCGGAACCGGAGGCGGCGCGGTGTGCCTCCAGGGACTCTCAATTTCTCAACCAACGATTACTTGGGGCTAACGCGGCACCCCCACTTGCTGAATACAGCGACGCAAGTATTCGGCCAAAACCAATCCCCCGACACATTGCAGCGCGGAGCCGCAGGTAACGTAGGGCAGTGCAGTGGTTCCGCCCAGTGGGGAGCTGGGGCAAGTCCTGTTGTCGGAGGCTACTCTACCGCACACCGCGAGCTGGAGGCGTCGATTTGCGAAATGACAGCCGCACCGGCAGCCTTGACCTTTTCAAGCGGCTACGCTGGAAACTTGGGTGTGGTCGCCAGTCTCTTCGGCAGCCGAGACCTGCTGCTCAGCGACTCACTCAACCACGCTTGCCTGATCGACGGCTGTAGGCTCTCGCGAGCGGAGGTGAAAGTGTATCCCCACCTAGATTGTCAGTGGATTGAAGCGTTTCTTAAGCGACACCGCGGTGATTTCGGTCAAGTTGGGATTCTCACAGAGTCGGTCTTCAGCATGGATGGGGATATCGCTGACGTTCGAAAGCTGCATTCGCTTGCAGACGAGTTCGACGCTGCATTGATTGTAGACGAAGCACACGCGTCGGGCGTCTTTGGGGCGCGAGGCGGCGGGATTCTTGAATGCTCAGGCATCACAGGCGCCGTTTGGCCAGACAACGTTGTGAAGCTGGGGACGCTCAGTAAAGCCATCGGCTGCATAGGCGGATTTGTAGCGGCCACTCCGACTTGCATTGAATACTTGGTGAATCGATGTCGCAGCTATCTTTTCAGTACGGCTCAGCCTCCGGCGGTGGCGGCGGTTGCAGCTCGGGCGGTCCAGCTATGTATCTCGATGGATCAGCAGCGCTCGGTTTTGCACCGGAGCTCAGCCACGCTGCGAGCCAAGCTGGCTGAGCTCACCGATCGCTACTCTTGCGTTGAAGCATCCGTTGCGTCGATGCCGGACCAAGTAAGAGCGGGCAATCTCGATCCGGCGATGTGTCCCATCGTGCCCTTCGTCGTTGGCAATGATGCACGGGCAGTCCGGCTGTCTGAATCGCTGCTTGCCAAGGGGATGTACGTGCCGGCGATTCGACCACCAACTGTCCCAGAAGGCACTGCTCGTCTTCGCATTAGTCTCAGCACGGGGCATACCGTGGACGACCTTAATGCCCTGGTAGAAGCACTTGACCAAGCGCTCGCCGAAAAGTCGCTGTAGACTTGGCGTGGATTTTGGCTTCGCGTGTTTTCGCACGGAGTCAACGGTGTGTTACAATTGCTGTGCAGCGGACGTAGGTCTTGTGGCGTGTCGTTTGACGCGCGTTTATGAGTCTCAGCGGTTTCTTTGGGATAGTAGGAATGTTTGAGCTTGGCCAGTTGCGTTACAGGGTGCTATTGTTCTCTGCCATCTTGCTTGGTGTAGCCACCACTGCCACTGCTCAGCAGCCCAATTTTTCTGGGCTTGTCGACCCAAGCGGCTGGGCGCAACTCAGTGGCAAGCCTGTGACCATTAATTTGAAGGGCAAGGAAGACGCGTTGACCGGCACGATGGGTGGCTTCACGCCGGCTGCCCGAGGAAGTGCCGCAATCAAATTGCTTGAAATCTCCGAAGGGCGGCGAAAGCGACGAGTCAAGCCAGCGGATATTGAAAGCTTGGTGATCGGCGGCAATCCCTATCAGTTCATGGTGTTCGTCCCCAATCGAGGGCTCTACTTGGTCAATCAAAAGTTGCGGTTGTCGATTGCGACCCAACAGCTCGCCAGCCAGCGAGGCAAGCTTGCTCCGCAAACGCAGCCGAACAACTACACAACCTTCACAAATCAGTCACTTCGTTTTGCCAAGGACGCCGCAGCAACGCTCGGCAAAAATTTGTCGGTTATCGAGTCCGAGAATTTCATTCTGTTGACCGACTTGCCAGAATCTTCCGTGGATTCGTATCGGCAGGCTGTAGAAAAGATCATTCAGAAGTTGAACGAACGATTCGATGTTGCGAGCTTGGGAACCGTTGGGCCGGGGAAGCCGATTGTGGCTGCTTTCGTCAATCGTGAGTACTTGGTTCAATTTGCGACCGAATCCATGGATCACAATGGCGTGCTTCAGGGGCATGCTGTTTTTGCTGACATGCGAGATCGATTCATTTGCGCTGCAGAGGGCTCTCGATCGCCGCAGCATTTGCTCTGGGAGACGACCTGGGGGCTGACTGCTCACTACGTCAGTCATGCGCATTCAGATCACTCGGTCCCTGCATGGTTGAGGATAGGCATGCAGTCCTTCGTTGCAGACCAGGTCTTTCCGCGTATCAGCAACGTTCGCATGGATCTTCAACAGACAAAAATGATCCTCTTCCAGATTCGTTCTTTGGAGGGGCTTTTTGACGCCGACACGATCCAGCTCGAGCGTCAGGTTATTTGCAAGCAGTTGGTTAGCTCCCTTGTGAAAGCCAGTTCGCAAGGATTCGAACAGGTATTCACCGACATGAAGTACGGCATCCCCTTTGAAGACGCTCTCCAACGCACCTACGGAATGGACACTGCTACGTTTGTGACCAGCTTTGGCGGATCGATGGGGCTACCTCAACTGACCCCCTAGCAAGAACGCTGCTCGCCCGGGGGCGCGCTTCTTCGCCGATGTGAGTTGGCGAGTCCGCGGAGTTTCTCTGAGGCGTTGGGCGGCGTCCTTTTCTTGATGCCTAAGACGCATTAGGTGATTCGCGGCTGGGGGGCGTGATCGATTGCGGAGACTTGCCTTGACCACCGCAGATCCAGCTTGCCTGACATGCCCGTCTGGCGCATGATAGAATGTTCCTGCCTAATCACCCTGCCGAACTTTCGCTGAAAAGCCTTCATTTCAAAGCGGAACACTGCCCGAGGCACCCTCGCATTAGCTTGCATGGCCCTGCCTACACAGTGCGACAATCTGCTCCCTAAGAATCGTCTCCCTATGAACATCAGCAAGACCTACGCCTGCATTCGACGCATCGCTCTGCTATTGGCTATTGTGGCTTCTTCGGGTTTGTCGCAGTATGCATTCGCCGGTGAAGTCGACTTTGCCAATGACATCCAGACTGTCCTGGCGCGTCGCTGTTATTCGTGCCACGGTCCGGATACCCAAGAAGGCGCGATTCGTTTCGACTTACGAGAAACTCTGCTGAACGAGGCCGACAGTGGGGAACGAGCCATAGTGCCTGGACATCCCGAAGACAGCGAGTTGCTGCGGCGAGTGACCAGTGATGACGAATACGAACGCATGCCTCCCGAGGGCAAGCCACTGTCAGAAGATGAAGTCGCCGCTTTGCGAGCGTGGATTGAAGAAGGGGCCGAGTTCGAACAGCATTGGGCGTTCAAGCCGATTGAGAAGCCAGAGCTTCCTTTGGTTGACGAAAATGCTTGGCTGAAGTCGCCCATCGACGCCTTCGTACTATCGCGACTGGAAGCAAAGCAACTGCCGCATGCTGGTGAAGCATCTCCCGAAGATCTGGTGCGCCGCTTGTACATTGATTGCACCGGAATTCCACCAACTCCCGAGCAAATTGACTTGTTGACGAAAGATTGGTCAGAGCAGAAGTACGTCGCTATTGTTGATCGCTTGTTGGCTGACCCCGCCTTCGGAGAACGTTGGGCTCGAGCATGGTTGGATGTGGTGCGGTACGCCGAAACGAATAGTTACGAACGCGACAGCGCGAAACCCAACGCATGGAAGTATCGCGACTATGTCATTCGCAGTTTCAACAGTGATAAACCCTATGACCAATTTGTCCGAGAGCAACTGGCCGGCGACGAACTGGAGTCCGTAACGCCAGATTCGCTCACCGCGACCGGCTACTACCGCCTTGGGATTTGGGACGACGAACCAGCCGATCCGTTGCAAGCCCGTTTCGACGAATACGATGACTTGGTGACAACCACGTCACAAGGCTTCTTGGGTCTAACGCTCAACTGCGCTCGATGTCACGACCACAAGATTGACCCACTGACGCAAAAGGACTATTACGCGATGGTAGCCTTCATGCGGGACGTCACTCCGTATGGCACTCGCGGCGATCAGCGGACGTTCAACCAGCGGGACATTGATCCTGATGTTGCTCGGCAACACGAACAGGCGGACGCACGCGTCAAGGAGATCAATCGCCAAACTCGCACCATCGAACAAGAGGCCATCAAGAAGATGGATGGTCCCGACCAACGCGCCACCGAAGGGCCTCAACGGAAGAAAGTCCTGAAAGAGAAACTCGAGCGTTTCGTCGAGTCAGACGTTTGGCTGGAATACCAGTCACTGGTTGCGGAACGGGAGGAAATAAAAGAGAGAATTGCCCAGTTGCCGCCGCGTGAAACCGTCCTCGGACTTGGGAAAGTCGACGCGCAGCCCGAAACGACTCACGTGCTCCTGCGAGGCAGCCCACACAACCCGGGCGACGAAGTACGACCAGTCTTCCCAAACTTAATCGGAGGCGGTCAGCCCGAGATACCAACGCCCGGAAGCGATGCGACCAGCGCTGGTCGGCGACGCATTTTGGCTGACTGGATTGCCTCAAAAGACAACTGGCTAACCAGTCGCGTTATAGCGAATCGGATTTGGGGACACTATTTTGGACGAGCAATTGTGGCGTCCCCAAACAATTTCGGATTGATGGGCACGCCGCCGACCCACCCGCTTTTGCTCGACCATTTGGCGACGGACTTGATGGAGTCGAATTGGTCGATGAAGTCCTTGCACCGATCCATCTTGCTGTCATCGACCTACCGCATGAGCAGTGACTGGGTTGACGAATCAGGTGCTGCAGATCCGTCCAATCAACTTTTCTGGCGTCAGAATATTCGACGGCTTTCCGCCGAACAGGTACGTGATGGCGTTCTGGCAATTACGGGGCAACTGAATCGTGAATCGTATGGCCCGAGTATGTACCCAACTCTGTCAGCCGAGGTTTTGGCGAGCCAGTCGCGTCCTGGGAGCGGGTGGGGAAACTCCAGCGACGCTCAACAGTCCAAACGCAGCGTCTACATTCACGTCAAGCGTTCATTGCCGGTGCCATTGTTGACGGCCTTTGATTTCCCCGAAACGGATATTAGCTGTGAGGCGCGATTCCTGACGACACAGCCAGCCCAAGCACTGACGATGATGAATGGTGCTTGGATGCAACAGCAGGCTGAAGCCCTGCTGAAACGGTTAGAAGCCGAAGTGGGGGACGATCTCGAAAGGCAAGCCTTCCGCGCTCTTCAGTTGACCGGAGCAACACTACAAGCTGATGCTTCGGATGTTGTGGAGCTTATGGGCTTGGTAGAAAAACTGAAAACTAAGCAGGGCATCGGTGATCGCGAGGCGCGACGCGCTATGTGCCTGGTCGCACTTAATACAAACGCATTCTTCTATCTAGATTAGCTCGCAAGCAAACTCAAATTTCCGAGCTTCTGTCGATTGGAAACGAACCATGAGCCAAGATCGTCTTAAACAATTCTGTGGTCGCACTCGCCGTGAGTTCCTTTGGCAAACGGGAGCTGGATTCGGCGCTGTTGGACTAACCAGTCTCTTATCAGACGATGGTTTCTTTAGTCGTGCGCAAGCGGCTGATCAAGAAACTGCCTCCGGGCCGTTGGCTGTCAGGCAGCCCCATTTTGCCCCCAAAGCCAAGAGCATTATCTTCCTGTTCATGTATGGCGGACCAAGTCATATCGATACGTTTGACTACAAACCAAGCATGGTTGGCATGGATGGGAAAACGGTGGACGTAAAAACGTTCGGACGTGGCGGCCATCGCAACCAAGGAAGGATTGTCGAACCGCGTTGGAAGTTCAAGCAGCACGGTGAATGTGGTAAATGGGTTAGCGACCTGTTCCCCAACGTGGCCGAGTGCGTCGATGACATTGCGTTCCTGAGTTCGATGACGGCGGATTCTCCGATTCACGGATCAGCAATGCTGATGATGAATTCGGGGAAGATTCTCAGTGGCTCACCTGCCCTTGGATCGTGGGTGAACTATGGCTTGGGAACGGTGAATCAGAATCTGCCTGGATTCGTGGTCATGCTTGACCCGAAGGGGGGACCCATCAGCGGTGCCAAGAACTGGTCTAGTGGCTACATGCCCGCAACCTACGCTGGAACAGTGCTTCGTTCGTCAGGGAGCCCGATACTTGACCTCCAGCCTCCGCCGGGAACCAGCCGTGAGGTCCAACGTGCGATGCTCGATTCGCTTGCTCAAATCAATACTCGGCACGCCAATCAACGCAACGGGGAAAGTGATCTCGTTTCTCGTATCCAGAGCTACGAACTGGCTTACAAGATGCAAGAACACGCGCCTGAAGCAGTCGACTTGTCCGATGAAAGCCCTGAAACGCTAGCGCTATACGGTGCGGACCAACCCAAAACGGAGGACTTCGGCCGGCGGTGTATTATAGCTCGCAGGTTGGTGGAACGCGGTGTTCGGTGTATTCAGCTCTACAGTGGTGGGGCCCACAATGATGACAACTGGGACGCCCATGGCGATTTGGAGCTGAATCACAACAAGCATGCCGGAGCGACAGACAAGCCTGTGGCTGCATTGTTGAAAGATCTGAAACGGCGGGGGTTGCTGGACAGCACTTTGGTCGTTTGGGGCGGTGAATTCGGGCGGCAACCAACTGCTGAGTATGCCAAGGGCAGTGGCCGAGATCACAATTCATACGGATTTACGATGTGGATGGCCGGTGGCGGTATTAAGGGTGGCGTCACCGTGGGCACGACCGATGAACTTGGGGCGGCAGCCGTAGAAAAGCCGATGCACGTCAAACGCCTGCACGCGACGATCCTAAACCAGCTTGGGTTGGATCCGAATCGATTGAGCTATTTTTACAGCGGATTGGACCAGAAGCTGGTCGGCGTCGAGCATGTCGAGCCGATTCACGAGGTTATTGCTTAGCTGTTCCGCCCGCCGCCGCTGATCCGCGAGGTTGTTTTCATGCGGCTGTTTTCACGCGGCTGGACGCCTCGACTACGGTTGAGCTGCGGTTGCAGGTGCGCGTTCTCATGATCCGCTCCTGGCGAATGATCGCATGACGACCCGTGTTGTGCTATCGTGAGCATCAGGAGACACTCGCGTCTCATCTGGGTAGACACGCAACACGACTGGGACCACGCGCACGATGAAAATCCGCCTTCTATTTGCTCTTTCCGTACTCTTGGTTAGCCCCATCATCGCTTGGGCTGATGAGTTTACGCCATTGGTTTACGAGGGAGATCGGGGCATCGGGCAAGGCAAGCATGTCGTGCTGATTGCGAACGACCACGAATACCGATCGGAACAGACCTGCCCGCAGTTGGCTAAGCTGCTGGCAAAGCATCTTGGTTTTCGGTGTACGGTTGTGTTTGGGGTTGATGGTGATGGAACGATCCGGGGCGGAGTGCGTAATACGCCCGGCATGGAAGCACTAGCCGACGCGGATCTCGTCTTCTTCTTTACTCGCTTCATGAACTTGCCGGATGATCAAGCGGATTTGCTCGTCGAGTATTTCGAGCGAGGCGGTCCGATCGTTGGCGTTCGCACATCGACTCATTGTTTCAACGGCCAGCAAGGTAAGTGGGCCAAGCTGAACTTCAATTATCAAGGCGATGACTACCACGGCGGGCTCGGCGAACAGGTGTTCGGCAACACGTGGGAGAAGACCGCTGGGCAGAGCCATTATGGTCGAAACCATGTGATGGGCTGCCGCATCACTCCCATCGAGACCCTTGCCTCGCATCCGATTCTCTCGGGCGTAAATCAGATCCACGCCTACTCGGGCGCATACAAATCACACCCGCCAGCCGATGCGACGCCTCTGTTGGAAGTCCAGGTGCTCAACACGTTTGGACCCAGCGATGATATCAATGACGAATTGCCCAAGGTGTGTGCTGGCTGGACGCGCGATCATTACATTGCACCGTCCGGCGACAAGAAGGATGCGCGTGTTGTATACACTTCTTTTGGCGCGTCAGAGGACCTGCTGAGTGAAGATGGCAGGCGTTTCCTGGTCAACGCCTGTCTGTGGGCGGCTGGAATGGAAAAGCAGATTGCGCCTGACTTGGATGTCAGCATCGTTGGCAAGTACAAACCAAGTCCGTACACCAATGGTGGCTTTTACTACACTGGTGTAAAGCCATCTGACTTGGCTGGTTTCGATAGTTCCATCATGCCAGAGGAAGCCATCATGGCTGGCATGACAAAGAAGGGCTACGCCAAGAAGCGTAGGAGCGTCCTTGCGAATCGCCCCTACTGGCGTTCCGAATTGGAAGCCAAGTACCCGGGCCTACTGGAGGATGAGTAGAGCCCATTTCGAAACGATTCGTCTTTCGATCAGATCTCCTCGAGCATGTGTTGGCAGGCCGGGGCAGCGAGCAAAACACAGAACTTTTAGGGAGGAGTTCGGCGGACAAAGTGCGGGCGTTATGGACGAAACGGTCTGTTTAGGTTAAACGCAGAACTCTGGCTAGTGAAATCGCCAACAAGTTTTGCTATGATCAGCGAAAGTCAAGTCGTTACATCGTGAATACGAGGTTTGCTGTCATGTCTGGTTCCCCGTCCAATCCCTACGCTCCACAATCACAAGAACCGCCACAGTTGCCGCAATCGAGTGCGGGGTCAGCCGACTTAACCGCAGCGGATTGGGTCTTGTGCGTTCTTTGTTCTGGGATTGCCTGCATTATTGGGATCATACGGCTGATCCAGGGGAAACCCTCCGGTGGTAAGATGGTCGGAATCGCCATTGCCTTCATGGTCCTCTGGGGCCTTGTGCGTGTTGGCATCGAGTTCTTGATTTTAAACGCCCCGTAGAGACGCCCATGGCTAGATCAGTGAGCAACGAGGGTGGAACGGGAGACACTGGTGTTACAGCCATTGAGCGAAGCCGACACGTTGAAGTGCTCGCAATTTCTGCAATTGCAATTGTTGGAGCGTTCACACTGACAATCGGAGAGGATGGTGACCGAGTCTATACGATGCTGTCGTCAACCGTGCCGCTCGCACGAACTTGCTTCACGAAGGAAGTTTTGGGCGTGAGTTGCCCTGGGTGCGGTTTGACACGTAGCTTCATCCACTTAGCTGACTTGCAATGGGCTGCTGCTTGGCAAATGCACCGCCTCGGGTGGTTGCTCTTTTTCGCAACCCTTGTGCAAGTCCCGTATCGTTTGTTGGCTCTGAGTCGTGGCTACCAGCTACCCAAGCCAGTAGGAAAAGGGATTGGCTCCTGGCTAGTCGGTTTGCTGATCGCAAATTGGGTTTACGGCCTAATCGTAATCGGCCCAATGGCAGGCAATTAAATGCAGCGGCTGAGCCAATTGCATAAAAAAAGCCAGGGTTGGCTGGTCCCTGGCTTTTCTGAGTTCATGTTGGCGATCTAGGTTCGCTCGCTCATGGGGATGACGTCGCGTTCAGTTGGACCGGTATAGATCTGCCGCGGCCGACCGATTCGGGCGGTTGGTGACTGGTGCATTTCGGCCCAGTGAGCAATCCAGCCAGGAAGTCGGCCGATGGCGAACAAAACGGTGAACATCTGTGTTGGCAGCCCCATGGCGCGATAAATAATGCCGGAGTAGAAGTCTACATTTGGATAGAGCTTCCGCTCGATGAAGTACTCGTCTTTGAGTGCTACATCGGCCAGTTCTTGAGCGACTTGGAAGAGAGGATCGTCGAGCCCCAGGCGTGCTAGCAGTTTGTCACAGGCCTGTTTGATGATCGTAGCGCGAGGATCGAAGTTCTTATAAACTCGGTGGCCAAATCCCATGAGGCGGAAATTGTCCTTTTTGTCCTTCGCCATATCGACGTACTTCTTGACGTTGCCACCATCGTCAGCAATCTGCTGCAACATCTTGATGCAAGCTTCATTGGCACCACCATGCAGCGGTCCCCAGAGGGCGCAAATGCCTGAAGAGATGGATGCGAACAAGTTGGCATTCGACGAACCGACGATACGAACGGTCGATGTCGAGCAGTTTTGCTCGTGGTCGGCATGACAAATCAAGAGCAGGTTGAGCGCCTCGACGAAGACTGGATCGACTTCGTAATCAGACGTTGGCACCGCAAACATCATCCGCAAAAAGTTCTCGCAGTACGAGAGGTGGTTTTGCGGGTACATGAACGGCTGCCCGGTCGATTTCTTGTACGAGTAGGCAGCGATGGTTGGCAGCTTGGCCATCAGGCGGTGAATGGAAACTTCGACTTGGCGATCGTCATGTGGGTCGAGCGAATCCTGGTAGAACGTCGACAGTGCACCGACCACAGAGGAAAGAATGGCCATCGGGTGGGCATCCTTTGGGAAGCCGTTGTAAAACGACTTCATGTCCTCGTGAATCATAGTGTGTTGGCGGATCGACTCGCGAAACTCCGAAAGTTCGTTCTCGGTCGGCAATTTGCCGTAGATCAGCAAGTACGAAGCTTCGACGAAGTCGCAGTGCTGAGCAATTTGTTCGATTGGGTAACCGCGGTATCGCAGCACCCCCTTTTCGCCGTCCAGGAACGTGATCGCGCTGGTGGTGCTGCCCGTGTTGACGTAGCCTTCGTCCAGCGTGATGTAGCCGGTTTGGCGACGCAGTTGGGAAATGTCGATCGCTTTTTCATTCTCGGAGCCAACCACGACGGGCAACTCAACTTGTTGGCCATCGAGGTGAATGCCAGCGGTTTCTGTTTCTGATTTAGTCGCAGATGTCATGCAGTAGCTCCGTAAAAGTCCGCCTAGGCAAGCTTGGAAGATGCCGGGTAAACCGACCCCGATCGCTCACAGGGCCGTTCTCGCCCAGTCAGCTCGACTCCGCCCTGTCGTAGCGATCGCTCAACAAGACATTCTAGATTTGCGGACCAGTTTTGTCCGCGAGCCACCACCGGAAGTCGTCTGAAGGAGGCCTACAGCAGTGTACAGGTACTGTAGGCAAACGACAATTAGAGCGGGTGCGGGACGAGGGCGGTCTGTCGCCAAAATCCGACGCGTTTCCAGTCCCTCTGCGGTTTCCAGTCAGTCCTTGCCAGTTCTTGCCGGAACTCAGTCTTCGTCGCTTGTGGCATCCGCTTGACTGGCTGCCAGGGCCTCGAGCCGCTGGATTTCCTCGGCAAGGTGCTCAAGCTCGCGCTGCTTCTCCTGATACTGCTCCTGCAGCTTTGCAATTCGCTTCTCTGGCTTGGTCTTTAGCAGACGGTGCAATACTTCTAGCAGCATCAACGCTCGAAGCGCTCGCATCGCAACGCCGCGTAGTCGGTAGACACGGACCAAACGCGAAAGCTGCTGAAGCTTGCCTAGTTTCGCGAGCCGCGTTGCTCGCAGGAGGCTGAATGATCGCAGGAACGAGACCAATGGCAAGAGAATGATGACAAGGTCCAGCCAGTGCTTCTTGCAGTAAGCGAACTTCTTGTCCGCCACGCTCACCATGACAATAAACTCGATTGTAAATGCGAACCAGATCAGCCCCGTGCCAAAATTCAGCAGGAATCGAATCGTTGGATAGTCAATGATGTTGTGTTTCGCACTTGCAAAGTACAACTGGACTCCCAGGACAGGCAGAATCAGCAAGGCAATGAAAATCATGGGCAGGCTGAAGGCCTTTTCCAGATTGCGTTGCAGTCGTCGGTCCACCTGCAACCAGCCAGCTCGTGGAAACCAAATCTCCCCACCCGCGTCGTCCACGCCATCGGAGCTGGCAATTGCGCGACGCGCACACAGCCGTAGGGGAGGAGCAACGCAACTGACCCACCACAGCCTGCTTGGCCGACTACCATCGCGAAGTCGCAGAAATCGATCCAGAAATCGCTCGACGATGAATCCTGGCCACATGACCAGCATTAGGCTCAGGCAGACGAGCCCCCACCGATAGGCCCGCTCCTCGAGCTCGATTTCCTCGGGCGTCAGGATGAGCGAAAGATCGATGACTTCTTCGCCGGTCGCGTTTTCTCCATCGATTGCCGCTCCATCGACGATCTCTCCGCCGATCGCGGTTGCCGGGGGCAATTCGCTGGGCTCAATGACGACAGGTACGTAAATCCACAGTACCAGCAGAATTGAAAGCAGCCCCAAGAACACCACTGAGGCATAAAACATGATCGGGTGAGTGACTTCAGCTATCTCGTCAGCCCGCATACTTGCGCGTTCCGGGCCGGTATTACTATCCGGTTGTTTGCTCGGCAGTTCGTTGCCGGAGCCGTTTCGCAGGCGGTCTTTCGGCCCCTTCGTTTCGTTGTGCTCGTTGGAATCTGGCTGGCTCATCGGAATTGTGCATTCATGAATCTTCGGCTCAATGCTCCGGCTCAATACTCAGCCCGCCCGGCACGCAACGCCCTGAAAGAAAGGTCATCGTACCCGCTTTGTCCGCCCACTCGTAGAGATGGTCTGCGAGATGGTCTGCGGCTTCCGGGCGACTGAGCCGTTGATCGATCATTGTCGATCTTTGCCCAGCAAGCCATAATGTCGCCCTTCGCTCATGGCGGCACCCCAAAAACTCAGACGCTGGCCTCCTGATTGCCAGCAATACTGCGTGCTCGCCGAGCCGACGCATGCAACCCTGTTCTGTTGGGGAACCCAAATGGATGACAAGCTAGCTTACTCGGGCATTACCTTCGACGACGTCTTGTTGGAGCCGCGATACAGCGACTTCATGCCTGCAGAGGTAGACGTTTCAACGCAGCTCACCCGAAGCATCCGGCTGAAAACGCCCTTCCTATCCAGTCCGATGGATACGGTCACGGAAAGTGAAATGGCCATTGCGCTAGCCAAAGTTGGCGGTCTAGGCGTGATCCACAAGAATATGGACGTCGCTGCCCAGGTCGAGGAAGTGACGAAGGTGAAGCGGAGTGCCAATGGCATCATTGTGGATCCCGTGACGCTCAGCCCCGAAGAAGATGTCGGTCGGGCTCGCGAAGTCATGGACCAGCAAAACGTATCCGGCATTCCAATCGTGGAGAACGGAAATTTAGCTGGCATTTTGACGCGCCGCGACCTCCGATTTTTGGAAGTTAGCCAAACTCCAATCAAAAATGTCATGACCCGGGAAAATCTGGTCACCGCAACGGGGACTGTAACGCTTGAGGAAGCTGAGAAGATTTTAACGGATAAAAAGGTGGAGAAGCTTTTACTGGTTGACGATCAATACAAACTGACAGGCCTCATCACGATCAAAGACATTGACATGATGAAGCGGTATCCGAATGCCTGCAAAGATGCAGGTGGTCGGCTACGAGTCGGGGCTGCAATCGGTGTGTTCGATTACGAACGCGCGGAGCAATTGATTGCCCAAGGAGTTGACCTGCTTGTCGTCGACTCAGCTCACGGACATTCATCCAACGTGATTGAAACCGTCCGGGAACTGAAACGACGTTGGAGCATTGATGTAATTGCTGGCAACGTGGCAACGCGTGAGGGCTGCAAGGATTTGGTCGACGCTGGTGTTGACGCGGTGAAGGTTGGAATCGGTCCTGGATCGATTTGCACCACTCGCGTAATCTCCGGTGTTGGCGTTCCGCAGATCACAGCAATTTACAATGCGACGCAAGCGGCTGCACCTGCGGGAGTACCAGTGATTGCCGATGGCGGTATCCGATTCAGTGGGGACATAACCAAAGCCATTGCCGCTGGGGCAAACGCCGTAATGATCGGCGGTTTGTTCGCGGGATTGGCCGAGAGCCCAGGACGCACCATCCTTTATCAAGGTAGATCTTTCAAAGTCTATCGTGGTATGGGGTCCCTCGGTGCAATGGTCAAGGGCTCAAGTGAACGATATCGACAATCCGGTGAAGACAACTTGTTGAAGCTGGTACCCGAAGGTGTTGAAGGTCGAGTTCCTTTCAAAGGCGCATTAGCCGATTACGTCTACCAATTGGTCGGCGGGCTGAGAGCTGGAATGGGATACTGCGGCACTAGGAACATCGATGAACTTCGTAAGGATGCGAGGTTCATAAAGATTTCAGCGGCAACTGTCAGAGAGAACCATCCACATGACATTGCAATTACGCAGGAAGCACCCAATTACAGCCCTGACTACAACGCCCAAGGCGAATCGAGCTGATTCACCCGAGCGTTCTGGCCGAGCTTGGTTTCGGGGCTTGCTTCGCTCAAAACTCCTTCGCACCGCTGCCCTACCCGCCACCATGATGGCTTTGGTGGCGAATTTCGATTGCCAAGCCACAGCACAGACTCCTCAATGGTCGCCGACTCGCACTAGCTCGGCGCCGGAACGCATTCCTGCATCGCAGCCAGCTCGGCGGCTCGGTGCGGGCAGCAATGCAACTGCCGAAGACACTGCGTCCCTCGGCGGTGGTGTTGTGCTGAAATGGAAACGCTCAAGCGCTGCACCGCGGCAACAATCAAGCGTACAGCCGGCGTCAGCTACCGCTGCCTTCGAGGGGCAACAGCGAACACCGGTTCGGCAAAGCGCCTTCATGGAGTCGGGTGGAAATCCACTGCGATCCAATGCGGTGCAATCATCCTACCGATCGGGGCAAGTAACGGCGGCCTCGTACCAGGAGAATCTCGGTGATGTCTTCGGCGATGCGCCCGCTGGCGTTGCGCCAGGAGGTATTTCGCCGGGTGGCGCCCGTTTCGGCCAAGAGCCTGTGCCAGCAAACCCGCTTCCCTCGAACCCATTCCCTGGCGCTGAAGCGATTCCGGGTGGCAGCCCTGCTCCAATCAAT
>CAYPLE010000003.1:46983-65094 GCA_964411445.1 uncultured Pirellulaceae bacterium
ATCAATCCGATGCCGATCAATCCGATGCCGGTCAACCCAATGCCAACGAGCCCAATTCCAAACAATCCGCTGTCGGCGGATGATCCGATGGAAATGCCCGAGGCAGCTCCAGCCCCTGGTGGACTAAGTCTCGACGGCTTTTCTGAACCCGAAGCCAATCAGGCGATGCCGCCCCAAGATGGCTCAGGTCTGCAACGGCTACCTGAAAAGGATCGTAATTCGAAAACATGTAAAGAGCTTCGCGAGCAAGTCCATTCGAGACCATTGTCCGTTGTGAAGTTGAATCCGTCACCAAGATACGGTCGAGGAGCCGCATTGGACTTTGGCGACGCCGAGCAGGCCCGGCAAGAACTCGCGTCACAGTCGAACGTGCGTGAATGGACGGACTACAAAGGCAAGCACATCGGTACCGGCCGCTTCGTCGACCTTCGCGACAACATGGTTCACATCGAATACGACGGTATTGTTCGAACGATACCTTACATCGACTTGAGCGACGCCGACATTCAGTACGTTGGCGAATCGTGGAACATACCAGGACGCTGTGGTACGGGTTACGAACAGTACGCCAGCCGGGAGTTTATCCCTACGCAAGTTCAGTGGACCGCCAGTGGTGCCTGTCACAAGCCAGAGTACTTCAATCAGCCGCAGCTTGAACGATATGGTCACACCGCTGGTCCGGTGCTCCAGCCGCTTATCAGCTCAGCCAAGTTCGTTACGGATGTTGCGTTGTTGCCCTACAAGATGGGAATTCATCCACCCAACGAATGCCAGTACCCACTGGGTTACATTCGGACCGGCAACTGTGCTCCGTACATGATTCAGCCGTTTCCGTGGAGCCTACGCGGTGCTGCTGTTCAGGCAGGAGTCGTGACGGGTGCAGCGGCTCTGATTCCCTAGGCGGAGGTCGAATCCGAGTCTATTACACGGACCGGAACCGGAAGACTTGGCGGACAGTGTTCGCCAAGTCGCGTGGCGTAGGCAGAGGATTTCCGCGGTAGTGATTTCGACGAACCGTGTTGCCATAAAAATGCAGTGGGCGATAAGGTCGCTTCAGGATGGGCGTTGCATCGCTTGATCGGCGGTCGTCTCCCACCTTGACCACTCGGGTCGTCCAGCCCGGTTCTTGTCCAGCCGACGCCGTCTTGGGCGAAAACGCTGCGAAAGCAATGAACAGCAAAATTATGATTGAGTTGCGAGCGAGCATCATTTCTCCTTTCGTGTCGTCTTAAGAGCAGCTTTGGTCTTCCGCCGCTGCCTTCGGGAATCGAGGCCACAGCTTCGGTACTTCTTAGCCAATACCACTCTGGTAAAACGTTCCGAACAGCCAAAGTCTTCTGACAGCGCAAGATCTGCCGCGAAACCATAGCTCCTCGTTTCAACCTAGGCCGACTTGGATCGCGTAGAATATCCAGACGCTCCGCCTCGCCGGCACTCTGTGACAGTAATGCCAATTGTGATGGCTCGAAGCGACTCGCCGTGCCGACTGCCAAGCCACCGGAGATCTCACCATGAATCCCACGTCTCGCTCCTACCAGGCCGCGTTTCCATTCCCGCCCGGCCTGCTCGCAATGTCGCTGCTTGGGTGGCTGTTCGCTGCCAACAGTATGAACGCACAGGCTGAGGAGCAATCGAGTCCCAACGTTCTTTTCATTGCCGTCGATGACTTGGCCTGCACGCTCGGCTGCTATGGTGACCTTGTTGCGCAGACGCCAAACATCGATCGCCTGGCTGCGGAGGGCGTGTGTTTCACGCGGGCCTACAATCAGTTGCCTCTGTGCAATCCAACCCGAGCAAGTCTCATGACGGGCCTTCGCCCCGATCGAATCGGTGTTTACGATCTCGACCGCCACTTTCGCGATGATGTCCCTGATGTCACCACGCTCCCCCAAGCGTTTCAGCAAGCGGGCTACTTTGCCGCGCGGGTTGGCAAGATCTACCACTACAACGTCCCGGCTTCCATTGGCACCGACGGATTTGATGATCCGCCAAGTTGGAATGCGACCATCAATCCGAAGGGACGCGACAAGACCGACGAGGCCCTGGTGACGAACGCGGAGCCCCATCGGAAGATCAGCGCAGCGCTCAGTTGGTTAGCGGCAGACGGCGAGGCTGAGGAGCAAACCGATGGGATGATCGCGACGGCTGCCATCGACCTGCTGCGGCAATCGAGGTCGCAGCCCATTTTTCTGGCAGTTGGATTCTTCCGCCCACACACTCCCTACGTGGCTCCCAAACGTTTCTTTGATCTCTACCCAACTTCAATTCTAAGGCTCCCGTTTGCACCGGAGGACGACCGCAGCGACATTCCTCTCGCGGCCTTTGCCCATAATTGTCCTGTGCCCAACTACGCTTTGGATGAAGCTACCCTGCTGAAGGCAACGCAAGCCTATTATGCTTGTGTTTCGATGATCGATGAACAAGTTGGCCGCCTGCTAGATGCTCTGGATGAATCCGGTCAAGCCGACAACACGATCGTTGTCCTTTGGAGTGATCACGGTTATCACTTGGGCGAACACGGGGGAGTTTGGCAGAAACGCACTCTATTTGAAAACTCTGCTCGCGCGCCGCTGATCGTTCGACCGCCTGCACAATTTGACCAGAAACGCTCAGGTGCTTGTAAACGCGTCGTGGAATTCGTGGACGTCTATCCAACGCTATGCGAGCTGGCTGGAATCGCCGCACCGGAGAAGCTGGACGGGAAGAGTTTGGTGCCGCTGCTCTCGGATCCAGATCGGCAGTGGAAGTCCGTCGCGGTGACTCAGGTCGTGCGTCCGGCAGATTCACGCCTGGCAAGCCAAGTGATGGGTCGCAGCGTTCGGGATCAGCGATACCGCTACACGCAGTGGGATGGCGGAGACGCGGGCGAAGAGCTCTACGACTACCAGTCCGATCCTGGCGAGTTTCGGAACCTCGCACTTGTTCCGGACGCTGCAACTCGAGCTGTCATCGAGCACTTGAAGCAAGTGATCGCCTCAAAAGCAGTCGCACGCGTCCCCAAGACAGCAGTGATCAACCCGGAGCGCCTGTGAACATCCTGCCGAATGTCCTACGCATAGGTTGCTGCGTAGGAAAACAAACCCGCTGGCTATGATGCTCCTGTGCCGGTGCGTGTTAGGTCGTCATCGGTTTGGGCAGACAACCAAGTCTGCACCATCCCGGCGATCGAGCTGACATCAAACTTTTTGAAAATGCTCGCTCGACGTGCTTCCACAGTTCGCAGGCTAACATCCAAGCGACTGGCGACAACCTTGTTTGGATGCCCGTCTAGCAGTAGCTCGGCAACCTGGGCTTCCGATTCAGCAAGCGATTCCACCTTTCGCTTCGCTTCAATGCGTTCCGCATCGCGAATGCAGTGGGATTGGTCCAGGCGAATCCCCTCGAGAATGCCGTTCCACAGTTCTTCCGTTCGGAAGGGTTTCTCGATGTAATTGATCGCTCCGCTGCGTACCGCCCGCACGGTTGATTGGGTATCGGGGAAAGCGGTCACCATGACAACAGGAATCGTCAGGTTGCGTTCGCGGAGCCAATCGATCAAGTCAATGCCGGTCATGCCAGGCATCTGTTGGTCGGACACGATGCAAGCCGGCCGCTGGCCCGTATAGGCTGCTAGGAACTCTTCAGCACTCGCAAATGCCTTTGCAGGCAGTTGCATCGATTCAACTAATTCGGTCAAGACAACTCTGGTTTGCTCATCGTCGTCGATGATAAACACGATCGGTTCGGACATAGTTTCAAACCCTGAGCGGATGAATTGCGTGGACGGTCGATCGACCACTTCTGATGAACTTGCTGGGCGATGCAAAGCCGGAGGGGCATTCCACTCTGATCAAGTAACGTTATAGCCACACCTTTCCCTCATTTCTAGTCAAGTTGGTGGGGTGAATTCACCCAAAGCAAGGAGTTGTCCCTACCGAAGAGCTAACTGGCCACCACTCCCCAGCGAACTGTTTTTTGGAGCAATGCTGTTTAAGCTTAGCCGGTATTTTTCATCAAGGAGCTTTTTGTTCTCCCGCTCTGGATCTACCTTACTCCACGTTTCTCGAAACAAAGGCGACGTGACTTTCCGAGTGCTACCACATTCGCGCTGGGGCCACCGGACAACGTAGTGGTCGCTGCCCGGCATGCGAACTGGAAGCCGCGGATCATCCTCTTCGATCAAGCACCAAGCGATGACGTGAAAACGTCGATACTGGGCACTCCATTCGTAGAAGATCACTTGATCGTAACTCTTTTTTCCACATTTGTCATAGTGGTGATTGAGTTCGATCAGGTCGACAGAAAGCTCGGTTTCGTTCCGAGAAATGGGGTTGCTGGCCTGTGCAGTTTGGGCCGCAAGCAGAAGCAGAATCGGCGGCGTTAGTGCCCAATGGATGGATTTTGTCGAAGTCACTTTGGTCATTTTCCCTTGGCCTCCAATGCTAGGACTGGCGCCGCGGGCAAGATGACTTTTCGTAGACTCTCGGGTTACCGAATCGTGCGAAACTGCTGTATTTCAATGGGTAAATCGCGCACCAGAGGTGCGTGACCATACGGCAATTCATTGAGAACAGATGTGTGCACCGCTTCAGTCATCCGGGTGGGTAGAAAAGTTGAGAATTTGTCCGCAGCAAAACTGTCTCGTAGAGAACAGTTCAATGCCCCGAAGGGCTCGGTTGTGTAGTGCGCTGACTGGGCTGTGAAAGCCCAATTCTTGCTGCGTTTCTCGTGAAAGATTGACGAATAGTCGCCATCTTAGAAGGGCCAGCACACATCCCATTTAGCAAGAATCGACCACCGATCGCTAGAGGATTTAGACGCGTCGACGAAAAGATCCAAAAACATCTCGCCTGCGGAAAGCCGCAAGAGTCACTTGTCTTTGCCATCAATGGCGATTCGGCCCCTTTGGCCGCCCTCAAGACCTGTTTTCCGTGGCAAAATTGGGCTTTGTGGCCAGGCGTGACCAACTTCCGCCACTGCGCAATCAAGCCCACAGAAGGTCGAGCCAAGTATGTTCATTTGCACGCAATGGCAGACTAACTTGATCCCCGTCAACGCTCAGTTCGCTTGATTGCTGTCCAAGGTAGTCCACTCGCAAGGCCCTGGCGACGTCGTGCATCGAACGCAGACAGGCGGTTGTTGACTTTCCGTTCAGTTCGGTCGCGCTCAGACGCACGCCTACGTTTTTCCCTGCTTGGTCAACGAGCGGTGCTTCCACGTGTATCTCGACTCCAGGCAAATCAGAGCTAAAGAACCAACCGCTGGAAAACTGCTCCTTGGGGGCATGTACTGCCGCCCAGTAGCATTGGTCGAGTACTCGGGTTGCAGCTTGTGTTGGATTCGGCAGATCGACTCCGATTGCGATCCGCTGCCGGACACTCTGTTGCCCCTTTGCGGCCAAGATCGTTTCCATGAATCTGGGGCCCGTCTTGCGATGAAATGCGAGACCACCCGTCAAGTAGTGCGTGTGGTATTCGGTTTCATCGATGTCGATCAACAATGGTGCAATGGCTTTAGCACCCGCCCAACTGCGTCGCCCTTCCGCAGAGTGCGTTCTTAGAATGGCAGCCTCGTTGGCCCACGCGATTCGTATGACGTAAGCACTGACCCACGGGTTTGTCTCCGATTCGTCAAACTGCAAATCATCCAGTTTGACATAGACGTTTAACAGCCGACCACCTGCGTCAACTGAGTAGTCGATTTCGAATTTGCCGCACGCGTCCCGTCCGTCAGTGAACTTACCCGTCGAACGAACCAACCCCTGGACGTTAGAACTCGTCAGCATCCTGACGTTGCTCGCATCCATTTGGGTGTAGTGCATTTCCCCCTGATCATCGACGGTTCGTCTCGCAATCTGGAGGCTCAGCCGATTGCCGCGCCTGCCGGGAAAGTGGAGCGATCGTAGGTGTCCCTTGCCGGTATCAATCTCAGCCTGCAAGAACTCGTTTCTCAGCAAGCCTCCCACCTCGGCGAGTGGCTTGCCAGTAGCGGCCCCTGAAGCTGGGACCAGCGGTAGCCGAACGAAGCCGAGAGATGGAACGTCGGTGCGCGCCACGCGTTCCTCGCCGGCGCGTCCTTCAGCAAACCGAGCCGGACATTCGTCAATCATTTGATTCGCTGCAGTCGTTACTGATTCTCGAACTGGACTTGAGCTGACGTTGAAAACGACGATCGAATTCGGCTCGCCGCTGGCATCGCTGCCTGAAATCAGCTTCGCGAATTCAGTTGTGACAGCTTCGACTCGCTCCTTCAATGCTGTCTTGAGTGTTATGAACTGTTCGGTGGAAGCCGTGGACTCGTACTGCTGCCAAGCCTGGCGGAGTTGGACGAGCTGTGCAGCCCAGTCGGTATCTGCGGCAGCTCGATAGTCTGCCGATTCGCTCCCGTTATGGCCACTGCCATCACTGCCGTTTTCAGGGTCTTCAGTTGCCGTAGTCTTCGGAAGCGGCGAAGGCTTGTTCTTGACCAGCCAGTACATCGCCTCCAGGGTCCGCAGCGATCGCATGCGGACAGCGATTTGATGAAACGTGTCCACGCGAGCCAATAGGCTGCAAGGCGACTCGCTTTCACCGAGCCAGTTGTATCGGAACGATGCTTCATCCAGACGCTCTTGGTGATACGGATCGTCTGTTTCTGAGAAATAGTTCGATAGCAGTTTCCAACGTCCCAGCGCCGGCGTTGCCTCGGCTGCAATTTCGACCAACCGCTTGTAAAGGCAAGACTGCCCTGGCCAGTGCGCGAAAATGACGGTTGGCACATGCTGATGGTCCAACGCATCGCCGACTTCCCAACCAAGGGCTAGAAAGCTGGATGGGCTGCTGGCGTCAAATACTTCGCCCGAGAGCGCGGCTATGGAAACACCGTCGTTGCCCTCCCAGGTCATCTTTGCTTGGCTACTCGACGGATACTCGCCGTCCCCAAAACTCAGGAGCAGCGTGCCGTCAAATCCCAGCCGCTTTAGCAGTGACGGAGCGTTACTGAGTTGTCCATAACTCATGCGAGCAAAGACGTTCGGCGGCGTGATGCCAAGTTCGTAGTAGGCTTCCCGCGCACTGGTAAAGTCGGCGACAATTTCTTCACGAGTGAGCAAGGTGTGGGGGCGTTCGGTGTCCAGACCTCCTGCGATCGCAATTTGACCATTGTCGAGCAGTCGTTTGAACTCGGCAAATCGCTCAGGAGATTCTTCCTTCATTTTTCTTATCATGCTTGCGCTGGCCAGCATCGCAGTGGGGGCTGCGGCGGCAGTGGCCAATTGCCGGTCCAGGCTCTTCTTCAGGGTTGTTTCGGCGAGCAGGGTTAGATCAACTAGGTGCACATCGAGTGAGTAGTAGTGATCGCGTTCTTGGCCGATCGAATCAAAGCCTGCTTGCAACCACTTGAGCGTCTCATCGGTGTCGCCCGCTATGGCCGCATCGGCAGCTTTCAAAACCTGTTGCTCTAAACTTGGAACGTCCAGCATGGTGGAATAACGCAGTTGACGTGTCATCAACTGGATTTGCAGATAGATGTAACCAAGCGCAGCAAACCGCTCTAACAACGCTTCGTCAATTTGGGACTGGCCAGAGTCCTGCGGCTCACCTTCGCCCAATCTTGCAGCGCTTATCAGCGTAGACCGCAGCGACGTCCATGGAGCCTTGGCTCGGATGATCTTTCCACCTGCGTCCTCAATTTTTGATTCGAGATCGTCCGGTTTGCTGTGGTCGCAAACACTGGGCAAAACATACAGCGTGCCCTCGATATTGTCGTTCACATGTTCCACTTGCTCCCATTCGGGCAGGCCACTAGCGGCGGCCAGAAGGCGCGGGTGCCACTGCGCGATCCAACCTGACAGCAAGTCATCGGCTTGATCGTCCGGCGCAGTTCGAGGGAACCCATCGAGTTCATAGCCGGGCAACAATAAGACCGTTCGCTTGAGGAGCATCGTCGGAAGATTCTTCAATGAGTTAAAGTAGCGTTCGCCGAACTAGGAGCCGGGCTCAATTGGAGCGACTCTGCGGCAAACTGGCGGAAAAACTGGTATCATCACCTCCCCAAACTTTAATCAGTGACTCGCTTGCCGAGAACAGCACGCAACACGACTTTCTTTTGCGGAGACCGCTATGCTCAAGACGATCCTTAGCACTACGGCAGCCATTTTGCTGACCGTTGTTTTCTCTTATGCCTCACGAGCCCAGGATGCTTACCCTGGATTCGACAGTCTGTTTGACGGAAAGACGCTCACGGGATGGAGTGGTGATGAGCGGTTTTGGAGCGTTGAAAAGGGCGCGATCGTCGGACAAACCAGCAAAGACAATCCTACAAAAAAGAACACCTTCTTGGTTTACGAAGGCAAGGAGTTTGGGGATTTCGACTTGCGTTTCTCCTTCAAGGTCGAAGGCGGTAACTCCGGAATCCAATACCGCAGCGAGCTCATCGGGCCCCATTTCGTCAAAGGGCTGCAAGCCGATTTCGAAGACGAAATCCATGATGGCAAAGATAAATACTCAGGCATGTTCTTCGAAGAGAATGGGCGGATGTTCATGGGGCAACGTGGAGATGTCGTTATCGTTCGGACTGGAAAGGAGAACCCAGCTAAAAAACCAGATGTCGAAAAAATTGCAACGGTCGGCGAAGCAGATCAACTTGGCAATGTGATTCGTCACGGCGCGTGGAACTCGTACCAAATCATCGCACGCAGCAATGTGTTCATTCACATCATCAATGGCAACGTGATGTCGATCGGCATTGATGAGGATCAAGAGAACTTCAAAGCGTCCGGCATCTTGGCTTGGCAATTGCACGCAGGACCGCCGTTGAAGATCGAAATGAAAGATATTCGTATCCGCGAACTATAAACGACGCGTTCGTGAGTCTTGGGAATAGTCGCAGATGAGGAAACATATAATGGATTCAAAGCAGTCGTTCTTGAAGTCTCGACGGCGAGCGATTCAGCAAGTCAGTCTTGGTGTCGCCGCTGGGACTGGACTCCATGCTGCTTCCGGGGCGTTTGCGGGCAAGCAGCCTGCTGGAGGAGCGTTTCTCAGCGACGCTGCGCTGTCCAGCGTGCGGACAATTACTCAAGGCCCCAAGTTTCATTGGTTTGGCTACTACGACAAGCTTGAGTTTGATCCGACCAATCGGTTTGTTCTGTCTGGCCAAGTAGATTTCGAGCATCGTACACCTCGGGCATCTGATTCAATAACCGTCGGGATGGTCGACACTCAAGAGAATAACACGTGGATTTCCCTGGGAAGTTCGTCTGCGTGGGGGTGGCAACAAGGTTGCATGTTGCAATGGCGTCCAGGTTCCAGCACGGAAGTCGTCTGGAACGACCGCGAAGGCGATCAGTATGTTTGCCGAGTCATGAATGTCGGCAATCGCAAGGTGCGAACGCTTCCTCGTCCAATCTACGCGCTCAGCCCTGATGGGAAATTTGCAATCACCGCAGACTTTGCCCGTATTCAACGCATGCGGCCAGGCTACGGATACGTCGGACTGCAAGACGGCTCCTACCGCAATCGTGCTCCAGAAGACTCTGGCGTGTGGCGAATGGACATGGAAACGGGTGAGTCTAAGTTGATTTTCTCGCTGGCCGATGCTGCTGCGATTCCCTACCAGGCCAACACGCTTGAAACCAAGTGGAATTATTTCAACCACCTGCTTGTCAGCCCGGACTCAAAACGTTTCATCGTTTTGCATCGGTGGCGAGAGAGTACAAGCGATGGGCCGGATGCAGAACCGACAGGGCGTTTTACAACCCGCATGTTCACTGCCAGTGTTGATGGCGGTGACCGCTACGTCCTTGATCCGTCCGGCTACACATCCCACTTTATCTGGCGCGATCCTCAACACGTTTGCGCCTGGACGCGTCCCGAGGGAAAGCCTGATGCGTTCTACTTGTTCAAAGACATGACTCGCAAGGTCGATGTTGTTGGGGCTGGTGTCATGACACGCAATGGCCACAACACCTACGTACCAGGCACCGACGGGCAATGGATTCTGAATGACACCTATCCTGACAAGAAGACTCGAGAGCAGAAACCTTACTTGTATCACGTTCCGTCCAATCGACGCGTAGAATTGGGCGGTTTTCGATCGCCACCGAAGTACACAGGCGAATGGCGCTGTGACACGCATCCGCGTTGCAGCAACGATGGTCGTACGGTCGCCATCGACTCGCCGCACACGGGAGCCGGGAGACAGGTGCATCTGATCGATATCGGTGACATCATCAACGGGTAGCCGGAGCTCCTTTCAGCGCGCTGCCCGGTCCGGGCTGACAGTCAGTTTTGATGCAGTCCGGAACCACACCTGCTAAAGTAGAGGTCTGCCACAAGCCGCTTGGAGCTTGTCGGCTCGTTTTGCAAAGCCATTTGCCTTCTTACAAATGAATCCGTTACGCATGACTACGCAAAATCGACTTTCCAATGGCCAATTTGCAATTCTGTTTGCCTGCCACTTGGTCTTAGGCTTCCCGTTGTTTCCTCAAGCCGCTGCGGCTCCTGGCGAGTCAGATGAGGCCTTGAAGGTTCTCAATCGCTACTGTGCTGGGTGCCACAACGCGAACGATGCGGAAGCAGATTTTTCGCTGTCTGATTACGCATCCCTGATGAAGGGAACCATCGACGGCAGCGTTGTGCAACCTGGGAAACCCGACGAAAGCAAATTGCTTCAGTTAATGACGGGCGAGCTCGAACCGAAGATGCCGCCCGAAGAAGAAGATCAGCCGACTGAGGCTGAGATTGATGCTATCCGCAAATGGATCGCAAAGGGGGCAAAAGCTCCTGAAAAAGACACCATGCGAATCGACGTACCGGACCTTCCTCCTGCGGCGACAACCTATGTCGGCAGTGCATGTTGGGTGGATGGCAAAGTACTTCTGGGGTCGTTGCGGACGATCAAACTACTCAACACGGAATCCGGCGAAGCCGTCTGGGAAATGGCCGACTTGCCCGGCAAAGTCAACTCGTTGCGCATGGCTCAGAATGGCCTCGTCGTTGTTGGAACTGGATTGACGGGCGTTGGTGGGCTCGTTGCCATTATTGATCCTGCAGCCGGCCGCGTGATCCGATCTTTCGCCGGGCACTCCGATGCAGTTTACTGCGCTTCCCTTTCGCCAGATGGCACACTGCTGGCCACCGGCTCCTACGACAAGAGCATTCTCATTCGCGATGCGCAGTCGGGTGAGTTGTTGTCCGAACTAACCGGGCACAACGGAGCAATCTACGACCTCGATTTCTCCAGCGACGGGAAGTTACTTGCAACCGCCAGCGCCGATCAAACCGTCAAACTTTGGAGCGTTCCCGAGTTTCGACGTTTGGATACATTTGGCCAGCCTGAAGGTGAAATGTACTGCGTGCGATTTAGCCTCGACGGCAATTATGTTCTCGCTGGTGGTGCCGACCGACAAATTCGCAAGTGGAAGATATTGTCGCGTGACAAACCTGCGATCAACCCAATGGTTCACGCTGTCTACGCACACGAGTCGGCTGTCCAAAACCTTGCCGTTACCGAGCATTCCGTTGTCACAACAGCGAATGACGCCGAAGCAAAACAGTGGGATCTCAGTTCCCTTTCGCCGCTCGGCAAAGCCCGGAAGTTATCTGGCGCTCCGGTCGCTCTTGACGTGTCGCGGCGCGGCGAAGCGCTGTCGGTTTCATTGACCGGTGCCATCCAACGTTTCATGCTAGCCAAACGCCCCCCGCCGATCGGCAGCCAAGGGCTTCATGCCACCGCAGCGGAGCAATCAAGCGCAGCTAACGACACATCGATCAATCAAGCCGCTGGTCAGCAAGTAGCACGTGCGTATGAAGAGCAAATCGTGCCAGATGGCTCCTTGATCGAACTTCCCGCGGTAATCTCTGGCGTGATCGAATCACGGGATAGCCAGCAGGCTGCGGATGAGGACCTTTTTGAGTTTGAAGCTGCCGAGGGAGAGACTTGGATTTTTCAATCAGATGCCCCCGACGGTTCACCACTCGATAGCTGGCTTGAAATCCTGGACGAAGATGGCAACAGTGTCCTGCGAACGCGTTTGCAAGCTATTCGTGAGTCGTATTTTACGTTTCGCGGAAAAGATAGTAGCACTTCGGACGACTTTCGGTTGCATCGGTGGGAAGACATGGAGCTGGATGAGTACCTCTACTCAAGCGGTGAAGTCACGCGGCTATGGCTATATCCGCGAGGCCCAGATTCGGGCTTCAAGGTTTATCCAGGTGCTGGTGCTCGAAATACATTTTTCGACACAACGCCAATCTCGCACGCGCTAGGCGAACCGGCATACATCGTTCGAGAACTACGCCGCGGTGAAGTCCCTCTGCCAAACGGCTTGCCCGTATTTCCAATTTACTTTGAAAACGATGATGATCCACTTCGGCGGATTGGGAAAAACTCACGTCTCACCTTTACTGCCCCCAGCACCGGAAGGTACCAGTTGCGAGTCCGTGATGCGCGTGGCTTTGGCGGTGATGACTATTCTTATTCGATCGACGTGCGAGCCGCAAAACCTGATTTCGAATTGAAAGTGCAAGGAGACAAACTGAGCATGCCAGTGGGCAGTGGCCGAGAGTGGGCTGTCACCGCCACACGCAAAGACGGCTTGAGTGGCCCAATCCGTATCGAACTTGAAGGGGTGCCGGATGGTTTCGTCGCAACGAATCCGTTGATCATCGAAGAGAATCAAACAACGGCCCGCGGCACTATCTATGCAACACCTGGTGCTATACAAACGATGCTTGTTCCCGATTCAGCGGATGAGAAGGACGCAGAGGACGAAGCAAAATCGAAGCCTCCGTCCGCAACATATCGAACAACAAAAATTCAACTGACTGCGACTGCGGAATTACCCAACCGCACCATTCGTAAAGAGCTGCCTCCGCTGAACCTGACGCTCAGCGAAGCGAACGAGCTGCAGTTCCGTGTCGTTTCGCTGGCGGGTGAACCTGTCGAGCGAATGCAAATAGCCCCTGGAGAGACCATTTCAGCTAAGATCATTCTTGACCGCCGTGGTGACAAATCCGAGGTCAGCTTCGGTAAGGAAGATTCTGGTCGAAATTTGCCTCACGGTGCCTATGTCGACAACATTGGCCTCAACGGATTGTTGATTCCTGCGCAATACGATGAACGAGAGTTCTTCATCACGGCTGCCCCTAAGCTCCGCCCTGGTACAGTTACGCAGTTTCACCTTCGCACGGCCGCGAAGGGTAGCGCGACGTCGCGGCCGATCACCATTGAGGTCGTCTCGCCAACGATGAAGTCCACGCACAGTGGCGATAACGCAATTGCTCGCTAAAACACCCGTTGGGAGAATATCGATGCAGCGACGAATGGCAATCCTTGTTCCGATCCTGCTACTGCAAGCTTTGTTGTTCTGTCCCGGTTCGGTTAAGCCAGCTTGGGCCCAGTCGTCGGCAGCGGAGGCAACAAGCGAGACGACGAACAAAACGTTGAGACTATTGGCCGATCGCCTCAAGCATGCGAGCGGCGATGGCGTTTCGATTTACTATCAATCTAGCGTTCTCACGCGGGCTGCAGACGCGGCGTTAGCACTAGGCGACAAGTCTCTGGCTGATGGACTGCTAGACGATTGCCTTACTCGGCTAAAAAGCGATCCAAAGGCAATCAGCGGATGGACGCTGGCGGTGCAGTGTGCTGATCGTCTAGGCAAACTGGCATCCATTGAAGCAATTGCAGAGGAATCCAAGAATCTACCCGAGGCGTTTCATGATGCTCTGCTGCTTGCCCGATTCCGTGCGGGAGACGAACAAGCCCTAGAGCAATTCCGCGCTCGAAAACCGAAGGTGCTCAGCTTCTACGATGCTCTTGAAATCGCGGACTCGTACATCCAAGTTGGACGTTATGAGGATTGTGAGGAATTCGTTCATGCGACGGAGATCACCGAGGAGAATTCGCCGATCGACATGATCTCAATCGCGCTAGCGAACATTGCCCGCAAGCTGAGCGACGAAGGCGATCATGAAGCGGCCGCCTTGTGGGCTGAGAAGGCTTTTGGCATTGGCGGCAAGCAATTCTACACAGGCTATTCGCTTGAAGTTTTGCATCGCAAACTGCAGGGCACGCTGACACGCAACTATAAGAAGTTCGCCAGGAGAGCAGCAGCCTACCGGGGGCACATGGCGCGGGAGTTGACGTTGAATTACACTTCGGCGCTCATCGAGAATGGCCACTTTGAAATTGCACAGAAGGTTTGTGAGGGCCTAGAGGATGAAGACGACCAATCACGGGTCCTGCGGTCGATTGTTTCGGCTCAAGCAGCAAATGGGAATTTCCGTGAAGCGTTCGCCTTGGTGCAGAAATTGAAAACAAATGAAGCCAAGAACGCCGCCCGCTTGGCAATCTCCTTGAGTTTTGCAAAGGCCGGCCGCGAGAAGTCCGCCCGCGAAATCGCTGATGAGCTGTACTCGCAGACGGCCTTGCAAATTATTGAATCTGAAGAAGCAGGCAAGTCCATCGCGAAGGATCAACGCAAACAGATCGAAGCATCGATGGGGCTCTTGATGGGGATCTATGCCGTCTTAGGTGACGCCGACAAAATGAAAGAAATTGCCATGGCTAGTGGAACCGCAACTCAGAAAACGAGACGTATCATCTCGGGAATTGAAACGCTCTAGCGGTTGCCGCCATAGATCTTCTTGACGGCATCGCGAGGGTTGGGGGGGAGTCCGCTTTGCCCGTTGGTCGGGGAGCCGGGGGTCCCAGGGGCGGCATCAAAGGCCCAGCCGCCAAATCCTGGTAGGATATTGACTTCGAAGGTATCGGGATTGAATCTTGCTTCGCGAACAGTGGCTCGCCCGAGGCCCTTGCCCTCGCGAAATTGCCTCACCACAGCATCGCGACGGCCGTCTCCACGCAGGATGACTTGGTTTTTAGCTTGATCGAAGACGAGCTCATAGCCGTTGCCGTCGTATTGCCCCGATTCGGCGATTCCCTCAAAGGTGACATTGCCTCTAGCTTGGTAGGCCCAGGCGTCGGATGTAGTCTGTTTGCCCGTTACCAATCGCGCAATGTCGCTGGTTTCGTAGAGTCGCAGTTGGTCACAGGCTAGCCAGCCCTGGCCCTGTTTGAGACGCCGGATTTTGTACAAGTCCACCTCTTCATCCAGGGATGCAATAGGACTCGTCAAGAGTTCCACCTTGCCTTCAAGAACGATTTCGTTGCGATCCATCAGGCCGACCATCTCATCACGGAAGACGAGGTGCGAGCCCATCCACTGTTCTGTTCGTCGCTCTTGCCCCTGCGGATCCTTGATCTTCTTGGTAGAAAGATTCCATGAGTGCAGTGAGCCTGGGCCTTGACCAACCAGCTTGCTCTCTTCGGGCCAGATGCTGAGCTCAGGCACGGCAAGATGTTCGTAGTTGCGTTGCTTTCCGTTGAAGTCAAACTCGAGCGCGTGCACTTTGACAGCTCCGGTTAAGTCCAGGGCGTCAACGGTAACATCTTCAGAGGTGTCTTCGCCAAGAATGAGCGGCGGACCGGCGATGAGCACGTTTAAGTGATCTGACTCCGTTTCGACGTGCCAAATCGTATCTTCCTTGCCTCGCATTTTGGCAGCGATCTCGACAGCATCCTTGATCCGAGCATTCTGACCGTCGAAGTAAAGTCCGCCCATCCAGGTTACGACCGGGGCATCCACCCACTGAATCGACTTCGCAAGATCACCAGCGTCTGGTTTCGCCAGCCCTGATGCAGCGCTCGGATGCATGCCCAGGCTTGCAGCACCTTGCGTCGAAGCCATCGCCCCAATGGATCGCGGTGCAGCAATTTCAACGGGAAGCTGAAGTCGGCCTGCTCCGTCCATCCAAACCAAATTGCGTTTCTGGTCGACATGAATTGCAGGGCCAGTGAGTTCTCCGGTACCAAAGCTAACGCGCGCTGGGGCTCCGGAAATCTCCACGTCAGCATTGTTCTCGCGGTCAGTGAAGAGGCTTAGCTGGTCGCCCCAGATCTGCCACTCCTTCTCCGGAACACTTTGTTGTTGCTTTGAGTCCTGCCACAGCGTCAATGGTCCAGCCATTTGCAGGTCGTCAACCCAAGCGTCCTTGCCAGCTAAGATGACCGTAGCCTGAACGCTCGTCGCCCGCAGGTTGACGGGTAGCTCTTGCCGGTCTTGAGCGACTGTGATTTCGCCAGCCGGCTGCGGCGGCGGTGCGGTAGGAGGCCCGACCCATTGGTACATTCCCTGGCCAGCAGAATTGCTCAACTGCATCGAATCACCACCTGATTCGGTAGGCTGATCGGTCGCGCTAAACTCTTGCTCAGGATAAAGAAGCCCAATCACGGCACTGTCAAAATTTGCCCTGAAGCGATCGCCATTCAAGACGACTTCGTTAAGTGCTTGGATGTGTTCTGGGCGATAGCTTTCCTTCGGCTGGCCCTGTTCGTCGGTTATCAGAGTTTTCCGGAGCCGGATATCAAACTTTTTACTTGTCAGGATGCCATGACGACTGTTTCGAATTAGTGTTTGACCGGCCAGTAGTACTTGTTGTTGGGTTCGGTCATCGGTGGGACGCATGACGAGCGCGTCGGTCCAGCGTACATGAGTTGTCCCAAGTCGTTTCTCGGTGTGCAGCACATTGACTTCGCCGGGCCCTTCCGCGACAAGCACTCCCAAGTGCTCTGCCTTGCGCGTTTTGTCGCGACCGTTGGCGTCGTACTCAATGCTCGGCGACCAGAATTCATGGCCTTGATATCCCAGTCTCACCATGGACTGAGTGGCTCCTGGCAAACTGAGTTGCCCATCCAGGTTGATCCGCTGTTCGATAAGGTCGGCTTTGAGTGCTTTTGCTGACAGGAACGCGCCAATGGATGGAGCGTTGATCTCGACCTTTTTCTCGCCATAAAAGTCCTTCAACTGATCAACGCCGAGAGCTTGCAGCTTCGTGAGACGCATGTCGCCAAACTCTGGCAGATCATCATAGCCAGACGGCAGCTCATCAGAATCGATGAAGGTCGCCTTAATCTCTTGGCTCGCAAATTCGTCCCGGACTAACGGAGGGCCGGATGCATTACCAAAGATCTGGTGTATCTGAACGCCATCAGACAGCGAAGCAGTTGAACGCCGGAAATCGAAGGCGAATCGACCACTACAGAACAGCTCCATGCGTGCGGGCATAGTTCGCACGTCGGCCCGATCACGGAAAATCCCCGAAGATAGCGAACTCCAAATCCCACCCATCGGTAAGTCAACTTTAAACTCTTCGATCCGATAGACTTCTAAGCGGTCAAGTGGTCCGGTGTCGGAGTCGCTATTGTTGCTGAACAAGCCGCCTAGCAAGTCGATTCGCAGCTCGCGTCCGCGAATGATACCCTCGGGCCATTCAATTTTGACTTCAGCCCCCGTGGAGACACGTCCGCGGTCGATGATCAAATCCCGAGTTGTGAGCAGCCAGGGCTGCTCTTCAACGCCGCTAATATTGCGACGCGTGATGGTGATTGGGCCCGAAAGCGTTCCGCTCTCGATCGTCGGCAACGGATCGGATTGCGCATTGAAGTTCTGCGCCACGTTGATCGTAGCGCCCTCGCTGGCGCTCACGACCCAGGCTCCCTCAACGGGCTGCCCCTTGCCTCGCTCACTTTCCTCGGACTCTTCGTCGAGGAATGGAATGATGATCGTCAGCGGTTTGAGTTGTAGCGTCTTAGGGCTGGTCTGTTCAAAGGTCTTTGCCAGCAGGATACCGCGTCGGTTCATCAAGAGGGTTGGCGATTGTTGTTGCCAGGAGTTGTCTGCGAAGAAGTTCTCCCACCAGCGGTCCAGTGGCCCAGTGCTTTGGTCCATCGGAATGCGTTCTTCAGCGAGCCCCGGTGGCTCAACGACTGGGCGCACGAAGAGCGCATACCCTCCCATAAGGAGCAGTACTAGCCCGAGAGCAGAAAAGTAGCTCTTCCAGAACGCCAACAAATTCAGTTCCTATATCGTTTGCTTTGAGTCGATCCTATCCAAAGCCTCTGCGCTCAGGATGCACTTGTAAGATTTCGATCACGCGTGTTCCGTCGGGCATTCCGTTTCCGTGGGGCGAGAGCCAGTTTGCTGCTTAGCTTTTCCTGCCGCACACTACGCTGCCGCACACTACGCTGGCACACACTACTCTGGCACGCACTACTCTGGCACGCACTGGCTCCAAAGTCCTTTTTGAA
>CAYPLE010000003.1:65194-69970 GCA_964411445.1 uncultured Pirellulaceae bacterium
CACTACTCTGGCACGCACTGGCTCCAAAGTCCTTTTTGAATCAGTAGGTGACGAACTAGTTCTCGCACCGCACCTTTGCCACCGGAGGATTGCGTGCACCACTTGGCTATCCCAACGACCTCGGGCGCAGCATCAGCAACGGTGGCGGGGAATGCGACCCTTTTCATCACGGCCATATCCGGAAAGTCGTCTCCGATATAGCAAGTTTGTTCTGGGGTGATCCCGGTCTCTTGCCAAATCTCCATCGCAGCCGGAAGCTTGTCCGCGAATCCTTGTTTAATTATGTCAATTCCCAGCTCCTCACCGCGACGCTGGACGATTGCAGACTTGCGGGCTGTCAGAATTGCAAATTCAAACCCCATGCGTTGCCAGAGCTTGATCCCCAGTCCGTCGCGAACATGAAACGATTTCACTTCCGCACCGTCGCTGCCGTAGGTGATTGAGCCGTCGGTCAAAACGCCGTCTACATCCGAGATGATCAATCGAATGTCGTTCGGCGGCATGTCGTCTCTTCCAGGCTGGTTCAAGTTGTTGGGGCTCACAGTAGGAAACTAAAAAATGGGTATAACATCGGATTGGTCCGGTGATTGTGCCTCATTGGGATCTGGATGCGGCGTGATTAACTCGATCACATCTGTCACATCGACGATGCCGCATGGCCGGCTCTGCTGATCCACGACTGGCAATTCGCTAATCTTTGATTCAGATAGGATCGCAACTGCTTCACCTAGCATGGCAGCTTGGTCGACGCATTTGCCACCGCGGCTCATCACCGATTCAACGGGCTGGTCGAGAATGGATTCGGACCTGTGCTTTTCCAGGAGGCGAGCAAGGTCGCTGTCGGTGAAGATGCCTGCTAGCACCCCCGATTGATCGACCAGCATGATGGCCCCAGTGCGACGCCCAGGCTTGCTCACTGCGATCATCACATCACGAATTGAAGCAGTTTTTTGAGCGATGCGACATTCGTGTAGAGGGCGCATGACGTCCGAAACCTTCGCAAGTCGTTTTCCAAGGCTGCCACCTGGATGGAACCTGGCGAAGTCGTCTTCGGTGAATTTGCGCTGCTCGCTCGCAATGAGCGCCAGCGCGTCGCCGACGGCCATCATTGCGGTTGTTGAACTAGTGGGTGCCAGATTCAATCGGCAGGCCTCGGCGTGTTTGCCGAGCAAGATGGCACAATCGGCTTCTACAGCCAGCGTGCTTTCTGATCGGGCGGTAATGGCAATACTTCGCCAGCATGAGCGGTTGATTGATGGCAGCAGGCGAGTAATTTCTTCGGTTTCGCCGCTGTAGGACAGTACGATGACGACATCGCAGGCTTGCAGGACACCAAGGTCACCGTGAACGGCCTCACTCGGGTGCAAAAATGTGCTTGGCGTCCCAGTCGACGAAAGGGAAGCGGACAACTTTTGTGCGATAATGCCGGCTTTGCCGATGCCGCAAGTGACCACTTTGCCTCGGCAGCGGAGCAGGATATCAACGGCTTCGGCGAGCGTTTCGCCCAAGCCATCAGAAACTCGGCGGAGGACCGAGATCTCGTCAGCGATGACTTCGCGGGCCCGCTGAACGACACGCGATACCGCTGTGTTAGCTGCTTGAGTCGTTGTTTTGCCAATCGGCTGAGCGCTCATGATCCCCTCTCCTCCTTGAAAAGGGTTCAAGCTCGAAGGAGCCTAAACGTGATGGCATTCCGCAAAAAACTGAGTTCTTGACCGTGGGTGATGCCAACCCCCTAACATTGGAGGTTGGGCCGCGCAGAATACGCCCGCCGGATTCTAGACAAGTGCGAAATCGAGGGCAATTGGAATGCTTGGCAGAGGCCGAACGAAGCCTATAAACGGCCCATTTTCTACCTAGAAATCAGAAACTGCGGATGCTAGCAATGAGGCTGCGCAAATGCTCGCGCAATTCGGCATCTTGTAAAAAAGTGGGGGATCGCCGCGGAAAAGAAGCCGAAATCTCACTCTGAGGGGCGGGAAACGGATCCAAGCGGTGGCAAGGCAGAGTCTAACGTGTAGGTAAAACGGGTAGAAAATCTGGGCTGCGTTAATACACTGTTCTGATTGATATTCCCCCGAGTCGTCAGTAATTTCGAGTGGCTTGGATTGCGACGTTGCACCCCCGGCTCTCCACCAGTCCATTGGCGTTCAAAACGGCTCAGTCGCGAGCGATTTGCGGTTGAGAACAAAAATTTGTGAGGCAGTCCGGGTGCAGTTCATCGGCGAAAAATTTCGGCATTTATGGAGACGCATTCGCGATTTTTGCGTCTTCAAGGTGCTGCATGCCGATGATCCTCCGCACCGCTTGGCTCTAGGCATTGCGGTCGGAATGTTCGTGACGTTCATGCCGGCCATCGGGCTGCAGATGCTTCTGTCCGTCTTCATCGCCTGGTTGCTGCGAGCCAACAAACTGGTTGGCGTTCCGCTGGTATGGCTTTCTAATCCAGTCACCATCGTTCCCATCTACTACCCTTGCTACCTTCTTGGGTGCAAGCTGATGGGTACTGCTGCGGTGCGAGATGATTGGGCCAAGCTAGAGAAAAGCTGGCAAGCGATTCAGGCAGACAGTACAGCAACCTGGTGGAATAAAATTGAGTTCGGTTGGCAGAGCATACTCGACGTGCTGTGGCCGCTGAGCATCGGTTGCGTCGTCGTCGGGCTCACCGCCGCTATCTTGTCGTACTACGTTTCACTTTTCGCGATTCGCAGTTATCGCATCCGCCGCTGGGGGCAACTCATGCCCCCGGGCCTTTCCCCTAAACACGTTACCGAAGAACTCGAAGACGGCTTTCCGACACCAGAGCAAGACCCAAAGAACGCCGCTTGATTCGCCGAAGCAAGAGAGTGATCTGGCCCGGGCCGGTTGTTGCTGCCGCTAACTGCTGAGTGACGCCTTTATTGGCACCGCTACTGTGCGACGTTTGTTTCAGCGGTCAATTCTTCCAAGGCCGCACGGAAGTTCGTCACAAAACGATTGCCTCCACCTACGAACAAGTGTTGAACCACGCCTTGTTTGTCGATGATTACGGTTTGCGGGATAGCGCTCGCCCCGTACGCAGCGGCCACTTCGCCATCGACATCCAACAGCACAGTCGGAGCGATGTTTAGTTTTGCCAAAGCTGCCTCGACTCGTGCTGCAGGTTCTTGCAAATTGACGGCCACCAAATGGACCTTGTCGGTGCCGATCTCTTCGACAATCTCATCGACCTTTGGCATTGTTTGCATGCAAGGCCCGCACCAGCTCGCCCAGAAATCCAAGACAACGATACGATCGCGGTGGTCGGTTAAACGAAAGTGCTCCCCGTCCAGTTGTGCAAGTCCGAATTTGGGGGCAGATTTGCCAACGAATTCAGAGTTCTTGCCCGCGGACGGATCCGCTGCTCCACCTTCGTCTTCGAGGAAAACGCGAGGGTATTGAGCCAAGGCGAGTACCCATGGGTCTTCCCGATATTCGCGGACGCGAGCTGTAATGTCACGCCCAAACAGCAGTTGGTCAACTTCTTCAATCTCGACATTGCATTCGCCCAACAGCTCACTCGCTCCGGCAAGCATCTTCCCGTCGCAACCACTTGGAACGAAAGTCAATCCGCGGTCGCCTCGGCGAATGGCGTGAATCCGAAAGGGAACGTTGCTGGTCGCTACGTCTTCGGCACGTTCCTCCGCTGCATTCTCGGCGATTTGTCCTTCGTCGTTTTCTTGCTTTTCAGATTCCTTGGCTGTTTCTTCAGACTCCCACTGTCGGTCGTGCAGCCAGATGACTTTGGCAACGTTCTCGCGTGGGATGTTGACAATCTCTTGTTTGACTTCCACCTCCAAGAACTCTGCCGTCATTCGATTCAAACGAACTCGCAATG
The DNA here is from genome assembly GCA_964411445.1 of uncultured Pirellulaceae bacterium. Lineage (GTDB taxonomy): Bacteria > Planctomycetota > Planctomycetia > Pirellulales > Pirellulaceae > Aureliella. The sequence goes on from CAYPLE010000003.1 coordinate 69,051, forward strand.
GGTCACCTGTTTTGGAGATCAGCAGATGGGTCGGCGGGTCCAGTTTCATCGAACGCGGGACTGTCATGAGCCGCTGGAGCTTCTTTTCATCAGTTGTTATTGGCGTGGCAATCGTGGACAGATCGACGCTCTGAACACGATCGTGCGGCGCAAATTTCGTCGTCGACTGCTCTGATTCAAAGTAAATCCCCTTTTCGTCGATCTTTTCAACGACACCAAAAATGATGTCACCTGTCCGGAACGACATCTCGGGAGAATTTTTCTTTCCTGCGTCAGAGGGGCGTCGCTGGCCGGGGCGTGACAGGAAACGCCCTATGCCGCGTAGCTGAACGTTTGGCTGCGCCTTGGCTTGTTGAACCGCCGCTTGGACTGCAGCCTTGCGATAAACGATTCCGCCGGACGCAGATGGGAGGAGCTCACTGGGGCCGCTGGTTCCAATGACGTGCCAGTAGAGCCCAGTTGAGTCGGCGCTGGCTTCGGTCCCATCTGGAGTTGGAGCTAGCGATCCGATCAACTGACTTTTGTCAAGCTTCAATGTGCCCTGGGCGGTTGGTTGCGTTTTGGGGGCATAGCGTTCATCGGAGCCAATCATTCCAAGCACCTCAGACGCCTTGAAATGAACGATTTGCGTGATGCTGGGCGATGAGAAGGCCAGCGTATCGCCACTGCCGCCAAGCCAGTTCCCATTCAGACGCGTGCGATCCTGGAGCAGTAGTTCAACCGTCGGCAGGGGCTCTTCGGTATTGTCGGTCTCGTCCGCAGTTGATGCCACTTGCGAGTCAGAGTTTGAATCGCTGGCTTCTTCTGCGGCTTCTGATTCTGTTGAAGGGCTCTCGCCGTTGTCTGCATTATCAGCAGCGTCCGCGACCGAACTTTCTTTGATTTCGTCGCTCTCGCTTTCGCTGTCCGAGCTATCGCTG
>CAYPLE010000003.1:70070-85522 GCA_964411445.1 uncultured Pirellulaceae bacterium
TCGCTGTCCGAGCTATCGCTGCTTGGAGTAGCTTCCTTGGGTTCCGTTTTGTTGTCAGACGGATCGTCGGTAGGGGATGCAAAAAGCCCGCGAAGCATTTGTTTTAATTCCAAGCGTTGCTCACCATCTTCCCCAGCCAATAAGAGTTCACCGCTCTCTGGATCGTAACCACTGATTCCAGCGGCAATTTCGCCATCGCCAGTCAGTACCGCCGGCTTGTCGTCAGAGGAGCTCGTCGTAAAGCCGTCCCACTCGCGCACTTCGACGCGTTCCAATTGTAGCAGTGCACCGATGTTGGAAATATGAATCGCTGGCCTCGTGCGAGAGGCTCCCTTCTCTTTCACTTGGATGGAATCGAGCAATCGTCCATGTTGGTCGAAGGCGATGACGCGACCCTCGACTTGATCCACATAGAAGGTAATTTGAAGGCGTTTGTCGGAAAGTTCCAGCTTGTCCAAAATACGAATGTCTGCGTCGGAGTCCGTTTCGCGGACGAGGGCAAATTCTCGGTCCCAAACCTCCAGACGGGCCGCCGAGCTGACATCTTCCGCGCGTGTGTTGCTTGCGGTTCGTTCGGTTCCTATGGCAATGACAAAATCCGGGCTGCCTTCAGTCCAGCTCAGCGTCATGCTGACCCGCGCCTTCTCTGGCATGGAAACATCGCCAACAATCGTGCCGCCTGCCTTTTTGGAAACAAATGCTCCACCTTCGAAAACCCAATCGTCTTCGTTGCGTGCGTTCGTCCAAAGGCCGTCTTGGGTTGGCCCGGAATGAATGACTTTCCCAGCGTAAGCAGAACTGACCATGGCACGAATATTGTCGCGTCGTAAATCGACCTGCCCCATCGCAGGCGTGTCGACGGTGATGACGTTCGGAGAAATTTTCACCAGCTTGCCAACAATCATCCCTCCGTTCTTTGTTTCAAAGAGCTGGCCTTCCGGAGTTGGAAGATCTTCATCAGCGTTTATTGCTGAGATTGAACGGACCGCGTTCAAGTCAACGTGTAGAGGCTGACGAAAGCCATCCGCCTGCCAAATGAGTTCTGAAGCGTCGCCGCCCGGCAGAATACTTCCCGTGGAAAAGCTGCCATTTTTGAGGCGCAGTTGCTTATCGCCGTCTGCAAAGCATTTCGTCGGGACGATGGCCGACACAAGCAAACCGAGCAGGGAGATGATTCGGGTGAGTTGCATTTTGCGTACCAGCCGAAGCTGGGCTTTCTCAAGGATTCGATTCATCTATCGTTCATAGATGGGTAGGAATTTGTAGTTCAGTGCAAGTGCTAGTAAATTCAGACTGGTCGAGACTGTGCCGCCAAACTGACCTGGAAAGCTGCCGTCTTCACTTTGAGACGCCTTGAGCTTGCGGACTAGCGACCGATTCCACTTTTCCCACGCTTCCACGTCTGCCTGGAACAAGGCTTGAGCCTGGTAGTAGCGAGCATACTCTTCATAGTGTGATTGCTCATTCAAGTTGCTTACGACGTACCGCTTGGCCGATTCATACTGCTTGAGGTCTTTTCTTTTTGCGATGGAATACACCAAGCACGCAATCGACGAACGAGCAATCGACTGCCCAAACCCTCCGAGTCCCCCGGAGTAGCCCACGGTGCCATTGTCACCGGTCATCGTTGTGAAATACTTGATCGCACCGTCGATGCTCTTGTCGGGAACTTCGATACCAGCGTTTCTGGCCGCCAGCAGGCCCATCAGAACGGCACCAGCGACACTTGTATCAGCATCACGTGAACCAGGTGAATAACGCCAGGCCATGTGGGGATTCTTCGACTGTGATGTCGTCGAACAGCGTACGGCCAATTCCAAGGCTTCTGCCAGCGAACGTTCACGACCATTACTCCCGGTGCCGGCCTCCCATAGATCGCGTTCGTCGACCAGCCCATAGGCTTCAGCCAGTGCAAGGGTGGCGAATCCATGGTGGTACATGCTGTCACCAAGATACCCCGTTGATCCGCTTTGTTTGCGAATCATGGCCCGCAGGCCTTTGCGAATCGGCACTGCATACTTGCCAAAGTTTGGATCCTCGCCAGAAGCCAGCATCGCCATGACGGCCATTCCTGTCGTGCCACAGCCATTTTGACCCGTATTCCAATCGCCAGCTTCGGTTTGTGTGGAAACCAGATATTCAAGGCCGCGGTCGTAGATCTCGCGGACGTCACGAGGGACAACATCACCAGATGGAGTCAAACCAGGCTGGGCGATCGCGCGGGGAGCAAATAACAGAGCGGCAAACCCGACGATGCACCAAGCGGGCAGCCTGCGATGAACCAGTCGTTTCATGTTTCTTTCCAGTGACAAAAATCGTTGCTAGGCTGTTGCTCAAACTTCAGTTGCCGGCCCAAACATAACCGCGGTATCGCTCGCGAAACTGCTCGATGACCTTCATCTGTTGTTTATCCAGAAAGGCAGTCAATTTCTCCTCCTCCAGCTTGCACAACTGGATGTACCCAAGGAATGGTACGTATCCTTCAGGGACATTCTGCAGGGGCTTACTTGTCGAGAGTAGCTCAAACAACTGCTTGCGCTGTTCAGCCAGCATTGGCATCGAGTTCTCAATTTCAACAATGGTGGTCCGAATAACCGCCTCACGTCGAGTCTTCTCCCTGAGACGAAGGTGTCGCTCGTAAGCTTCTCGTTGTTCGCCCGAAAGCAGCTTGGGCAACAGCTTCTGGAACAACGAATCGTCGTCCAAAATATTCTTCTTTTGAGCTTTCTCGTAAATTGGCTGAACGGCTTGCCAAGCCTTCTGCATATCGGCTTGGTCCTGGATATTGAGATCCTTGGTTTCTTCGTGCAGTTCATCGACCAGGTTGATGAACCGGTTCAAGTCTCCCTTTGCGGCAAAACGAAGCTTACGGCTGCCAGCTTCGTCGATTTTGCATGCGCGTTCAATCATTTCGATCCGGGAGCTTGTGGCGGATTTGAGCTGCTCGACGTAAACCGCCCTGCCTTGCCCCTGATAAATGTACATATTGACAATCGACTGATCACCAAACTGTGCTCTAGCCGAGGGGGCTGGCAACACGAAGGCGACGATTGCCAATGCAATATAAGTCAGTGTTTGAACGTAAGCGTGCATCTGAATCTCATTCAGTTTTCTTCAATGACGATCAACGGCTGATGAGGGATCATCTGCATTTCCCATTCGACGGCGTCGTAAGTGTACGTGTTGATCGAAGAGAGGATTTTCATTTGGTCTTTGTCTAGCACTTCACGAGCCGCAGTGGGAATCGACGGAAGGAACTGCTGGTTATTTTGGAAATAGAATTGAAAGTAGATTTGCTCTTCCGCTTTGAGGCTCTTGGCAAGTTTCTCGAGCAATTCAACGCGTTGCTCTTCAGTCAGGAAGATGTGCTCTTCAATGAGTGCCGTGTAAAGTGCCGCGTGAGCTTCTTTGCGGAACTCCAAGTGGGCGTCGAGTTCTGCTTCGTAGGCCTCGAGCTGCGGACCGTCTAAGGCTGCTTTTACAGCCGCTTCAACAGCCGCCATTGCTTTGTAGACCTTCCGCGTGCCCTCTTGCCGAGGCTGGACGCGGGCGCCGGCAGGGTTAGCGCCGAACATTCGCATGACCCCGAACAACAGCCCATTGTTGGCAGCCGGTGCCGGGGCTTCCGCGAGCTGTTCTTTCATCCATTGCTCGTTGAGCTGGCCAAGGGCTTGCGATTGCTCTTCGGTCAGTTCCGCGCATCGCGTTGCCAAGGCCTTGCGGATAGCAAGGTGCTGCATCGATTTGGTGAAGACCGGATCGTTTACCTGAGCGCCTCCGGCAAAACCATCGAGCAAGACGCCTTCTTCAACAATAAAATCTTCTTCGGCCATAGCATCCACGGCGACTTCGACTTCCACCACCTGCTCGGCGAATTCAACGGCCACACCTACCGCTTCTTGCTCGTCGCTCGGCTTGGGGTTGGCGTTATTGGTTGCGGAGTCGTCGTCGGCTGCATCAGTGTTTGCTGTTGCTGTCGCTGTAGGTTTCTTCTCAGCGGATTTGTTCTGCGGCTTATTCGGAGACCTTTCAACGGGCTTTGCTTTGGAAAGATCGTCGAAGATTCCGCTCCCTGCTGCTTTGTCCGATTCCTTCTCGGTGGTTGGCTTGACCTTTGCTTTGGTACCTTTGCTACTTGAGGGCGCGTCGGTAACGTCAAAGATGCTACCGGATTGCTGCGCCCGCTCAGCAGGTTTTTCGGTGGGCTTGTCAGCCGGTTTTTCTTGTGCTTTGGCGGACTGAAGGCTGGTTAGAGCGCAAAGAATACAAGCCGCAAAGGGCAGCGATGCAAGTTTCATTGTGTTCTCCAGTTGGCTTGCACGCGCCACGTTTGTGCGCGCGTTTTCGCGGGTCGACCGGCGCGATGTGCACTCGGGCCGTGCTCTTGCAAACGCGACTGAGTGCAGAAGCTCCCCGCCTAAGTTCCCGCCTAAGCTACTCGGCTTCGATTTTCGAGAAGTAAGCATCTAGGCCAGCCCGGAACTCTTCCGGAAGTTTGCGCCCGGTTTCACCCGTGGACTGACCAATGTCGCGGCTTTCTCGTTTCTCGTTCTGATTCAGACCACTGCCAAGTAGGGCAAGGGCTGAGTCTTTGGTGTCGCCGCTTCCGCCGCCGCCAGGACTGGTTCCGCCGCCGCCACCGCTCTTGGGGTTGATTCGCTTGCACTGCAACAGCAACTCAATTGCCTCGGTTTCAGCCGCGATTGCGTTGACGCCGGTATCTTCCGAAGTCAGGATTCGCGTTGCGTCGGACATCACTTGGCTAACGCTGCTGAGCAGAGCAATCTCTTTACCGAAGCGTTCGCTACCTTTAGGAAGTTCTTCGATGTTGAAGACCACTTTGTCGGTCCGTTCGCGAAGCGAATTCTGAACATCAGCCAAGCGGGTAGCCTCGGTCGAATGCTCTGCGGCCTCAACTGCCACGCGGGCTTGCTCAGCCACACGCGTGTCCTCACGCAGATTGACTTCGGCTTCCAAGATTCGCAGCACTTCCAAAATCAGGGAAGGAGGCAGTGAGTCGGAGGTCTTGCAACCAGGGCACTCTCCGCTGCACGCCGGGTCGACCAAGTCTTCGGCCCAGCGGTCCAAGTTGTCCGACCAGTACTCAGCTTGGGCAATGCTCATTCCCTGTTCTTTGGGAATGGCCTCTCCGAGGTCGGTCAAAGCGTTGATCACGCCAGACTCCTTCATGTCTTCCAGAACAACCTTGAATTGATTCATGCGTCGGCGTTCAAAATAGGCCTGCATGTCATCCATGATGTAAGAAATTTCTTGGCTGCTCTTTTCTTCGACGGAGGACAATCCAGCCAGCATTGTGTTGCTGTCGGCGTCGATGCTGCTGCGTCGCTTGCCGAAGAATGCGTCGATCTTGGTTGAGATTTTCTCCGCAACCTGGTTTTGTTCACGCGATGCTGCCTTGAGTCGTTTAACAAGGGTAGAGCCTTCCAGGTTTGCAAGCAGTTGGTTGAGTTCGTCGGCCACTTTTTCAAACTCGGCCAACAAGTCCTCTTGCTCGATCAGAGCCTCTTCGAAACTGTCCGCTTCCTCTTCGTCCTGTTCTTCTTCATCGCTCTCACCGTCGCTCTTCTTGGCAGGGCCAGTGAGCGTTGTGGTCACGAGCCCTTGACGCGAGCCGTTGTACTTCTTCTTGGGCTTGCCTTGCTCGCCTTCTTCGCCTGGTTCAACCGGCTGCATAGAAGACTCAGCGTCAGCGATCTTTGGAATCGTTGGTTGCTCGGGCAGATTCTCCTTCGGCTCCGAATTGCCTCCGGCGCCTCCCTTGGTGTTTCGCACCTGGCCAGCCATCGGGCTGCTCTTCGCAGGCATTTTGCTGCGAGCGACTGAGCCTTGCTTCGCTGATTTCTGAAGCAGGTCGGAGACGTTGGGCATCCGATTGGTGCCGATATCGTTGATGATTTCGAGCATCTCTGCCCAGCGGTCCAGGTGGCCAACGCCGATCTCTTCATTTCGAGCGGCCTGCCGCAGCAGTCCTTCGCCTTGTTTGGCAAGTGCCCCAAGTCGACGGCCATTTGCCTGCTCCAGCGACGCCTGTCGGCGGAGTTCGTCCTGCATTTCTTTGTTGGCGAGCTCTTGCTCGGGAGTCGAACGCAGTTCTTTGTTCTTCTCGTGCAACCGCATTTCCTGGTCGCGAACTTCCAGGGCCGCACGGTGCCATTTGCTCAACTGATTGGTGATCCAAACCGCGTGCTGCTCTGCAGTCAGGACGAAGAACACGTGCGGAGCCGAGTAGACACGCTGGTGTTCAGGGTTGTAATCTTCGGCCCACAACCGCAACTCGATGGGCGCCGCCGGGATACCAAGGGCTTCGGCACAGAACGTTGCAGGCAATTGCAATGAGGATTGGTTGGGTTCACCTGAACCGATTGCCTTTTCGCCTTCGCTACCTTCGTTCAGGACAGAATCATCGAGCGTCCGCCAGCTCATTCCAATACGCTGGACTCCGAAATCGTCGGAAACCAACGTTTCAAAATTGAGCTGCTCGGAAATGAGGACAACAGACTGCTTGGGCAGCCCTTGCGAAACGACACTCGGCAGCTCGTCTTCAAGCGATTTGAGTTGGAGTGAAAATGGTTCACGCCCGACGAGTTGGTCGAAGTCTTGCCACTGAAATTCGATGTTCTCGGACTCTTCGCCCAAAGCAATTTCTGGTGCGAAGATATTTTCACCTTCGATCTTGGCGGTTATCGAATTTACCATCGCCGACTCGAGGGCACGCGAGGCGGTTGCGCTGACGGTGATCGTACTGCCTCGAACCGCACTGACGACGCCGCTGCGAGCGTCCAACTCTAGGTTGTCTTCCCACTGCAGATACTTAGGCAGGCGAACATCGGCGATTGCTCCGACGAGTTCTGGACGGATTTTCGGCTCAACACCGACAACTTGGGAGTAGTCGCCCACTCGAATCCGAAACGAAACGGGTTCGGTCAGTGGTGGGAGTTCAAAATTGTAGCGAGATCCATCCAACTCAGAAACAATCGGCGGCAATTCACCGATCTGAATCGAAGCTGTTTCGGGCCGCCATTTAGTTTGCTCTGCTAGCTCGAGGCCAAATTCGGTGCTCTCACCATGCGGCACTACCATTTGAGCTGGCTGTGGCTTCAGCATGGTGAAGGTGTAACGCGGTGTTTCCCGCCAAGGAGCAGAGAACCTAGCCCAAGCATTTTGGGCAGCATCTGGAAATAGTGCCCACAGTGCAACCGTTGCAAGCCCGCTAAGCGCGAAGGTGATGCCAAGGCTGCGGAGTTTGTTCGGAGGAGCGGCGGTCTTGAAATCACGGTCCTTCGCCGATGCAGCAACCTGCTTAATCGCTGCGGCACAGAGTGTCTTGGAACGTGCTTGCTCAGATTCATCTTCCGAAAGTTCAATCACACTTAACAATTGATCGCCAACAGAGGGTTCGCGGACTCGTAGCAGTCGTGCAAGTTGATCCAAGCGTCGGTTCTTCCAAACCCAGCGGTGCAGTGCCCAAGGGACAACTGTCCAAACGGCAACAGCGACCAAGAACAGTGTCAGGCGGGCTGCTACGGGAGTGTCGAAAAAGCGATCGGCAACGTAAACCGTCAAGAACGCCAGCAGAACGGCAACTGCGGCAAAAGCGATGGCTTCCGCAATCTTGGTGCTCCACACCCGCTTTCGAAAATCGCCCAGTTGTGCTTTAAGGCTGTCGGGTACTGGGACCAGCGAGCCGAAATTGCCCTCGCTGCTTTGAGATGTTGATCCCGGTTGCGGGGTGGTTGATCCAGACGACATGTACCAGTCTCCTGTGGTGTCGGGGCACCTGTGAATCGGATTGCGGGTGTGCTGTTGTTTTTCGCCGCGCTCTCGCGCGGCGAATTGTCTTGTGCGGGTGGCACACTCAAGTTGCAAATCATGGGTTGAGCCGCTCAGCCAAATAGCATGGCTGAAGGACTCTGTGAATCAGGCGGCTATATCATACCAATTATTTTACGTCCCACCCAAAAAACTCCCAGGAGCAACACCAGGATGCCGGCGGTTATTGGGTGGCTCCACAATTGGACGCGGCGTATCGTGTTGGGAGGTTCAGGGACGTCTTTGACAGCTTTGATAATTTGGGCAATATCCAGCTTTCGCAGCACTTGGCCGCGAGTAACGCGTGACAGCTCCTCCAGCACCTCAGGTCGGGCAGGACGACCAACTTGCTCCAAAGTGCGTCCTTGGACGAAAATGCTAGCTTCAAGTTCGTTTTTGGTTTCCTTGCAGCGAACAATGACTTTATGGCTTCCGGGCTCGCTGGGCGTGAAAGTGCCCGCAAAGGCTCCCCACTCGGCACCGCTGCTAGACATTTGGACGGTTTCGCTCCGTCCGCTAGGAGCCACAAATCGGGCCGTGACCTGGCCACTGGAGAGCGGTTCGCCAGAATCTTCCATCACATTGGCGCTTAACGAGATCGTTTGTCGCACTTGTGGTTGTTCCGGCGAGTAGTAAAAGCGAATCGTTTCGCCCTTTGCCATATTTCGTTGATAAGCCATCCAACGAACGACCTGTCCCCAAAAACGGTAGTGGTACTTGTCCTCGACGCCGCGACGCCATCGCCAAGCTCCGTCGGTGCCCATGAAAAGCACTTTTCCGGCGCCGAAGGTTCGTGTCACGAGCAATGGGATCCGGCCGTATTCATTGGAGGATTCCTGGTGAACGGCCAAGACGTCTGTGCCAACTCGAGCTCGTGTGATTGGGGCGTGCCATTGAAAACCCGGCAATCCCTCCCATATCTGAATGTTCTCATCCGACGAGTCAGCCAGTTTGGTTAACAAGCTGCGGCGTCCGAGCTCCGTGAGTGCAAAGTGGCTGGGGGTGCGCGATCCCCAACCGCGTGGCTGCCCTGCGTCGAATTCAACAGGCAACAAATCGTTCAGCGGTGATTCCTCCAGGCTCAACATGTTGCCTTGCAGTCCAGGCATAAACACGAGCCCACTGGCCTGTTGCTCGACCAAGCCGCGTAGGAGGCGGCACTGCTCTTCAGTCAACTGTTTTTCACCGATTCCCACGTCGCCCAAGAAAACAACGTCGTACACTGCGAGCTCTTCAAGCTCTTCTGGAAAGCTTGGGATATAGTCGCGGTTTCCACCACCAACTTTGCTCAGCTTTGGATGAAACAATAGGCAACTTACCTCTACACCGGGGTCGCGTGAGAGGGCATTGCGAAGATAGCGGTATTCCCAACGCGGCATCGACTCGACAACGAGCACTTTGAGCTTTTCTTGCCGAATCGCAATGGGCGTTTCTCGCTTATTGTTGTCCAAAATGCGCTCGTCGGGATGCTTGGGCAATTCCAGCGCCAGCGTATAGTCGCCTTCACCTTCCGGTTTCCATACGATCGCGTCACTCGTGCGGCCCATGCCTGCAATGCGAATTTGCTTTTGCAGAACGGTTCCATCGGAGATTGTCAATTCAACTTGAGCCACGTGGTCGCGAGGCAGGGCACTTTCGATAGTGAACGGAATGCGGACGTTCTTACCGGCCACGCCAAAAGTTGGAACATCAAAGCTGACCAGGTCTAGGTCCGGTAGTCGGCTTTGACTACCAAGTGGGACACTCATGATTGGGATTTGCTCCTGGCGGAGACGCATGGCTGTGTCGACGGGCGGCGTGCCCGCGTTCCAGTCTCCGTCTGAAGCAAGGACAACGGCTCGCAACAACGGGTGCTGCTCCCGCGCTTGAGCGATGGCGGTTTGGATGTCGGTCTGCCCCGAATCGTCGTCGCTGGCAAAGGGCGTAATGACGACCTCCAACTTCTCGGAAAGCTCCTCCCAAGCTTCAGCCTCCAGGAGCGGCGCTACCGCTTCGCGCCGTGACTGAATGGTACCGCTGTCATTTTCCAGTCCAACGTCTTGGGTGTCCATGCTGAGCGATTGATCTGCCAAGATCGCCACAACGGGTTTCTCGTCGGGTTTGAATTCTTGGACGGTTTCTGGCTGATTCAAAATGGCGACGGCAAGGGCGATGATGAGCAGGCGAATCGCTTCCAGGAACATGACTCCTGGGCGGAAACCGCTGCGGCGACATGTCGTGAAGCTTAGCACCGCGCCGATCACGATGGCAGCGAGGGAGATGACCAGCGAAAGGGTCGTCCACTGGAAGCCAAATGTAGTCTCGGACATGCTGTATTCCCGCTGAGCTGTCTGCCGCAATTGGAGTCGCCGTTCAGGCGGTTATCCTTTGGGCGCCTCAGCTATTGTCTACTGAATAACGTTCACAAAGTTGGTTTCGAAACTGCCCTTAGACAGCTTCGGTGCCAGACGATTTAAATCCGGCGGCCAGACCACCGGTGCTGCTCGCAGTGTCTCCGCCTGAGCTGCTTCGTCCCGCATTTCCGCCGGTGGGGCCCGCTTGCTTACTTCCGAATGATGGGTCGCCCGCAGTATTGGTGGCTCGAATCCTTGGCAAGCACAGGAATGCTTCCAACAAGAGAGCCAGGATCATGATGATCAGGAACACTCGCCAAATCTCGCGAACAATTCCATCCATCTGTCCAGCCGCGCCGTCGACACGGGAAAACTGCAAGCCACCGAAGAGGCTTTCTAGTTCTTCGGACTGCACGACGTCAACTTGATCCTCTTGCGTGCTTCGGTTCACACTGAAAAGCTGGTCTGCTGCGCGATAGACGCCTGCGCTCGCGGGGTAATCCGTCGAAAGAGCCTCTTCGTCGCCGCTGACCAATTGCCAAGGAACAGCAGTTGTTTGCTTTGCATCGGCAACTCGCGCCGTGGTCTTGCCCAACGACTCAAGTCCCTTGTTCATGGCACGCTGTATTGCAACAAATAACACAACACCGCTTTTTGCCAAGCTCGACGACTTGGCCGAAGCGCTGGTGGCACAGAAGTAAACGCCCCCGCGATCGGTTGGAACGCGGGCTAACAAGGGCGTGCCACCGGACAAGGAGGCTAACTTGGAAAGGTCGCCATCGGACTGTAGCGTTGCGAAACCACCCAGCTTTAGACCGCCGACGGGAAGCCCAGAACCACTTGCCGTGGCTGCGAGCAAGTCTTGATCACCTCGCCAGTTTTCCACCATCACATTGGCGGCGTCACCTGTGTTCCAGCCTGACCACTGCACCCCCATGAATTTTGCTTCCGTGCCAACTCCGCTGCCGCCGATTAGGCTGGTTGGCGGGAAGAAGATGACTTGCCCGCCTTTTTCGACGAAATTCCTTACTGTTCCAGCTGCAGTGCTTTCGGGCAATGAAGTTTGCCAAACGAGCAATGATGCATCGTCCAGCACAAGCGAATCGACTTGCTCTGGCATGACGACTTCGACAGCCGGGTTCTCGCTACCGTCTTCGGAGATGGACGCTGCAATTTCAACTGCTCGCGTCGCCTCGCGATCCTCGCTGACCACAACTACGCGCCGCAGCGGCGGGTCATCGAACACGAAGAAATATGAATTGTCTGCATTGTTGCTATCGGCAGGCAAACTCACTCGGCCCCAGCCCGTTCGTTGGTCACCCGAAAGCGGGATGCGGTGGTTGCCCAGATCCAACCGACTGCCGGTCATTTCACGCGTTAGCGTGCTGCGAGCGCCATCGACTTCGATTTCAATCGTCACGCTCTCCGGTTCTGTCGGCTGATCGAGACCTGCGTCTTGACGGACGACCTGCATCGAAAGCAGCAGTTCATTGCCGGTTCCGGCTGTGCCTTTGGAGTTGGCGACGATTGCTTTGGTGACTCGTATCGCCAAATTCCGTTCGGGCGGTTCAGGGTAGGCGACAAGGTTGATTCCGACCGACTGTGGCAGCGCAAGGAAGCCCTCGCGTGCAATTGACCATGTGCCGCTCTTCTGATTCCAATCACTCTTCCGCAAATCCGAGCAGATCCAAATCTCAGTTGGCCCAGGCTTGTTTGCTTTCAGGTAATCCAGGGCACCTTGAAAAGTCGTCGATAAATCGCAGGTGGCGCTGTTCCCTTGGAATTCTGGTGAATCCAGCATGGCCTCCAGTTTGTCAAACTCCTTCGCTGATCCGTTTGCATCAATCGTGACCCAGTGAGTCGCTCCGAGTGTCTTGAGGGCGTCAGCAAGTTGCTTGCGGCCGGTCTCCAGCTTGGATACGCCCCCTACACCCTGTTGTTGCATACTCGGAGAGCGGTCCAGAATGACGATAGTCGTATCGACTTTGCCGCCGCCAGCCAGCCCAAGAAATCCACTTGCCAGCGGCCGGGCGACTGCGAAGAGCAACCCCGCCACGGCCAAGGTGCGCATCGCCAAGATGAGCCATTGCCGCAGTTTGGCAAAGCCGCGGTTCATCCGATTGGCTTGCAGCAAGAACATCATGGCGCCCCAGGGACGCGTTTGGTAACGCCACTGGTTGATTAGGTGGATGATGATTGGCATTGCGATCAACGGCAATGCAATCAGCAGCAGAGGTTGTAGAAAACTCATCCTCGTCTCCCTCGCAGTGCGCGCTCGACTAGGAATTTCTTCAGCTCTTCGTCATAGGGCGAGTCGATTGAAACCCTGCGATAGTCAACCGCCGTCTCAAGAACCACCTTTTGAAGAGATTCAAGATAGGTGTTCAGAGCGGTGTGGTAACGATCTGCGATGTCGACAGGATCTGCAAAAATCGGCGTGCCACCTTCTAAGTCAATAAAGCGAGTTGGCCGTTGGAACGCGAACGCCAACTCCTCGGGATCGAGCAAATGAAATGCTGCAATGTCGTGTTTTCTAAAACGCAGGTGTTCAAAGCAGTCTCGCAATTCGGCAGGATCGATGAACAAATCCGAAAGGATGATCACGAGCGCCCGTTGCCGCACGGTTTCGGCCAGTTCATGTAGGACTTCTGCCAGACCCGTTTTGCCTTGCGGCTTAGTCTCTTCAAGCGTATCAAACAGAACTTGCAAATGAGCCGGATTGCGTCGCGGTGGAAGGTTCTGCAGGATCTCGCCCGCAACTGCGGTGAGCCCTACCGCGTCGCCTTGTCCAATCGCTAGATAGCTGAGCGTTGCACATATCTGCCGAGCGTACTGCAGTTTGGTTACACCGACGCTGCCAAAGTCCATCGACCCGCTGGTGTCTAGGACAACCACCATCCGCAGGTTCGTATCGGCCTCAAATTCTTTGATATAGTAGCGATCGCTGCGTCCGAAGGCTCGCCAGTCGAGACGCCGCAGGTCATCGCCGGGCGAGTACTTTCGGTACTCCGCAAATTCAACACTGGCTCCCCGGTGCGGACTGGAGTGTCGGCCGGAGACGTTGCCCAGCATCGGCTTGCGCGAAAGCAGCGGCAAGGCCGAGAGCTGCGCCAGCACGGCGGGATCCAGGAAACTACGTTCTTTACGTTCAATACTCACGTTGGCGTTCGCTTTGGGCTCGGCGGCGAGGAAGTGCCGCCTCTGGCCTGCATGTTTGAGGTGAGGATTGCAAACACCGACTTTTATCCGAAAATCAGGTGCTATGGCATGTTTTGCCGACGGCGAGCCGTCAGCCTCTTTAGTCTCGGAATCATGCGATCCGCAGGTGCCGACTGCTAGGCATTACTGTAGCGCGGATGCTCTGCTCGTGGAAGCTGCAACCGGCAGGATCTGCTTGAACGCAGGTTCTGCCAGGCGAAGGGTTAACGGAGCAGATTAGGCGTCAGGGGTTTCGTCCACCAATCGCCGAATGATATCGCTGGCCGTAACGCGTTCCGCTTGAGCGGCAAAGGTCGTGATGACACGGTGCGTCAAAACTGCAGGAGCAATTGCCTGCACGTCCTCGATGCGGACCATGTAACTGCCCTTCAGCGCGGCTCGTGCCTTAGCGCCTAAGATCAGATTCTGAACCGCGCGAGGTCCGCCGCCCCAAGAAACCAGGGGCTTGAGCCAGTCGGGCGCTGTCTCACCCGTTGGTCGCGTCTTCCGTACCAGTCTGGCACAGTAGGTGTAAATGTGATCCGGCACAGGGACACGGCGTACCAAGCTCTGGTGGGCAATGATCTCTTCGGCGGTCATCAAATGTTCGAGCGTCTGCATGGCTTCGCCAGTTGTCGTCTTGGCGATCATGATCTCTTCTTCTTCGTTGGGGTAATCCAACTCGATCAAAGACATGAACCGGTCCAGTTGAGCTTCTGGAAGCGGATATGTCCCCTCCTGCTCGACGGGGTTCTGTGTAGCGAGAACCAAGAACGGCGGCGGCAACTCGAAGACTTTGCCAAGCACGGTGACGCGTTGTTCCTGCATGGCTTCCAGGAGAGCAGCCTGAGTTTTTGGAGGCGCTCGGTTGATTTCGTCAGCAAGGACTACGTTGGCGAAGATCGGTCCTTTCACAAACTGGAACTCTCGACGCCCTTCTTCGTTCTCTTGCAGGATGTCTGTGCCAGTGATGTCCATGGGCATCAGGTCGGGCGTAAACTGAATGCGGTTGAATCCCAAGGACATGGTTTCCGCAAGCTTGCTGACCAGCAGCGTCTTGGCCAGTCCGGGAACGCCCATTAACAGTGCGTGACGTCGCGCGAAAAGGCAAATTGCCAATTGCTCGATCGTATCGGACTGCCCCACAATGACTTTGCCCAGTTCTGCGATTAGGCGACCGTAGGCATCGCGTAGGCGATCGATGGCTTGGACGTCATCACCACTTAATTGCTGCACTTCTGCCGCACTCGAACTCATGTTGCATCCTCGTGTTTGTCAATGTCTCGCCGAGTTGGCTGCTAAAGAACCACTGTGCGTGTGTTTGTGGACGTGGTGGCTGGCAGCAGGCGTTCCGGACTGATAACAATTGCTGAGCTTCACCAAGCCCTCAGTATAACCCGATTTTCGGAACGCATCGCCATAAAGTAGCCGCCCTGCCAGGGCATAAGCAAAAGGGCTAACTTAGGATAGATTCGACGCCTCTGACGTAACATCGCACGACTATATGGACGCCAAACACTTCTGTATTTATTTAAGAAACCTGCGAATTTCGCATTGTCGACCTCGGAGCCGCAATTCTGCCACCAATCGACCTGCATCCCAGATGGTGCCGATGCATTGCGTCGTGCCCTTGTGGGCCAAGCACCGCTGAATCACGCTGTGCTCCGCGACAACGTCGCAGATTGTCGCAGCGACCAAAGACGCCGATCTGATTTAGCCAGATGATGATGGAACCAGTTCGATTCGCTATGCCACACCTCCCTAGGTGGGTTGGTCTTGCTTTAAGTCTGTACATGAATCTAGCCGTGTTTCGCCGTAAGTCCTTGCTGGTAAGCGACTTGCTTGCTTCCCCTGGAGGCCGAGGCGTTTGTCGAGATGCGGGAAAAGTAGCACGGGCCCCGGGCGCCCCGGGCCCGTGATTCCCCAAAAGCCACCCAACCTACAAACCACGGCCCATGCTACAAAACACGGGCCGGGGTCCCATGCTACAAAACACGGGCCGGGGTCCCATGCTACAAAACACGGGCCGGGGGCCTCATGCTACAAAACACGGGCCGGGGGCCCATGCTACAAAACGCGGCAGCAGGAGTC
>CAYPLE010000003.1:85622-132021 GCA_964411445.1 uncultured Pirellulaceae bacterium
CATGCTACAAAACACGGGCCGGGGGCCCATGCTACAAAACGCGGCAGCAGGAGTCATACGACCGCATCATTCGGGGAGGAAATAGAAGGTCCGTTCAGGCTTCGACCCAGCCCTTCTTGATGTTC
Source organism: uncultured Pirellulaceae bacterium (assembly GCA_964411445.1). Taxonomy (GTDB): domain Bacteria; phylum Planctomycetota; class Planctomycetia; order Pirellulales; family Pirellulaceae; genus Aureliella. Next base: position 85,748 of record CAYPLE010000003.1, read on the forward strand.
GTTTCCTTCAAAGTGATGAACATCGACTGAATTTGTGCTTCGCAGTTGCTGACGAAAACTTCACGTGATAGCGGGTCCTTGCGGTTCGGACTGAAGTCCGTGTAATGCAGCACGTAAGCCGGGAATTCCTCGCCGGAATCTTCCTTGTTCGTCTTGATCAAGACAAACTTGCGAACCATCGTCTGTCCTTTGAGCACTTTGGTGAACACTTCACGCTTTACCACCTCGCTGTCCGGCAAGGCGAAGGTCCGCGCGTCGGCATCGAGCATGTCGACAACAACACGCTCGCTGACCTGTTCAATCCGAATGTCCGACTGCTCCACAGTCTTGTCGTCGCGCATGCGAACAAACTGAGGAGAAATGACAGTTGCCAAGGGCAGTCGTCGTACCACGCGATACCCTTCGTCCGCTTTATAGTCGATGGCCATCCGGTTGACCGGACCGCCGCGAGTTGTCTGCGAAATGAGATCCAAGCACGAAATCTCGATCACCCACTCGGGTTTGACCATTTGATAAGCGACGTAGTCCGAGTTGACTTCGATGTACTCGCTCTCCACGACCATATCTTTCAGGTCGCTCAGCATCTCGCGGCGTTGGTCTTCGGTGAAACCTCCACCCACTTTGGTCAGCACATGAAAACTGCCATCTTTGCGCATGACTGCTACCAGCAAATCGTGCAGCAGACCAGCTCTCTGATCGACCGCTTCGGTAAACCCAATGACAACCACGTCAAGTGTGTGCTGAGGTTTGATTTTGAAGGAGCCAGTCTCGTCACTGCGAACAACAACTCCCTCTGAATCCTCATCTTCCACCCACTTGGTGACCAGGCTCTTGATTTGGCTAGGCGTTGAAACAATCTGCGTTTCGACAGTCGTCGCCAGCTTGCCCTTTGCAAAAATAGATTCAACACTTTGGAAACGGTCCGCGTAAGATTCGCCGGGCGACTGACCATCTAACTGGATAATATCAAAGGCTGCGAAACGAAGCTTCTTCAGGTCCGCCGCCGTCTTCGGACTTCTGGCCACCTTTGCAACATCATGAACTCGACTGCGTTTCTTCTTTGGCAAGTGAACGTGCAACTCACCGGCAATCATCGCCGACTTGATGTTCGCCGCCGCAAACGTTTGGGCCGCCTCTTGTAGAAACGGCAAACCGGTTCGCACGGTACCTCCCGGGTTGATGCAAAAGGCATGGCCATCTTGGTACACCAGCGTGCTAAATTCACCGTCTAGCTTGCGGCTCGCGTGATACTGCCCTTTCGGGATTCGCGACTCAATGTCTTCAGGCGCAAGTGGCGCCATCCGCCCGGCTACTTGTCGGCGATAGTCCTGCGTTAGGTTTAGGATATTCGAATCGGAAAGTGCCGTAGCGGGGCCAACTGCGTATTCTCCCAGTTTGACGACGAAACGCCCCTGATCAATAGTCAGCGTGTCACTCATTGGTCACCTCCCCTGCTTGCAGTCCGCTCAGCGTCGCCAGCAGTGTCGTCCGAGTCGCTTGCGCGAACAACTTTCAATTCCAAATTGGAGAAGTGCAATAGCAGGCAATATTTATCACCGTCAGTGCGCCCTTCCAAGAAGCCGCGATATGGCGTGCCACCACGCCGGAGAATCAACGGCTGCTTGCTGTTCGCTCCTGCCCCGAGCAGCATCAGACTGTTACGCTCTTCGAGCTCCTTTGCCATGCCAAACAAAAAGTCATACGTCAGACCGTTGACGTGCTGCAATTGTGCCTTGCCGTTGAAGACAAACTTGCGAACAGCCTTTTCCTTTGGAATGAAAACGCCCGACCACTTCAGTGGAGAATCGCTGGAAACGTTCGGGTCGGTCAACTGCCGAACGCGACGCTCACGCAGTGTGCCATCCGGATTCTTGATCACTTCAAAGAACCGAACGTTCCGCACGATTTCGCCGCGAGGATCAACGAACACTCGGGCCGTTTCTTTGAGGAAGCGTCCCGTGTTCGCCAAGTCGATTTCCGGGTCGCCTTCCAAGATGGCTTTGCCGATCGACGGCAGCTCGCCATGCTGACGCTTGAGTGCTTCCAGGTCGTGCGTAAGCGTGGCTTTCACGTACCGCGTACTCGTTGCTTGCCGACCTTGGTCGTCGACCCAACGCACAGGATTGGTTGTTGTAATACTCTCGAGACCGACCAGTGCGTCGCGTCCCTTGCTATTGGCAATGTTAATTTCAGGCATCGTTTTTCTTTCGTTGCGATACTCTCGAGCGCTTTGTTCGCACTAGATCATGTCGAAGTCGAAATCGTCCGCCTCAGGGGCTTCCGTCTGAGTTTCCTCTGCCGCAGCCGCGGATGATTGAAGACCAACGTAGGCGACATCGGTTTTGCTGCCGACGGCCATCATGATTGCGCCCTGGTCGTTGGCCAGCAGGAAAGCGGCATCCGCCTCTAAGCCACCGCGAAAGCTGTATGGGAACGTGAAGATGGTGCCCTTCTTGAGTGCATCGACGAGCTGCTTGTAAGCCTCGGTGATTTGGCTGTCGGCATCAAGCGGCTGAAGCTCGTAGAGCAATCGAATGTTATGCTCGAAGTACTCGTCCACGGTAGCCGTATCAAACAGCTTGATCGTTGCCGAAAATGAACTCTTGACCGGGACGACCTCGTCACCGTCGACGTTGATCGGCGTCAGATTGGCCTTGTCGCACCACTTTCCATCAGCGTCGACCCATCCCAGCCCCGTGCCGCCTTTTCCGATCAACGTGCGTCCGTCGTCAGCCAAGGTGGCAAGTTCGCACGACGCTTCATGCTCGTCAACGACTTCGACCTCCTTGGTCCCATACAACTTGGCGCGGTCGACCTTGTGCATTTCCAAGGCGAATTCTTCATCGCCAAGTTCAAAGCGTAGTGGACGGGGCATTCAAATCGTCTCCCAGGACTTCGCGGTCACGACGGGCCAGTTTTCGGCATCAGCCCGCTAGTCTCATTTGCTAGCATTCATAGTAAAGGATACACACCGCTGCGTCGCGTGCGGCGAAGTGACGTCAAGAATGCTGGCATTTGTTAGATCCTCGCCAGCGTACTGCGAAAATGGAAAAGGCCGCAGCAATCGGCATGATCAGCATGATCGAACGAGGCAAGCTTGGTTGACCTCCGTTACCACCTTCTCGGGTGGCTCGCAGGCATTTGTCTGGGCACCAATCTCCACAAGCACCAAATGCAATTGCGGTGCAGGCCGCCCCCCTGCTATTGCTTCATTAGAAAAGCTGTCAGATCCAACTGGCAGGTCAAACAGGGCCAATCAACGTTGGAATCTGGGCATCAGTCACGACTCGCTAGCATGGGTTTCTCACGAAAAACGGCGAGTTAGCGCTCTGCGGCTGATCACCTAGATTCAGATTCTGATTCGCCCTAGCCAGACACGTCTGCACACAAGCAGAATAGAGACGGGCGATGCTCCAAGAATTTTCAATCAACAAGTGTTCACGCAAGTGTAAGAGCGATGGGAAACCGCTCGAGCCAGGCGAAAGCTACTATTCGGTCATCATTCCAGAAGGCGACGATCTCAGCCGGATCGACATTGCTGCCAGGAATTGGAGCGAGCCGCCTGAAAATGCTGTGGGTTGGTGGAAGTGCAAAATGCCTGCCGCAGGGGCAAAGAAGCTCAAACCGGCTCCCAACGGCGTCCTGCTGGACACCCTGGCTGAGTTGATTGATATGCCTGGCAAGGAGAAGCTCAGCTATTTGCTCGCTCTGCTGCTCGTCCGACGGCAAGTCTTGATTGAAGAAGCAAGTGTCTTTGGAGCAACGGTCGGCAGTGATCACGCTTCGACAACCGACGTCGACGCAGCAGATGTCGCTGACGAAGATAGTTCCAAAGAAAGCAGTGCGGAAGACGGCGCGGACGAAATAAGTGCGCCGACTTGGACGCTTACTTGCAAAGCAGATGGAAGAGCGTGGGACGTGGTGGTCGTCGAGCCGACCGCTTCAGAAATGGTCGAGCTGGAAAATGAGTTGAACGCATTGTTATTCACCGAGCAATAGTGCCGCCCAGCGAAGGATCGCACATCAGGCAAACCATGAAACTGTACGATAACAATGCACAGCGCCCGAAAGCCGAAGCAGCGCTGGTGGCACCCAAAATCAAAGTCACCTCAAAGGCTGGCACGCTTCTGCTGCTGGCCATGCTTTTCGTGTCAGGTGGAGCAACTTGCACCAATCGACGCCGCGTGGACGACCTCTTCCAGCCGCCCGTGGTCTTCGACAACAATCCTACGAAGGAGCAATTGATTGCATCGATCAATCGTTCTCTTGCCATTCAGAAAATCCGCTCACTCAACATCAAAGTTTCCAGCCCGGAAATTGCGACGCGTTTGCGTGGTACCTTCACATGGGAGCGTCCGCTCAACTTCAGTTTCTCGGCGTCTCCTGGGTCAATGGTGTTTGGCGAAGTGATTGCCGCCGGCAGCAACAACCAGACTTTCTGGCTCAAGACACAGTATCCTCCGCCAACGCGATTGGTTTACGCAAGCTACGAAGAATTCGAAAACCAAGTTGGGCCACGACACATTCTACCCGTTTCGCCCATCTGGATACGTGAAGCCCTTGGGATCATTGAATTCGATCCACGTGATTTCACTCAGATGTCGGCTCCACGGCCAGACGGAAACGTGGAACTCACAACGGTCATTCGATCCGGCCAACGGCTTTACACTCGAACCATTGTGGTCGAGCCAAAGCACGTCGTCATTAGCGAAGTTCGCTTGGAGGATGGGGCAACCAAGCGATTGATTGCTCAGGCCAATCTGAGCGAGCACTCCAATTACGGTGCCGTTGGGGTCAACCTACCAAATCGAATCGACATCAGTTTGCATCCAGACAGCGGCCCTACGCTGGCATTTACCATCGAGATTGGGCAGTACGCAATCAACGATGGCGAACCGGCTGATCCAGCTAGCTTTGCCATTCCAGATACCACCGGCGCAAGCGTACACGACTTGGTCAAAATCAACGAGTCGATCGCATCGGCTGGTCGAGTGGGCGCGGCTGGTCGAGTGGGCACGGGGTACGGCCCACCTTCTGCCAGCAATGGCTCGGCGGCAAACGTTGGCAGCAACGCCAACTACGCCTTGGCAGAATTTCAGCAGCCGCTTAACCAGCGACCTGCCGCCACATCTGGCATGCAAAACAACTCCTTGCCGAGTAATCCTGTTCAGCCGAACACGCACGCTGGCGTAAGCAGCCCTCGCTACACCCCAGTCTCACACGCACGCCCAGACCCTCTCCAAAACGTCCGGCGGTGACTCGCGTTAGTCTTCCTCGAAGGCGCGGAAGACTTCGTGCAGTAGTTCTTCCTGCAGGGTTGGGTCTTCGATGAGAGCTTCCTCAGGCAATTGGAAACGCTCTTCCCAGCGCGTGGCGCTGTTGCCGGCTTCTTTGAGCCAAGATTGAACCTCGCGAACTTCCTCAAGCAGTTGGTCTTCTGCGTTGCTGGTCCCAAGCTGCCACGAGTCGTGGCTATTTGTCACCGGATACTGTGGATGCGTTGTTGATTCAGCCGCTTGATCCCAGCTTGCCGCATTCTGTGCGGTCGCGTCGCCAAAACTGCTGGAATCGACGAAGACCGGACCATCGGATTGCAACAAATCCGCATGATCAAGAGGTGTTGTCTGCATTGAAGGCGTCAAAACTGACGCAGGGGAGTCGTAAGACAACGAGTGTGGTTGCCCGGCCTGATAGGTGTTGATTTCGTGGAATCCGCGAGCACCACGGGAAAGGTCCCCGTCGACCATTTCAACAAAGTCCGCGCCGCGTTGCCACCGAACACTCGCGTCTCCGTAAAGACTGGCAGTGTCGTTTCCGCCGGACTGCGCTACAGCGTGTACCGTTTCAAAGGAGCGAGAAAAACTGGAAAAGCCGGGACCCACAATCGACGCAGACTGACCGCTCGTGTTGAATCGGTCGTCGCCAGATGAATCGTACAATGTCGCTTCATCGTTGCCTCCCGCAGTCGCATACGCGTAAACTCGTTCGAAGCCGCGGACGAAATTAAAGAAGCCATCGCCGCTCATGCTCGCAAACTGTGGGCGCATGCTCAGTCGGTCATCGCCGTCGGAGTCGTACAGATAGGCATAGTCTTCACCTGCACCGGTGGCATGCATGAAGATGCGATCCACATCGCCCACCGCAAAGCTATACCCGACTCCTTCCAGCGTGACGTTGCGCGGTCGAGCACGCAGGGTATCATCGGTGTCAGAATCATACAGATAGACACGATCTGGGCCGCCACCGCCTTCGAAACTCACCTGCTCCGTCGAGTGAGATGTCAGGGCGAATTCGCGTGTCTCCAAGGTCGTCAGTTCTGGTCGAAGGTCTACTTTGTCAGAAGCACTGCTGCCGACAATATCCAGCGAATCGTTCCCGCCACGACCATCCACTTGCACCGATGTCACCGTGCTACTGCTCAGGTGCGCAAGCGAGCCGTCTGCGAAGTCGTACTGGATCCCCTCAAACTGGACCGACGCTCCGCTGCTGAAATCGACGGCGATTTGGTCGGAACCGTGCGTGCCAATGACGCTCGCCGATTGCCCGCTGATGCTCAAGACGTTGGCTATCTCAGCGGTGGCTGTTGGCGAAGCGGGAACGACGAACTGAATCGTCTCTCCCGCGACGGCAGCAAAATCCAATCGCAGCACGCCATTTTCCACAGTAGCATCAGCGTATGAGCCGCTGCTGCTGGATGCAAGTAGTTGAGAACCCGCAGAAGCACCACTTACTTCGATACTGACGATGCCATCTCGCACCGACTCAAAGCTGTATTTGCCACTGGCAGACTCAATCAACGCATGTTCGATGCTTCCCAATCGCGAAGCGGGGTCGCCCGACGACTCGCCCGATCCGCCACCGGTTCCATTGCCCTGCTGTGTAAAGTTGAGGTCTAGCGAGAATGGACCAATCGAGTCGGCAGCCGAGACGCGAATCTGATAGCTCTGCCCAGCAACGATGGCGGCTTCGGCAGAGGTGCTGCTGTTGGCTAATTCCGTTCCCGAAGCCGTCTGTAGGCTCCAAGCTAGTCCGTCAAGCCAATCGCTGTTTGCGGAGATGTCAAGTTGCCCGGACGCGTCCGCGGTAAATGTATACGTGTCTTGGTCGCCAAGTGAGTTGATCCAGCCGTCTTGGGTTGTCGACAACGATGTAAGCAACGAACCGGATCCGAAAGTATCTCCAACGCTGTCGTCGGGCAACAGAGAATCGATCGCTGATTGCAGGTTCAAGCTGTCGTAATGGGCGCCTGTAGCGGAATCCCAAATGGAATCTGCGGTTGCCCTCAGGTGAGCACCGATCGTGTCGACTGTGATGTCCGACATGCCGACCATTTCCATGGCTTGCCGGACCAGCACGCTAGCGCCAGCCACATATGGAGCCGACATGCTCGTGCCACTTGCTGTCGCAAAATCGTTGACTTCTCCGTCAGCCCCAAGTACGTGATCTGGTACGGTGCTGAGAATGTTGCCACCCGGTGCAGCGAGTGCCCGCTGGTGGCGCTGGCTGAAATCGGAAAGCAAGCCATCGTCATCAACGCTGGCCACAGGCAGAACGTTGGGACTGGCTGCAGGATAACTCAAGCCCGGTTCGCCAAAACTGGCGAACGAATTTCCGGCTGATGCAGTGACGACAATGCCATCTTCGGCTAGTGCTGCCAATTCGTCTTCTAACGTTGCCCAGCTTGGCACTGCATCGGAGTTCCAGTTCGTACCCAACGAGAGATTGACCGTCGTGATCGGGTGCTCAAATGTATCTTGATTGTCATGCACCCAAGCCAACGCATTTTCTACCCAAGAGAGCTGTCCGCCACCATTGTCATTGAAGACCCGCAGCGCGACCAAGTCCACTTCGGGAGCGACACCTGGATGCGTCGCATCATCGCTGCCAATAATTCCTGCGACGTGTGTTCCGTGAAATCCGAGCGGACCATCATCATAAGGCTGCGCGTCGTTCTCTTCTGTAAAGTCCCAGCCCCCGACAACACGGTATCCTGGTCCATATCCTTCACCAAGTGCTTCGTGGTCCCAGGCAATGCCGCTGTCGATTACCGCGACGGTTTGACCGCGACCGGTCAGCCCGAATTCGTTTTGCACATCGTTCCACCCAGTTGCGTTGTGGGCTTCGCGAAGGTGCTGAAACGTTTCTTGATCGCCCAATCCCCCGCTGATTCCGATCGTCGATGGCAATGGGGCTACTTCGTCTTGAGCAGCCGACCAAACGCTACAGCTAGCCGCTTCCTGGATTCCTTCCGGGGCAGCAAGGGCATCGTGCATGTCGATCGCATGGTCGCCCAAAACATCGAATAGCAACTGGGCACTCAGGACCAAGCGTCGTTCAAATGGTTCCAGTTCGCTCGGTAGGCCCCCCTGCTGGGCAGCCGCATTCTGTTCGTTGAGCTCTTCGTTGAGCTGTTTAGTTGCTGGCGTTTCAACCGTTTTGCGTGGACTTCCCTTGATCGCAGCTGCGAACTTGCGAGCACGCTGATGAGCGTTTGATGCAAAGCTAGCGAGAGTGCCGAGTTCATCTTCAGTCTGATTCGCTGAGCGGCTTGAAGGCATAGAACTCGAAGGCATAAAAAGGGCCTTTGCGGGAAACAATGTGAGAAATGCGGCTTCGCTTTGGCGGCCGCCGATTGCCCGAACAGGACATGGTCGTTCAAAACTTCGTGGTTCAAACGTTGTCTACACAGAACTTAGCTCAGGCCTGCTCGTTCGAGCGGCGAAGAATGTGGCTGCGCGGCGGCAATCACTGCAAGATGCGTGGGCAAGTCTTCCGATTATGCGGCCTGAAACGGAAGGCAAAACTTTCCCGGAATCCACAATCCGATTTCTACTTTTTGGACCGTTGTGCCGATTGACATGGTAGCGACGCTTGTCACGACGTCGCAGATCGGCCTAGCACTGCATGCATGGACGCATATTGGCGAAGGATTCGCCAGCAATTGCTCCGCCGATTCGGGTGGCAGGGAAGCCACGAAGCCCAAGACGGTCCGCAACAGATCCAAGTGGAAAGGATTCCGATTGGATCATGGGCCCGTCCTCGCCTGAAAATCGGCGATGGGTTGGTGATGAGAAGGGCGATTCTTAGCTAGGTGCAATTGATATGAGCCGGCAAGGTTGGTTGCAGAAGCTGTACTGGAACAAATTCGGCAAGCCCGCGAACGAACGGGCACTGCATCAAGCCCTAGTTGATCAGCCGTTTGCCACTGTTCTGGAAGTTGGCATCGGTGACGGAGAGCGGCTGCGAAGGATCGCAAAGCTCATCCAAATCCCAGAGGCGTGCGAAACAGTTCGCTACATCGGCACCGATGAGTTTGAGGCCGCAAGCGAAGGAAAACACCTGACGCTCAAGCAGGCTCACCAACTAGCCGGGCAGCTTAACTTCAAAGCTTCGCTGATTCCCGGCGATCCGGGCAGTGCCGTTGGCCGTGTTGCCCATAAACTTGGCGCATGCGACTTGGTCATCATCGATGGTGGACTGGACCCAGCCGCACCGACTGAAGGACCCATTGGTGCTTGGATCGACCGAATCGCACACAGCGAATCGGTCATTCTTGCCTGCCGCGAAATTGGCGGGAACCTTGAACGTGTCGAAGCTGCATGGATCGGCGAGTCGATTCGCGTTGCTGCTTAAACAGGCCGCCACAGCTATCCAAGTCAGGCTGTCAGTTTTGCCGATAGTCTGCAAATTTCCCAGCAGTCTCCAAATTAATCTGGAAGCAACTGCCAAGGAGCTTCACTGCAGCCTGACTGCGAAGCCTGCGCTGAGCGGATCTTTTCGCTCAAGAGCGGCGCTATAGTCGGGCTTGAAGCTGGCTTCTCCCAAGCCTGCAAGTCGCATCCAAAGGTATCTCTTACCTGGTTTGCCTTACCCTTATTTCGGGCCCCACAGCATCGCTGTGCTGGATCATTTGCCCGCCCCGGCTGCCATGGACGATCTTTTCGCGAACTAAAGTCGTAGGTAACCGTAAGCACTGCTTCGAGACGCTGTGGGCGGCTGCGAGCGTAACGAGTACCCGTTGCGAAGCCAGCAGATCATCGATAAAAGCTCGAGTGCTCACGAACGATCAACGCGATGAAGAAGCGTTCCGAAAACCGACTGCTTAGACGACGATGAGAACCATGGTTGCCATGATGAAGTATATCTCCCGATTATCGCTAGCCTCCGCGGCGACGCTGCTCCTTCTCACGGCTGCAGGTTGCCAGCCGAAGGCTTCCGACGATGGGGAAACCGCGGCCGATTCCAGCGGGCCGCAGGTGTCGGAGGTGCCGCTGCGCGTCAAGCTTGTCGCTACAGTTGACGACGTCGATTCAATTCGGCGAACCTGGTTAGCTCAGTCTGATCAACCGATCGAAATGGAAGTTCTGACAGCGGCTGAGCTGCTTGGCAAAAAAGAGCTCAAAGCAGACGTGATTGTTTACCCGGCTCGACTACTCTGCACACTGGTTGAGCAGGGGTGGGTCAATCGCCTTCCCGCGACCATGACCGAGGAGGATGAAGGGTTATCAGCAGTCAATACAGAAGCATTTCAGTGTAATATCGGCGAGCAGCCTTACGCGCTGTCCTTGGGCTGCAGTACGCCAATTTTCTTGCATAGCGACGCACTCAATGTGCCCGCCAGCTCCTCGGGAGACAATCCGAAATGGAGCGTCTTGCTGGAGCAGCTTAGGCGCGTCGATGCGATCAAGATTGACAATTCCGAAGTCGACCAGGACGCACTCGTCGATCGGTACTTCGCCATTCTTGCAACGCTCCTTGATCGAACAGCAAAATTTGGCACCCTCTTCGACTTGAAATCCCTTCGTCCTCTGCTTGACCAACCCGAGTATGTGCAGGCTGCCGAGATCCTAACACGCATCGCTCAGCAAACAGAAGACGGTTTGCTGGCAGTTGGCAGCCACGACGCCGTTTGGACTGCAGTACAAGGTTCGGAACTGCCTGTCCTATCCATCGCAGATCAACTAGCCATTTCCTCAGAATCGAAACGGCGAAAGGGGGCCAAGATCCTGGCGTCGACTCCAGCGGGCCAGTCACCGTTGAGCGAAGCGGTGACGGGACAATGGAATTTAGGCGGTGGGCTCGTCGCCTCAATCGCATCGAACTGCCGACAAAGCTCGCAAGCACGAGCATTTGTGACGTGGCTTGGAGAGGACGATACGCGCGGCGCGATTGCTCCCCATGTGCGAGGCGTCAGCGTCACAACACCTGTGTTTGGAATCGAGTCACTCAGTTGGCAAGCACAAGTCAAGGGACGAAGCGCGGTCAACATGACCAACGTGCCGTTCGAACCACGCTTGCCAGCAACGCAGGACTACCGCAGCGTGCTGGCGGAACAATTGCTACGCGTCCTCGTCGGCGAGCTCCCTGCCGACCAGGCTTTAACGCAAACCGTTCAGCAATGGGAAGCCATCTCAGCAGGCAAGCCCAATCAGCAGTTCGAATACGAGAAGAGCCTCGGACTCGTCTTTTAACCCTCGTACTCTACGCAACTGGAGCCTACGCAACTGAAGCCTACGCGGCTGAACGACCGTTGTGACGCAGTCGCAGCTCTTCGTCTTCGACAATGTTCCGATAAGACTCACCGGCCAAAGTCGATTTGACTCGGCTCTTGACGCTTCGGTGCATCGCCTTGTGATAACCCAGTGACGCAGCAAATAGTGTCATCAAGTTTACGAACGGCGTGTCCTCGGCCAGTGCATGCTGCTTCAATCGCAGTGTGCAGTCAGAACCAAAGCTGACCAGTTTGCTATCGATTTCGCCAATCGACCGCCCATCGGCGTACAGGTCATAGTGAGCGCCGAATGCTACCCAACGCTTTTTGAGCATCAGATTCCATAGCTGCCCACCGACTTCGAAGCAGCCGCTGAATACAGGGGGGATGCGAAATGTTCGGTGATTCTGTTGAAGGTAGCTCACCATTTGCGTCCTTGGGAGAAGTCCGGCAAGCGAGATAAGTGGGCGGTTTGAGCCCATCGAATTGTGTACTTCGCTGGTCGTCATTTGCTCCAGCGTTCCAACCCATCGCGTTCTGCTGCTGGTTGTCCGAAAGAGCTTCAGGATCAGCCGGCGGGAAACGAGGTCACCTTTGCCCAATTGCATAATTTCATCGTTGGCGAGTTTCGCTTCGAGCTCTTCACGCTGTCGAGCTGACAAGCGGCCGGAGCGTTTGATTCCACGCTTCAGCGTATCCCGGCGACTCTCCTTCAGCGAGTTGAGCGCACCTTTGAGTTCTTTGCCGCTAGGCTTCCACACATCGGTGCGAATTCCCACCAAGTGGGTTCGGTTCCAACTGCCTGTTTCATTGTCGTAGCTCGACACTTTGCCAACGCAGTCCATGTGCGTCGTAAAGTGGTTGGTGTCGGCTGTTTTGAGTTGCTGTAGGAACTGAATGTTACTCGGATGGACTCCAGGCATGGCCCACATGTCGACGTAGCGAACGACTGATTTCGCTCGACCCATGGTAAACCCTTTACAGCTTCTAACACCAAAGCTAGCGAGACGGCTATGCTAGCATGCTGGGCCGCTCGCGTCGCGACAACCCCTAAAACCGATACATATTCACTCAGTATCGGTTCTTCCACCCTCCGTCTTCAGGCTGGTCACCGTTTCTGCCAGAAAGCCCAACCACGAGCGGGGATCGGGGATAGTTTGGACAGCTTTCCTGCAAAGCTGAGGATTTGGCTCGTTAGCCGACGCTCGACAATCGTCGAGCTGCGGCGATATCCTGTAGAATCGCGCATCGAAGATTGGGAGGCGGACTGGTGAATAAAGACGAAGAACAAGCGATTGACTCGATCGTACGCACGTTGATCAAGGCACGCAGTGTTTTGTTCATCACGGGAGCGGGCGTTTCTGCCGAGTCCGGCATTCCGACGTATCGCGGAATTGGAGGGCTGTACAACGTCGACACGACGGAGGACGGCGTTGAAATCGAAGACGCACTGTCGGCCCTGATGCTGGCCGAGAATCCCGCTTTGACATGGAAGTATCTCGCACAGATTGGAATGGCCGTGCAGGGGCGAACACACAATCGCGCTCACGAGGTTATCGCTGAGATGGAACAAGCGTTTCCGCGTGTGTGGACATTGACGCAGAACGTAGACGGCTTTCATTCCTCTGCCGGAGCACAGAACGTGATCGAAGCACACGGGAATATGCATTCGCTATCTTGCACGCGTTGCGAATACGCGGTCCAGCTCGAGCAGTACGGTTCGGTCGAGATCCCGCCCAAGTGCCCATCCTGCGGTAGCCTTGTCCGACCTGATGTTGTTCTGTTTGGCGAGCCAATTGGGACATCAGGTCTCGATCGGCTGCGCGAAGAAATTGAAAAAGGTTTCGATGTTGTCTTCAGCATCGGAACCACCAGCGTTTTTCCTTACATTCAAGCTCCCGTGCAATTGGCCAAAGCTCGCGGCGATGCTTGCGTCGAAATCAATCCTTGTGAAACGACGGTTTCATCCATCGTCGACTATCGACTCGCCATGAAAGCTGGCGAAGCACTCGAGTCCATCTGGCAGCGTTATCAGTTGGCTTCAACCTAGCAACAGTATTTCGTTCAGTAGGGCGTGCGACAAAGGAGGTTGGAAGCCGCCGACACGCAATGAAGAACCGGAATGTTTGCGGGCTGTTGATTGAGTGCAATCGTCGCGCGTGCACTAACCGTCCTCAAATCCATCCAAGAGGGGAAGCTCGTCGTTTCGTCGAACTGCCATGCCTTGCTTGAAATGTTTCCGGCACACCGACGTGTAACGGTCATTGCCGCCGATCTGAACTTGCTGGCCGTCCTTGATGGCTTGTCCGCTGGAGTCGATGCGCAGCACCATCGTCGCCTTGCGGCCGCAGTGACAAATCGTTTTAATCTCACACAACGAGTCGGCCCAGGCCAGCAAATGTTGGCTGCCTTCGAACAAATTTCCCTGAAAGTCCGTCCGCAGGCCATAGGCCATCACGGGCACATCCAGTTGGTCGCACACATCGCTCAGTTGCCTGACTTGATTCTTCGTCAAAAACTGAGCCTCGTCCACCAGTACGCAGTGCAAAGCGTCTCGCTCGTGTTCATCGCGAACGATCGACAGAATGTTGTCAGCCGTGGAAAAGGTCACCGCATCGGAAGCAATCCCGATCCGCGAGGTGACTTTGCCCTTCCCGAAACGCGTGTCAATCTCCGGCGCCAAAATCATCGTTCGCATTCCGCGTTCGATGTAGTTGTAACTTGACTGCAACAGGACCGTCGACTTGCCCGCGTTCATCGAGGAGTAATAGAAGTACAGTTTTGCCATCGCTTCAATCGTTGTCGCAGGCCGCTGAAGTGTCCTTCATAGCGGTCGTAATGGATGCGTTTGTAGATGCTATTCAGCCACAGCTACACTTGCTGGAAGTACGCTGATGCCGCGGTTGGACCAATAGGCTGCCAGTATCGTACCGGTTAGCATGCAGCCGAAAGTATACGCAGCGGTAGGAATTTGCGCAGGCGACTGACTGCCGTAGATGGTTGCTGCTAGCGCAGTTCCGACGCCTGCATTCTGCATCCCAACTTCTAGCACCAACGCTCGGGTCATATTGCTGGGCATTTTTCTCAATTTGCCCATGCTCCAGCCAGCGCTGTAGCCGAGCACATTGAGTGCCATCAGTGCAAACATCACAGTCGGTGTGAGTCTGCCGAGTTGCTCGCGGCTGCCGGCAACCACAGAAGCAATAATCCACAAAAGTGCAACGCTGGCTAGCGTTGGCGCGACTCGCATTGCAACGGAGCGCACCCAGGGAAAGAGTTCCTTCGCGGCAAAGCCAGCTACCACTGGTAGAACGACCATCCGAAGCAGGTCGAAGCTTGTTTTCGCCGGACTAAAGCTGCTCTCATCGCCGCTGCTTCCGACCAGCAGCCAGAGAAGTGCCGGGACCGTGATCGGCGACGCCAGCGTCGCAATAGTCGTGAGCGAGACGGAGTAGCTTACGTTGCCGCGAGCGGTCATGGTGAGCACGTTGGATGCCATCGCACCGGGGACGCACCCAACCAAAATGACGCCAGCGGCAATTTCATCGTCCAGCGGTAAAAGCCTTGTGATTGTCCACGCTAGGGACGGCATGAGGATGCACTGGGCTGTCAAACCTGCGAAAACGTTCAGCGGCGCCTCGCGCAGTTGCTCCAGTTCGTGCCACTGAACCGCAGTTCCGAGACAGAACATCGTGGTTGCAACGAGCAACCAGAGTGTTGCTGGTGAAAGGCGAAATGGATCAAAGCCGTCGCCCGCCAAGTCGGGCCAAAAGTATGCCAGTCCACTGCTGAGCGAAAGGAACGCGAGCAGTATCGCGCCGAACCACGATCGCCCACTATCGCGAATCGGCTGCCCGTCGCGAGGCTCAAGGCTTCGCTGCGGATCGTGTTCGTGCTTTTGGTCGTCCAAAATGATCGCCAGCTTATTGAGCGTCTACTGTGCAAATGGAAACGGCAGTACTGTGACCAGCAGCAGTGTGATAAGAAAGCCCGAAATGCTCAGGATACTTAACAAGACAGTCCAACTGCGAAGGGTTTCCTTTTCAGTCAAGACACCCATCTTTGCGAAAACCCAAAACCCGGAATCGTTCATCCAACTACCCATGAGCGAACCAGCTCCGATCACAGGGACCAGATAAGCGGCGTGGAAGCCAAGTGTGTCCGATGCAATCATAGGCAGAGCAATCGAGGCCACCAGGGACGAACTGATGATCATCGAGACAGTACTGGAGCCTTGTGCTACCTTCAAGATCGCAGCCAGGGCGTAGGCAACAAAAATGACGGCCAATCCACTGGAGGTGGAGCTACCATCCTCGCTCGTGAAGAATCCCTGTACGACATTTTGGATCTCTGTCATCGCCAGCAATGCGCCGAAAGCGCCCCCTGCGGCGGTGATCAAGATGATCACGCCCCCGGAAAGCAACGCGTCTTCGATGTTCTCGGCCAACTGAGGCAGCGAATGTCCTTGGACTTTCCAACACAGATAGATCGCGAAAATGGCAGCGATGATCATGGCCAGGTTGGGATTGCCAACGAAGTCCAACCAGCCTTTGACAAAATCTTTCTTCTCCTCTGGTGCTGTTGCACTATCTTCGCCTGCCCCGGCGTCCGACGTGGCGACTTGTTTCGTCTGCGCTTCGTCGTTCTTGCGTTCTTTGGTGACCGTGCTGTAGACAGTGGCAATTGTGATCAGCAGTACTGGCAACACGACCGGGGCCAGCGCCATTGGCAACGATGGGAGGCGAGTGAATTCGGTGACTTCTTTGGTCCCGCCGGCCATCGGACGCATTTCGATGGGCATTGTTTTGTTAAGCCAGCTAGCAGCCAGCAGGCCGATTACAGCCGACGGCGCTCCAATCATCAGGCCGATAAGAATCACTGGGCCGACGTCCAGCTTCAGTGCATCCACAACCAGAAGTGGGCCCGGGGTGGGCGGGACCAGCGTGTGCGTAATGGCTCCACCAGCAGCAATTGCTCCCAGATACAAGAGGTAGTTTTTGCCGGTACGCCGATACAGGCTCCTAGCCAGTGGGACCAGTAGATAGAAAACGGTATCAAAGAAAACCGGTATCGATAGAATGAATCCGCTGATCATCATTGCCAACGCGGCGCGTTTCTCGCCAAGCAGGTCGATGGTCGACTTCACGATTCGATCTGCCGCGCCACTGACCAACATGCACTTGCCGATAATAGCCGCCATTGCAATCAAAATACCAATGCCACTGACCGCATTGCCAAGCGACGAGGAGACACGCTTGACGATCTGCGACGGCGCCGCCTTGTCAGCGTCCTTGATGACTTTTGGTTCGGGCGATTTTACGAAGCCAACCACGTCTTGAGGCACAAAGCAACTGATCGTCAGTGCACCCAAGATTAATGCGATGAAAGCATGTGTTTTTAACCCAATCATCAACGCTAGGACGACAAACACGCCCAGGCCGGCTGCGGCAAGCGGCATGAGGGTACCACCCTGCGCAGCAGACTGTGTTTCAGATTCGGTCTGAGTTTCAGATTCCGGTTGTTCTGATGCCGTTGTTTCGCCCGCCGACTGTTGAGTTGATTCGTTTTGGGGCGCTGAGTCAGCCAGCGCCTCAGGTGCAGAAGATTCGTCAGCCGCCGCAGTTGTCTCCTGGCCTCTAGCGACCGGAGTGGAAACAGCGGTGCAAAATGCAAATATCGAAAGCAGCAGAAACAGCAGTCGTCCGGTCCAGCGGGCAACGCATTGGTCTTGGGCTCTGGTGAGGATCGTTAGCATGGGATTCTCGGGGCATCAACTGGAAAGAACTGGCTGGATCGGGCAACGCGGTGGCTTGGCAAAGCGCGGAAGCCGTTTGGGGCAAGAATATAACCCATCGTTGGCTGGACTGCCTAACCTGAAATGCCCCAATCTCGCTCTGACGGCAAAGGAATCGCCCTTAGCGGCTGGCAAGTATCGCGTTTGAGGCGACTCTGCGGCCCGCATCGCCTGCTGTTCAAGAATTTCGCCGGCTGTTCAATAACTGTTGTCCAAGTGCTGCGGGGGGAAGCGATTGCGATTTTCCGTATTGTGCACTCTGATTTCCGTATTGTGCACTCTGGCTTTTCCGCTTGTCGCTGCCTGTAAAGCTGCCTTGATTGCCGCAGTTCCAAAGCACAGTTCCATTCCAGGGCACAAATTCAGGTCCGCAGACGCCATCTTGCCTCGAACGTAAGAAGGCAAGTCCCGTTGGCAACTTTCTCGCTGCGGTTAGGATTTACTATCCCACCTATCTGCAAATCATGCAGCAACGACTCCAACACACCCCCTGCCTAGTTGGTCGTTAACGGATTCAGTCAATCGAACCAGCAATTCTTAGGTATTCAACCATGTCCGAATTTCGCACCGAACAAGACTCGATGGGAGAAGTTCAAGTACCGGCAAAGGCGTATTACAGTGCTCAGACGCAGCGTGCGGTCGAAAATTTCCCCGTTTCCGGCTGGCGCCTTCCTGCGAAGTTGATCTGTGCGATGGGATGGGTCAAATTTGCATGTGCAACCGCAAACCGTGACCTGGGCAAGCTCTCGGGAACTGGCAAAAACCCGCTAGGAGACGACCAAATTGCGGCACTCCTGTCCGCCGCACGCGAAGTGGCCGAAGGTGGGCTGGCGGATCAATTCCCGATCGACGTCTTCCAAACCGGCTCGGGAACCAGCAGCAACATGAACGTCAACGAAGTGATCGCCAATCGCGCGATTGAAATCGTCGGCGGTGATCGCTTCTTGGTCGAGAAACCGATTCACCCGAATGATCACGTGAATATGGGGCAAAGCACAAATGATACATTTCCCACGGCTATTCACGTGGCCGTCGCCAAGTCCATTCACGAATCGCTGATCCCATCCCTCGAGCACTTGCACCGGGTGCTTGCAACCAAGGCAAAGGAGTGGGACCAAGTCATTAAGATTGGCCGAACGCACTTAATGGATGCAACACCGCTTCGCTTGGGGCAGGAGTTCGGTGGCTTCGCACGTCAAATTGAACTTTCCATATCCAGAGCCAAGCGAGCTCTCGAGGCTGTGTTGGAGCTGCCCGTTGGAGGGACTGCCGTCGGTTCGGGCATCAATACGCATCCAGAATTTGGTCGCCGAGTTGCTGAGGTGTTGGCCGCCGAAACAGGAATCGCCTTCGTGGAAGCAGCCGACCACTTCGAAGCAAACGCGAATCGCGACGGGCTGGTCGAATGCCACGGAAACCTAAAGACAATTGCTTCGACGCTCTTCAACGTCGCAAACAACATACGTTGGCTAGGCTCCGGGCCGCGTTGTGGGTTTTTCGAAGTCTCTCTGCCGGAGCGTGCACCGGGCAGCTCCATCATGCCCGGCAAAGTGAATCCCGTAATGTGCGAAAGCATGATGCAAGTTGCTGCTCGAGTAATGGGCAATGACCAGACCATTACGATTTCCGGTGCAGCCGGCGGCAATTTCCAGCTAAACATCATGATGCCTGTCATGGGGCACACAACACTCGAGAGTATCCAACTGATGAGTTCCGGAGTGGAGGCGTTTATCGAGTTCTGTGCCAACGGAATCCAAGCCAACGAAAAAGAATGCGAAGCCGCTGTGGAGCAGAGCTTGTCGATGTCGACCAGTTTGAATCCGCTCATTGGCTACGAGAAGGCCTCTAAGCTCACCAAAGAAGCATTTGCGACTGGCAAGACGATTCGCGAACTTTGCATCGAGCAGAAAATCGTCAGCGAAGAAGATTTGCGAGAAGCACTCGATCCCATGCGCATGACGCAGCCTCAAGCCTAAAAAACGCAGTTTGAACCCAGCCGTCTATCACGCAAGCTGACCAGGCCCACAGCAGCACTCCATCAAATCAAAATAGCTCACCATGATTCAACGTCGAGATCAAATTCATCTATGCAGTGACGGAGAAGGACTCGCACAGTACGCTGCCGTCTGGTTGTCGCGTTTGATCGATGCGCATTTTCGAGATGAAGAGTTGCGGGAGCGGCCGTTCTCCCTTGCGCTCTCCGGTGGGTCGACACCGAAACGAATGCTGCAAATTCTCGCGGGCCAGGCTGGCATGATCGACTGGAATCGCGTCATCCTGCTTTGGGGCGACGAACGTAATGTTGCACCCGAACACGAGGAAAGCAACTTTCGGATGGTTAAGGAGAACTTGTTGGATAGCATTTCAATTCCACCTGAGAATGTGCTTGCTATCCCCAGTCCCGGCGACGACGTATTCAAGTCTGCCAAACGATATGAAGCGATTCTTCGCGAGCGCATCAAAGCGGAACGCGACGGCCAGCCACTAATCGACTGCGTCTTGCTCGGGATGGGGGACGACGTTCACACCGCTTCGCTCTTCCCAGGGACTGCCGCACTGTCCGAATCGAAGAAGACCTTTGTAGGAAACGAAGTGCCGCAGTTGGAGACGTTTCGAATGACGCTGACCGCGCCAGCAATCAATGCGGCCCGAAACGTAGCATTCTTGATCAGCGGTGAGAAGAAGCAGGAGGCGCTCTTGAAACTCTGGCATGCAGAAGCCTCACCGGCATTGCTCCCTTCGCAACTGATTCGACCCACCGCGGGACAGCTTTACTTCCTGGTCGACAAAGCGGCCCTTGGCGATACCCCTTTGCCTCAGAACAGCTTGATGCAAATGATCTAAGCCGGTGGCGACGGTAGCGAACTTAGCTCCCATGTGGCCCCTGTGGCGATGGTGGCTGTCACACACACTTTCTCTCTCACTCTGAGCTTGATGAAAGCTCGAGCACTTCTCGAGGTTTCCAAAACGTGGTGCTGCTCCAAGCGGCCGGCTGAATGCCTTCTTGCCAGGACTGAATCTCGCTGCTCACCAAACGCACCGCTGCGGCTGTAGGCAATTCAAGATCTTCGCCCGCCAAGTACATTGCCAGCATGCTCAGCCCAGGATTGTGACCGACAATCATCAGTCGCTTAATCGATGCGTCCACGCCGCCAATCCGTTGACTCAAATGTGGTGGCGCGGCGAGATACAGCGAATCGTCGTAGGACACTTTTGGAGCTTGGTCGAACGCAGGCATGACCAGATCCAGCGTCTGACGAGCTCGATTGGCTGTGCTGCACAGGACGAGCTCGGGTGCGACGCCTTGCTTTGCCAGAAAGTTCCCCATGGCGGGGGCCGTGCGTAGTCCTCGAGCATTCAACGGACGAGCGTGGTCGCCGAGTTGTCCGTTGCTCCAATCGCTCTTGGCATGTCGCATAATGATTAGTTCGTGCACCCTATTTCCACCCGTTTCATTCAAAGACAATCCGTTGAGTCGATTTCAGCATGGTGTCAACCGCTGGGCGTCGAGGTTCGTTTGCTACACCCGAAGTGTGTCAACGCTGGGAGATTATGTCTAGTCGTCAACTATCACATTGCCGCAACTTCGCCAACAACCGCGAATGCGAACAAGTTGCACGAAACCGCAAACCGGGGGGCATTATCGCTCTGTCAATTCGATCAGCCGCTGAACCGTTCGGTCGAGATTACGCGATCGGCGGGACAAACCCATATTGACGGTTTCGGCATGAATGAGGTGGGCACGCAATTGAGTCGCATCGACGCCATCAACGATCATGCGGCATATCGTCGAAACATAAGCGTCATATTCACCATGCGCTTCTGGTGTTTTGGCTACGCTTAAGGGGTCCCAGTGATTGAGGAGGATATGACTTACGAGTAGCGAAAGATCTGTCGGCCCCTTACTTTTGCTCAAAATGTCCCCGCAAGCAAGATTGGGTGATGACTAGCGCGCGTAAAGCTCAATGCGAAATGGCACTCGAATGCAGCAAGCATACTCGGCGAATCGAACATCTTGCTGCTCACGACTGGGCTAGCCGATGTGTCCACAATTAGGGCAATCGCCGTAACCAAGTGGGTAGTAGTGGCCCCCGCAGCCATTTGGGCAGGGCGCAGGGTTGCCTTGCGGACGGTACGGTTCCCAGCCCATTTTTTCGTGGTGCTGCGTCATTGCGTCTTCACCGGTCGAAGCGACCAGTTCGTGCAACATTGAATCTTTCGAGGATATCATGCCATCTGCTCGAAGTGCCTCAATTCGGCTGGCTGGTGCGAACGTGATACCCTCGTCTGAACCCCACGCTTGCCACTTTACACGTTGTTTCAATGCAGATTGCCTAACGGGGGAGGGGCAACGCCTGGCCGAGCCATAACTGGTTCTTGTTCGACTTCGGCTATTGAACCGTTGCTCGAGTCGGAGACTAGCATCAGAGGGAGCTGCCCTACGGCGAAGTAGTGTTTTCTGCTGCGGAACCAGATGACGCATCGTCTTGGGTGACCTCTCCGGAGGACGCGGGTTGGGCTGCTTCAGAAGAGTCCGACTCAGTGGTCGAATTTTCGTCTTCCGGGACGTCATCTCGACTGGGCGGGGCAAATTCTGACGCATCGGGAATGACCAGTGGGTTGGGGCTGGTCATGTCCCACTGCTCCTTGAGCCGCTTCAAGTACTCGTAGGTTTCGGGTTGCCGAGAAGCGTCAATAACGCGAACGGTACTTGGGTTGCCTCCTTCCGGGGGAAGTTCGCCAAGCTTGACGAGCAACTTTTGCACTTCTTCCATTTCAATGGGATTGGCCCACAGAAGCACTTGGTTGTCTTGGACGTTTGCACCAACTCGCATTTTGTCGTTGCTCTTCTTTTGCCGACTGCTTCCGTAATAGTCAAAACCGTAGCCGAAGTAGCGATTCCGGTTGCTGCTGCTACTGTCTTCTTCCTCAGCTCCCATAAGAAATTTGATGCTGCCGGCAACGGATTCGGCATCTAGCCTGCGAAGCTCGATCACTTCAAATGTTCGCTCCGACCCGTCTAGGCGTGAGATCAGTTCGTTGATCACGTACTGGTCAGCGACGGAAGCATAAGCGATGATGGCGTTGTTGGCTTCGTCGACTTGCAGTTGCGTTCGGGGCTCGAGAACATCCATTGCTTCAAGTGAAGCGACCAGTTCTGCTGGACTCAGCGAGGCCAGCCGGAAGACTCTGACCCGGTTTTCAAGTCGCTGGTAATCGGCATCTTCATTCTTGACATCAACTCGTCGAATGAAC
Organism: uncultured Pirellulaceae bacterium; assembly: GCA_964411445.1. Lineage (GTDB taxonomy): Bacteria > Planctomycetota > Planctomycetia > Pirellulales > Pirellulaceae > Aureliella. The sequence continues at coordinate 108,289 of CAYPLE010000003.1, forward strand.
GATTCGATGATCGCCATCTTGTCTGGCTGGGCGTGCACGATCAGGCTGTTGCTTCGATCATTGGCAACCAGATAAACGTCATCAGGACGTGGCTTCCTGGATGCTCCGCCAGGGCTGGCGCCAGCCTTTTGCGCGTTCCGCATTTGTTGCTGCATCTGTTGTTGCATCTGCTGCATTTGCTGTTGCATCATCCGGGCCGCATCACGGCTTGATGCCATGCCAGCAGATCCGCCACCGCTGGACATGCCAAGGAATACCTCAAGTTGTTGCTTTATCGATGAGGCGCGAGCATGCTGAAGCACAAACTCCCGAGCCAAGTTCTCCATCGCCGTTGAGGACTGTTCTTGTTGAAGGATGTCGTGAATGTCGCGCAAGTTTGCCGCTGCGTCCATTGCTTCGATTCGGTTGGTTGATTGAAGCGGCGTGAGCTTTCCATTCTTGCTGAGCATTGACTGAAATTCGGTATGTACCTCTTCCGCTAACAGCCACGTAAGCGTGAATGAAGTGCGAACGAATCGGTGCGGCGGAAGGTTGCTGAGCTCATCTGCTCGAACGCGAGGCACCAGTGCTGGGTTCAGGTTCTCCACCTTGGCGACGATCAATACCTCCTCTTGCTGCAGCATGGTGTAGCCCCGCATCAGCAACGCTCGGTTCAGTAAGTCACCTGTTTCGTCGAGTGAGTGGGGCCTGTGGGTCTGCAAATTGATGTAGTCTCCCGGGAGCTCTTGCCAGTCCAAGGACAACTTGGCTTCTCTCGCGTACCACTGCAGCACGTTTTGCCATGGCTGGTTGCGGAACTGGAAATAGAGTTTCCCGTCCGTCAACTTCGCTTCCAACTCTTTTGGGTCAGGAGGCTGTGGAGGCTCAGCGGGACGCGTAACCGGGCCGCCCTTCTTTGCTGCCTCGCCCTCAGGCTTTTTTTCTCCAGGCTTTTCATCCTTCTTGCCTTCTTCCGGCTTGCCCGCTTTCGCCGGCGGCTTTCCCTGCGCGGGCATTTCCGGAGGAGGACCGCCGCGCTGGAACGCACCGCCCTGCATAACCTGTGACGGATCTACGCCAGCAGGCAGGTTAATAACGCGCCCGCCTGGCCCCGTGATGGTCTGCTGTGCAGTCACAACGCTTGGATTCAGCACAAGCGCAAGACAAATTGTGCCAAACAGCTCGCAGGAGGTTGTAAGAATCAGTCGGGCGGATCTCAACATTGGCAGCAAGCTCTCTCTAAACAATCTCGGCGAAATGGCATTTTGGCTGCGAAGGCGAGCCGGTACAGCATCATCCGAGGTACTACGGTACGATTTGTAGACGTTTTATTATGTGCAGCCTATTTATCCAAAGCTACGAAAGATTAAGGAATTGCCAGATTTGCCGCGACGGATCGTGCTGGGGGTCGATGAGGCAGGCTATGGACCCAACCTCGGCCCCCTCGTAATAGTGGTGTCGGAGTGGGAGATTCCGGCCGATTTGACGGAGCAAGGACTGATCGATGCCTTGTCCGTAGACTTCAAACCGCAGCGCTTAAACCCCGATTCGACACACATTCCACTTGGCGATTCCAAGTTACTCTACAGCTCTACCGCGGGGATAGACTCTCTTGAAGCGTCAGTATTGGCTCTATTGCAGTCATCGGGATTGCTCAAGCAGGTTCCAATCGGCTTGCAGACATTCTTAGAAGCGCTTGGGGACAAAGGCAACTCGGTCGCTCCTAGTACCGACGAGTCGCTGCCACCATGGTACCACTTCACACGCGACGCCTTACCCACTCGGACAGAATTGCAGATCCCTGGCGATACATCACAACTCGAATTGCTAAACGCGTTGAGCAAGCGAGCTTTTGCTGCGTTACAAAAATGCGATGTGCGTTTTTTGGGGGCAAGAGCCAAAGTCGTCCGCGAGCCGGAGTTCAACGCAAGATTAAAGACGCTTGGTTCAAAGGGTTTACTGCTATCGCAAGAGACGCTCAGGTTAGTTCGCGATTCAATCAAGTGCTATGCCGGCCGCGGGGTCGAAGCCTATTGCGATCGGCAGGGGGGCCGCAAGAACTATCTTCCGGTACTACAGGACACTTGGCCGGAAAGTTGGTTTCAACCGCTCCTGCAAGAGTCGCAGCGTTCTAGCTACTTCGACGAACAGATGGACTTCAAGGTGCATTTCACGGTAAAGGGGGACCGCTTTCCACCTACCGCGTTTGCATCCATGATTGCGAAGTACCTGCGCGAACGCTCGATGGATGCCTTCAACGATTTCTGGCGACGGCATTTACCAGACGTCAAGCCAACGGCGGGCTACCCCGTCGATGCGCTGCGATTCCGAAACGACATCGCGCGCAAAGCCGCAGCCCTGCAGCTTGACCCCGCGTGTTGGTGGAGGAACAAATAGAAGCACCGCCTAATCCGTCCTGCAACTCGTGCTGGATATGGTCACAAATCCTGTTCAGGAGCTGTACGAGAATTTCCAGCTAGAGCCGAATAGTATTTATTGCTGCTAGGAAGGACTTGTAACCAGAGCCACTACCGAAGGAGGGATTTGCAACCAAATTTTCCAGAGCGTGTGACAGGCGTAGCTACGGCTGTGGATTCTGTTGATAGCTTTTTAAGTAGCGGATCACCGAAGCGAGTTGCTGTTCGTCCATGACGTCACTGAAGTTGCTTGGCATTAACGAAGTTTCCGAGTCTTTGCGTTGGACGACTGACTCGGACGAAAGCGTGCGTTTCTTACCGTCCTGCATCGTTACCTCAAGGCGCCCTCCTGGTGACTCGACGACCAGTCCAGCCACCACGGAGTCGTCATCCAGCAGCAGGCTGGAGGTTCGGAACGCACGGTCCACGTTGCGATTGGGCGCTAGGATATCTTCCGCAAGCCGCTCGAAGCTGCGTGAGACGGCACCGTCCAACTGCGGGCCAATCAATTGCCCTTGGCCGCCTAGCTTGTGACAATTAGCACAGTGGGTAGTGAACATCTTCTTGCCGACGGACAAGTCAACCGCCTCGGTCGATAGCCTCCGCACTCTCACCGCGATCTGTGCATCAGTTGCGCCGCTGTCTTTTGCCGATTCTCGACCGCTTTCGATGATCACTCCAATTTCATCCGGTACTCCGCTCGGCAGCACTTCCGCTATGTCGCGTAAGGCAGCGGTTGGCATGAAGTTGGATTGCAATAACTCTGCTAGGATCTCGCAGCCCACCCGGGACTGCGCGAGTTGTTTTGCAAATATTTGCTGCGGGGCGGCAGGCAGACTCTTGCACAGTTCGGTGGAAACCGTGACAAGTTGCTCTGTCTTACCGTCCTGGTCGAGTAGCTTCCACGAGAGCAAATCACTTCTTTCCGCAGCAATTGCGGCGGAAGCTATGGTGGCCAGCGCGTCGCGCCCTGAGGCTGCGGCACAAGCTGCAATTAGCCTCGCGTTCTCGCGAGGTGGAAGTCGCTCTCCCAGTTCACGCAATTCAGTTCGTCGCCTCGCATGGAAAGCAGTAGCTGTACGCTCGCCCCGAGCATCCCTGCCAATAGGGATGGCAAGGCACTGGACCAGAGCATCGGCGTTTGCGGCTACTGGCGACTCGTTCAAACCAGTCAATGAGAATTCGCCGACGGCTAGCCAGGCGTATGCACCGGCACTATCACCATCAACGATTTCCAAGCGAACAGGGCGACCGACCGTGTCGCCCAATTGCCACATCACTTGCCGCGCGACGTCGCTCCGAGGCGGGTACTCTCGGCGAAGCTCCTGCTCGGTCCGGGCGTCAACCAATCGAACGTAATTCTTGCGGTGATCAGCTTCTTCCGGGTATCCGTTGTGCCCCGCGATGCGAAACGACAACTCTTCGGGACATGAAAACTCACCCGATTTCATACGGCCGACGTACTGTTCACCAAGCGTATGGCTGGATCGCAACGAAGTAGTTGTTCCGTCGGGGCGATTCCGAGCTTGCAGATTCCAGCTCGAAGATTCGTAAACTGGCCTCCAAGCGATGGGCGGGCCAGCTCTATGGAGCATTGCATTGCACCGCTCAATCAGTAGCCCTGCCAATCGCTCGCGTGCTGCCGATAGGGTGCGTAGCTGGCTATCCTGCGAAATCTCCGGTGAAACATTCATGCCCACGCCACTGAGCCGGCGTGCACACTCGCTCAGTCGCCTGACCTGCTGCGGGAGTGGTTCATCAATCAGTTCAATGGCATCGCAGATTGATGCCATCGAGACCATGTGGCATTGCTCAATTGCCAGGTCGAGGGCATCGCTCAAAACGGCTGCGTCACCAGGGGAACGTTGGTCTTTATTGCGAACCGCCGCCAGGGCAAACGCTAAGAATTTGTTCGCGCCCTCGGCCGTATCTAGGCCTCGCAGTGCAGCAGCATAGGCGCCTTGGATTTCTCGCATCGCGTGCAACTGCTTGCTGACGTTATCCAAGATGTTGGGATTCCTCAGCAAGTCACGACTGGCAATCAAGGCAATGTGTCGCAACGCAGCGTCGCCAGCGTTCGCGGTCCGTCTCAGCGTGCGAATGCAGTCTGCCGCATCGCCGTGCGTGCCCAAGCAGCGAATTGCTGCAGCTTGTAGTTGGGCATTTCCGGAATCGAAAGCTGCCCTCACGGCGTCTAGAAATGCGGCCGACGGGGCGCTATGAATTTCACAGCCCAGTTTCACCGCGTGCGTAGCTACAATCGGATACTGGTCGTCAATCAGCTCTGCCAGCTCGTCGGACTTGATGCAATCGGCAAGCGTCAGAGCTCTCAGGCAAGCGACGCGCCCTTCCTGGTGTAGTTGTTCATCCAGGAGCAACGATTTGATGTTTCGTTCGAGCGCCATCTGGCTTGCGTGATCTGACTTTGAGGCTTCCTTCAATTCCCAGGCAGCATTCTGGGCGGAAAGGAGGCGAACCGTTTGATTGTCGCTCAGCAGGCCGACCTGCCAACTGGTATCTAATCGCGAAGTCCGTGCGGTGGGCTTCTCGGCCGTTGCTCGCTCACCTTTGTACGTGATCCGCCAGATGCGTCCGCTTTTACGATCACGCCCCGGATGCTCAAGTGGCACCTCGTAGTGACCGATGATCTTGTTGTAAAAGTCCGCCACGTAAATTGCACCGTCTGGACCAATTTGCAAATCAACGGGGCGAAACCACGGATCGTCGCTGGTCAGGAAATCGGGCAACTCCCTAGCAACTGCTTTGGCACCATTCCAATGTAACGCATTGCAATTAATGCGACTCGTCATCACATTGCCGCTATAGAATAGCCCTCGGTAGGGATCGGGGAACGCTGTGCTGCGATAGTGGACGAGTCCGCTAATGGCCGTGCTGCCGTGCAGATGCTCCATCATATCAGGAGCAAATCCAAGACCGTCGTGGGGGCGGCCAAAACTCGGGTAACAAGCTCCTCGGAGAAGAGCCGTCAGTGGTTTCGAATGGCAGTCGGCCGTATACCAATTGCCCCATTGGTCACGCGTCATGCCAAAGGGGTTCACCTGCCCACTGGTATATTGTTCAAGCCTCGATCCGTCGGGACGAAATCGAAACGTGTTGCCCGAGTGTAACCGAACTGGATGTCCGTCCGCACCAGTCACTTCTGATTGATTGTTAAATCCATGGCAAGCGTAAATCCAGCCATCCATGCCCAGACGCAAAGCATTGATCATTCCGTGGGTGTCGCGCGTCGTATCAAAAGGGCCGTAGAGCACTTCGGTTTGGTCGCTACGATCGTCCCCGTCCAGGTCACGCAGGTAGACGATGTTCGGGATTGAAAAGGCGATTGCGCCATCGTGCACCGGCAGGATGCCCATGGCAATATTCAAGCCGCTGGCAAAGGTTGTTGCTTTGTCGGCTTGGCCATCACCGTCGGAATCGTCGAGAATAACGATTCGGTCTCGTGCCTTGCTGGGATCCTTGGCCGGATAGGGATACTCAACGGTACTGGTCACCCAGAGTCGCCCTTTAGGCCCCCAGTTCATGTTCAGTGGTTTGTCGATCTGAGGTTCAGAGGCAAAGAGATTTGCCTCGAAACCTGGGGGCAGGTGAAATCCCGATAGCTCCCCGGCAGGTGACCGCCAGTCCGTTTCCCGCACGCCTTGTCCGTAGACTTCCGCAGCGGTAGTCGGCGGTTCGGCACCGGCAAAGGAAACGGGCTGCTGCCCAAGCGATGCGGCAGTGGAAAAAAATAGGTGCGCAACCAAGCAGCCCAGAGGTGTTGCTTGAGAAATTAGCTGGCGTGAAGTCATCGATTTGAAAGCTCTCGGGTCATGCATGCGATACAGTAGCGGCCGTCAAGTAGAATTCGACTGCCTATCAGCGAATGCCGATTGGGCTGCCTGGTGGGGCTTCTGGCGCGGTTGATTGCGCTGCCGGTGAAGCAGGTCGTGTAAGGAAGCGTTCGATTTCTTGCGAGAGCAACAGAAAGACGGCAGGATTCTTAAAGGCTGCCTCACGAAAGTTTCGGCCGAAAAGGTTCAAACGAGCCGTTGCCGACGCACGAGCTTGCGTGCTCGCCTGTGCGGAACTGGCCAGGGCAATCAGCCGCTGGACATACACTTCCACGGCTATCGCTTGGGCGGCCAAGGCACGCTCTGTAGGCGGAAAACCAGTATTCAAAAGAGACTCAATCTCCTCAAGCACGGGATCTAAGCCCCAGTCGTCATGCCTTGTTTGGCACAAGCGAGAAGCTCGTTGCGGCTGAAGGATCGCAGCGATGGCGAGATCACAGGCAACGCGCATCGCCTCGGACTCGTCAAATATTGGCGACGTCCTTTTCGAAAAACGCTCGCGATCGTCAGCCGAACTGTAAGCCTTGGGAACCATCAAACGCAGTGTTTCGTCTGGAATCAACAGTGACTCAGGCCGAATCGTATCAAGGATGGCCTTGAGGGCATTTTTTTGGTCGTCCAGCGAGGTGGCTTGCCAGCCCTTGGGTGGATCTGTTGAGCGGACTTCGTACTCATAAGTGGCTCCGCCAATAACCTTTGCGGCCGCCTCAACCTGGTAGCGGTGATGCAGATAGATCGGCGTAAATACTTGTTCAGTATCTGCCAGCGCTGTACCGACTCTGACCGCGTCCTGGCCAAAATTTTTGATAGCCAACTCACGAACTCGCGCTGCTTGCTTCAATCCAACAATTGGATTTTCGCCGTTGTCCCACAAGTTGGCCAGTGGATGTGCGGCACCAGCGGGGCGGGCGTCTGCATCGCTGATGTAAAGAAGTCCCTGCTTCTGGGCGGCCGTGATCAATCCGGATAGCTTCTCCTTCTCCGACGCGCCAGCTTCATTGGTGAATTCTCCGTAGGCGTACAAGACTGAAAAACGATCCCATGCACCGATACCAACGCCGTAGGCATCGCTAAAATCAAGCTGGTCGTCGACCACCTGAACGCGTGGAGCCGGATAGTCCATCACGCTCGCCCGATCACCATAAGTGCTGGCCGCGAAATTGTGAGCAAAGCCAAGCGTGTGACCAACTTCATGGGCGGAAAGCTGCCGGATTCTGGCAAGTGAGACCTCGACAGAATCGATGCCGGCCGCCTGTGCCATTGCCGTAGCGCTATTCAGGCTGTTGTCAGCCATGTCGCACACCGCGGGCGACCGCGGTGGTAAAGCTGCGGGGGCCTTCGGTGACGTGAACCCTGCCCCTGCAAGCGAAGCGTTGGCGAGATCTGCGGCCAGACCTTGGAAAATCCGATTATCTTGTCGCACACGTAGGGATCCGAGCAGCACATGGCCCTTGATGATCTCGCCAGTTCTTGGATCGACAATGCTCTGCCCGTACGACCAGCCGCGGGTTGCTCGGTGGACCCATTGAATGACGTTGTACCTTACGTCCATTGGGTCGACATCGTCTGGCAAAACGCGAACTTGAAACGCGTCTTCGAAGCCTGCCGCCTCAAACGCTTCGTTCCACCATGATGCCCCCTCGACAAGTGCATCGCGGACGGGCTGCGGCACGCCCGAGTCAACGTAGTAGATGATCGGTTCCTTGACCGGGCTCTTCGTTTGATCGGGGTTAGTCTTCTCGAGGCGATGTCGTGTCAGTAACCGGATTTCATTGGGCGAATCAATCGGTGCGCTGTAGTCGGTATAACTTACCTGGAAGGCCCCAACACGCGGGTCCCAGGCCCTTGGCTTGTAGCCTGACGTAGGCAAGCGAACGAAGGAGTGATGTTGGCGCAGTGTAATGCTCTGTCCGTCAGCGGCGGTTCGACTGGCCAAGCTACCGGGGTTGTTGCTACTGAAGGTGAGCGTCGCCTCGAGTTCAGTGTTGTCGGGAAAAGCCCTGCATCGGGGAAGTTCAACAAAACTTCGAGATTTGTCTAGCGAGTAAGATCCCTGTCCGGTTGACGCCAAAGTCTGGATGCAACCGTGTGCGTCGCGAACTAGGAAGCTCTCTAAGTCGACAACTTGGCGCCCGTCGCTGGTTGTTTTCAAGTCTTCAGCCCACAGAATCGAGGGTGCGAAAGAGTCGCCGACCGCTCGCTGCTCAGCGGGTCGAGTTGACGAAGAACGGAAGTTTACGTTCTCTTGCATCAAGTACACGCGTTGACCGACACGCCTGAATTGAACCAATCTACTCTCGCCAAACTGACCTCGATCCAGCCCGACCGGGTTGGAGCCCAGTCCGCTGGCGAGCGAACTCACGTAGAGCAATGGCTCATTGTCCGCGGGCGGCACCATCCACAGTTTGCCAGTTTCACTGGATGCATAGCATTCAACGAATCCCTCCAGCTTTCGCATTGCCGACAAATCGAGTTCGTCTTCGGCGCTAGCCAGTCGCGGTATCAATAGACTCGAGAGGACGATGAACATACTCGTCAGTTGCAATTGCAATCTTGTTCGTTGGCTGTCAACGATGCGTGCGATTGGGGGCATTCGATAACTCTTGTGGTACGAAGTTCTTGCTTTGAAGTCAGTCCAGCATGATTGGTCATTGGGGGTTCGCCTAGCTTCGCAACGACCGGGGGGAGAGCGAAAGTGTCTGGGGAATCGGCGATGCTCTACGTGGGGCGCAAACGACTGATGGCGTCCGGAGAACTAGCGTAGCGCAGCGCCGTTTCCTCAGTGATGCTGTTTTCCTCAACCAAACGGCGGAGTGATTCATCCAGCGTCACCATCCCTTCGGCGCGTCCTGTTGTGATTCCAGTGTCGATGGTCTCAAGTTTGCCTGAGCGAATGCCGCTGGAAATTGCATTGCTGGCAAATAGGATCTCCAGGGCGAGCTCGCGCTGTTGTCGGTAGGCCGAATCGAGTAAGTGCTGACACACAACGCTTTGCAGGCACATCGCGAGCTGCGACCGGACCTCACTTTGGTGCGATTGTGGAAACAGATCCGTGAACCGCGAAATCGCTCCTTTGGCATCGCGTGTGTGCAACGTGGTCAGGACTAGATGTCCTGTCTCGGCGGCGCTGAGCGCCATTTGCGCTGTTTCGTGATCACGAATTTCGCCCACTAGGATCACGTCCGGATCTTGACGCAACGCATTGCGTAGGCCTTCAGCGAAACTTGCCACGTCGCGGCCAGTTTCACGTTGCGTAACGATGGAGGTGCTCTTGCGAGTGTATCGGTATTCGATTGGATCTTCGATCGTGACAATCCGCTTCCCGCCCTGACGATTGATCAAGTCAACGATCATGGCCAGCGTTGTCGTTTTCCCGGATCCTGTCATGCCGGACAGTAGCACTAAGCCATTGCGAAGATTGGCCAAGCGGACCGCAAGCTCTTCGGGGAACCCTGTCCATTCGAAAGTTGGAATTTCGTTCGGGATCAATCGAAAGCAGGCGCCGATGCCATCGGTTGCCATAAAGTAGTTGGCTCGAAACCGGTAGACTCGCCCATGCGCCAGATGCTCGATAGCAAAATCAACATTGCCGCCTTCGCGGAATTCGTCGGCGATGCCCTCAACCGGCACGCCCAGTAATGCTTCGCGGAGTTCGTCCGCTGGGACTATGGTTTCCTCCAGAGGAGCGATCTTGCCGTGAACGCGCAGGCAGGCTGGATGTCCAGTTGCAAGATGCAAGTCGGACGCTTCTCGTTGAGCAGCGGTTTCGAGCCACTGAGCAAGTCGAGTTGGCAGGGGGGCTATCGTAGAAGTCACGAGCTCAGACTACTTTCGCAGAGATGAATGCTGGATAGGTGATTGTTGGGTCGGAACTCTGCCAGCGCGACTCATGCACATCTTGCTCGTACTACACTCTGCGTGCGAACACATGGGCATTCCAACTGGCCAGCGTTGAAGCGGTGGGGGAAGTAGGTGGGTTCGGAAGGATACAATGTAGCCGATATGGTTGACGCCCGCTAAACGTTGGTCTCAAATCGCCTCAGCTTGATTGGCAGGGTGGCAAGTCTTCCCTTGGGTGATTCTTTGCCCGCAAACCGCCGCCGACAATTCACCTTCTAAAACATTCTAGGAACGGCACTGATGGAGATCTGGCCCGCGATTGATTTACGCGACGGCAAATGCGTACGCTTGGAGCAAGGCGACTATAATCGGGAGACGGTCTTCGCCGACGATCCATCAGAAATGGCTCAACGATGGAAGGACGCGGGCACCAAGTTCCTGCACTTGGTCGACTTGGATGGTGCCAAGGACGGTAAGCTCATTAACGGACCAGCAATACGCAAAATCGTCGAATCAACGGGCTTGGTTTGTCAGGTTGGCGGTGGAGTGCGTGACGAAGCAGCCATTGAACGCCTGCTCGACCTAGGGCTCGGCCGCGTCATCGTGGGGACCCGGGCGGTTCGCGAACCGGATTGGTTCGTTGAAATGGCAAACAAATATCCTGGTAAATTGGTGCTTGGTCTAGATGCACGTGATGGTAAAGTAGCCACGGATGGTTGGCTGGAAACCAGCAGCTTGACCGCAGTCGAATTGGCCAAGCAGATTCGTGAACGATCGGAGAACGTCGCCGCAATTGTCTATACCGATATTGCCAAGGATGGAATGCTCAGTGGACCGAACTTTGAGCAAATGACTGTCATGCGTGCCGCCACGGATATTCCTGTGGTCGCCAGTGGCGGAGTCACCACCATGGAAGATGTCATGCGGCTAAAAGAAGATGGAACTCATGCAGCAATCATTGGTAAAAGCTTGTATGTTGGTCGTCTGCAACTGGACGAAGTGCTGGCCGCCTGCCCGCAGTAGCATTGTTTTCTATTGCAGCCTCACGTTAGTGAGCCTTGTAGCTAGCGTCGGGGCACCGGGTTCAGCGACATGCCTTGCAGTAGAACCGGCTGCCCAAAGTCGATTCGAACAGTTGATCACGCAGTACTGCGCTGACTGCCACTCGGGCGATTCCGCCGAGTCGGGGTTGGACATTGGAACGTTGGGTTTCTCGCTCAGCGATGCGGCCACCTTTGCTCGATGGGAGCGCATCTACGATCGTGTGGTTGCTCGCGAGATGCCACCCGAAGATTACGAGGCGGTTCGGCCAGACGACTTTGATTTTCTGACCAGCAGCCTTCGCGAAAATCTCACCAAGGCCCACTCGGCTACCAAACAAACGGTGCTTCGCCGCCTGAATCGTCAGGAATACGAAAACACGCTGAACGATCTCTTCGGAACGAACTTGGCCATCGCGGAAAGGCTGCCCGAAGATGGGAGGAGTCACGAATTTGACAATGTTGGTTCGGCGTTGATGCTGTCCTCTGTGCAGCTTGGCCAATACCTGGAAACGATGCAGCAGGTTTACGAGGCAAGCATTGTAAGGACAATCGGCCCAGTAAAGGTTCAGCGAATCTCGACGGGCTATAGCGAAACTCGCGAAGCTGAACGTTTCATCGGAGATGTCTGGAAACAGCTCAGTGATGGATCTGTCGCCTTTTTCAAGAGCGGCGGCTATCCGTCAGGCATGCTTCGGACCGCATCAGCGTCCCAGTCCGGATACTACCGGATCAAGATTTCCGGATACGCCTATCAAACCGATACGCCGGTTACGTTTGCGGTTGGCTCGATGACGTTCGCGCGAGGCGCTGAGAACCCAACCTACTTTTATCACAGCTTTCCGCCCCTGAGTGCAGGTGGGCAACCGCACTGGGTTGAGCGAACGGTATGGGTTGACCATCGTTACATGCTCGAGATAACGCCTTGGGGGATCGCCGACGTTAATAACGACATCAAGAAAAATGGACTAGACGCCTATCGTGGACCAGGTTTGGCGATCCACTCGGTCGAAATGGAAGGGCCATTGGAGGTCTTTCCATCACGCGGCCATCAACTACTCTTCGATTCGCTCGAGCGCAGTGAGGTCCTGCCCGCCAACGCCAGCCAACGGGAGAAGTCCTGGTATCGCCCGCAATTCGAGCTCAGCGGCACTCCGGAGCAATTCGAGGTAGCACTGAAGCGAATCGCTTCGACTGCATTTCGTCGCCCGGTGGACGACATCGACGTGCGCGACTACCTCAGTTTGATGCAATCGCAGGTGACTGAAGGGGCAAGCCAAGAGGACGGCTATTTGGCCGCCGTGAGCGCCATTTTTACGTCGCCCGAATTTCTCTTTTTGCAAGAGTCGCCAGGCCAACTGACCAACCACGAACTTGCCGTAAGGCTCTCCTACTTTTTAAGTCGCTCAACTCCATCAGCCGAAGTCATGCAGGTCGCCACTGGCTCTGCTACACAAGGTGCAGCACCTGAAGCGAGGGAGATGGCGGTTCGTTTGGCTGAACAGCTTCTTGATAGCCCCAGCTTTGAACAGAGATTCATCGTTGATTTCTGCGATGCATGGCTGAATCTCCGCGACATCGATTTTACAGCTCCAGATCAAAGGCTCTTTCCGGAGTACGACGCGTTCCTGCAGTATTCCGCCTTGGCTGAGACGCGCGCATTTGTAGCCAAGTGCATTCGCGACAACCTTCCGGTCAACAATCTCGTGCAAAGCGATTTTGCCATGCTGAACAATCGCCTGGCACTGCACTATGATCTTCCGCCAGTTGCTGGTCCCGAAATTCGCACTGTTGAGCTTCCACCCGGAAGCCCTCGAGGCGGGTTGCTGTCGCAAGCCGCCGTATTGAAGGTTTCAGCCAATGGAACCAATACATCCCCGGTAGTGCGAGGTGTTTGGGTGCTGGAGAGGCTCCTGGGGCAGTACGCCCCTCCTCCCCCGCCGGGTGTAGCCGGTGTCGAGCCTGACATCCGCGGGGCCTCCACGCTTCGAGAGATCTTAGACAAACACCGAAGCCTAGATTCTTGCAATTCGTGCCATCGCATAATTGATCCACCCGGATTCGCACTCGAGAGCTTCAACGCCATCGGCGGCTGGCGGCAGAGGTTCCGAAGTCTTGGGGAGGGAGATCGAGTCAACACGCTGGTCGGTGGGCGAAAGGTAAGATATCGCCTCGGCCCAGCCGTGGATGCAAGCGGCACGCTGGTCGGCGGAGGCGACTTCGATGGCTTCCTCGAATTCAGGTCTCTGCTCGCGAAACAAGAACAGCAGCTTGCGAAGAGCTTCGTGACCAAGTTGTTGACTTTCGCAACCGGCCGCGAGATGGGATTTTCCGATCGCCCCATCATTGAACGAATTGTTGCTTCCACTGCAAGCGACGGCTATAGAATGCGTGACTTGCTAATCGCGTCCATTCAAAGTGAAATTTTTCTGTCCAAGTAACCCATCACTCCCGTTTGCCAGTCAGCCGCGGGCGTGCTCTGGTGCAATAGTCGGTCGTAGTCCCACTAATACTCAAGAAAGACAGTCGCATGCATCCGTTGTCCATCCACCGATCGCCGCCAGCTCGACTGCATCGCCGTAGTTTCTTGCGAGGTACCGGTGCAGCGGCGCTGGCACTGCCGATGTTGGAAGCGATGACTCCAACACGGATTTGCGCAGCAAGTCCTCTGAATGCTCCGCCAAAGCGGTTCGTTGCGATCTGTGCAACACTCGGCTTTCACGGCCCACATTTGTTCCCCAGCAAACCCGGTCGCGACTATGAAGTCACACCGTACCTGCAAGAGTTAGAGCCACATCGCGAGAATTTTTCGGTGCTTTCGGGGCTCTCGCATCCGATGCAACAGGGAAACAATGGGCATGCCTCGGAACTTACCTGGCTCACCAGTGCGATGCGGCCCGGGCTGGCCGGCTTTCGCAACTCTATCTCAATTGATCAGTTGATTGCATCCAAGGTTGGGCTGGAGACGCGCCTTCCCAGCTTGGTGCTTTCAACGAGCGGTCGTGGCATGTCGTGGACGCAGGCCGGGGTGGCGATTCCCGGGGTTTCGAGTCCAAGTAAGCTATTTGCGGAGCTGTTTATGGAAGGCAGCGCAGATGAGAAAACGGCTGAGATTGCCAGCGTGCGGCGTGGGCGAAGCATTCTGGATACTGTCCTGAAACGAGCCAGTAAGATGAACCGGAGTTTGGGGCACGCCGATAGGCACAAGCTGGACGAGTACGTGACAAGCGTTCGGGATCTTGAAAGCCGGCTTCAGCAAACCGAAGGCTGGGTGAACCGCTCCAAACCGGTCGTCGAAGCGGCGCAGCCTAAGGACGTTCAGGATAAAGCAGATGCAATTGCAAAACAGAGGCTACTTTACGACATGATCGCGCTCGCTTTGCAAACCGATTCGACGCGGACGGTCACTTTGCAATTGAGCGGAATGAATGCTGTCCCAAAAATTCCTGGCGTCGATAGCGACTGGCACGGACTGTCACATCACGGCAAAGACAAATCCAAAATCGAAGAACTCAAAATCATTGAACAGGCGGAGTTTCAGGTCTTCGGAGAGTTCCTTGCTAAGCTAAGCTCGATCCGTGAGGGCGACCATTCGCTGCTAGACAGCACACACGTTTTATTTGGCTCCAACCTAGGCAACGCATCCGCCCACGACTGGCGGAATTTGCCAATCATCTTGGCAGGTGGCAACTTCCAACATGGAAGTTACATCGCCGGAGATCCTCAGGACAACACACCGTTGGCCAACTTGTTTGTCGCCGTCGCCCAAGCAATGGGGCTGGAAATTGACCAGTTTGGAACCAGTACGGCCAGCAGCATTCCTGGGCTCATCGCCTAGTTCGGTCTTTTCATGCCGTAATTCTAGCCCGCTTTCTGCAACGCGAGCTCCGGTGCGGCTATTTCCGCACGCAACTTTTCAACCGCAGCCTGAAAAATAGTACGAGCCCGTTGCTTGCTGAGTCCAATGGCATTGCCAATCTTCTGAAACGATTGCCCCTGACCGTCCCGGAACCCAAATCGTGACTCAACGACAAAGCGTTCCCGCGGATCGAGACTTGGGATCAACTTTCCGATCACCTGCTTGGCTTCACTGGCAGCAAGCACAGCTCGATCACTAGCGCCCGCGTCGCCTTCGAGCATCAATTCGGGATCGGTGTCCGGACAAGCAGTCCGTTCTCGACGGCGTCCTTCGCTGCGAAGCAATCCCAAGATCGCTCGTTGAATGGCAGTGTAGGCATACGTGCTGAATCGAAATCCGCGACGGAAGTCGAAACGGTCCACTGCGGCGATAAGTGCTAGATTTCCGACGCTGATTAGTTCGTCGATCGTGATGGATGTCGATGCGATGTAGCGACGGGCAATTGAAACGACAAGTCGCATGTTGGACTGGACCAGCAGATCCCGTGTCCGTGAGTACTCGGCCGCGTTGGCCGCAGTTACCGAGGCCGTGACCGCAGATGCACAACACAGTTCTGCATCGCGACGAGCTTGAAAGAACTTGCACAGATGAAAGTGAAGCTTCTTGAAGTAGAACGCTTCCTGTTCGGGAGTCAGCAGCGGAACATTCCAAAGCTGACTGACGTAGCTCGGTAGGCCTTCCGGGGCCTTCACTCGACGGCCCTTCGTTTTGCACTCTGGAGAGGTTTGGTACTTGGCCTCAGCGTGTGTGGCGTGGAAGCTAGCGTCGTCAATAAACTCCGCTCCAACGTCCCTGCGGTTCTCCAGTATGCGATGCACCAGCACCTGCTGACCTTCGGACCAGCGTTCCGACGCAGGCCGAACTTCACCACGCACCCGTTCAATACTGGGTTTGATACTAGATTTCGAAACGCTATCCTCGGCCCAAGCTACCTGCGTCATTTGCAAAGCCCTTCTTCACAGCGACTGGAACAACCCGACGTGCGGCCATGGGTGCGACATCGCACCACCTACGATTCTTTCGGTTCGCTTAACTGTAGGGATTTGCACCAATTTCATCAAATAGAATAGTTGCGACGCTCTTATAGATAAAACCGAACCACGAGGTTCCGCTATTCGAACGTTCGTAGGTCCGCACTTTGTGTCACTTCACGGTTCGACAATTCGTCGCGCGCAGATCAGCTTTGGGCTTAGCTGCGTCGTCGTTGTAGGCTGCGGAAAGCCCTTATCGATTTGGGATTAGTTGAAGAGATTCGTGTTCAGTGCACGGATTGTGTAGACTCTGCGCCCATTGCTGTAACCTGAGCCCTCTCACCATTGACGAGGAAAACCGTGCGAGCAATCTGCTTTCTCATTTGCCTTAGTTTGAACCTGATTGGCGGATCCTGGTTTTTGGTTGCGCAGGAGGTAAGCGATCCGGGCATTCTGCGCTACTTCGAGACTCCGGAAGCTTGGCAGGGAAAGTTCGGCGATTACAGGTCACCGCTTTTGTTTTCCGATGGAACGCGTGTGGAAACCGCGCGGGACTGGCAGCGTCGGCGGCGTGAGATCTTTGCCCAATGGGAGGAACTGCTTGGGAAGTGGCCGTCGTTGATCACCGAGCCGACCGTTCAGATTGATGGCGACGAGCAGCGTGAGGGCTATCGTCAGGCTCGGATTCGCTTCGATTGGATTCCAGGCATCGCGACGAACGGCTATTTGCTCACTCCTGAGGGCCCGGGGCCACACCCGGCCGTCGTGACTGTTTTTTACGAACCCGAGACGGCGATTGGAGAAGGCAAGCCACACCGCGACTTTGCGCGGCAGCTTGCCAAACGAGGATTCGTCACCCTATCAATCGGAACGACGCAGGCTTCTCTCAACAAAACGTATGCACTCTACTACCCAAGCATTGATGACGCGCAGGTACAACCGCTTTCGATGCTTGCCTACGCGGCCGCGAATGCTTGGCACGTGCTTGCATCAAGACCGGATGTGGATGCAGACCGGATTGGGATAGTGGGGCATTCGTTTGGCGGAAAGTGGGCGATGTTTGCATCGTGCCTGTTCGAAAAATTTGCCTGTGCGGCGTGGTCAGATCCGGGCATTGTTTTTGATAGCAGGCCGAGTGTGAATTATTGGGAGCCCTGGTACTTAGGCTATCACCCACCTCCTTGGCGAAAACGCGGCCTGGTCACCCAAGCAAACCCGGCTCGCGGACTTTACCCAAAGCTGTTGGCCCAAGACCGCGATCTGCACGAACTCCACGCGTTGATGGCTCCACGCCCGTTTCTCGTTTCTGGCGGAAGTGAGGATCCACCGAGACGTTGGCAAGCACTGAATCACACCATTGCAGTTAATCGCATCCTCGGTGCCCACCACCGCGTCGGCATGACCAACCGATCCGATCACTCGCCCACACCCAAGTCCAACGCGGTCATGTACCAGTTTCTTGAAGACGTTCTCCGGCCGTAGCCAAGATCGCTCAACGGTGTTTGGCACCTAACGTCGCCACTGCAACTGTACAATAGGGCTTCCAAGCCTGTCAGCAGCATCGGAGGGAAGAACCTCGGCGGGAAGAACATTGTATAGGAAGCTAAAGAACGATGATGAAGTATTCGGCCAGAAGACTGTCGCGGGCTTTAAGCTTCCATAGCGTTGCGCCTCCGCGCATCGCTGGACCAGATGCGTCCGCACACCGGTGGACTAGCTATTTTGGATTCTGTCACCGCCATAGGTGTGGTTTAGCGGGCGTGGTTGTTCAGTGGATTGACCGGGCTTCCGTGCGTGGAGGTATACTCCGCGGCGTTCGAACGAGCTTTCCCGCGAAGTCATTCAGCCAAGCCGCTTGCGTCAAAAAAGCACGCTGAACAGTCGTAAAGTAAGATCCGAAACGTTGCAAACTGCAAAGTGGATTGGTATAAACCGGGCAGCGTCCAGCGTAAGGTCACGTTCGCTGTCCGCTTAATATCGCCCAAGTCTCAGATGCCACAACATAGCGTTTCACCAAAGCTCGCAGCCTTTACGTCCAACAGCCTGCCCGCGGGTCTTGGTCGAAGCTTCGGCGAGAAATTTGGTTTGTGCCTGCTTAGTCGAAGAGTGGTCACGCTCGACAGCGCTCACGTTCACGTGTCCGGCTTGGTAACACAAGCCATTTCTGAGTTGGCCCCAATCTCTCTAAGGTGCACTGATGACTCGAGTTGTAAAGAAGCGTAAGAGCAGGAATCGTCACAGCCAGCTTGTACTTGCCCGTCGAACTTTGTTCGTTGAGCGTCTTGATCCGCGGCTAGTCCTGTCTGCTGATTTAGTTGGAGCCCTGCCGCTAGAGGCTGTTACGTATGATCTTGGAACTCAACTGGAAAGCCGCGTTGATTACGCGGTTGTGGAGGCAGAGGTCAAGGCAAGCAATGGCGGGGTGAGCCCCACGAACCAAAATGCCTTTGTCGGAGAGTTGGGGTTAGACGGAGCTGGCAGCCCAATCGTGGGACCACTTCAAAGCGTGTTCGGGAATGACGACCGCGTGCAAGTAACGGAAACAAGGGGCTGGCCTGCGCGTTTGACTGGCTTCTTGCGAATCAAAAATGCTGCGGGCGACTGGGCGGGCTGCTCGGGCTCTATGATCGGTCCATTTCACTTTCTTACGGCGGGGCACTGTGTCCATGATGGTGGTGCTTCCGGCGACTGGGTTGATGAGGCCTATGTGACGCTTGGTCGGAACGGGCAGTCGCGGTGGTATGGGTCTGCAGCCGTTACTCAGATGCATTCAGTCAACGGCTGGACGCAAGATGGCAATACTGAGTTCGACTGGGCGGTTGTCGCGCTTGATCGAAACATTGGAAATGTCGTTGGCTGGAACGGATGGAGCGTGTACGACGACGATGCTGCATTGACTGGCATGGATGTGTCTATCTCTGGTTATCCAGCGGATCTAGCAGCGTCATGGACGAACTTTGCAACGGATCGTGTTGACACTCAGATGTATCGCTCCGACGGAGCACTTCTGGCGCCAACTCCGGCAGAGCTTCGCTACAATGGCACGCTCGACACGTCCGGTGGAATGAGTGGTAGTGCGGTTGTTGAGACTCGGGATGGCTCGCCGTATGCAGTCGGCATCCACAAAACGGGTGATGGTGGAGATGGAACCAATGAAGCCGTGCGGATGCAGGAGTATATCGGCAACTTGGTGACGCAGTGGCGAAACACGGATACGCCACCCACGGATCGGGCCGACCTAATCGACTGGGATAGCTGGTTTCATACAGAAGTTTCGTCGATGAATAAGACACGGGTTGATCCCGGTGATTCGTTCTCAGTGACAACTTTCCCGCGAAACAATGGAACGGCAAGTAGCGGGGCCTTTTCTGTTTCGTTCTATGCGTCGAGCGATATAACGATAACTGCATCGGATAATTTCCTCGGGACGGTGAATGTCGGCAGCCTCAATTCGTTCGATTGGAATACTGCCGAATTGAACGTCACTAGTTTTCCTGATATCCCCGATGGGTCTTACTATGTGGGCTGGATTGTTGATTCGGGCGAAACGACAACGGAGTACCTGGAAACGAATAATACTGGATACATCCGCAGCCAACGCCTCGAGGTTGGAGGTGATTCCGATGACCACGGCAACAACTCCGGTTCAGCAACGTCTGTTGGTGTTCCATCCGATACTCAGGGTAATATCGAAGTTGCTTCGGATGTGGATTGGTTTAGCTTTGCCGCACAGGCGGGATTGACGTATACGATCGAAACGACGCTGAACGGCCTCAGTGATTCTACATTGACCTTGTACGATACCAACGGAACGACACAGCTTGCGTTTGATGATGACGGCGGTGTTGGTTTGGCAAGCAAGATCGAGTGGCAGGCCCCTGTTAGAGGCACGTACTTCTTTGAGGTCGACAATTTTTCGAACGAGATTGGAGCCTACATTGCCTCGATCGAATCTTCCAGCAGCGATGATCATGGAGACAACGCTGGGGCAGCAACGCCAATCTTGGTGCCGTCAAACACTAACGGATTCATCGAGCTTGCAGACGATACAGACTGGTTCAGCTTTGTCGCCAGCGAGGGGACTTCCTACACGTTCGAAGCCCGCCTTGCTTCGCTGGAAGACCCTGTCTTAACACTTTATGACACCGACGGGACCACGCAACTGGCCACCGACGACGACAGTGGCAGTGGCTTATCGCCTTTGATCGCTTGGGTGGCTCCGGCTGATGGCCGCTACTATCTGCAAGTTGACAACAAGGCCGACGCCGTTGGCTCCTATGTGCTGAGAGCTGGCATTCCGGCTCCAGCCGTAGTGGGGCGAAAGCTGTTCTATGATGGCAGCGCTTTTGACGGAGATGCACTGGTTCATAGCACCAACGATGATGCGGCCATCGATTCGTCAAAGGAAGCGTTGCTACCCGGCGAATCGGCTAGTTTTGAAAACTACTCAGGCTATGTCAAAGGGATTAACGGTGTCATGGTTGATGTTGTGAATCTGCCCGCAACACCCACTCCAGCAGATTTTGTGTTCAGAATCGGAAACTCAAATGACGTCGACGCTTGGGAGACTCTGACAACAGCCCCAACGATCCAGGTGCGGCCTGGTGAGGGGATCGATGGGTCCAGCCGCATTTCGTTGATTTGGCCTGAAGATACGATCAAGAATCAGTGGCTGCAGGTTACCGTACGAAGCGATGGGCCGAATGCCATTGTAGACACAGCCGACGTTCACTACTGGGGTAACCAGATCGCCGAAGTCGGGAATAGTGCGACTAGCACCGCGGTGAATGCAGTTGATTTTGGCGGCGTCAGTGCAAATTTCTCTGGGTTTTCCCTCGTACCCGTGACCTCGGCCTACGATGTGAATAAAGACCGCCGCATCAATGCTGTAGACGCGTCGAATGTTTCAGCGAATTTCAGTGGGTTCTCACCCACACTTCGCCTCATCGATGCACCTGAGGGGTTTGATGTTTTCCAGTTGGCTAGCAAGCCAGATGCAGAGCATGTGTTGTATCTGGACTTTGATGGTCATACTACAACCGGGACAATCTGGAATAGTCAATACAATATCAACACAATTGTAAGCCCCCCATTTTCACTGGACGCAGATCCCGACACTTTCTCAGAACTAGAGCGTGATCGCATCTTTGCAGCTTGGCTGGAAGTCGCCGAAGATTTCGCGCCATTCGATATCAACGTAACAACCATTGAACCGGATTTGGAGGACTTGCGCAACACTGGCGGTTCGGACACCCGCTGGGGGGCACGTGCGGTTGTCACCAATGATACGTTTGCGAATTGCTCGTGCGGCGGACATGCCTATCTAAGCACATTTGCAAGCAGTGTGGATACGCCCACTTTTGTGTACAACAAAACGCTCAACTCACTGGGGGAAACCGTTTCGCACGAAGTCGGTCATATGCTGAACCTGCGGCACGATGGCAATGCTTCTCAAACATACTATCCAGGGCACGGTTCTGGTGAGATTTCATGGGGCGTTTTGATGGGTGCCGCCTTTGGCGAGAATGTAACCCAATGGAACAATGGCGATTACGTAGGCGCAAATAACACAGAGAATGACCTGGCGATCATCACATCGTCAACCAACGGAGTCGATTACCGCGTCGACGACTACGGTGATTCGACTGCCGCAGCCACCGCATTTCCAAGTGGAACGTCAGTAACCGCCTTCGGAATCATCGAACAGAATACGGACAAAGATTACTTTTCGATGAACGTGGGCTCAGGACAACTCACGATCACAGTCGACCCAGCATCCTACAAGCCCAATTTGGACGTTTTTGCAGCACTGTACGATGCATCTGGAAACCTAGTGGCTAGCTCGATTCCTGAGGCAGAATTGTCGGCCACGATCGACATCAATGTTGCCGCAGGCGTCTACTACCTCCGCGTTGAGGGTGTCGGAAGCCATGATGTGTTTGACGTCGCTTCAGATACGGTGCAGCAGCCTGCAAATCCGCCGTGGCAAACATCACCGCCAGTCGGTTTTTCTGATTATGGCAGTCTTGGACAGTACC
Organism: uncultured Pirellulaceae bacterium; assembly: GCA_964411445.1. Classification (GTDB taxonomy): domain Bacteria; phylum Planctomycetota; class Planctomycetia; order Pirellulales; family Pirellulaceae; genus Aureliella. Next base: position 130,344 of record CAYPLE010000003.1, read on the forward strand.
AGATCATTGCGCAGCTTCCTGCATCAGGGCAGCAAGAATCTGGCTTCTTGCCGGGCAACTTTGGCCGCGGGGCAGCCCACGCCCACCAGCAGCTATTGCGGACGTTTGCACCGAACCCTGATTATGGTGGTGGCTATATTGACCCCGAACCGCTTCCGTATCTTCATGATGAACTGCATGCTCATGATGATCTCGTGAACTTACCATTGAAGGAGCATGGAATTGCTCCCTTGGACGCCCCAAGAGGCGTTCCCGACGTGGGCTATTCCAACCCGTTGAGCTTTGCGACACCTCTGTTTTACGGCGATCCAGCGGTTCGCGACCAGCTAGCTGCCAGCGATGCTGCTGGGACTGCGGATGAGGTTCTACAATCGCACGCGGACCGGTGTATTCAGGTGCTTTTCCCCAACAATCAGGGAGCCGGCCCCTCCACAGTGAGTAGTCAATACGGGCCGCAGCCCGATGAAGCACTAAGTTTTGACGCAGTTTTCGACAAAATCATTTCTGAAGATGACGAAAGAGACGACCTATTTGGTACTATGCGAAGCTAAGTCAGTCTGGGCTACCTGCGTTGATTGGCCCTTCAGCCCTGCCCCGCATCGTGAGAGAGAAGTTTGCTATGAAATTTTTTGCTGCTCTGGTTACGCAGTTCTTTTTGTTTCTGCTGATCGTTTCAGCGGTGATCTCGAATGCCGCTTGCGGAAGTCTAGTATTGGGTGTGACGCCCAACGATGCTTCTGCAAGACAAGGAACAGCATCGTTCACTTTTGATGTTGTAGTGACGCCTACCAATAACGATCGCTTCAGCAGTTTCGTGCTCGCGTTCGGAGTTGGTGACGGGGGCGAGGCACTTGGCAATGGAGCCGACGACGCGGATAACCTTGCAATCACCAATTTCACGGTTGGATCACTGTTCGACGGCACGAACTTTTCTGCCGACATTTCGGGCGGTGGTATTGGAAAGTCTGCGATTTTGGTCGATTTCACGCGCCCGGCAGGCGATACTTCTACCATTCTCGGCGACGGCATCCTGGCGCGGTTTACGGTCGACATTTCGCAAGCAGTGGCTGGCCAAGTGTTTACGCTTGATCCCAACATCGGAAATTTTAGCGCTGCGGGCGATGCTGCAGGCGACGACATCTTGATTCAGTCCTCTACAGGTAGCCTGACCATCACTGCCGTTCCGGAACCGACCTGTGGTTCTTTCCTTCTTGCCGCTGGCGGGCTGCTTGCCTTCAGTCGCCGACGCAATCGAACTCAACCATAATGTACTTGAAAAGCACTTCAGTCAGATTATCTAAAAGTTGACTGGGGGACCGGGGAGTCGCCAAGTGCATACGGTTTGGCGTTGGTGCTTGTAGTGGTAACTGCCAGGTTTGGCTGCAGCTATCCCTTGGCCAACCATGGTGCCTTCTAGCCGTCACCGCATTAGGTCATTGTGCGTTGGGCGTGAAATCGCTTCTCAAATTCCAGCAGCGCGATGTGCGGGCACAGGTGTGTCGCGATGCTAATCTCCCGTTAGGTGATCGTATGGCTTAGTCTCCAAGCTCACAACGCAGCGGAGTCAGTACGCGAGTGTTCGTGTCAAACGTTGCAAAGTGACCGTCAGCGCATGCACTTACTACGACAAAGTGACGCTGCTGAGATAAGTCGAGTTTTGTTTGCCCGCTCCATGCCA
>CAYPLE010000004.1:0-3346 GCA_964411445.1 uncultured Pirellulaceae bacterium
CTCCATCTGATGGACTCGCATCCGAGGGCCTTCGTATGCGTCGGAAATCCAAACCTCCAGAATCTCGGACGGCTCGGTGGAGAAGACGTCGAGCCAATTGGTGGTCTTTGTTTCAGGATGAAACTTCTTCACCAGTCGCACCAGGGATGCTCGGAAGTTGATTGGCCCGTTGGCGTAACGAATGACCGGAACGAATCCCTTGTCCAGCCACACGCGGAACTCGTAGACCCGTGGCTCGTGATCAGCTAGCGGGACGGTTGCGACGATGCGATCGGATGCGTTTTGGCCTGAACCAGGACGAGCCAGCTCGGGATCCGTCGCGATGATCTGCATCTTGATCGGTTCTTCTCGATCGACATTCAGGGCATTGCCAGGATAGGGGTGCTGGCGATGAATGCCTTCGGCTTTGACACGAATGGTGTAGTGTCCATCAGCAGGAGCACCGCGAAATCGTTTTGCATGCAGCCTGGAAAGATCGGGATCACTGTGGGCGACATCAACGTACTTTCCAGTAGGATTGACAACAAAATTCTGCTCCGGTCGGAACAAGAACTTGCGTTTGCTGAAATCTTCCGCTCGCAATGTTTCGTGGATCGGGGCAACGACCTGCCGAGATTGAATCGCCTTGTCGATACTTTCCGACGCCGCTTTCAGGTAGCACTGCATCAAGTAATCTGAGAGCACTAAACGTTCACCCACATTGTCAAAGCCGTCGACTCGATCGTCCGCAGGAAATGTAGTCGTTGGATCGAACGAGTCCATGTTCACACCCAGCAAGTCACGGATTGTGTTTCGATATTCGTGACGGTTCAACCGCCGGAATCTCTGTTGGCCAGCGGTCGCAAGGGCGTCGCGTGCGAACTGGAGTTTTCGAGTTAAGCCGGAGACGAATTCTGACGTTTCCTCTTTCGATGGTTGCGGCTCATCTTCAGGTGGCATTTCGCCCCGGTTCACGGCGTCGAGGACTTCCTGCCAAAGCTCGGCGGATTCGTGATCCGCGATTTTATCACTCAGGAAATCAAATCGTCGGTCTGCGTTTTGTTCGTCCTTGCCGTGGCAGCGAATGCAGTGTGATTGCAAGTAGGCAAGTGTCTTGGTTTCCGGTTCGTCTGCGTGCAAACTCGTGGAAGGCATAAGCGACGCAAACGCCGTTGCAAACACGAAGAACGCGAACCTCGAGCGATCGCAAAGTTGGGGCAAACAGTGCATTAGCGAAGCTCCGCCAGTGTTCCTGTGGAGGTTCCAAAACGATCGGACTCGACACCAAAGCGTTGCAACATCGAGAGATACAGATTGCAGGCTGGCGTCTTCACGCCGCTATCGGCCGGATAGGCTTTGTGCTGGCCATGCTGGAAACCGCCGCCGGCTAGCAACAGGGGTAGCTCGCGATTGGAATGGGAACTCGCGTTTCCAAGGCCACTTCCAAACAGCACCATCGTCTGATCGAGCAGGGACGCATCGTCGTCGGCTTGCGCTTCTTTCAAGCTGCCAAGGAACCGAGCGAGCTGGGCGGTATGAAATCGCTCGATGATCCCCAGCTGGTTCAACTTCGCTTCATCACGGCCGTGGTGGGACAGATCGTGGTAACCTTTGGTGACACCGCTCAGCCCCGAATCACCTTTCCATCCATGAATGGCCATGGAAATGACTCGAGTCGAATCCGTTTGCAGAGCCAACTTCATCAGGTCATAAAACAAGGCGACTTGATCCGTGAAGCTGGTCGGCGGTGTCTTTGGCAGTTTGAAGTTGGTCTTTGCTTTGGGCTTGTTCAACCACGCCGCCGACTGTTCCAATCGCTTTTCGACTTCGCGTATCGAAGTGAAGTACTCGTCAAGTTTCGTCGAATCTCCGGCACTCACTCGCTTTTTTAACGCGGCCGCATCCTCGCCGACGACGTCCAGGATGCTTCGGTTGACGGCGTACGTCCCGGCCTGCCGAGTGCGTTTGGATTGGGGCGTCTCCTCGAACAACGCGTCGAACATGGTTTGCAGTCGATCGATCGTCGGAATCTCGACGCCGTTCCGCGACCACGAAACACCGCCACCGCCGATCCCCAGTTGCATTGATTGATAACGCGTCTGGGCACCGACATGCTCAGCCGCCTTCTGATCGATCGTGATATTGCCTTCGGGATACTGCTTCGCCTGATTGGACCGAATGCCGGACAGGAAAGTGTGTGTCGCTTGATGGCCGCCCGAGATCCCCGGATGGTCCAGGCCTGAGAAGACCGTGAAGTCATTCTTCAATCCAGCGAGCGGCGACAACAAACGCGGCAATTCGTAATCACGACCGGTTCGTTTTGGAAAGAAGTCGCTCGGATAGAGTCCGTATTCCAGGCCGATGCAAACCATCCGCATCGGTGTTTCGCGAGTGCCATGATCGGCCGTGCTTTCGCTCGCATCGACATGCCTGGAGGCGGTCAGCGATTCAAGAAACGGCAGCGCGATCACAGCTCCGGTTCCACGCAGCATCTCGCGGCGTTTCAGTACCTTACGTTGGTTCAGGGGCTTCATTACTCTTGTTCCGTTTACTGGGCGCGCTTCAGTGTTCGATCAAAGAACGGAACGGCCGAGCTCAGCATCTGATCGAACCAGACTTGTTTCACGGTGAAGGGGTGCGGAGCGTCTTTGATGATGGTCAGCCCGTTTGGAATGCCGAACTCGTCCATCTTCTTGCGCAGGGACTCGGCACGAGTGCTCGGGTCATCCTTTTCACCCGTGATCAGCCACACTGGTGGATCGTCCTTGTCGAGGTGGAAAAGCGGGGATGCCAATCGGTAGGCATCGGGGACTTCGTCCTGGGAGCCGCCCATGAACTGCTGCCAGATGTCTGCACTCGCCGACTTCTGACGATTGCGTTCCGACATGAAATCCGTCTGACCGCCCATTGGCACGACGGCCTGGATCGCACTGCTGAATTCGGAGTTCCCACCGTCACCTTCCAGTTCTGCTACGCCAGCGGAAGTCGCCAACAAAGCCGCCAGATGCCCGCCCGCTGAGTGACCTATCGCGCCGATGTGATCGGAGTCGACACCGTACTGATCTGCGTTGGCGCGAAGAAAGCGAACTGCTGCTTTGCAATCGTGGATGTGAGCCGGAAAGGTCGCTTCTTCGCTCAGACGATAGTCGATCGACGCCGTCACGTAACCTTGGGCCGCGAGTGCCTGAGCAACCTTGCGATGATTGATTTTCGATCCTTTTCGCCAGCCGCCACCGTGAATGCAGACGATCGCCGGCAGTTTCTCCGACGCGTTCTTTGGACGGAAGATGTCTAGCTGCAAAGTTCGGTCGCCGTATTTAGCGAACGTCACATCGAGGTGTTCGTCCAGCCGGTCCAGCACGGCTTT
>CAYPLE010000004.1:3446-6910 GCA_964411445.1 uncultured Pirellulaceae bacterium
CCGGAATGTATTGAGGGCTCCGAAGCCAAGCCCTTGTCGCGGATCGCCATGCGGTAAAAAGCGAGCGGGGACTTCTTTCTGATGGCGGGAGCGTAATTTCGAGCATACTCTTCAAAGTCCCGAATAAAGCGATCGGTCGCAATGGAAATGTTTTCGGGATCAGGCGTTCCTTCCGTAATCCGAACCGCTTCAGACGCCTGCACATCAACGGACCTGGATGCATCGCGTTGATTCGACGCGCCAGGATGCACTCGAACCAGCCCATCAAACACATGAACTTCGCTCGCTCCACTTTCCACATCGACGGAAAACTCAGTACCAAAGTCGACGACTTCGGCTTCGGGTGTTTCGACTGTAAATCCGATTCCTTCGGGAGGGACAGTAGCCGACAGTCGCCCGCTGTGCAGCACCACCCGTGAATCGCTTATCGCATCGAAGCGAGCAGGAGCTTCCAGGTAAACCATGACTCCCCCGCCGAACTGCAGATGCAACAGCCCCTTCTGCAATTCGTAGTTGCCGGTCGGCAGATTCGTGTCATCCCAACGCACGTCGCTCTTGGTGAGCACCCCGTTCGCATCGCTGACGACCTTCGCCGCAAGCGTGCTAACCGTGCCAGGGGCGTTGTCTGCTGCGGGCCATAGGAAAGCGACAATCAGGCAGGCGGCAATCGCGGCGCCGGTCAGCATCATGGCTTGTCGTGAGTGGAAAACGGACGGTGAAGTCGTCGGGCTGGCTTCGTGTTGGTGGCTTCCAGCCGCCACTTTTTGATCACGATCCATCCTTGGCGGCTGGAAGCCACCAACACGAGTCTCGGAACCAGGCCTCGAGTCCAACGCACTGTTCTGAATATCCCTGCGGCGCAACGAACGCCGTAAATCCGAATGCAACTCGGCTCGAAGCGCATACCGTTCCAGGTTGGCGGGAACCTTCAGCCACTTTTGAAACTCAACAACCTCTTCGGCGGTCGCCTGTCCCTGAAGAACGCGATCGATCAAATCATCATTGATGTCCATCACGAACTCTCCATCGCGAGGCGTCGTTCAATGCAACTGGCAAGCACTGTTCGAACACGAGTTAACAGGACTCGCACTGAACCGCTGGTTGAACCGACCGCTCGTGCCGTCTCTTCGGCAGAAAGCTCGTCGACGTAACGCAAGTCGAGCAGCCGCCGCGACTTCGCAGGAAGTTCATCCAAACACGCATCCAAAGCCTCACGCCGGCGACTCCGACCGTCAGCCTGCTTTGCGATTGTGTCGGCAAGTTGGCTGAGCAGCCGGTCCGAAAACACAATCCGCGTGCGATCCTGAGTCCGATAGAAATCGATCACTCGCGATTTTGCAATCCACAAGGCCCACGCAACGAACGGCTTGTCTGCGTCATATTCTTCGAACCGCCGCGCCAGCTCTCCGGCGATCCGCTGAACAACATCCTCAGCATCATGAAATCCCGACACCGCCGCGAATACGTAAGCCGACACAGCCGGCTCCGCATGAAGCCAGCGCTGAGTAAATTCTTCGCGTTTTTGGTTCTCGTCCATACACATCGGCCAACGGTAAAGAGTGTCTGTTTAGCGTATGCCGATGGCCAATCGAAATCGTTAACAGCAATCGAGGAATATTCTGATACTATTTGGTTTCGCTCCAGGCAACGAGCAGCCACATTGGCCGTTTCACCAAGCGATGGATGGCTTCAGCTACCACTGGGGACCAGAATCTTGTTTCGCCGAGTCGAAGATGCTGGCTCGTCCTGCAAGATCGCTCAAAATTGACGCCTCAGATGGTCTAACAACCAACTTCAAGCCTTTCAATTGGATTGATGATCACATGCAAAAAGTTGTAAAGCTGATTGGTTCCGCTATTCCGCCAATCCGCATTGTATCCTGTGCGATTGTTTGGACTGCTGCGTGGCTGTTTGCGTCTGCAGCGTGGGCTGAAGCGCCGGCGCGGCCCAACTTCTTGTTTATTGCCGTTGATGACCTGAATGACTTTTCAGGCTACGTTGCTGAAGAGCCGGGTAACTTTCTACAGGTGATTTATCCCGATGCGAAAGTTCGCGGGGAGGTTTGCAAACATCTCACGCCGAACCTCGACAAGCTGGCGCGAAGGAGTGCACCTTTTGCACGCGCCTACTGCCCAAGCGCACTGTGCGGACCGTCACGGACTTCGTTGATGACAGGCGTCGCGCCGCACCGTTCAGGCTACTATACGCACGAGCGCCACTTTCGCACCTTCGATACTTTGAAAGATGCGGTCACACTACCGCAACAGCTCAAGTCTAGTGGATACTTCACGACGGGTCTTGGCAAGCTGTTTCACAAATCAGCCGGAAACGTAGACGGCCCGATCGGCAATGATTGGGCCGACGCCCGCAACTCGTGGTCAGTTTGGCTCAACCACGCAACCGGCTGCAACGGAGGTGCCCCCGACAAGTACTCGCCGCCCAACGGCGGAAACATGGTTTTTGGACGTTCCCGCTTGCCGATTGAGAAGACGGGCGATTGGTTGGCTGCCGATTTCGCGGCTCGTTTGCTCGAGCATGGTGAGGCAACGATGAAGCCAGAGGGGCAACGAGGCAAGATTGGAGCGACGAGTGTTAAGCTGCCAAGCGACCAGCCGTTTTTCCTGGGCTGCGGTCTCTTTCGGCCTCACCTTCCATTCTACGCGCCGTCTGAGTTCTTCGAATTGTTTCCGACTGAGCAGATGACGGGGCTGAACCGCAAGTCACTCGCACGTATCATCGCGGACCTCGATGACTTGCCACCGGGCGCGGAGAGGTTCAGCGATTTTAATAACGGAAAGATGCGAGTTGTGATGGACCACGCAAAATCTCTCGGCTCGGGCGAAGAAGTGGCGGCTTGGCGGGCGATGGTGCAGTCGTATCTAGCATGCGTTGCGTACGCTGACGCCTGCCTCGGGCGGTTGATCGACGGCTACGAAAAGTCACCGCAATACGACAACACCATTCTTTTCTTGTGGAGCGATCATGGCTACCACTTGGGGTCGAAGTATCATGTCGCCAAGCAAGCACTCTGGGAAGAAGCCAACCGAGTGCAATTTATCGTTCATGATCCGCGCAAGCCGGATGCGTGCAACGGAGAACTGCGTCGTCAGATTGTGAGCCTGAATGATCTCTATCCGACGATTTGCGAGTTGGCGGGAACAGAAGTTGGACCACAAGTCGAAGTTGGGCGGAGCATTGTTTCGCTGATCAACGACGCAAACGCGGAACCCGTTCACGATTACCTGCTGATGACCTACCAACCTGGCAATCACAGCATCCGCACTGCGACTCATAAACTGAACCGCTATCGTGACGGCAGTCTTGAACTGTACAACATGATTCGCGATCCCGCTCAGCGCGACAACCTTGCCGGGCAGCCAGCGACCGCCGAGATACAAAGCAAACTTCAGCAAGCCTTAGACAAAGAAATCCCGGCTTCTAACTTTTGAAAACATGCCGCTACA
>CAYPLE010000004.1:7010-12862 GCA_964411445.1 uncultured Pirellulaceae bacterium
TCAAGCGTTCACCAAGCACAGCCCACCCAGTGACTTCATCATCTCGGCAAAGCGTCACGTGTGCCGCGATCAACTCAAATTGCACTCGGTTGAAACGCTTCCGAATCCGCTCGATCTGCTCCGCAATCGGATCCGCCAGATACAGCGTCGCTTGTCGGCGCACTTCGTTGCTCATTACCTATTCAATTCCATACAAGCGAAGCCGCTCTCGCAACGTACCACGATGAATACCAAGCAACTCGGCCGCCTTGGCGCGATTTCCGTTGCTTGCCGAACAGGCGAAACGCATGAGCTCCGCTTCAGCAACGGCCAAGAAAGCCGTGTGCAGATCCGCACATCCCGGGTTCTGCTGGATGTATTCGTTTGCCCATTGGATAACAGCTTCTTTCAGGATATCTGCATTGCCCTCACTTGAACGTGTCGCGGAATTAGCGGCCGCTGGAGATGTGTCAGGAAAATCTGAAATTTGAATCGGGCGGCCGCGAGCAAGAACCGCTGCATGTTGGACTGCATTGCGTAACTGGCGTATATTCCCAGGCCAATCAAGCGTGACTAGGTAGGCAAGCACTTCATCGTCAATGTGACGATGGACGAGTGTTGGGAGATCGCGAAGAAAATGCTCACAGAATGGTCGAAAATCGTCGACTCTGTCTCGGAGTGGCGGAAGGTGAATGTGCATTCCGTTGAGACGGTAGAAGAGATCTTCCCGGAAACGCCCTTCAGACATTCTTTCACGAAGATCGCAATGAGTTGCCGCCAGGACTCGAACATCACATTTCCGCGGCGTGGCTTCACCAACGCGACAGTATTCTCCCTGTTCGAGGACGCGGAGCAATTTCACTTGGAGGTTTGGCGGGAGATCGCCGATTTCGTCTAGTAGAATCGTTCCGCCTTCGGCAGCTTCAAACAATCCGACGCGATCTGCCTCCGCACCTGTAAACGCCCCTCTGACGTGACCAAAGAGTTCACTTTCGATCAGGTCCGGATTCATAGCCACCGGAGCAACTGCAAGATATGGTCGATCACTGCGTGAGCTGTGGCGATGGATTGCGTTTGCGACCAGTTCTTTGCCAGTTCCTGTTTCGCCTGTAATGAGGACAGAAAGTTCGCTATTCGCAAAGAATGCAATTTGACGAAAAACACTCTGCATTGCCGCAGACTGCCCGACAAGTGCAATGGCATCGCGTGGATTCTCGGACCTTTGCGGCTGAGCATCCTTGCTGGATAATGGACTCGGGTTCGGCTTCAGAGGCTTGTCTCTTACGAAGTTTAGATGCGCTCGGCAAGCCGTTTCGATATCCTCTAGCTTGAAAGGCTTGGTGATGTAGTCGGCTGCTCCCTGCTCCACAGCATGGACAGCGGTGGACAAGTCTCCGAAAGCAGTCATGATCACGACTGGCGAATTTTCGGTCAGCTCGAGAAAGCGAGGCAGGGCAGTGAGTCCGTCTTCTCGTGGGAGTCGCACATCGAGAAACACCAGGGCAATCGGCCGCTGGCTGGCAATCTCGAGCCCTTCCTCAGCAGATGATGCTGTCACGACGATCAGGCCAAGTTTGGTGAGCGCCCGCTGGATAGCCCAGCAGATCGTAGCTTCATCGTCGACGATCAGCACGCATTCGTGCGAATCGATGAATGCCCTGTCATCAGCGTCCTGACGAGCTGGAGAGGCAGTGTTGCCGATCATTGGCGTGACCATTGTCAGTTTCTAGTGGGAACAACAGCGAACGAGAATTCAAAGGTAGTGACTCCTTCTCGACGCGACCATGATACCGTACCGCCCAATTTGCTGGCAGCTCGACGAACCAATGCTAGTCCTAGACCGAGACCTTCCGGTTTGGATGTGACCAACGGCTCGAAGATCGTCTCCTCCAGGTCGGCTAAAACTCCAGGACCGTCGTCGGAAACCCGAATCATGCACATGCTTGCCGACTGTAGATGGCATTCGACCTCGACCACTTTCCCGGCGTCGATAGCGTTCAGGATCAGATTTGAAATGGCGGCGACAAACGTCGGGCCGTCGGCAACCGTATAGTTTGCCACCTCCTCAGGGCCCCCCCAAGCGATATCGACTGACAAGTGTCTTGCAATGATATCGTGACTTGCCCGCAGGTCGTTGAGGCACAGATCGACGGGCATTGGGCGATCATGTGTGCGTCGCTCTTCGGTGCCGACCATCAACAAACGCTGAACGAATTCTTCGGCGCGTGTAAGCTCGCGATCAACGATCACCAGCTCGTCGGGAGAGGGATTTGCTGGGCGGGCAAGTTTGGAAACTACTGCCGACTCGAGTTCATTCAAATGCAATTCCAGCGCAAGACGTGCTCCGGTAAGCGTGTTGCGAAGTTGGTGGGCCATTCCGGCGGAAAGCTGGTGGAGCAACCGTTCCCTCTGCTGTCTGTTAACTTGGCTCCACAGCCCCTTTAGTTGGGCTCCCATGTCATTCACATCGCGCCCAAGCCGCCCAAGTTCATCTTGCGATTCATCCTTGACCGTTGTTTCGAAATGCCCCAACGCGACTTCTCGAACCGTCTCCTGAAGGCGCGCAATTCGGCTCACCAAACGCGTCGCGCTGAACATAACTACGGTGCATAGCAACGTTATCGTTGTCAGACCGGTAATGAGCGGCAACATGGCTGCACGTTGGCCGGCCTCGCGAACGGAAGCTTCATCCATCAACAGTGCTACCTCCCGTTCCCGTCCGGTTGGTGAACGATTAAGTTTCACGACGGAGACCCAATAGTGATTCCCGTCCAGCGACGAGCGGAAAGCAGATTGATTGCCTTGTCGCATTTTCGTGCGAAGCTCAGTCATGCTAGTCGCATCAAGTGCTATCGTCGAAGTCGTTGGCTCATAGGATTCATCGAAAACGACAAGATCCGCGCCCGAGAGTGCCGACAGTGCGCTGGCGACCGGTGGAGTTAGTGGATAGGTCGCGTCACGAAGGGTCCGCTCCACGCTTGCGCGTCTGGTTTCGAGTTCCTTGTGAGCCCATTGTCGTCCGGCCAAGAACGACATCACAGCGACCACTAGGGCTATTGCGGCGGCGGCGGCCAAAATCGGTATCAACAGCCGAAAACGCAGCGAGACGAAAGGCGAGAGTTGCAATGGCATTTCGACAAATCACACTTGGTTAGGCTTCTTAACTCAATTGCATGAACACATGACATGCGCGAATAGAGTGGCTCCCGAGCGAGCAATCAAGGCTACCCAGGTGTGACGACGGTATTTTCACCGCTTGTGGCGAATAAGCCGCCAGCACGACGGTGGCCGTTCGGTTTCGAAGTACCCAGCAGGGAAATAGACAAGGTAGATCCAGGGAAAAAGCCTACTCTTCTGGCCTTTCTAGTATGTCGCCCTCCTTCGGGCACGGGTTTTGCACGACGAAGTGGCCACGGAAAGAAGGAACATCCGGAAATCAGCAAGCTCCTTTTCAACCCAAGAAAAGCACCATGATAATGGCATGTCATCGCTTCAATCGCACCCAAATGCGTTCTGATTTGCTGCCCCAACTCCATCGGAACCTCGGATTTACGCTTGTTGAATTGTTGGTCGTCATCGCGATCATCGGCGTACTCGTAGGCTTGCTGTTGCCTGCTGTGCAGGCGGCTCGCGAGGCCGCACGTCGAATGAGTTGTCAGAACAACATGAAGCAACTCTCACTAGCCTGCTTGAATTACGAAAGCACGCACAAACGGCTGCCGCCCTCCACGGTCATCGATTTTCAACTGGGAAATACGGCAAACAACGGATCATGGGGCGTCCACGGTCGAATCCTCCCTTTCCTGGAACAAGGCAATCTCTACAGCCAAGTAAATCTGAACGTGGGATGGGATGGCCAGATGGTGATCTCAGATCTGAAAATTCCTACCTATTCCTGCCCGAGTGATCCCGAAGCCAACCAAGTCCGCGATCCGGGTAACAATCGTCCGCTACTGCACCCAACTTGCTACGGATTCAATATGGGGCGATATTTTGTCTACGATCCGCAGACGCGTCGTGGCGGCGACGGTGTCTTTCACCCTAACTCCTTCATGCGGCTGGGAGCAATCACCGACGGCCTCAGCTCAACGCTCCTTGCCGGTGAGGTTCGTGCGTGGACTCCGTACGAGCGCAATGGCGGGCCTTCATCAACAGTGATCCCAAATTCTCGCGTTGAAGCAGAAGCAATCGTGGCCAGCGGTAACCAATTCAAGAATACTGGTCATACAGAATGGCCCGACGGCCGAGTGCACCATACGGGAATCACAACAGCCATGCCGCCTAACGCGGAAGTGCACTACACGCGCGAGGGTACGCTGTATCGTTTTACCGACTACAACTCTTGGCAGGAAGGAAAAAATGGAGCGCAGGGGCCGCCGACCTACGCAATCATCACCTCACGCAGCTTTCATACCGGTATCGTGAACGTGACACTCGTCGACGGCTCCGTTCACTCGATATCCGAGAACCTTGAACTAGCAATCTGGCGGGCCCTTTCGACTCGCTCGGGGGGTGAAGTCGCTCAGATTCCTCAGTAGCCGCGAGTGAAACTCCGACATAGAATCAGCCTCTAAGGCAACTCGCTCGGAACAAATTCCACAGCCCTATGAAGGATCGAATCCATGTTTCTCCCACGTCTCGCAATCGTGATGGCGACAGCAAGTGTCCTGGTCACGGCGAAGCCGAACTTACAAGCTCAGCAAGACGCTAGTGAGCCGCTCGCAGCGACGATCGAAAAAGGTATCGCCTATCTGAAAGCCAATCAGTCCGATGGCGGAACATTTTCGATCAAAGCAGGTCCTGGAATTACGGCGCTGGCCATCACCGGCGCACTTCGCTGTGGGGAACCATTGGATAGCCCGATGGTGACGAAAGGCTTGAAAGCTCTAGAGACGTTTGTGAAACCCGATGGGGGCATCTACGGAAGTGGCCGTCTGAAGAACTACGAAACATGCATCTGCGTCATCTGTTTCGTCGAAGCCAATCAATCGGGTAAATACAACAAGATCCTAGCCGACGCAAAGAAATTTCTAACCGGCAATCAGTACGGTGACGCAGGCGATTCCATCACGGAAGACGTCTGGGACGGAGGCATGGGGTATGGCGAGAAGGGCCGACCAGACCTTTCGAACACCGCTTTCATGATTGAAGCTCTCATTGCGCTTGAATCCGCACCGGACGACCCTGCTATTCAAGCGGCTTTGGAATTTGTTTCGCGTTGCCAAAACCTAGAGTCAGAACACAACCAAACAGAATTTGCTTCGAAAATTGGCGACGGAAGTTTTTACTACAGCATTCCGAAAGAGAAAGTCAGGCCTGAGGAGGAGCCCGAGCGATTTTCGCCCAACGGTGGTATCTACGGTTACGGTACAATGACCTACGCCGGATACAAGAGTATGATTTATGCCGGTCTTTCGGAAGACGATCCACGCGTCGTTGCTGCTCTCAAATGGATCTCTGGCAATTACACGCTTGATAAGAATCCACGCATGGGGGACGCCGGGCTGTATTACTATTACCAAACCTTTAGTACAGCACTCCAGGCAGCCGCATTGGACAAAATCAACGACTCAAACGACCGTCCCCACAACTGGCGGGACGAACTGACCAACGCACTTGCAAAACGTCAAGGGCCCGATGGCTCGTGGAGCAACGAGAACAGTCGGTGGTTCGAAAATGACAAGAATCTCTGCACAAGTTTTGCGCTGCTCGCGTTGGCAAATTGCTTGGATAAACAACCGACTACATCAAAATAGGGTTCCGCGTTGCAATGCCGCTTGGCGCCTATCCGGCATCAATCAGGCCAGTTGTCTCGATGATTCTTGAAATCCGTAAGCAGATCCACAATGATTCTTGGGATCTGTAATCAGATC
>CAYPLE010000004.1:12962-116755 GCA_964411445.1 uncultured Pirellulaceae bacterium
ATTCTTGAAATCCGTAAGCAGATCCACAATGATTCTTGGGATCTGTAATCAGATCCACGACGAGAACTTGGGACCTGTGACCAGATCCAATACGTGGCGTTAGAGGCTCACTGTGAATTCCAAGCAACCAAGCGAGCTTGACCGAAAGGCAGATCGGCCGCTAGAAAGTCGAATCGTTCCGGCAGCGGCGATTGCTCAATTCTTGTTGATGCTAATTCTTGGCTTGTGGAATTTTTTCGATCCGCGCCTTGAATACTACTCACTCACCAACGCCATTCGCTTCAAAGCCCCTTCAATCCAATTGCCTGAGCCGCTGCTGAGTCCTTTCCCAGAGTTGTTTTCCGGTCTTGCTTGGCTGGCAATCGTATTCTTTACAATCTCAAGCACTGCCGTCGTCTGGGGGCGTGGCCTCTCAAGATCCATTCGGTACATTGGTTTGCTAATGCTGCTCGTTGCTGCCTGGATAGCGCTCTGTGTCCAATGGGACAAAATTGCGTGGCAGGGCCACAGGTCCCGAGCCATGAAGACGATCCAGTCGCTGCAGCCTATCGCAGAATCTCTGCACGCAAGCTGGCCCAAAGTTGACGGAACTCACCCGGAAATCGGACCTTTCATGGCCTACCCTGGCGCTAACGCAAAAACTCTCATCTTACTAACCCCAATGCAAATCCCCGACCAGCCGACTTCCTTGGCCGCAATCGACCGAGACAATAGGGGACGACTACGTTTTGAACTCTCACGCGTCTCCGATTCGCTATGGCTAGAGTGGTCCCCGGAAGAAGCTCCACTAGCGACGACGTTCATCAACGGCGTTGGGGCCCAATACGAACTCTCCGATTCAATCCAAGTCACGGAAAACTGGATCGTCTCGCGCTACCAGTAGGCAGAGCACTTTCCCGGCCCGGGAGCTGGCAAGACAGCTTCGCCACCAGAGGTCTTACCGGGTTTGAACGACGTGGGGGGCTGATTTTGCGCAAGCGAATTAGGCTGGCTCAGGCATCTCGGTGCGTTCCTTTGCTCGATGTGTAAACACTCGCAACACGGCCTCGCTGATGTCCATGGTCAGTACAAACACGGCAGGCACGAGGAACAAAGTGAAGGCTGTTGAGAGTACCAATCCGCCCAAGACCACTGCCCCAAGTCCACGGTACAACTCGCTGCCCGCGCCAGGAAACAGGACCAAAGGCAACAAGCCCAGAACGGTCGTCGTCGTCGTGATGAAGATGGGTCGGATGCGAGTCTTCACACTCAACGGAACCGCCTCCCGACTCGGCATCCCACCGCGGATGTAATTTAGCGATTGGTGGACAATCAAAATTGGATTGTTCACTACCGTGCCAATTAGAATGACGAAGCCCAGCATCGTGATGACATCGAGCGATTGCAATACAAATTGGTTGAGGAGCCATAGCCCAAGAATTCCACCCACTGCTCCAAGTGGCAC
The DNA here is from genome assembly GCA_964411445.1 of uncultured Pirellulaceae bacterium. Lineage (GTDB taxonomy): Bacteria > Planctomycetota > Planctomycetia > Pirellulales > Pirellulaceae > Aureliella. The sequence goes on from CAYPLE010000004.1 coordinate 14,407, forward strand.
GGTGAAAATAATGACCAGAGGGTAGAGCCACGATTCAAAGAGTGCGGCCATCAAAAGGTACGTGATGGCCAGAGCCAGAATCAAATTCCAGCGTAGCGCGTCCCACGCCTGCCGCAGCTTGTCAGCGGTCCCGGAAAGCGTAATCATCGTTTCTCCATCCAACACTCCCTCTTCTTGAAGCTTGGCGATGATCTGCGAATCAATCCGTTGCATCGCCTCTTCCAACGGCAGTTCCAGCGGAGGAGTCACCGAGATAGTAATCGCCCTCAAGCGTTCCCGTCGCATGATTGACTCCGGGCCGCTGGCAGGGAAAACCTTGGCGACAGCGGAAAGCGGTACCAGTTGCCCGCTGGAGGTCGAAATGGGTAGTTGTTCGATGTCCTGCGTTCTCTGCGTGAAGTCTTCTTCACCGATAATTGTCAAATCGATCTTGTCTCCATCGACGAAGTAGTCGCCCGCGTAGGCACCATCGACGAGCGCGTCGACGACGTACCCAATGTCCAATGCGGAAACTCCCATCTCCATTGCTTCATACGGCTTCGGAACAATGTGAATTTCCGGAGATGACAAATCGAGACTGGGCTGTGGCGAAGCTTGCGCGTTCGGCATGATCTTGGCAACATCATTCATCACTCTGCGACCGATGTCCGTCAGCTTGAGCAGATCGCCTCCGGTAATCTCGATATCAATGGTTCGACCACCTGTCAGCCCTCGCTCAAAAAGACTCGATTGCTTCACAATCGCTCTCGTTCCCTTGAGCTGCTCTGCGACTTTCTTGACCATCGGAATCAACTCGCGGACGCGTGATTCATCCGCCGCGCGAAAGCCCATGAACACACTCGTCCCACGAACTGCGTAGAAGTAATAGTCGATTGGAGGGTACTCGAGTCTATCGTTATCCGCCTGCCCCTCATCAACATCCCAGTAGGGGCGGGTATCGCGTTCGAGCAGTTCTCCCATCTCCATCAGCTTTTCGATGTTGTACCCAGGAGGTGGTGAGAGGCTGCAAAATACGAAGTTTCGATTGCCACTGGGAAGATACTCAACCTTGGGCCACAGCACGTAGCTGATTCCAAAAGTTGCAACCAACATCGCCGTTACGAACACAAGGCTACGTCCACGCTTTGCAAGCAACCATTTGTTTGCCACCCCAACACGCTCGGCAAAACCGCTTGCCACCCCAATGACGCGTGAACTTTCGGTCGACAACTTCGATTGTGTTGCCCCGCGGGTCGTACTGTTTTCCGATGCGTTGGAATGAAACAGTCGAGCTGCTGCCGCCGGGATCATGGTGAATGAGACAACCAGGGATAGCCCAACTGCGCAACTGACGGCGATCGCAATGTCGCGCAGTAGTTGCCCGGAAGTTTCCTGGACGAACAGAACCGGCAGGAATACAGCAATGGTCGTCAAAGTGCTTGCTAGAACCGCGCCGGCAACTTCGTTGGTCCCCTTCGAGGCGGCGACTTGCGAGCTTTCGCCAGCTTCTCGGTGCCGAAAGATGTTCTCCAGGACGACAACTGCATTGTCGACCAACATTCCAACTGCAAAAGCGAGACCGGCCAAGCTGATCACGTTGAGGCTGCGGCCCATCAGAGCCATCAAGAGGAATGTTCCAACAATGCTGACCGGAATGGCCAGGCCAACAACAAGAGCACCGCGGCCGAACCACAGACCTGCAACTACGGTCAACAAGACAGTGACCAGGAAAAACCACGGCGAAACGAATACAGACGCGACTGCACTTCCTGCGATGAACGGAATCGTTAGCAACGACTTTCGTCCAAAATGCAAAAACAGCAAGAGGACAATGATCGTGAGCGCTCCGCCGACAAATATATTTTGCTGGACAAGCAAGATGGAGGCTCGAATGTACTCTGTTTCATCATAGTACTGATACAGTTCCAGCCCCAGTCGCCGCAACATGCCAGCATTCAGTGCTTCGACCTTTTCCTTCACACCGTCCATGACGTCCAACACGTTCGCATTTGAGGCTCTACGAACGCTGAGGCCATTGCTGGTCAGTCCATATCGGCGTGACAGACTGTCGACTTTCTTGTAAGCCTGTCGAACGGTGGCAACATCGCCCACGTAGACGCTGGACTGCCCGTCGCTGTACAGCAACTGTGCTTCCACTTGCTCGGGCGAACTAAATTGTCCAAGTGTTCTGATCACGTAACGACGTTTGCTTTCCCACAAGTCGCCGGCAGATGTGTTTTTGTTTTGCCCGGCTAGAGCGTTTCGCACATCAGCGATGGTCAATTGGCGTGCGGCCAGCAGTTCAGGATCCACGACGACTTGCAGTTCTTCCTCCTGCCCTCCGTAGGTATCCGCTTCTGCAACACCAGGTACCCGCTCTAGCTGTGGTTCAATCAAGTCTTCCGAAAGCTTGCGAACCTCTTGCAAATCCACCTCAGGGGGCAGTAACTGCTTCATTCCGGGGTACGAATCAGCATTTTGTTCGACCAATTCTTGCAGCCGAAAGACGCGCAGGGCAGAATTCGCCGCTTTTCGCGCTGGCTCGAGTATCTCACTTTGTTCTGGATGCTCCGCCTGATATGCCGCAATGTCCTCAACGCTCGGCGGCCGCGCCGTCAACGCAAAGCGAGCGATCGGGCTATCGGCAACATCCGAAGCCTCGATCACTGGCTCCTGAGCATTGGCGGGGTACTCACGCACTTGCTGCAACCGTGTGTTCACCCGCATCATGGCTTCCGAAATCTCGGTACCGACGGCAAACTCAAGCACGATCGAAGCGGAACCATTCGAACAAGTCGAAGTCATTTTCAGCATGCCTTCAACGGCCGCCAACTGCTCCTCTTGCTCCTGGACAATCTCTCGCTCGATTTCTTGGGGGCTCGCGCCTGGCCAGGTCGTTCGCACTGAAATAACGGGGTTTTCAACGGCAGGAATCAACTGCTTTGGCATGGTCACCAAAGCTATGGCACCGAAGAGGGCGACGATCAGCACTCCAACGGACACTTTGACCGGATTCTTAATAAACCACTCAATCATTTTCAATCCGCCCGATGTTTCAAAGAGAAGCAATGCCGGAGGACGCGGCCGTTGCGATCGCTGCGCCGAGATGTTTAGCTGCCTGAGCTTAGATTTGCGACGCGTACAACTTGTCCGTCCGCCAAGCGTTCATTTCCTTCAGTGACCACTAGGTCGCCGGGCCGCAGGTCACCGCTGACTTCGAAATTACCACCGACGGCTAACCCAAGCTCAACAGCAACCTTCCGCGCTGTGCTGACTCCTGCAGCATCGACATCGACCACGAAAACACTCTTTGATCGGGAGTTCAAGACGAGAGCATCCTTAGGAACAACAACACGTTTCCGCGTCGGACCATCGGGCAGGTGAATTCGTGCCAGCATTCCGGCCAGGAGAAGTGGAGTTCCTCCACGAATCTCATTGTCCAGTCCGATAATCACCGGAAAGACTCGCGCTGTTCCTTCTGCCCGCGGAACGATCCTTTGTACGGTTCCGGTCATCAACCGATCGGGCATCTCGGGAAACTCGATGCGGACCTCCTGGCCAATGTTTAGTTTGACGGCGATATCAGAGGAGGCTGGTGCGTTGATCTCGACGCGTTTAAGTTCAATGACTGTCGCGATTGGATCACCCGCGCTAACCCAGGCTCCGACTTGCGTAAATTCTTCGACAATGAAGCCGTCGAAAGGAGCTTGGATGGTGTGCTTCTTTTTGCGATCTTCGATTAAAGCAACTTGTTGCGTCTGCAATTCGACACTCGCCGCCGCTTGAGCAATTTGCTCGATTCGTGGTCCCTTTTCGGTCCGGTCCAACATGGCTGCTGCGGCAGCGTAGACAAATCGAGTTGCTTCAGCTCGCTCACGAGCATCTTCGACATCGGCATCGGTTGCGGCATTCGCAATAGCCAGCCCTTTGATTCGCTCCAATTGCCGCGCCGCGTTGTCCATCGCTGCTTTCGCGGCCATCGCTTGGGCTTTGGCTTCGGCAATTTCCTCTGGTCGCGCGCCGTTCTCTAGTTCTTCTTTTTGTTTCACGAACAATTGAAGCTGAGCGCTGGCGGCAGCCTTTTCGATGTCGAGTGTTTGCGTTCGCAATCTTGCAAGCGGTTTTCCAGCGGCAACCTCGGCTCCCACCTTGGCGAAATATTCTTCGACACGACCATCGGTGCCTGATCCAATCGTGCTAATCCGGGCTGGTTGCACTGTCCCGACGACGCGCCGCGACGCTTGCACGTCCTGTTCAACAACTTGGACAGCTTCGACCAGGTAGGCCGAAGTTTGGCCACGAAGCCCACTTTGAGAGGCTAGAAGCAAAAGGGTGGCACATAACGCATGCGATGCTTTGGAACGATTCACCACAGTGACTCGCAATCTTTACGGCAGGAGGGGAATGGTGGGGGTAGCAACCGGCGAGGGTGGGAGGATTGAGGCCGACTGCCGAATTAGATTATCTCGAATCGTCTAGTGAGCCGGAGAGGCCCGAAAATTCACGCTTTCAAGGGTAAACGCAACATTATGATCCGAGTAGCGGCGAAGGCCAAGAAAGCGCGATAAAGCAAGAATCCCCACCTATTGCGGGGATTCTGGATCACCGGAAGTGGTCGCTTACGGCATTCTAGACGCTATCGAAGGCTTCCGTCATGAAACTGGGCGACGACTTCGGAAAGCCTGGCAGGGCAAATGGTGCCGCTGCGACTCCGCTCGCAGGCCGCTCCGCGCACTCCAATTGCGAATGGTCCTAGTGGGAGCAGGGCATGGAAATGCTCTGGACGCAAGCTGCCCGCCAGGACCACTTGCAAGCGAAGCTTTTGTGCCTCGGCGATGAATTTCCGCAGCGACACACTAGACTGAAAATCTAGCAGATTTCGCCCGTCCTTTTGAAAGGTATCCACCAGTACGAAGCGCGCGTTGATGGTCAGGGCCATTTGTAGGACGTCTGGCGGGGTCGCCGCGCGACATGAATCAAAGTCGGCGTACAACACCGGCACAATCTTTCGAAACGTCCCAACAGACGCATCAGCAGGCTCTAGCCCAGCAAGCATCTGCACCATTTGCGCGAAGTCAACTTGCCAGCCGCGTGGCAAGTTCGAAAGCCCAAACTTGGCATACGGGAAGAGACGTACCAATTCTGCCATTCTCTGTAGAACCGCTAAACGTTCCGCCTCAGGTGCATTCAGGTACTCATTGAATTCACCCAACGCAACGCTTGAGGGCCGCTCGCTGACCAACGCCGCGATGTCGGTGGCTACGTCCGGATCGGGAGCACCGAGGCTGCCTGCGCTGGGCTCCTTCACATCGATCCAGTCAACTCCAGCATCCAAGGCCATCTGGGCCTCGGCAAGGTCCCGAACACTGACTAGCAACCTAGTCCGAGCCATGAAGTGGTCTTTGGCAGGAGGATCGTCATCTGTGTGGCGATCGTACTGCGTTACGAACTCAGCCACGTTCACTGCTCCCGAGCGTATCGCAAGTAGTAAAGAATTGCCGTGATCGATTTCGCGTCAACCAGCTTTCCATTCATGATCAGATTGTCAATCTCATCCAATGTTGCTGGAAAGTTCTCGATCTGCTCACCAAACTCTCGGGAGGGATCACCAAGAGTCAGCCCCGTTGCGATGAACACATGCATGTGCTCGTCCAGAATACCGGGCGACATATAAAACTCGCACAGCGGGCGAATTTCCTGACACAGGTAACCCGTCTCCTCGGCTAATTCCCGCTCGGCGGTGACAATGGGTTGCTCCGAGGGCTCTCGGGTTCCTGCCGGCAGCTCGATGAGTGTTTTCCCAACGGCAATCCTATCATTCTTGATAAGACAGACACGACCGTCGTCCAGGATAGGCAGAATAACCACAGCCCCAGGGTGGCGCACGATGGCTCGCGAAAATTCTTGTCCATCGGGCAACTGCTTGCGGACACGCTCTACGCGAAACCGTTCTGCAGTAAACAGAACTTCCGGATTTTCCATGTGCGGCAAACTTCATTTCGGGGAATCGAGCCCAAGAGACGTTACCGCTCATTTTGCTCGACGTCCTTGACCGCACAAGTCAGGATACGAAGTTTTCCAGTTGCTTTGCCTTCGATATTGTCCGCGGTGTAGATTGCAAGCGCAAAGCCTAGCGGGATATCAATCTGAGTTTGGAATCGCGTGTAGCCGACTTCCGGCAATTGAACTCGAAGCGTCGTTGAACCGTCTGCAGTTGGGAAATCAAGCGTGTCAATCTTGCGGATGGAAAAATCTTCAGCGTTACAAGCCAGACGAACTTGGTGTCCGCCAATGATTTGCGGCCGCAGCGTGAGGGAGTCTCCATGAGGGTAGACGCGAGTCCTTGGTAAGAACATGACCCGTCGATTATCCGCCTCACCTGCTGCTTTGGCTTCGATGCCAACCACTAGCGGCCTTTCAACAATGTTCTTAATGGTGGCAGTGTTCCCATCGTAGACGCCAACACTGGGCCCTCGTTCGCCCGAGATCGCCTCGGCTTCCTCTGCAGCGCTGAGGACCTTCTCAAGTTCTGTTGGCGCTAGCAGTGTGTAGAGCACCGGCGTAGCACGTTCGACGATACTGGATGCGTTCACCCAGGTTGAACCCTCTGCTCCGGGAGGAGGCAATAACTTAGACGCATTTGCTTGCTCTTGCTGCCGCTCAAAGGAAGCTCGAAAAACACCGTTGGAACGGTCATACAGGGCCTGCAGTCGACTCTTCTGCTCACCAGCGGCGATCGACGTTGGCTCAAAAGCACTGCCGCCTGCCGTTTGCACTTGGCCCGCGGCTGCTCCAATGTTAGAAGCGGTTGCCACATGTGACCAAGCAACCGGCAAATTTTTAACAGCTTCAGCCGGGCCGGTGAACACATTGACTCGCACCAGGACCTGACGGACCCCCGTTTCTTGGATCCGCTTGAGGAAGTCACGCACTTCAGTGACTCGCTGAGCGGTAGCGCGGACCAGCAACTTGTTGTCTTCCAACAGTGATCCGGCACCGTTTTCTGAAACCACCATCAGCTCTTCACTTCCATCAGGCCGTTGAACCTTCTGAGCTTCGAGCACGGTATTGTCGGTTGATGCATGAAGGAGACTGTTGACGTTCGAAATTAGCCAACTGTTCATTTCCGCTCGCGACCAGCCAGTTTCCTGTTGGACTTGAGTCATAATGAATGCCACATCGAATTCGGCAGCAACCAACTCTACCGCTGCCTTGTCCTTCGTTGCGTCGCTTTCTGGTGTGTCGCCTGCTGTTTTTTCGTTCGCCGCGTCGTCGTTTGCTGTGCCGTTGTTTGCCGTGCCGTTGTCACCTATGGCGGGAACGGCTTCAAATGCCTCTGCAGAAACAACCAGCGAATCTGGGTTTTCGTCAGCATTCTGACCTTTCAGGGTGCCCAAGGAACAAGCAGCAAAAACTACGCTCAAGCCGATAGCACGATTCATCATTCGACGCACTGGAAATCCCTCTCGCTCAGGAGACATGTTTGGCCAGTGGACCAATGCCTACTCGCCGTTTGCAATCGGCAATATACTGGACAGAGCAGACACTCCCCTACGGCAATTCAATGCAAGCTTTCCAGGCGATTCTGGTGTTTTGCAGGTGGACGTTTGCTTGGCCGCGCCATACCCTTTCGAATTACGACTAAACAAAGCTTGTCGCCGCACGGACTGCGTTTTACCGCCCTGCGGTCGAGAGCCCCGTGCGTCCCAGCATCAAGATATGGCTGGGCACGTATCCCAACATAGGAGTAAGAACCAAATGTCTGACAGCTCTTCGACACCGGAAAATGAAATCAATCCTACGGCAGAAACGCCTGCGGCCACCGAGAATGCGGCGGAACCATTGAAGACGCTCTGCGAAGATTCGGTTCGAGAGCAGTTGAAGCAGGTCATTGACCCGGAACTTTATGTCAACATTGTCGACCTCGGCCTGATTTATGTTGTCGATCTAAAGGACAACGAAGCAGATAGTTCCAAGAAGGATGTTCATGTCGAAATGACGATGACCAGCCCGATGTGCCCCGCCGGTCCACAGTTGGTTGCCAATTCGAGGCAAGTGGTTGAGGCAATGGACGGGGTTGCAGAGGTGGACATCAAGGTTGTGATGGATCCACCGTGGACGCAAGACATGATGACCGAAGATGCTCGCGACCAGCTCGGCATTTTCTAAATCGATGGCATTCGAAGTAGATTTCTCTTCCTCCGACGCCGCGTTTTCACACGCTGCGACAACTCGCCTCCCGAGCGTGAACACAGGATGTTTGCCTCGGTGGCAGGCTTGCTCACGGATCGCCCTATGCTGCTAAGATCTGCGTTGTACGCTGGGCTGGCACTGGGCACCATGACAGCCGGCCTTGCGTCACGGCGTTTTGGCGAGCACATCCCTAAATTCTTAGCAGAGTACTCCGGCGACGCCCTCTGGTCCATGATGGTATTCTGGGGCTTCTGTATGCTCTTACCGTTCACCACGGTGAAAACTCGCGGACTAGCTGCAATCGCCTTTGCCTTTACGATCGAATGCACCCAACTCTATCACGCTCCGTGGATCGACGCCGTTCGCTCAACTCAAATTGGTGGGCTCATCCTTGGCTTTGGTTTTTTGTGGAGCGATTTGATCTGCTACTGTGTGGGCATCGCTATTGGCATGCTACTTACCGCAGCGGCTGAAAGTCGTTGGACTCAAGAATCGCGAAATCCGAGCAGCCGGAGCGCATTAAGAACAACAACCAACGTCGATCCTTCGTGAAGTGCGACGGCGGGTCCCATGCGAAGGCCAATAATGGTTGCCGGAACGAGAAACGCCACCATACCCAAGCTGATCCAAATATTCTGGGCGATAATGCGACTCGTCATTCGACTCAATCCGATTGCAAACGGCATTTGACTCAAGTCATCTGCCATCAAAGCGACGTCAGCAGTTTCAAGCGCCACATCCGAACCAGCGGCTCCCATCGCAATCCCGACGCTTGCGTGAACCAACGCGGGAGCATCGTTGACACCGTCACCAACCATGGCAACAACACCTTCGGTGCTCAGTCGTTTGATCGCTTCAACCTTTTCTTCCGGCATTAAATTCCCCAACGCCTCATCAACTCCGACTGCATTCGCTACGGCGTTTGCAACCACCTGATTGTCTCCGGACAACATCACCATGCGCCGAATGCCAAGCTCGCGGAGCCTGGTAACGGTCGCCTTGGCCGTTTCCCGCGGTGCATCCATGACTCCAATAACGCCCAGATATCGATCGCCACGACGAAGGATCATTGTCGTACGCCCGTCGCGTTTCAATTGACGATCGACGGCAAGCACATCATGCGGTACCGGAGGACCGCCAACACGCTCAAACAACTCGGCTTTGCCAATGTATGCCATCTCGCCCAGAATCTCAGCTTGAACTCCAAGTCCGGTAATGCTCTGCAGTCTTTCCGCAGCGAGGCTTGCGGAACTTGCATCACCATTGTCCTGCTTAGCCAGCGTGCCGTCGCGGACAATGGACGCTGCCAGTGGGTGATCGCTGAGGCGTTCGATGGCAATTGCAGTATCAAGCAATTCTCGCGTTGAAACGGAATCGCCGCAGATGTAGTCGGTGAGCTGCGGACGTCCTTCGGTTAATGTCCCAGTTTTGTCGAAGGCGATCGCGGTCACGGTACCCAGTATTTCTAGTGGCGCACCTCCCTTGAAAAGCACACCACCGCGGGCGGCCCGAGCCACACCACTCAGCACTGCGCTGGGCGTCGAAATTGCCAATGCGCAGGGGCTAGCCGCCACCAGAACTGCCATCGCACGATAAAATGAATCGGTGAACGGCTCATCAACAATCGTCCAAGCAAACAACAACAGTAGAACGACGACTAGCACCGACGGGACAAAGACGGCTTCGAAGCGTTCGGCAAAGCGTTGCGTGTGCGATTGCTGTGCCTCGGCTTCATGCACCATCTTGACGACTCGCGCCAGCGTTGACTCTGACGCCAGGCGGGTCACTTGTACTTCGATTGAGCCGCTTTGATTGATTGTGCCTGCAAAAACTCGGTGTTCGTCAGCTATTTTCTGCTCACCACGCGCCGCTGCGTCACAGTCCTCAACAGCTTTCTTTTCGGCAGGTAAACTCTCTCCCGTGATTGGAGACTGATCGACGCTCGTTTCGCCTTGTGAAACGAATCCATCGGCCGCGATTCGCTCGTTGGGCTTAACAATAACCGTATCCCCAATCTTGAGCGCGTCGATGGACACGTTTTTCGTGGCTCCGTCGCGACGGACGAGTGCCGTTTCGGGGGCCAAATCAGCCAGCTTCTCAATCGCCAATCGAGCGCGGCCCATGGCAAAATGCTCGAGGGAATGACTGATACTGAACAGGAACAGCAGTAGAGCTCCTTCGGCCCACTCGCCAAGTGCGGCTGCTCCTGCCGCAGCCACGAGCATCAAGAAGTCAATTTCGAATTTCCAATGTCGAAGACTCGACAACGCCGCGGCAAATGCCTGAAAGCCGCCAAAGAAGAATGCAGCCAGGTAGCAAGCCAGGGACAACGGTGGCATTTCTTCGTAAGCGAAACTGATCAACCAACCGACCAGAAGCGATATGCCACAGAGAATGGCGAAGAACAGTTCAAGTCGTTCGTCGAGCGGTCCGCCATGGGAATGAGCACACCCCGAATGGTGTCCATGGGGCGAATTGCAGGCTGGCACGTGAAAGGTACTTCGCAGCTAACGGAGAGGGGACTAGATTCCCATTTGAGAAAGCAATTGGGCCACTTGCCCAGCAGCTTGAGTCAATTGCGGGTGCGATTCAGAAAACTTCTCGATCGCGTTTTGGAAACCTTCGGCCAACTCCGCAGACTTCACTTCAGTTCGCCCGAGACTGTCCTGAATCTCCTGCGCAGCAGCTTCCAACTGCTTTCGTTCTGCATCATCGAGCCCGTCTAGCTGACTCAACTGCGAGTGCAGTTCTCGAAGAGTTTCTTGTAGTTTTTCATTCATTGTATGGACAGCTTTTTGTGACCGAGGATTTATGGGGAAAGGACGGCAACGCTCGGGGCCGCTATGAAACTGGTCGCAAGTCCACCAAACTTCAGGTCACGAGTTTGCTGGAGACATGCCGACGACGACGTACTGTCAGCTATCAACGAAACGTGCCGACGATTCCACTATAGCCGCGCGAGTGGACGTTTCGGCACGCCCCCCCGCGCGAGAAATGATGCCGTTGCCTACTATTTCCCCAAGCAGGCCTATTCTGCCGATTCAAAGCGGTAGATGCACTGACCCTTAACGCTATCGACCAGGTAAAAGACTTCGCCATTTTGATCTTCGCCAAACGCCAAGACTGCGATGCCCTTTTCGACAAGCTGCTCATTGGTTTGGGCAACTCCAGCATCGTCGACGCCCAGTGCCCAGACTGCACCGGAGACGTAGTCTGCATACAGGTATTTTCCGTTCAGCTCAGGTACACGATCGCTTCGGTAAACTCGCCCGCCGGTAATCGATTTTCCAACGCTGTGGTCGTAGGCCCAAACGGGATCGATTGGCTCGGAAACACCAGGGAAAGTGGGCCGAGGGCCGAACGAATAATTGCCTTCGCGATTGCTCCATCCGTAGTTGCCGCCAGCGGTCAGAATATTGACTTCCTCCCATAGCTCTTGACCTACGTCACCACACCAGAGCTTTCCAGTTTTCTTGTCGAAAGCAATCCGCCACGGATTTCGCAGACCATACGCAAAGACTTCTGGTCTTGCGCCGTCTGCGTTCACAAAAGGGTTATCCTGTGGAATCGCGTAGGCGAGGTTGCCCTGCGCATGATCGATATCAATTCGAAGCACCGAACCGAGCAATTGATTTCGATCCTGGCCTGATTCGACAGGATCGTTTCGCGACCCACCATCCCCAAAGCTGACGTACAGATAGCCGTCCGGTCCAAACTCGATGGAACCACCGTTGTGGTTCTGGTAGGGTTGGTCAAGTTCCAGGATCACTTTTTCGGATGCTCGATTTGCCACGCCCGAATCATTGACTTCAAACCGCGAGACGACACTTTGATGGCTGCCGTCGCGAGTGTAACAGACGAAGAACTGGCCATTTTCGTTGAAATTGGGGTGCATGGCCAATCCCAACAATCCCTGCTCATTGGCCCCGCGGGACGGGAACTGCGACACCGTGTCGTGTAGGTCCAGCACGATCTTGGCTTGCGAAGCGTCAGGAGTATTCGGGAAAGAGTAAACCAAGCCGCGTTGTGCGATTGCGAATAGACGATCATCCCCCTTCGCATAGGTCAACTCCAGCAAACGCATCGCCTTGCGTTGGCGGCCATCTTCGTCAATCGGCTCCCAGCCTTCCCACTTCAGATTTGGGAACGCGAGTGAAGACTTGACATTGAGTTTACCGGTAATCGGCTGCGGCGCTGAACCATCGCTGCCCAACCTTCTCACTTTGATACTTCGGTAAGAAACCAGGTCGTTGTGGTCTTGCAAGCAGATATGGCCTTCGCCAGCTTTGCCGAAGCCCTCGAACTTGGCAAACTTGCTCTGTGCAACACGCTTATCCCAATCTTTGCTCCCCAGATTGAACCGGTAGTATAGCTGCCCATTAATGGCAACTTCGCAGTTCTTGGGCGAAATCCGTAAGAACATTTGGTTCCACTGACCTACCGGACGCGTTGCATCCAGCTCATCCGTTTCGCCAGTCCACGATGGCGCCGTTGGTCGGTAGAGCTGGTACAGCCAACCGGCTTTCTGTGGGTCGTGCCCAGCTTTGTTGTCTTGCACCTGAATTTCAGGTCCACTGTGCCAAGGCCGAGGATTGTCTTCAGTCACGTGGAACATCACACCACTGTTTCCACCTTCGGAGATCTTGAACTCCAAAGACAACTCGAAGTACTGGTACTTCTCTTTTGAGACGATGTCGCCAGCGCCTTTCTCCGCGCGAACGAGAGCATTATCGACAATTTTCCAGCCGTCAGAGATCGTGTCTTTTTGGTAGTTCCGCCAGTGGTCCGCCGACTTGCCATCGAAGAGCAATTCCCAACCACTCAATTCTTCAGATCGAGTAAGGGAATTTGCGTTTTCGGCGTGTGCGTTAGGAACGAAACTGCACGCTAGAGCAGCCATGACCGGCACAGATGCCGCTCGCAACTTTGCAACGATTGAACTAATCATCAATTGAACTTCTCAACGAAAATGAAACTCGATGAACCACATCACGACGCCGGGCTCCGCACTCAGGGTCGCTAGAATCCTGCCCCCGACAAGGACAACCGATTCTCTAATCTGCCGCGTCCCCAGCGCGTCGACATTCCGTCATTGTGCCGGACAGGACAAATTTTAAGCAATACGCCCTGCTAGTGCGATGATGCGGCCCGTTGATTGCCCAAATTTGAGGCCAAGTTTTCCAGTCGATTGGAATCAACAACACCAACAATTCGCCTCAGTGGAGTGCCAGACTGATTCAGCCTCGAAGTGATACTCTCGTTTCCAAACCATGTCAGCCATGGAGTGCGAGAGGGCTCGAGGCGCAGGAAGAGTCTTTGCAGATCGAAAAAGGGCAGGGCAGTCAGCGTAGCTTCGGCAACTCATGTCGTCACAGGACGAGTCGCCCTTAGGTATGGATTCTGCTCCTTCGCCAAAGCGGACCTTTAAACGCGCCGACCACTGGGAACGCGTGCGGGTTTAGCCAGCTACTTGCTTTTAGTTTCGGTAGGCAATATCCGCCCCAAAATTGCGGTGCAACCAGAAGCTCTGCTAGGCGAGCGTCATCGCCAGCGCTGGGTCGGAAAATCTAATGTTTCAGCAACGGATCCGCCAGCATTTTAAGATTCGTGCACAAGCCCAGCTTCTTCGGTACACTATCCCGACTGCGTTTACCTGGTGGCGATCTCGACAAGATTACTGATGTCAGAATCGATGGTTTGTCGAATGCTGCTGAGCCGCCAACACCTTACCCGCTTGATGTGTAAAGGAATCACCAAACGATGCCTGATAAGAAAGTAAAGATGGCGATGGTCGGACTTGGCTTCGGGGCGGAGTTCATTCCGATTTACCAAGCCCATCCTGACGCAGAGATTACCGCCATCTGTCGCCGCAACGAATCAGAGCTCAACAAGACTGGTGACCAATTCGACATCGATCGTCGCTACACCAGTTATGCAGACGTGTTGGCTGATCCCGACGTAGACTGCGTCCATATTAATAGCCCCATTCCCGACCACGCCCCCATGTCGCTTGCTGCGCTCGATGCGGGCAAGCATGTGATGTGCACTGTACCGATGGCGACCACCATTGAGGAATGTCGCCAGATCGTTGAGAAAGTAAACCAAACTGGACTGCGGTACATGATGGCGGAAACGGTCGTTTACAGCCGCGAGTACTTGTTCATCAAGCAGATGTACGACAGCGGTGAACTTGGCAAGATCCAACACCTTGCTGCATCGCACCCTCAAGACATGGATGGCTGGCCCGACTACTGGGAAAAGATGATTCCCATGCACTACGCCACGCATGTCGTCAGTCCGTGTCTGGGGCTCGTCGATGGCTTGGCCGAATATGTCAGTTGCTTTGGCTCAGGTACCGTCCGGGACGACATCGCTGAAAAGTCTGGCAACAAGTTTGCAGTTGAGACCTGCCACATCAAGATTCAGGACACCGACTTGACCGCTCATATTTGGCGGTTTCTCTACGATGTCGCCCGTCAATATCGCGAGAGTTTTGACGTTTACGGAACGAAAAAGAGTTTCGAATGGACGTTGATCGAAAACGAACCTCATGTTCTGCACACCGCCAAAAAACCAGAGCCGGAGATTCCTGAGAAGATTGAGGTCCCTGATTTTGCCCATCTGTTGCCAGAGGAGATACAGCGATTCACCTTGCCGCAGGAAATTCATGACGCCGAACACCTGTCATTCGTACAAGGTGGTGGCCACGGCGGCTCCCACCCACACCTAGTGCATGAGTTCGTTAGTGCCATTCGTGACGACAGAGATCCTCGGCCGGCCGCAGTCACATCTGCCAATTGGACCTGTGTCGGCATATGTGCTCACGAGTCCGCCAACAAGGGCGGCGAAATCGTTCGCTTGCCTGAGTTTACGCTGACCAAGTAGCCTCCCACCTTCCGATTCCCGCGAGATTCACGATGCTTCACGTACTCAGTTTGTTGCTTAGTCGGACATTCCCATACCACACCGCGCTTATTGCATTGCTCTTAGCCTGCAGCCATTCGTCTGGCGCAGAGTTGAACGCTTTGTTTTTAGGTGACAACGGGGCGCACCAGCCACAGCGGCGGTTCGCAGAGCTGGCTCCGAAACTTGAGGGAAAGGGAATTCGCCTGGTCTATACCGACGACCTCAGCAATCTGACGGGCGAAACCCTCGGCCAGTATGACGCATTGGTTGTCTACGCCAATATCGACCGAATCGATGACGCGTATGCGAAGGCGATCGTGAATTATGTCAAGCAAGGCGGAGGCTTTGTACCGCTGCACTGTGCATCTTTCTGCTTTCGAAACCAACCTGAATTGGTCGCCCTCATTGGCGCTCAGTTCCAACGCCACGGAACGGGCGTCTTCCAGCCAATTCCCTCGGGCGAGAATCATCCGATTATGGAAGGCTTTGGCGGATTCCGCAGTTGGGACGAAACCTACGTACACACGCTGCACAATGAGGAGAACCGAACCGTTCTAGAATATCGCGTTGATGAAGAAGGCCGAGAACCGTGGACATGGGTGAAGCCCTTTGGTGCCGGCCGCGTCTTCTATACCGCTTCCGGTCACGATTCTCGCACTTGGAACCAACCCGGCTTTCAAAACCTCGTCGAGCGTGGCATCCGCTGGGCGGCCGGAAAAGATCCCGCCGCGGCCGGTGAGTACTTGGATGAGAAACTCTTCGACGCTCCACCAATGACAGCAAAGCGCACGGATATCGCACAACTGCAGTACATCGACGTTGGCCCAAAGATCCCGAACTACACCCCAAGCCGCCAGTGGGGCACTCAGGGTGATCCGAAGACGCTCATGCAAGAACCACTTGCCGCGGAGGAATCCATCAAGCACTTTGTTACACCCAAGGGATTCCAGGTTCAACGTTACGCCGACGAGCGAGATTTTGACTCCAAGCCAATCGCCATGACTTGGGACGAGCGGGGCCGCCTGTGGTTGTGTGAAACACTGGATTATCCCAATGAACTGGGAAAGAACCGCGATCGTATCCGCATCTGTGAAGACACCGATGGGGACGCGGTAGCAGACAAATTCACCGTCTTTGCCGAAGGATTGAGTATTCCGACCGCGATTGTCATCGTTCGTGGCGGAGCAATCGTCCAAAACGGAACCGACACAATCTTCCTGCAGGACACCGATGGCGATGATGTGGCCGATGAAACCACGACTCTCATTACCGGCTGGGCATTGGGAGACACCCACGGTGGCGTGAGCAATTTTCGCTATGGCTTAGACAACTGGATCTGGGCCATGCAAGGCTACAACAACAGTCGCCCTGAATACGATGGCAAAATCGCGCAGCGTTTTCGGCAGGGATTCTGGCGTTTCAAGTTGTCACACGAGACGCCGCCCCGCGTCACCGACTTGGAGTTTGTTCGTTCAAGCAACAATAACACTTGGGGACTAGGCATCAGCGAAGAAGGCTTGATCTTTGGTTCAACCGCCAACGGAAACCCCAGCATGTTTGTGCCAATTCCGAATCGCTACTACGAAAGCGTGCGCGGTTGGTCTCCAAGAACACTGGGCAGCATCGCCGATTCAGCTCGCTTCGAACCTGTGACCGATGCAGTACGCCAAGTAGATCACCACGGGCGATACACAGCAGGAGCTGGTCACGCACTCTACACCGCCAGGGCATTCCCTCAGCAATGGTGGAACAGCACCGCATTTGTGTGCGGGCCAACCGGGCACCTTGTCGGGACGTTTGTATTGCGCCGCGATGGGACAGATTACACATCGTCAAGCCCACTGAATCTACTGGCAAGCGACGATGAGTGGAGCGCGCCCATTATGGCCGAGGTCGGTCCCGACGGAGCAGTCTGGGTTCTTGACTGGTACAACTACATTGTCCAGCACAATCCTACTCCGAACGGGTTCAAGACCGGTAAAGGTGCTGCCTACGAGAGTGACCTACGCGACAAGCGGCGGGGGCGGATTTATCGCGTCCTGCCGGATGACACCACCAGACTGCATGCCTATGACAGCCTTGCCGATGCCAACAACGCGCAACTAGTTGATGCGCTTCGCCATCCGTCCATGCGATGGAGATTACACGCCCAACGGCTTCTTATTGAACGAGCAGCAACCGATTCTGCCGAACAGCTACTTGCACTGATCGGTGACACGAGCGTTGATGCAATTGGATTGAACGTTGGCGCTATTCACGCATTACACACTCTGTCAGGCCTGGGATGGATCGACGACGAGCAGATTCAAGCGAATCGGAGACTCAGCAGTGCGCTTTCACGAGCCCTCGAGCACGAGTCCGCTGGCGTCCGTCGAGCGGCAATATCGGTACTCCCACAAAGCGCCGCGGGACTCGAAATCCTGCTTCGTCATGACGAACTGCTGAGCGATTCCGACGCCCAAGTTCGCTTGCAAGCGATTCTTTCGTTGGCTGACATGCCAGAGTCGGACTCGGCCGCGCATTTGATTGTATCGCTGGCCTACCAAACACTGGACGACGTGACAGTCGACGCACTCACAGCGGCGGCAGCCGCCCACTCAACTCCTTTTCTTCGGGCTGTAGCCCAAAGCTCGCCGGCAACCGTTGCCGTCGAACAAATCACCTCGCGTGTCGCTGAACACACAGCCCGAGGTCGCCCTAACGCTGACCAACTGCAAAAAGTCCTGGCGTCGCTCGCTGGAGCCGATTCCAAATTGGCAATCACTATCCTTGATGGACTCACCGCCGGCTTTCCGAACGACTTTGCAATCGCAGAGAACAAACTGCTGCATCACTCACTGCTCAAGGCGTTCCATTCCAGCGAAGGACCAATGCAGGTGAAACTATTGCGATTGGCTGGTCGAATCGGCAACCGCTCGCTGGATTCTGAAGCAGAAGCAATCGTCCAGTCGTTGATTGAAACACTTTCGGATACGGAGGCGACGGAAGAAGTGCGATTGAATGCGGCAGCGGATCTGATAGGCTTCCGTGCCAAAGACCCTGACGCTGCGAGGGAAATTCTCGACACCATTTCCCCTCAGACACCGCCCGATCTGGCGGCTTCACTTATCAGTATCATTCGCCGAAGTGCGGCGGAAGAAGTCGGAGAGTTGTTGGTTGAAACGTTGGTTGACTTTTCGCCTTCGATAAAGGCTAACGCCATCACTGCCGTACTCAGCAAACCAGCTTGGGCGGGAGCACTACTCAATTCTGCCGAGTCACAGCAATTTGACTTGAGCGAACTGTCCTTGGAACAAAAGCAAGCGCTGCGTGAATTGCCCAGCGAACGCCTAAGGTCTAAGGCGGAAATGCTCCTTGCCAGAGACGGAGGCTTACCCGATGCAGACCGTGAGAAGGTCCTGCAATCGTTGCTACCAATCACCAAGCGCCGCGGTGACTCCGACGCAGGCTTGCTTGTCTTCAAAAAGGCCTGCGCTAATTGCCACCAGTACGGCGATCTCGGGCAGAAGATCGGCCCGAACTTGACCGGAATGGCAGTCCATCCCAAAGACGAACTGCTGACTCACATTATTGATCCATCGCGTAGCGTCGAAGGAAACTTTCGCATGTACAAAGTACTCACTGTCGACGGCGTGGTCGTGAACGGGATGCTTGCTGGCGAATCGAAGACGTCGATAACCATCGTGGATGCTCAAGCAAAAGAGATCGATGTCCAACGGGAAGACATCGAACAGTTGGTAGCATCCCGAAAGAGCGTCATGCCAGAAGGCTTTGAAAAACAGCTCAGCGAACAGGAACTCACCAACCTGCTCGAATTCTTGACTGACACAGGCCCATACGTCCCTCTGCCTCTTGACGATATTGCAACGGCCATCAGCACCAAGGGATTGTTCAGCAACGGCGATAGCGGACCAGACAGGATGATTTTTGCCGACTGGGCCCCCAAGATGGTCGGTGACGTCCCGTTCTTGCTTACCGATCCAGAGGGCAAATCGAAAAAGAACATCATCCTCTTGAACGGACCTTTCGGACCGCTACCGCCCCAAATGCCCAAGAGCGTTGCGATCAATATTGGCGGATCCGTGAAAGCAATCCACATGCTTTCCGGAGTCGGCGGTTGGAGCCATCCTTACAGTCGCGAGAAGACGATCTCGATGATTGTTCGCCTGCGGTACTCCGACGGAAAAGTCGAGGATCACGAATTGCGCAATGCGATCCACTTTGCAGACTACATTCGACGAGTTGATGTTCCTGGCAGTGAATTTGCATTCGCTCTCGGCAACCAACAAATCCGCTATCTCAGTGTCGCTCCCAAACGCGAGACTTCAATTGATGCCGTCGAATTCGTAAAGGGCTCCGACGACACCGCTCCGATTATCATGGCCGTGACAGTCGAGCGCAACGACTAGCAGCGGAACTACCTGAAGCCGCTTTCGGATCATGGCCGCGCTATGAGCGCGTTGCTAACGAAGCCCGAAGCAAATTGGCGAGTCGCGACACCTGCGTCTTGGCAAGCATGTTTGCATGAGCACCGGGAACTTCGAGCACTGTCAGTTCGTTATCGGCAAAATACTCACTCCAACCAGCAGTAGCATCGCCGCCGCTTCCTCCAGACGCACGTATTTGTGCTCGGTAAAGCGTTGCTGGTCCGAGTGACGCCTGCGGACAGTAGTCAACGAGGGCTTGCATATTGCTCGCCGCAACTCGGCCATAGTCGGCATCCAAGTCGATGATTCGGCGGATTTTCTCGTGCAGTGAAATCAAGCCCATTCGATGCAAAACCGCTAGGCGACCAGCGCGAATGCGTTCTTGCACGTACGGTAGCCACTCACGCCATGGAAGCGTTGACAGGTACTTGCCGTGAAAGGCAAGGCTCTGCAGAGTCGAAGCAGGGAGCGGCACCCCCGGCGTGGCGTCAATCATCGACAGTGAGACGGAACAACCAGCTCGCCATAGTTGCTGGGCCATTTCATAGGCTAGAACGCCTCCGAAGGAAAACCCGGCAATATGATAGGTGCCTGTCGGCTGAGCACTCAACAGTCTTGCAACCTGTTGTTCAGCAAGCTGCTCGAAAGAGCACGGCGAATCGTCATCGGGCAGAAGCCCAATTGGCTCCAGCCCGAAAACGTTACAGTCCTTTTCCAGTGCTGCGGCAAGGTCACGGAAATTCAAGAAGTGCCCATCAATACCTGGCAAGCAGTAAATATTGGGCTTTGGCACTCTTTCACCATTGCTCGGTGAGCTTGCGAGCCGAATAACGCCCGTCGTAGCTTCAGCACTTGATTCACTGGGACGCACAGCACGAACAAACTGCTGCAATGTAGGATTTGCGACCAGAATGGACATCGAAACTTTGATATCCAGTGAAACCCTAAGTCGAGCGAACATGATTGCTGCCGCCAAAGAGTTGCCGCCACAGTCAAAAAAATTGCTGTTTGCAACAAGTGCGTCTTGACGGAGCACCGTTCTCCAAATTGCTGAGACTGAAGCCGTCAACGGATCACTTGTACGAGTGGCGGGTTCTTGCGGAGAGACCGCAGTTTCCACCGGAGGAGCCGTGCACAAGTGCTGATTCAATAGCCGTTGGCGGTCAATTTTTCCATTGACAGTCTTTGGCAGCGTTTCGCAAACAACAATTTGCGCCGGAACCATGTACTCCGGCAAGGCATTCATCATCTCCTGTCGCAGATTCCTACCAAGCGTTTCTGCGGCTGTCGCACCTTGCGAAAGTGATTTTGCCTGCACGAACGCAATCAAGTGTGTGGCATGGTATTGCTTATCTGTGACAACTGCGGCTTCCCGGATTTGCTCCTGATTGAGCAACCACGCTTCGACTTCGCCTGGCTCGACACGGTTTCCACGTACCTTCACCTGGTCGTCGTTCCTGGACACGAACTCCAGTTGGTCATCCCAATTGATAAAACACACGTCTCCAGAACGGTACCACCGCTGGCTTTCGAAGCCATCCAACTTGCGATCTACAAATTTTTCATTCGCCTCACGATGTCCACCTAAATAGCCTTTGGCAATGCAGGCTTGACCAATCCATAGCTCGCCTTGAACACCTTGAGGCACCGGCACTCCGCAATCGTTGACGACAGCCAACTCGGCGTTCTGAATTGGGCGCCCGATTGGCGGCAACGATGGCCAATTGCGTGGTGAATCAGGAAGAGAATAGGATGTCACTACGTGCGATTCGGTCGGACCATACTGATTGATCAATCGGCATTGTGAGTTGGCATCGAAGAAACGCTTCACAGATTCCGAAATCACCAGTCGTTCCCCCGCGGTGATGACTTCCCGCAAATGGGACTTGGCGCCGCGTTGATCTGCAATGTCACACAGCCCCTTCAAAGCGACGAAAGGCAAGAACACTCGTTCGATGCGCTCTTGAACAATCGTATCCCAGAGGGCATTCAGATCGCGGTGCGTTGCCTGATCAACCAAATGAAGGGTCCCGCCGCCGGCGAGTGTTGTCAGAATTTCTTGGAACGACACATCGAACCCAAGCGAAGCGAACTGAAGCGTTCGCGTTTGGGCCCAATTTGAATTCTCAGCAAGTTGCCAATCTACCAAGTTTTCGATGACTCCGATGGGCATTTCCACGCCCTTTGGAATGCCCGTCGAACCTGATGTGAAAAGGACATAGATTAGATCGCTGGCGAGGTGTTCATGGATCATCGGCACCGGCAACGTGCGCCCAAATGCATCTGCAACGTCGATTTCGCGCACGCCTTGGATCTGACAAGGCGTATTGACGAGCACGCTGGTCACGTTCGCACATTCAACGATTTGTCGCTTGCGTTCCGAGGGCAAGACGGGGTCAATTGGCACACAAACCCCACCAATCTGAATCGTCCCCAGCACGGCAGCCAGCATCTCTGGAGAACGCGTCAAGTGGAGGCCCACCAAATCGCCAGCCTCGACGCCTGCTGCCTCAAGCTCGCCCGAGACGCAGTCCGCAGCAGCCCACAGCTCTTTGTAGTCGTAATCCCGTCCAGCAAAACAGACTGCTGCTTGCTCGCTGTGACGAGTTGCAATAGCTTTGATCCGCCGAACCAACGAAGGCTGGTTGGTTTGGCTCGAGACCGGCAGATCACTATGGCAAGCGTCCCAAGCAGCGGGCTGCCGTTCTAGCCCAATCTCGGTCGCCAGCACGCCAGGATCACCGATTAGCAGATCAAGTACGGTTTGAAAATGCCTTGCAAATTGTGTGATGCGCGCTTCTGCAAATTGCGATGCATCATACTCCAATTCAATCCGAATCTGATCAATTGCCTGTGAAGCGGCCACCAGCAGGTCAAACTTCGCCGTACCGGTATGTAAATGCTTTGGCGTAACCTGCGATGCACCAAAGGTTGGAGGCGTCTGCTCATCTTCGAGGACAAACAGAACGTTGAAGAGATCTTGCTGCTTTGCTCCTGCGGCGTCGCATGCAGACTTCATACGTTCGTATGAAAACTCTTGGTGCGACAGAGCCTCAACGGTCGCCTGATGCACCAAATCACAGTATTCCTCAATGGTCGTGGAGGGGCTCAACTGAGTGCGTATTGGCAGCACGCCAATGAAGTAGCCGATTGTCGCCTCAATTTCGGCTCGGTCGCGTGTTGAGACCGCGGTGCCAACAACAATGTCATCCTGGTTGCTGTAACGGTGCAAGAGGATCTTGAGCACGCTCAACAGCAGCACAAAAGGCGTCGTTTGCTGCTCAGTTGCTCTCTTCCGCAACTTCTCCAGCCGAGTACCATCGATGACGAAGTCGAACACCCTGCCGACGCTCGCTAAGGGAACGTCTTGCGAAAAGTCGCTTGGAAGCGTGACTGACGCGGGCATCTTGTCGAGCTTTCTCAGCCAGTACTCCTCGCAAGCAATCTGGTGCGCTGTCCCACCTTCGGAAACTTCGCGCGACTGACCAAGTGAGTAGTCGAGATACTGCATCGGAGGAATAGCAAGCTGGCATTCACGACCTTCAGTGTAAGCTGCATAGTACTCCGACAGCTCGCGATTGAAGATACCGATAGAGTGTCCATCAACGGCAATATGGTGAAACACCAAGACCAGCAGTGCTTCTTCGTCGTCACCGACAAACAACGCGGCCCTGAACGGATTCTCACTACTCAGTTCAAACGGTTGTCGAACAAATTTCTGTACTGCGGACTGCTTAGCAAGTGCTTCGCCTGCCCCGTTCTGCAGATGCCTTACCGTCAACACGCCTTCCACAGACGGCTGAACGTGCTGCAAGAGCTCACCGCTGCCACTGGATGCAAATCGATATTGTGTACGCAGTACTTCATGCCGCGCGATAATGCTGTCGATCGCAAACGTTAGTGCTGCTGAATCGATCTCGCCGTGAACAGCAAACCCAAGTGGCACGTTGTAGCGTGAACCGTGGTGGTCAATCTGGTTCACCACCCACATTTGCTGCTGTTGATAGGAAAGCGGCGCACTCGTCGGCCTCGCCTCTACGCTTGCTACCCCACCGCTGTCGTTGGCGCCTGACGCTTTTTCGCATGCATTGGAAAGCCAATCTGCGATCCAACTTAGCGGACGATTTCTATCCAACAATTGCTGGTAGGGCAACTGTGCACCAAACGCCTGCCGAATACGAGCAATTAGCGTCAGTGCCGTCAGAGAAGTACCCCCGACGCAATAAAATGTATCATTCAGGTCAACCGTGCTCGTGTTCAACAATTCAGCCAGCGTTTTGCTGAGCCATTGATGATATTCGGATTCGCCAAGCAGATCGTTAGCATGCAACACGCCCGCAGTTTTCCGACGAGACGGCAGTGGAAGCTGCTTGTAATCCACTTTACCATTGGGTGTCAGTGGCCAAGCATTCAGAGCGATGATCTCTGAGGGTACCATATACGCTGGCAACCGCTTCGATAGTTGCCGGACCAATTCGCCGACATCCAAATTGCCTTCGGCCGATTCGCCTGTGTTTTCCTCGGTCCGACGCACATAGGCAATCAGTCGATCGCCCGCGTCACCGGAATCGATGGTTAGGACCGCGTCTGAAACACCAGGTTGCTTCGCGAGTTCGCTTTCGATTTCTCCTAGACCGATGCGATAGCCACGTATCTTGACTTGACGATCGCGACGGCCCAAGAACTCTAAAACGCCGTCTTCTGTGTAGCGACACAGATCACCTGTCTTATACAGCAGCCCGGAGTCTTCGAAAGGATTGTCGACGAATTGTTCGGCTGTGCGATCGGGTTGATTGATGTACCCCAACGCCACCCCGACTCCAGCTATACACAGCTCTCCAGCCTCGCCACGGGGCGTCTGGCACATTGATTCATCGACTACGTAACATCGCTGGTTTAGCAGAGGACGCCCATAGGGAATGCTCTTCCAAGTCGCTTCAACAGAATCGATCTCATGGTAGACACTCCAAATAGAAGCCTCGGTGCTACCTCCCAGGGACCAAATCTCTGCATCTGGCAGGAACTCGCGGATCCGACCAGGCAGGCTAAGTGGGATCCAATCACCACTCAGCATGACCGTCCGTAAACTTGAAAGCAAATGTGCGTTTTCGCAAGCTGTAACCAGGATGTCCATCAACGCCGGAACAGTGTTCCAAACGGTCACTTGATGTGCCTGGACGAGTTGTTGCCAGGCGAGCGGATTACGCGATTGCTCACGATTCGGCAAGACAACCGTTCCGCCAGCCGCGAACATGCCAAAGATGTCGTACACCGACAGATCAAACCCGAGGGCCGATAGACATAGCGTCGCGTCGGCGGCGGTGATTGAAAAGCGATGGTTGACGTCCTGAATGGTATTGGCTGGTCCGCGATGGCCGAGCATCACCCCCTTGGGCTGTCCGGTTGACCCAGAGGTAAACAACACGTATGCCAGGCTATCCGCATCGGGAACGGGCAACTCCACTTCGCTATTGAGAGCACCTTCAACAGCGGTGATGACCTCCGGATTCACGAGCTCAACGGTGTGAACAAATTCGCACGGTAGACTGCGGCCGAGACAATAACGTGCCTGAGCGGTTTCTGCAAAATAGGCCAGTCTGTCTGCTGGAAGCTGCGTATCCAGCGGAAGGTAGGCCGCGCCAGCTTTGAGTACGGCAACGATGGACAGAATTGATTGCGCAGTGTGATCGGCGACGACGCAAACGACTTCGCCACGACGGACACCGTGTTTGACCAAGTGCCGCGCGATGATATCGGAACGCAAATCTAGTTCCGCGTAGCTAAGCGACTCCTTGCCACAGACAACGGCAGTCGAATTTGGGGTTCGTTGTGCAGAGCGTCGAACAAAGCAAGCTAACGTTGGATCGTCTTTCCAATCAAAATCGGTCGCGTTCCATTCTGGATCGGGCAGGGTGGTGGCAGACTTACTTTCTGCAGCGTGACCGATCGCGAATCCGCTGGCCAATTCATCGGCAGTGTCAGCATCACATGGCCCCATAAGATTTCGACACACTGCCTCTGTACCATCGTCTTGTTCAGGCGATGGAAGTCGCAATGCATCGAGTCGTGTTTGCGGAGATTGTGACACAGTTGGGCGACAGTGTGATAGGCTGCGGTCGACTGTTCCAGGATGCTATGGGGCCACGTGCCGGTACACGGTTCCCAGCACCGGAATTCCTAGTTTTGTGTATTTTGCGACCGCTTCATTTAGCTGGACCGAGGTTGTACGTTTTCCGTAGACAAGCACGATGATCCCGTCCAAACAGGCAGCGATGGCCGTGGTGCTGTGTTCTGACATGGGCGGCAAATCAATGATCAGCCAATTCGAGTCGTCTTGAATTTCAGAAAGCGCGGCCTCTAAAGCTAGGTCAGCAGAATCATCTAACTCGCGTGGTAGTTTGCCATTGCCCGCAGGAACTAGTGAGAGTCCTGCCGATTTTGACGGACGCACCACCTTTTCAACGTCGCAGCGTCCCAAAATCGCATCGGCGAATCCGAGAGCTCGCTCGCCAGTGCTACCCCGCTTTCCTTCGGAGTCTCCTTGGAAGGCAAAGTCCGCTGCAAAACTTGCTTCCATCGAGGGGCTGGCTGTACCAGCTTCCACGAGGGTCGTGCTGCGGCGAACGATCTTGACAGCAGCCAAGGCTAAGTTGGACGCCAGCGTGCTGACTCCCGCGCCCCGATCCAAACTCGTCACGCCCAACCGGAATGCATTTCCCGTTCGTGAAGAAACATATTCTGCGCGTCGAGCTGCCGCTTCCAGGATGGGAACGTACTGATAAAGCAGCGGATGGATCGCTTTGGCAGGGGCAAGCTGTAGGTATTGTTCTCCAACGATCATCCGACGTCTGCCGTTTCCTCTGACTCCTCGCTGGCCAGAATTCGCTTCTTCGGTAGATGGGACACTTCGCCAAGATACGGTGTATCGAGTCGTTCCAAATGCGTCGGTGATTGTACGCGGCGGTCGCGCAGTTGGAATGCCACAGCCATGAGCATGCTGCTAAATACTGCCAGCGTGAAACCAGCAAACAAAATCATTCCAAGCTTAGGACTACTTGGAATTTGTGACACGCTTGGCGGCTGCAAGATACTCAGGTTGGAAAGATTCTCTTCCCCTAGGGCGAGATCGATTCGAGCCTGTTCGCTGCGACGTGCGTAGTCCAAGTAGGTTGAGTTTGCGAGTTCCAATTTGCGAGTCAACTCAGCCAAGCGAATTCCGTTTTGATTGATTTCGTTGAGCTGCTCCTTCGCCTGTACGATCTGCTGCGTCAATATGTTATTGCGAGCCGCCAGCGATGATGCGATGGCAACTTGATTCATCAACGCGGACTCCATAGATTGACGGTTCTGGTTCAGCCCGACAGTTCGCTGTGTCAGGGCGTCCTCATTTTGCATGGTTGTCTGCGCTGCTTCGATCTGCTCCTTGATTTGCTGCACCCGTGGATGCGTGGGCTCGTAGCGGGTGAGCAGCTCTTTTTCGCGAATCTGAAGTGAAAAGAGCTGCTCACGCATCCCTTCGGCAGCACTGCTAGCCAAGCCTGTCGTTGCCTGCAACTGGACCTCATTGGGCTGAGAAGCCAACAATTCACGACGCGAATCAATCTCGCTTCGCACGCCTTCCAATTCGGAAAGTGCCGTGAGTTGAGCATTCTCTAGCTGCGAGATTCTTGCAATCTGAAGCTCCCGCTGCTTGTCCAGGTCCGCGACACCAGTCCTGTTCTTGAACTCGAGCATCTCCTTCTCAAGCCCTTCGACTTGTGCTTTTAGCTGATCTGACTGGGTGATGAAAAAGGAACTGGAGCCGAGCGACTGGTGCACGCGCACGTGTTCAGTGATGGTTGCTGAGATGACATGTTCCAACACTTCAGCAGCCAACTCAGGGCTGATGGTCTCGTACCGCAGCCCAACAATCGCTGTGTTGCGAGGTGTATAGATTTCGAGTCCCTTCTCGAGCGACTCAATCGCTTTGTCGCGTGGGCTGTCGACGTAGAGCGGGTTGAACGTTTTCACGTAGTCCAAATCGATTGGAAGCTTGGATTCGGTCTTCGGCTCCGATGATTCTTCTAAGATTTTACCGACGCCGACCGCATCAACGACTCTTTCCAAAACGTTGCGGCTTCGCATCAAGGATTGAACCGAGTAGATCTCCTTTTCTCGCGATTCTTGAACTCCAATTGTCTGCCCAGTTGTTGCCGTCGGATCAAGCGCCACCGACTCCTTGCCAAGCCGAACAAACACCTGCGCCTCTGAAGTATATTTGTGCTTCGCGACGAAGACGTACGCAATGGTTAGCCCCATAATGAGACTGGCCAAAAAGAGCATCTTCTTTTTATGATTGCTGCAGGCGGCGAGCAGATCTAAGCCGTGATGGTGTTCAGTGATATGGCTCATGATTCAACTTTCAATATTCATTTTCAGTGTCGGTCGCAGGAGAACCCCGGTTGAACCTCACTGATCAAATGGCAACTGCCCCGGATGAGGCGTGGTTTAGTATGCTTTTGTTTGCGTCGGAAGTTTCAAAGTGCCCGTTTCCATGCAATCGTCCGGCTTGGAATGAATCCCATGCCTTGTCAATAGCTTGCGAGAGCTCTTCCTTGAATCGTTCGGGTCGAAAGTACTCTGATCGCTGGCGAATGTAGCCCAGATCCAAGCCTTTCGTAGGCCGCTCAAACTCCTCGACTGCCTCAACAAGCGACTCAGGTGATTGTTCGCGGAAGAAGTAGCCTGTTGCACCTTCTTGGACCGTTTCCAAACTACCACCGCGTCCGTAGGCAATGACTGGCGTCGCACAGGCTTGAGCTTCCACCGGCATGATCCCAAAGTCTTCCTCGGCTGCGAACACGAAGGCTTTCGCGTTCTGCATCAGGCTCACAAGTTCCGAGTGAGGACGATAGCCCAACAGTTCAACATTTCCGGGACACGTCGCAGACAATTGCTTATGCATCGGGCCGTCCCCAACGACAAGCAGTTTTCTGTCGGGCATTTTGCGGAACGCTTCAACAATCAAATCAACGCGTTTGTACGGAACCAATCGTGAAGCCGCGATGTAATAGTCTGATTTTTCGTAGCACGCAGGAAAAGCATCGATGTCTACCGGTGGATAAACAACGTCTGCCGTCCGTCGGTAGCATTTTTCAATCCGCCGGGCGATGAAATTGCTGTTGGCCACAAAGTGGTCGACGCGACTGGCGGATGCGTGATCCCAGTTGCGAATGTAGTGCAGCATGGATCGGATCATCATGCTGCGGAGCCCCCAAGAGAGGTTCGATTCCCGCAAGTACTGCGCCTGGAATTCCCAAGCGTAACGAATTGGCGTGTGGACGTAGCTGACGTGCAATTGGTCTGGACCTGTAATGACACCTTTGGCGACAGCATGGTTCGATGACAGAACAACGTCGTACTCCGCAAGATCCCACTGCTCAACAGCCGTTGGCATAAATGGAAGGTAGTGTCGTAAGAATCGCTTTGCAAAAGGTAACCGTTGCACGAAAGAAGTTGTCACTTCCTTGCCAGACAAGAAGGCCCGATCCTCATCGGAGAGAAAGTCTGCGACAGCGAACAGATCGCTCTCTGGGAACATGTTGAGCATCTGCTCAACGACTCGCTCAGAGCCAGCGTAAGTGGTCAACCACTCGTGAATCACCGCAACTCGATTCATGATCCGGTTCCTTCAGAAGAGTGGCTTAGGCCGAGACGCAAATCATCAAGAACCGCTTGAACTAACGACGCAGTGCGCTGCCAAGAAAACGCTGTACTGCGTTGGAGTCCGTTTTCGATCAACTGTTGTCTGCGTGCCTCATCGCCCAAGACGTGAATGACGCCCGCGGCGATAGCTTCGCAGTTTGGATCAACCAACTCCGCAGCGTCGCCAGCAATCTCCGGCAGAGCCGTTGCGTTGCTTGAAACAACTGGGGTACCGCAAGCCATGGATTCAACCAAAGGAAGTCCAAACCCTTCGTACTCAGACGGCATCACCGTGGCCAATGCGCCGCGGTACGCGGTGGCAAGTTTTTCGTCACCCACAGACCCCAGGAAAGAAACGTGTTCGGCAACGCCAAATTCGTCGATCGCGCGAGTTGTGGATTCAGCCGCTTGACCGGATAAGATCAAATCAACATCATGATGCTTCCGAACAAGAGCCAACGCGGCAATCAAGCTGGGCACATTCTTGTGCGGTTTTTGATTTCCGACATACAACAAATATGGCTTGCGTCTGTCGAGCCTATCACCCTGCTGTGTGAAGGCTTGCCCCACACCGTTGTAGACGACTCTCACACGATCGGGAGCGATTCCTGCCCAACGGACAATTTCGTCTTTGGAGTACTCTGAAACCGTTAGAACGGCGAATGCCCTGCGAGCGGCAGCGCGAACAACCGTGGCGTAGTAGAGCCGCTTGGCCAATGAAGCTTCAGCCGAATGATGAACGTGGATGAGATCGTGGATTGAGAAGACGTAGTTCCGCTTCGAAGCCAATGGCAACGGCAACGGTGCGTTGAAACCAGGCGAAAAGTAACTCAAATTGCTTCGCCAAAGCTTAACGCCTAGCCGAAGTGCATCCAACGGACTTGTCGGGCTGCCACCCAACGCCTGAGTTTGAACGCCCGACAATCGCGATTGTAATTCCGAAGCGAAGCGACCAATGCCATGCTGACCAATCCAACGCTGGTCGAATAGTACGTTCTGGTTCACCATGCCCGACTCCTTGGCGTTTGTAGCAACAGTCCGCCAGTCGCGGCGACACAAACTGCAAGGATCAAGAACGTGAACGAACCGGCTGAGAAGTAGTAAGTTCGCCAGAGCTCAAAGAATCCGTACAACACAATGCATCCGATCATGCACAGCAAATTCTCAGCTCGCCAAAAATAGCTGCCGATGGTCGACATACAGAAGCTTACCCAGGCGATCACCGGGAAGGCTAGGAAGCCGAGATCGCCGTACATTTCAACCCAAGCTGAGTTGGTGGTCAGTGTTTGGTCGACGTCAACTTGATCCAAATACCACTGCTCGCCAACTCCACCAGAGTTGTCAGACACCTTCTGCGAAGCTGGATGAAGGAAAGTTGGCGTTAGGTACTTGATCAAATTCCGAGCCGTTCCACGCTGAGGTTTTTCTGCAGCAATTCTTGCAACTCCCACACTAGCTTGGACCGGGGCGCCCAGATAGCGTTGAACCTCAAGATACGTGATTGCGATCGGACTGCGGACGCCAAAGTACTCCCGATAGCTCCCTGCGCTTCGTACCCAAGTGAATGCGACCAGACAAACGGCCAGAGCGGCAGCAGCACAACCAATCGCCCTAGTCGACACTCGAGAGAAAGCACCAAAGCGAACAGCAATGCCTCCGCTAAACACAACTGCTTGTACCAGCAGAATCCTCGCAGAGATTGCGGCGGCGGCAACGAGAAGCACTAGATTGAGGACGTCCAGCCAACTCATTTGGCGCAAGAAAACGATTCGGTAGATCGCATATCCGCCAGCGAGAGAAGCCGTGTAACGCAATGAATAGAGATGGTTGTAGTTTTCGTAGAGGGCTTCTTTCACCAAGTTGAACTGCTGTGTTTTGACCAGTTCGACGATGGATACACCACCGCGAATTGCAGCCAACCAGGCCAAGGCAACACCAGCGGCGGCAACGGCCGAAAGCACTTTGTAGAACTGTTCGCTCGACAGGCGTCCCTGCTTCATAACGCCAAGCTGGGGAAGGCTGCGAGCCAAGAATTGCCCAGCCGCCGCGCTCGCTGCGATCGTTCCGTACCAAACGACTAAGATGGTCAAACTTGCCAAACTCAGGTGCTCGCGAACGTGATAGCCGGCGGCGCCTTCCATCGACGGACTCAACCAGAGAAAGAAACCAACTATGACGAATGGGCCAAAAACCACACTGGGTTGCCAAACGACCGCCGCCAGACTTGACAACCAAGCTGGGCCGCTAGTTTCAACGTTTGGACTAATGGAGGCCATGCTGCTGAGACGTTCCGGCAATGGAATGTGGAGCGAGAAAGGGGCAACGGGCGAACAACTCGACTGCTCGTGTTGAACGAAACTCAGTCTAGTCAGAATGTTGGGCAACTCGCGAAAGCCGTCGGCGACTAGGCACTTTTCCCAAGCTTCGCTTTTACCGTAGTCAGCAATTCCGGAAACTTCAGCAGCAGCCGGACATCGCAAATAGTCCATACGCGAATCATTTTCCGCGCCATCAGGCTGAACAGTATGCACTGGAGGGAAACCACTGTAGACCAAGCAATTGCCAGCCCCACAGCTCCGAATCGTTGGGTTAAGAACATGCCGCAGCACAACAGCAAAACGGAAGTGATGCAGTTTACAGCCAAGGCCGAACGCTGGTTCCCAGACATCATCAGAGTCAGCTCGGCCGCTCCGACGAACACGAAGATGACTTGGCCAATGCACAGAATCCGCAAAATCGTTGCAGACTGCCCGTAGAATTCTCCGAACAGCAACGCGAGGATTTGTTCAGGGAACACTGCCAGCGGCAACCACACCAACACGGCTGGAATCGCAGCCATCGTCGCCGCCGAGCGCAAGATCTTCTGTAGCTCGGGCAGACGCCCCTGGGCGCGAAGCTCTGCAATGGAAGCAACCACAGTCAGATTGACGAGCTGCATTGGCATGCCAATCAACAACATTAGCCGCCGTGCTGCTCCGTAAAGCGCCAAGTCCGCATGTTCAATGGTGGCCCCAGCGATCCACACATCGGCTTGACCGGTGACGTATGAAAGGGCTTGAGTCAGTACGAGCGGAAACGCTACGGCCAGCAAGGTTACGAGCCGCAGATTCGCTTCCGCGTGCTGCTCGGGCGAAGAATGCTGGCTCAGCCGCTGTTGGTGACTCAGCTCCGCCAGCCGACGTTGGCTAATTCGGTGAACGGAAGCTACCGCGATGGGTACAACAATCAACATACTCAGACTGCTGAAAATCATCACACTCATCAGGGAAGGCTGAAAGAGCACGTGCAACAGAATCGCCGATAGGATGAACAACAGATTGCATATGGGCCCGCCGAATTGCCCGGTTAGCAAGATCGATAGTCTAGAATCGTGAAACGACCGCAGGAGACTACCGCTCAGTTGCAAAATTGCTGAGGCAACAACGCCGACCGCAACGATCGGACCGAGAGTTATCGCGTCAGCTATTCCGAAAAGCGACTCGCCAAAGAGCATCAAGAACGCCGCGCACACACCGCCTCCGGCTAGGATGGCAACGGTGGCAACTACGGCTCCAATGCGTAACGATCGCTGGGCTTGGCCGAATTGCCCCAGCCCAATTTGTTCAGAAATGAAACGCACGAGAGCAGCGTTTAAGCCGAACATTGCCAGGATGGATGCAAACGTCAGAATCGTGGCCAACAGAAAAAATACGCCGACGTCCTCAGGCGGCAATATGCGTGCCAGCAGCACGTTGATGCCGATCGCGGTGGCAATTCCAAGAAGTCTTCCGCCAACGACCCAGATCGCTTCGCTGGCCAAACGCTTCCCCGTGCCGACGTCGTGCGATGCGGTAATTGGCTTTGCAGCATCATCTTCACTGCGCGGCAATTCAGCGCGACCGGTGACGGTTGCGACTGAAGATGTCGGGCTTGATGGAAGACCAGTCAAACTGCTCATGGGCGAGGAGTATTTCTTGTCCGTGAGTGGAGAAATTGTGCAGAATGCAGATCGTGTTAGCGGTCCCGGACAGCGACTGCTCAGTAAGCTCCCTCTCTCAGCAGTACGACACGAATGGTGACCACCAAGATGCATATGTCGAGCCACAGGGACCAATTGCGGACATAGTAGCTATCCAGTTCAACACGTTGATCGTAGGTCGTATTGTTGCGTCCAGACACTTGCCACAGTCCGGTAACGCCAGGGGTGACCCTTAGATATAAATCCAAGGCATTTCCATACTTATCAGCCTCGGCTTGCACGATTGGCCGAGGTCCCACAAGACTCATTTCGCCCACGATTACGTTCCATATCTGCGGTAGCTCGTCCAGGCTCGTCTTTCGCAGCAAGCTGCCAATCCAAGTGACTCGGGGATCATTCTTTAGCTTGTGATCTGCTTCCCACTCGCGACGCATCTCTTCGTTTTCATTCAAATACTGCTTGAGCACCTGATCTGCGTTCGGAACCATCGTTCGGAACTTCCACGCTCGGAAGACTCTGCCGTGTTTGCCGATCCGTTCTTGACCGTAGAAAATCGGCCCCCTGGACGTGAACCGAACCAGAGCGCACAGGCACAGAAAGAGCGGTGACAATAAGAGCATCACCATCACGGCGACTGCGACGTCCGTGGCTCGCTTCATCGCAAGCAACCACCCCGAAGCAACGATCCCCTTGTACTGAATTCCAGATATACCAACAGTGTCAAACACGCTCGCGTGCTGCGTTGGCAGGGTTAGCGCGTCCTGGACGACGAGCGTATTGGGTACTCGGCGGGAAACATAGGATGCTAGCTCGCGAACTTCTCCGCGATGCTCTTCGGCCGCGAAGACAAACCAACTGACTTTGTTCGAACGAATCAACGACTGAATACTGTCACGCTTCGCTTCTTCGAAAATGCAGATCGGGTTCAACCCAAGGCTAGGCTTAGACTTCAGCCGTCGGAAAACGTTCAGTGCCAGTTCGCCATCGCCGAAGACAATGGTCGGCGCTGGCCACCAATTCGTCTTACTCAGAACTCCGCGAAGTGCTGCCCTGGCTACGGGAAGGCAAAACGTAAGAGCGATCCACAGACTAGCAAGCCCGAGAAACACCAGGGGACTTGAGTCGCCCATGAATTTGGAAACGCCAAAAGCGAGCACCAAAATCGAGATCACAATCGTGCTCAGGCGGACTTCTTCCGTAGAATTCCAGACTGCACCGGAGTGGAGGCCAACGATACTATTGCTGAGCAGCAGCACCAGGGCTACAACCGGAATCTCTAAACCGGTCAACACGGGATGAATTGCGTTGGCAATAGCCGTGATGGCAAAGAAACACGCCAAGTCGAGTGCGCCGAAGCACAGGCGATTGAGGATTCGACGCGTCGCATCGCTAACCGTAGAATGCTTGAGCGCCGTTCGCGATGCGGGCTCACGAGCTGAGACTTGCTCGCCAACAGACGGCGAAACCGCGTATTCTTGCGGCATCAGATCTTGGGAATTCATTAAAAAGTGGTCCAGCTTGGGGCTATCTGGAAAGTGCGGACTACGAACACGGACTACCCAAAATCTGTGGACGAATGACGTATTGCTGCCGCTTCGCTCCTCGCTGAAGATTCTCATGGGGGCTGAACAACGGCTACGTAGAGTCAAGCTAATTAGCAAGATTTCAACATCAATAGTCAGCTTCGGTGTTGCCACAATTTGCCGAGGGTTTACCGACCAACTTCCACTTGAGAGTGCAACTTTGCGGCTTCTACGGCCTTTGCTGTTCCTTCAGCGCGACCCAAGAGGTATTGCTCGCCGCCCATTTCGGGGGCTTCCCATTGACCTTTCCCGTAAGGTCTACTTGCCGCGAGCCCCCCGGAAAATTTGAAGGGCGGCTGTTCCGGCAGAGCCTCCCTGCGAGGGCGAATCAGAATTTGAGAGGCGCACGTCACGTCAGCTTTTGATCACGGATGCCCGAGCGTTAAACTCTGATTGCCCGGCCTCGCTGCCAGGATCGAACCCCATCCTTCTATCACTGTCTCAAATATCTGCCCGACATACTGGGTTGGAAGTCATCATGAAACGAAAACGCTGGCTGATCCCAGTCGCTTTGCTGCTGACCGCTTACTTAGGAGTTCAAGTCATGAATGCGACGTCCAAGCCGCTGCTCGCCCTGGGAGTAACGAACGGCAAGTTGGCAGCTTGCCCCGATAAGCCGAATTGTGTTTCTTCGCAAGCGACCGCGAATGAACACAAGATTGCTCCGCTTCAGTTCGAAGGCGAAGCTAATGCGGCCTGGACGGCGCTGAAAAGCGTCGTTGCAGCCTATCCGAGAGCCAAGGTTGTCAGCGAGCAGGACAACTACCTGCGCTGTGAATTCCGAACCTGGATCATGCGTTACGTCGACGACGTAGAATTTTTGATGGACGCGGACCAATCCGTCATTCACGTTCGCTCCGCGTCGCGCATTGGCTATTCCGACTTAGGCGCCAATCGAAAACGCATCGAACAACTTCGCACCGCCTTTGACAGCACGCTGGACTGATGACAACTTCGAGTGGCCTGAATCCGTTGACGACACTCCACAGAGGGGCTACCATCTACACCCCATGTCGATGACGTAAGGTGATCAGAACGAAAGCGCTCAAGAGGATTCAGACTGATGTTAAGAAGCTGAAGGTCCCTACTCCCCGGCCTGGAGCGGAATCAACCTGACGCTCCAGCTCAGTCCAATTGCTGGATACGCTGGAGGTGAAGAAGCACCATTGTATTAAGATCCTGTTCATTTCTCGGTCAGTTGAGTGCATTGCTGCGAGAACGGCTTCAAATACGGATATCTTCAGCTTCATCTACACCGGTGCGGTGCAGAACATGACCAATTCTCGCTCAAAGCTGGATCCTACCACCGTGGCCAACAGGAAACTTCGCTTCGGCTTCACTCTACTTGAGTTGCTGACCGTCATTGCCATCATTGGCATCTTGCTAGCGCTCCTTTCGATGGGCATCCAAGCTGTTCGAGGTGCTTCGAGAAAGATGAGTTGTTCAAACAACCTTCGGCAAATTGGGCTCGGGCTAACAAACTACGATGCAGTTCATGGTTGTTTCCCCGCAGGGGCGGGGCCAATGGGACATAGTCCCTTGGTGTCGATACTCCCCTACGTAGAGGAGTCGAATCTGTATTTACGACTCGATCTGACTAAGGACGTTACCGAGAACTTCGCAGTGATGGAGTCACCGATTTCGACATTTCGTTGTCCGTCGATCGTTGATGATAGAATCTACCGTACCGACTATATGCTCAATCGAGGTGTGACGTTGGGGGATACTCGGAACGGCCCTTGGTTCTTCCAAGAACCGACATTTCCCCGGCCCGGTAACTATTCGAACGGTGCTACAGAAACCGCTCTATTTGCAGAAGGAAGCCCCAACACGACTAAGTATGGACGGCTTTACGAGCTCCCGCGAAGATCAATAGATACAACCCAGGACTCAGATCGTTTCGTGAGTGATTGCCTGGCAGTCTCGACGGGCCGATTTTCGCAGCTAGAAAACGGCGAGTGTTGGTATGGGGCAGGAACGATGAACTATTACCATGCATTGCAGCCAAACAGCCGCTCATGCTCCAACGGTACGTCCATCCAAACGAGCCTATTTACAGGCAACAGCCTTCACGGTTCTGGAATAAATGTGCTCTACGCAGATGCACACGTAGAGTTTGTCGCCAACAAAATTGATCTCAAGATTTGGCAAAAATCCGGTAAGCGATAGATCAGTGACTCTTATCGGTGCGGGCAGTTGATTAAGGCAGAACACTGCAGTTAACCTTGGCAAAAATTCCATGTCTGTCTTTGAGCACGAGCAGAGCATTGTCGTGGCTTAGATTCGGCAGATCGGCGGTAAAAGAGATTTCGAGAATCCCCCGTCTGAGCCGGATCGCGTTTGTAGAACCGCTCTGTAAATTGAATGCCTCATCGGACTTCCAAAAGTTGAAGGTAACCCTCTTTGGTAGACTTATACCCTCCGGCCTCTCCACGAAAACGACTAGGTCGTGCTGCTCGCCTGCTTGGAAAACATAAGGCTCGTCAGCCTCCACGCCATCGATCATTATTTTGAGTACTTCGCCTTCAAATTCCGGGGTCTTCTCCGCTGAAAAGATCGGTGGCGGTTGCGGGGCCGACTTCCAAAACGGAAGAAACGCGATGATCCCCGCAATCAGAATGAAGACGATCGAAGAGAGAATCAAACGCTTGGCGGATGCAACCATGGCCAAAATCAATCTGACAATGTGGTGTAACTGTTGAAGGCTTCGGTTCTTTCGGAGGCGGGATGCCGCTATCTCTTGGCCGTGAACGTCGAACTCGCTTTAAAGATTGGCCTGCACGCTGGACTGATGACAACTTCGAGTGGCCTGAATCCGTTGACGACACTCCACAGAGGGGCTACCATCTACACCCCATGTCGATGACGTAAGGTGATCAGAACGAAAGCGCTCAAGAGGATTCAGGCTGATGTCCAAACCACGAAAAGGTCTTGTTGTTCTCGCCGGAGTTTCCTCGATCCTCTTCGCGGTCATCATGCTCGCGATGGCGGGACTCATGTTTGCTCTGGAGAGCCCGGTGGGATTGTGCATCCTGTTCGGTTCATTCTCAATTCTTCCCATACTGATCGCGGTCGCCTGCTTTGCTCCACGAATGCGATCCGTGGCACTTCGGATTCTCGGCGGGATTGCCTGCCTCGTTTGTTGCCTGGTTCTTATTCAGAGCATCGTTGCTCGCGTGAACGGCGAGCCAACAGAAGTGAGGCGATTGGGATTCGTGGGCGTGGCCATGGTCGGTTCGGGAATTATGGCTTGGAAAGGAAAATGGCCAGGAGCCGAATAGGAGTCGCCACCGACTCCAAATTGAGCACTATTGCATTCTAATTCGTCGACACAGCGGCGTTTGGTTATTTCGGTCCACAACAATTCGAACATCGGAAACTTTTTGACACGCAGCAAGCATGGTGGACCTGTCTTCGTCAGAGCCGTTTGTTAATTTCTCGCTGTCTGAGCGAAGCAAGCGGCTTCGCTGCCGAGCCTGATTCGCTAAGCTCCCTTTGCTAGTTACCTTTCTTAATTGGATGACGCCCCTGTCCACTTTTGGGGTGTATCACGATGCCCCCAGAGCACTAGATTGATGCAGTGCTTGAGGAGTTTTTGCGTAGTCGTCCCACAGAATGCGGCCGTTCCTTATTGGATTCGTTTCAGGTGCATATAGCCGCAACCCCCGATCGTTGCATCGTCGAAACCGTTGGGGGCAGGCTCATTGGCGCTCGTTGCCTCAATGATCTCAACCTCGTCTGTACGAAGAAAACGCAGCAGGCCATTTCTTGGACCTGCCCCGCCCATTGAAACAAGGTCTTCACTCCCTGCAATTTGGAACGGAATAGACCCGTCCGCGTTTGAATTCATGATTTGGAATTCAACAGGTTCCGAGCCCTGGCCCTTTGGCCCTTTGGCCATTCAGCCATCCCATCATTGCCAATCTTGACAGTGCATCCTTCGCGGTCCGTATCCTGTTCTCCATAAAGCGTCGCTTTGACAACCTCCCAGTTCCCGTAAATCGCCTCACGATTCGGTATGAACTCCTCCATCTCAGGTTGTGGTGCGCTGGTTTCGAGTTTTGCGTTTCCTGAGCAGCCTGCCAAATAGAGCAGACAGATGCAGACAAAAATCCTTGCCATAGTTATTTCCTCACTTAGTTGTCTTAAGGCTCAATTTCCCATAACCGCAACGTTCGCTTATTGGGCTTGCATCCCAAATTTGTTAGGAGCCGGTTGGGCTAATCTGCCAGACTCGAATTCTGCGGACAAGCGATGCGATGCCGTAGCCATACTCAATCGTGAGCACCAGAAAACCGGATTCTGTGGGGACCACGTCAGCTATGGCTGTCGCTCCCTTCGTGTTATCCAAGTACCAGATTGGCTGTGGATTGCGAGGATCGTTGGAGATCAGCATCCGATCGCCCAGGGTGGACATGTGCTCCTCCAATGTCCCGTACTTGTGGTAGGACGAATAGAAAGTTGGATCCACTTGCATGCGTTCAACGAGCCTATCCAAGTCACCGGGTGCGGGTCCACCTCGAAAACGAAAAACGCGATTGCCTTGCTTCTGCGGAAAATAGTGACTTCGGAAAGGAGCATCGGCAATTGGATTAATACGGTGCTCGTCTACGCTGTTGGATTTCGCAACCTTGGGGTGGAAGAGGGTCCTCAGTCTTGCGAAACTGATAACGCATGCATTCATTTCGTGATCCAGGCTGTGCGTTTTCAGGTTCACAGTCGCTCGACGGACAGTGAACTCGCCGTCTCCTTTACCGCGACTTGCATATACCAGGAATAGTTGGTCGTTTACCCACTCGAGACCGCCCACCAGTCCGTCAACTTGGATGCGGATTTCCGGTGGGTTACTACTATCGGCGGCTAGCTTACTACGATCAATCA
This sequence comes from uncultured Pirellulaceae bacterium, assembly GCA_964411445.1. Taxonomy (GTDB): domain Bacteria; phylum Planctomycetota; class Planctomycetia; order Pirellulales; family Pirellulaceae; genus Aureliella. The sequence goes on from CAYPLE010000004.1 coordinate 54,018, forward strand.
AACGCATTATTGTCTGGGGCTTAGTGAATCTGTTGTTTCTTGGAATACCTTTCTTATTCAATACCGGTCGCTCACGCTCCAGAACAACCAGATGGTTTGACTCTTCCAAGAATTGCGTTCCCAAACCGTCACCATAGAACACCGGTAGCGACCATGTGACTTCCCAAGCAAGCCAATCCTTGGGTTCCGCCAAATAGTCCAATCGCCCATGGGCGCCGCCGGGAATGTGCAGGGAGCCAATTCTGCCTCCATTTGGGCTCTCTATCGGGAATGAAACCACAAATAAACCACCAGTTTGTGGGCATGTCCAGCACGACATAAAGCCAGTGTGCTCATAAACAACTTGATGCTTCTTGGTCTTTGTGTTCACTACAAATATTTTCTTGCCATCTCGCACCACGGCATGGCTACCGTCGAAGCTCAGTGCAGCATCCCAGAAATATGCCTCGTCGCGGTGTGACGCTTCCCACTCATACAGAGGCTCAGGCGCGGGAATCACCCGCTGCCCGACCACTTGCCTAGGAGTGCTAGTGGCACTTACAACAACCAGGAGTACCAACGCCCAATATATTGGACGACCAAGTAGTAGAGCTTCACGCAACATAGCTTTCCCTACAAGTCTCAAACGGAATGGTTCGGGCCTCGGATTGACGTCAGCCAACGTGATTTACGATTCAAGATACATAGCTAAACGAAGGCCACGTGCCACGCCTGATCGTATAGCGTCTGAGCGTGCAATTGAGTGTCTCCGGGCCAAGACGTAATACGCAGTAAGAAGGGACGCCTATCCATTTCTCGGTGAATCGTCTTGAACAGGCAGAAGTTTTTAACAAATCCTAGCGGCGAAGTCAAACAAATTGTTCTGGAATTTCGACGCAACACCCACTGCCCCCCAGAAGAGCGTTTTAACGGGGGAAGGGAAATTCGAAAGCAAATGCATTTGCGTCTATTCGCGTTGGCGATTCGCTGGGTCGTAACAACCCACCACATCTGTGCGACTTGCGCGAGTAGCGTTAGCTGAGCTGATCGAGGGTGTCGTTGGAATCCCCGAAGCTATCTGCCCGTGTTCCGTGTTGCCGAAGCAGCCATAAGTAAAGGTTGCAGAGTGGCGTTTGCCGCTTGTACTCGACATGACGGCCTTGCTTTACGCGTGAAGTACCGCCTGCCAAAATGATGGGTAAGTCGTCGTGATTGTGTCGGTCGCCATCGCTGATGCCGCTACCGTAGACAACCAACGTATTGTCTAGCAGTGTTTCGCCGGATTCCGAAACGCTGTCCAGGGCGGTGAGCAGATAGTCCAATTGCTCGATGTGATAGCGATTGATTTTTGCAATCTTCTGCTGCTTCTCTGGGCTCTTACCGTGATGCGAAAGCCCGTGATGTGCTTCCTGAATGCCTAGGTTCGGATAATTCCAGTTGCTCCCCTCTTTGGCGAACATCATCGTGGAGATTCGCGTGCTATCGGTTCGGAGTGCCAGGACCATCATGTCCAAGATCAATCGGCAGTGCTCGGTTCGGTCCTTCGGAACGCCGGAGGGCTTGGGATAGTTTGGAACGCCACCTTCACCGACGGACAGTTTCTCGGAATTCACCAGACGGTTTTCGATCTCGCGAACCGCGTACAAGTACTCATCCAGTTTGCGACGATCTGAGGCTCCAAGTCGTTGGTTGAGCGACTTTGCGTCCTCCAAGGCAAAATCTAGGACGCTGCGACGTGAGGACCGGCGACTCTGCTTCGAACTTTCCGTTTCACCTTTTACCGATGAGAAGAGTCGTTCAAAGACCGCCGCAGGATCGCGTTCCAGTGCAACAGGGCTGGTCGCATTGCGCCACGAAAGGTTGTACTGGTACGCGCAACTGTAACCACTGTCACATCCACCGGACTGCTTAGCAGCTTCCAACCCGAGTTCCAAAGATGGGAAGCGCGTTTTTCCTCCCATCGTTTGGGCGATGGCTTGATCGATGGAAACGCCATTGCGAATATCTGCACCGTCCGTTTTCTTCGGATGGGCTCCGGTTAGAAACGCCGCACAGCTACGTGCGTGGTCACCTGGGCCATCTCCGTGCGATTTCGCGCCGTCGAGCGCCAGATTGGTGAGCACACTGAGTTTGTTGCGGTGCTTTTCTAGTTGAGCAAGCGTTTTGGGCATTTCGAAGTTGCGTCCAACGCTGCTAGGCCGCCAATCGGGCATGTGCACACCATTGGGAACGTAGAAAAATACCGTCCGCAGCGGAGCGGATTCCGCTGCCGCACGAGCCGGAGCCATCGCTTCTAACATGGGCAAAGCGATGGCAGTACCTGCCCCGCGAAGCACGGTTCTTCTGCTGAGCTTCTTCATTCTATTTCCCGTTGGCCTTTCTTTTGGAAGGGATCGCTGCGAACGATTCCAACCAAGAGCGAACTGAATTTGTAATCAGAGTTCTCGAGCGATGCCATGATCTGGTCAACCGCACATTTGTCGTAGTACTCGAGTCCACGCCCGAGGGCATATGTCATGACCTTTTCGACGAAACAGCGTACGAATTTCTCTTGGTGCTGTTTCACCAAGACGTCGCGTAAGTCACGGGCGCCTTCGACACGACTTCCGTCCGGCAAGATGCCTGAGGCATCAATGGGCACGCCGTTGTCTCGCTCTCGGAAGGCACCTACGGCATCAAAATTCTCAAGTGCAAAACCGAGCGGGTCCATCAACTTATGGCAACTGGCACACCCCGGATCCGCGCGGTGTTGTTCCAATTGCTCCCGCATCGTCCCGACCAATTGCCCTTTGTCCTTCAGTTCAGGAACACCCGCTGGCGCCGGTGGAGGCGGTGAGTTGAGTAGGTTTTCGAGTATCCATTGCCCACGCTTTACTGGACTGGTTCGAGTTGGGTGGCTGGTAACGGCCAGCACACTTGCTTGCGTCAGCAATCCTGCTCGCTGGCTCCCCTTGAGCGAAACAGGTTGGAATGCATCACCATCGACGCCTGGAATACCGTAATAACGGGCCAGTTTTTCGTTCAAGTAAGTGAACTCACCGTCGAGGAGCCGGAGTACGCTCATGTTTCTCCGCATGACAGCAGAAAAGAACGTGTATGTCTCACGTTCGGCCAGCTTTCGAATCTCGTCGTTCCATCGCGGGAACTCCCTTGGACTGGGACGAAATTCTTCCAACGCCCGCAGCTTGAGCCACTGACTTACAAAGTTTCGCACGAAAGCATTGGAATGCGGGTGGCGCAGCATTCTAGCAATCTGCCGCTCTAGATTGTTCCCCTCACGCAGTTTGCCTTGCACCGCATACGCCAGCAATTCGTCGTCGGGCATGGAGCTCCAAAGAAAATACGACAGCCGCGTCGCCAACTCGAACTCGTCCAGTTCACGGTAGTCGCTAAATTCGATGTCGCTGGAAGGTGGCTCGACTCGGAACAAAAACTTGGGACTAATGAGGACAGCCTGAACGGCAACTTGAATGCCTTCCTCAAACGAACCTCCTTGTTCGCGAATATTCTCTGCCAGTGAGACGAGCCGCCCGAGGTCTGCCGTGTCGACCGGGCGGCGATAAGCACGGCTGGCAAAGCGTTGAAGGATTTTGCGGCTAGCATCATCGTACTCGGCAGGGCTTCGCGGCTGCACGAAGAAAATCCGCTTGTGCTGAGGCGAGATTTTGGAAGGGTCCAACTTTGGAATGCCCGATGCAACTTCTTGCAGCCGAACATGATGGATGGTCAAGTTGCGGTCCTGAGCGGGATTGCCGCCTTGAGCTTTGATGTACAGATCATTGACGAAGCTCAAGCCGATGCGACGACTGCCGGCGCGAAGCCGTGTCCGCAGCCTAAATTCTCCAGCATCGGTGTGTTCGTTGGGAACTGCGATTCGACGAATCTGCTTGTCATCAACCGACACAGCCATCAAACATGGCTCCCTTCCCACCTGATCACCCGATGCTGTCACGATCACTTCGTAACTGGCCGCTCGCGGGATTTGTGCAACTAGCGTCGCCGTGCCTGAGGATGCGAGGGTGAGATGCCCGTCGCCGTTGGACGAATTGGCCTCTATTTCCAGTTGGCTACCGGCTGCATCGATCGACATCAACGCTGGCATGTCAGGCGTCTGTATCGCTCGACGGCTAATTTTCTCAGCAGCGATCAGATACTTTTCCATCAAGATCGGCGGCAAGGTAAGCACATCGCCGATATTATCGAATCCGTAGCCGGTATCATCACCTGGAAAATCGCTCGCCGGCGTGTAGACAAGGCCCACGAGATCGCGAATCGTGTTTTGGTACTCCGTGGCGTTCAGCCGTCGAAGCGTAACTTGCCCTGGATTAGGCGTCAGCCCACACTCATAGTCGTCGATCGCGGCCCTCAACCAACTGGTAATTTGTTCGCGCTGTGCATCGGTCAACTCATTGACGTCGGGAGGAGGCATTTCGCCAATCTGGAGTTTTTGAATGGCCATTTCCCAGATACGCCTGCCTTTGAGCACCGCCAGCGGCGTATCAAAATGGTCCAGCGCCAGGCCTGCGTCCGCTTCAGCACCACTGTGACAATCGTAGCAATGAGTCGTCAGCAGCGGCGCAATCTTTGTTCGCCACTCCTGCTCAAGTTGATCTGAATCGGCTGCATCAGCGGACAAGCTATTCGCAACAGCGATTAGTAGGGCAGCAATAATAGAAGAGGTCTTGAGCATGGTCACATATGCCATTCGTGTGTCAGGCTCGAGGAAAAATAGATCGATATCAGCGATACACCTTCACTGTACGATGGGCGAATCGCTAGTGTTAGAGTCTCTCCTAGTCATTATAGCTCAACGCGACACTTTCGGCGCATCGCACATTCGGCTCGCTTTGACGCGCAGGTCTGCAAAAACGATGCATGGGCACACAAAAAAACAACGCGCCGCGGCTAGCACTCAGCTCAACCTGCTTGCATCTAAGCTGCAATCGGTCGGGCCAGTGGATCTGGGGCTATGGGAGACACATCGACGATCACTTGAAAACGCCCGCCCTCGGCACAGTGCAGATCGACCTTCACACGTTGATTCTTGTGTAAACGTTGTATTGCAAGGTGTTCGCGGTCATTTCGTGTTGAACCTCGCTCTGCGACTGGCATATATAGATGTCCGTCGATGATCGAAGTTGATGTTGGACCGAGCGTGACGGGAAAATCGTTGATGTGCTCACCGCCCGGTTGCTGAAGCAAGCGAAAATGCGCGTGTTCCCATCTTCCGTCCGAGCACGAAAGCTGAACTCGCATAGCCACAATGGAATTGGGCAGAATGCTCTGATTGCACACTACGAATCGGCAGAAATATCTGGCCCAATGTCCGTCCGGCAATTCGACCAAATTTTGAAATGGGTACCCATCCTCTTGAGGCATGAGTACAGCTCCGGAAATTGGTTTCGGGCAATAGACGGAAACGCTGGGACGTTCCTGATTGCTGCGGACAAACCAGAAATAGCCGGTGGAGCCAAGAGCCAAGATGGAGCAGGCAACGCTCACGATCGAATCGAGTTCTGAGAACACTGTTGGTATTTCCCGAATGTGTTCGGCGTGCACGAGGCGAAGCCGCCTGAATCCTTGTCGTCGACTGTAGCAAGTTGTTATACGATAAAGAACGTTTTGGCGCTAAGCTCGATTCTGAGATTAGCTTTGCACTCGCAGCCCAAAAGGACTAATCCCCCATCCTGCGAGAGGACGTTGACTTCTTCGAGCTGGCTGTGTGAGCTGAGATAATCCGACGTTTCACGGCACTCCTTAAATTGCGATTCTGGCCAGGGCCTGCTATGTTAGACCGGCAACGATTTTACCGTTTCTGCTGTTTATGCTGAGAAGATTGCCATGCTCCGACCCAGTCGAAAACTCCGACTAGAGGGCCTCGAAGACCGTCGTTTGCTCGCTGCCTATATCAATGAAATTCATTACGACCCATTGTTCAGCCAAGACAACACGGATCAATACCTAGAGCTCCGCGGTGCACCGAATGAGACTCTGCCTGCTGGAACTTACTTCTTGGGTATCGAGAGCGCGGATGGAGTCAACGAACTGGGCGACATTCACACAATTATTGACCTGAGCGGCAAACAGTTTGGCGCCAACGGGCTGATGGTCTTTGCTCAAAGCGGCAACGGCTTCTCGATATCTAGCGAGGCGACCGCATTCGTTGGCTCCAATGGCTTCTTGGGTATCCCCGGTTTTTCGGCTGACGGCACAGCCAACTCGATTCACGCGGGAAGTAGCACGTACCTGTTGGTGCAAGCGTCTGTCGCCCCAACGTTAGACATGGATATTGACGGCGATGATGATGGCCTGCCTGACGGCGCGGCGCTTGGCTGGACGCTCTTGGACGGCGTCAGCGTTTTTCCATGGGTCGAGAACAGTTGGCCACAACATGCCTATGCACCAATCTTGTTCACGGAAGACAACGTGGGGAGTTCGCATCCCGGCACAGTACGTGTGATCACCGAACAACTTGCCTATGTAGGGCGTATCGGCGCGTCCGATGGCTATGATCCCGGTGAGTGGGTTGCTGGTAATACAGTCGAAACAGATCGCCCGAACAGCAACTTCGAATTCGAATTGCAACACGGCGTTTTTGGCACAGTTGTCCCACCCGCGTACAGCAGCCGAATTCTTGATCATGTCGGACAGCCAAATTGGTACGCTTCTGTTCATGGGGCAGTCTTCCAAGACAGCAATTTGAACGCTCAGCAAGACGACGGTGAAATAGGCTTGTCCGGTGTGAATGTCTTCTTGGATTCCGATGGTTTCTTTGGAGATGGCAAGCATCGCGAATTTGTCGACGCGGACGACTACACCGAAGATACGGTCGTCAACAACGTTTCCAGCAACGTCACACTTACGACTGCCGGAACCAGCAACCAACACTTGGGTTTTGATATCACCATCGATAACAAAGTGTTCCAAGACCCATCCCAGGGGCAACAATTTGCGCATGCGGGCGTAGGCTTTTTTGGTGAGACGCGACGACTGCGGATGGATTTTTACCGTCCTGCTTCACAAGTCAGCGCGAATTTCCTGGGCGCGTCGACGCTGTCGGACGTTTACGGGCGGCTCGAAATGTTCAATGCTGACGGACAGTCCTTAGGATTCACGCGGACCAGAGCACTCCGCTTAAATGACCAACAGAGCCTGACGCTCAACGCCCCAGGTGAGCTCATCGCCTACGCCGTTGCGTATTCAAACGATTCCTATTTAGATTCTTCGCCTTTTGGCAGAATTGATTGGATTGGCTTTGAATTGCCTCAGCAGTCAACGGCCACCGATTCCGATGGACGCTATGAATTTAATCGCGTTCCAATCGGCAGCCAACATATCACCATCGAATCCCCAGACGGCTATCGAATCCAAACACCTGTCTCAGGAATGTACGACTTCACCGTCGCTGACGAAGTTGAGTTTCCAAACCAAGACTTTGCACTTGCGGGCGGCGAGCCACCACGGTTTGACGATACGACTCTTTCGGTCAGTGAAGCTCACGCAGTCGATACAGCCATCGGCGGACTCAACTTGGAATTAGGCTATCCGCACCAGCGGCTTGAGGCTGAATTCGTTTCAGGCAATGAAGCTGGGCTGTTCGAATTCGATTTTGCGAACCGTCGACTGATTCTGAAAAGCGGCCTGGACTATGAGACCCAGACAACTCACGAAGTTGTTATGAAGTTGGTCGACACCTTCAACAGCGAGCTGACGGCTCAAGCCACAGTGACTGTGAATGTTGGCGATGCAAACGATGCACCAAAAGTGGATTCATTTGAAGAAACGATCGTCGAAAACGCAGCAGTGGGCACCATCGTCGGAACGGTCACGGCCTCCGACGAAGACTCGGGAGAAAACGGCGAGTTCGTTTTCTCGTTGGCGACTGGTAACGAATCCGGAGCTTTCGCGGTCGACGCCGAGTCAGGGGAGGTTAGCGTTGCTGATTCTCTGCCGGTGAATTTTGAAGCATCGCCAACGTTCATCCTTGGACTTCGCGCCTCCGACAAACGCGACTCTACGGTGTACGGGCAACGGAACATCACGATTCATCTCGAAGATGTGAATGAACCGCCAGCAATCCCCGAACAGACAATCCGCAGTTCTGAAGCGTTGCTCGCAGGAGCGACGATCGGTTTTGTGACGCATTCAGATCCCGACGCAAATCAAACGCTCTCGTGGAGCATCATTGAGCCCGCCGAACCAGCCTTTACGATTCACCCTGGCGGCGAGCTGCGATTGCTTCCTGGTACTCGCCTGAATTTTGAAGACACGCCGAGCTACGAGATGTTGATTCGAGTAGCCGATTCTGGAGATCCTGCCCTGGTCGCAGAACAAACGGTCACCGTGCAAGTCGTTGATGCGAACGATCCACCTGTCATGCCAAATCAATCGGCTGATGTTTCTGAAGCTGCGGCCGCAGGAACAGTTCTCGCGCAAGTCGAGGCGACCGACGAAGACGCTGGGCAACAGCTCACGTTCCAATGGGTCAGTGGTGCAGAAGAGCTCTTCACGTTGAGTTCTTCCGGGGAGCTAATGCTCAAAGAGGATGCTGGTCTGGATTTTGAAGTGCTCGACACCTATCAAGTTGTTGTCCGCGTGGTCGACTCTTTCGCTCCTCCAGCGTCAACAGAAGCAACTCTAACGCTCCGAATCCAAGACGCAAACGATGCACCTGCACTCGTCGATGCCACCATTGACGTTCCTGAGAATAGCCCCGCCGGTTTATCGGTTGCTACGATTGGAGTCGAAGATCAGGATGCTGGCGACTCGCACACCTTCTCGATCCTGTCTCAGTCATCGCCCTGGTTCGAATTCGGTGACGGTGGACAATTGTTGATCCGCGATGGAGCTGACGTCAATTACGAGACAACACAAACGGCCGAAGTGGTCGTTCAGGTCGAAGATTCAGCAGGCGCCACGGACGTGCACACCTTCGCTGTCATGGTGACAGATTTGAACGATGCTCCGAAGCTCGTGAGCGAAATTTCAGATCAGTCTGCGGCTGTTGGTGAGGGGTTTTCTTTCGCCATCCCTGCGGGGACATTTATTGACGAAGACGAAGGGGACACGTTGCAGTTCAGGGCTGTCGGCGGAGACGGATTTTCTCTGCCATCCTGGATCGATTTTGACCGCGAAACCCAGACTCTCACTGGGACTCCTACATCCAACGATGTCGGCCAACTAGAAGTCCGCATCTCCGCGTTTGACAACGATTTAGCCTTCGTTTCAGACACATTCATGATCGACATCGAAGACAATCGCTTTCCGTGGCACAACACAGAGAACGCGATGGACGCGAACAATGACACCTTCGTGACCCCAAGCGACGCACTGGCAATCATCAACTACATCAATGCAGGCAGCGACGCCGAAGTTCCTGCCGGCTCTGCTCCCAGCCGCGGGTGGTTGGACGTGAACGGCGACAATTACGTTACACCGTCGGATGTATTGATCGTGATTAATCACCTCAATTCAGCACCCGAAGGCGAAGCCGCTCGCGACGCTTTCTTTGGCGATTTGAGCATACAGAATGACCACGATGATGACGAGAAACTCTTGCAATTGATGCTGGACGCTTACAATTTGGCAGAAGATCTCACATAAGCCATCCCGCTGCACCTGTGGATTTGATAGGGTTGGCCTTCCGCCCTCCCACAGCCCGCTGCTCAGTTGAGTTTTCGGCATACGCAGTGTTTCCGTGTTCAAACGGACGGTGCATTGCAACAAGGTCGTGGTCTGCCGCAGGCTCCCCGCCTCTTGCGCGGCTCAGCCTGTGCATGAACCCATCAACCGGCAGATTCCAAAACCCGGCCGAGGGTTTGTCTTCCGTCCTGTAGCGTGGCTCGCTAGTCCGGACGGTGCCGAAATCCTGCCGATACTTGAGCGAATATCCTCTCGCGGACGCACATTGCTGCGGCAGCGATTGTGATGAAGTAGAATGTGCGGCGATGATGAACATTCTTTGATTGTGCACCCATGATTGGCGGAGAAACATGACGCAACGGCTCACCACTCTTTCCAAGCTAGCTCTGTTTTGTCCGAGCCTGCTATCAAGTCGGCTAATCGCCGTCGCTGTTTGCGTCGTTTTGCATTGGCCAATAGTCCCCCGCGCTCTTGCCCAAGCCGACCCGCGACCGAATATTGTGTTGTTTGTGACCGACGATCAAAGCCAGGATATTGGTGCGTATGGGAATGACGCGATTCGTACGCCGAACATGGATCGCCTCGCACAAGAAGGGGTGATCTTTCGAAACGCATTCTGCACAACCGCTAGCTGCAGTGCTTCTCGTTCGGTGATACTGACGGGTCTGCACAACCATTTAAACGGTCATTACGGACACCAGCACAGCTATCATCACTTTAGTGCTTTCGACCGTGTCCGTAGCCTGCCAGTTCGTTTGACCGAGGCGGGGTACGCGACGATTCGAATTGGAAAGTACCATGTTGCACCCGAGGAGGTCTTCAAATTTGAAACCACACTGAATGGCAACGCGCGAAATCCCGTTCAAATGGCAAATCAGGTCCGAGCGCATCTCCAGGAAGTCGATCGCGCACAACCGTTCTTCCTCTACTTTTGCACATCCGATCCGCACCGCAGCGGTGGCCGCCGGGAAGACCTTCCGCATCGCCCCAATCCCTTTGGCAACCGCCCGGAGGGCTACGAAGGCGTTGCCAGCGAATACTACGATCCGGCGAAGGTGGTCGTCCCCAACTTTTTGCCCGACACGCCAGTAAGTCGTGCCGAACTGGCCATGTACTACGAAAGTATCTCGCGCATTGATGCCGGGCTCGGCCAACTCGTTGACAATTTGAAAGCAATGGGCGAATACGATAATACGGTCATCATTTTCACCAGCGACCATGGCATGGCTTTTCCTGGCGCGAAAACCACGCTTTACGAACCAGGGATGCGAGTGCCGATGATTGTCAAAACGCCCGAGACCGCTCAAACGACGCCAGCAGAGGCTACCAACGCAGCACAGCGCGAAAATGGTGCCTACTTAAGCCACGTTGATCTCGCACCCACGATCCTTGATTTTGCTCAAGCTTATGGGCAACCCAACAACGCTCGGAAGGACTTTCATGGCCGAAGCTGGGCCAAGGTCCTGAACGCGAAACAGGTTCCAAAAGAGTGGAATACGGTTTATGCGTCACACACGTTTCACGAAATCCAGATGTATTACCCGATGCGAGTGGTCCACACGGATCGGTATAAATTGATTTGGAATATTGCGTACCAGTTGCCGTACCCCTTCGCCTCTGATCTATGGGCTGCACCGACGTGGCAAGATCGCTACGAGAAGGGTGACGACACGTTGTATGGCAAGCGAACTGTGAATCAGTACATCCACCGGGCTCAATTCGAGCTGTTTGATCTCGCCAACGATCCCGATGAAACTCGAAATCTGGCCTTGGAGGAAGACTACGCAGACTTGCTTAACAACATGAAGGCTGATTTGAAACAGTTCCAGCGTCAGACCAAGGACCCCTGGATCAGCAAATGGGAATACGAGTAACAGTCGGAACGCAAAGCAATGAAGACAGAAAGTCCACGTTTGCCAATACGGCTTGGCTGTCCAGTCTTCAGTTGTGCGAACTGGGCCGGAAGCGTATATCCCCAGCGCACGCCGCAACGAGAGTTCTTGCGGCACTATTCGCGAATGTTCAATACGGTGGAGGGGAACAGCAGCTTTTACGCGATCCCAACACCAGAGCAGACGAAACGTTGGTGCGACATTTCGGCAAACGGCTTTGCGTTCTGCATGAAATTCCCGCGTGAGGTCTCGCACGAGCGTCAACTTGTCTCCGCAGAATCAGCTACTCGGCGTTTCTTAGATGCGATTGAAGTGCTTGCAGACGCCGGCCGCCTCGGAAGCACCTTTTTGCAATTGGGGCCGGATTTTTCGCCACGTCAATTCAGTACTCTAGAAAAGTTCCTGGACAGTTTGCCCACCAATTTCCCTTGGGCTGTCGAATTGAGACACATGGATTGGTACGACCAAGGCGAAAACGAAGCAGCCATCAACGCGTTGTTGAGTGACAGGCGAATTGACAAAGTCCTATTCGACTCTCGTGCTTTGTTCAGTCGTGAACCTGAAGATGAGGCGGAGCGTAAATCGCAGCAGCGAAAACCCAAGACGCCGGTCCGGCAAACGGTAACCGGAACAAGGCCAATGCTGAGACTCATCGGCCGAAACAATGTTGAACAAGGGGTGCCTCAGATCCGACAATGGGCCAAAATCGTCGCACGCTGGCTTTCCGAAGGCTTGGAGCCTACCATCTTCACTCACACGCCCGATGACACATTTGCACCGGAGATGGCACGACTATTCTATCATGAACTGGCTTGTGCATTGAAGCCAGATGCGCCCGAGGAAGCCTTACCTACTTTACCCGCTCCCCCACGCAAGCTGAAGCAGCTAGACCTCCTGTAGATTGCCATCTTGCAACCACACCTGACTAGATGGAACCTGCCGGTTGATGCTCAACTGTGGTGCCTAAGATGCTGTGCTTGCGTATACAATGCAACAGCGTTTCGAAATTGCAGTCGGTCCTGCTTTGCATGCAGCCGACTTTGGATCGTTCATTCTGTTTACCTTCCCCGAGCATGACCATGAATCTGCCCTGCCCGCATACGAAATCTCTCATCGTCGCACTCCTTTTGAGTCTCTCATTTGCGGCAGATCGAGTCGATGCAACCGAATTCGTTGCCAAGTACGAGCATTGGCCCGAGAAACATCGGATCAACGGCCGAGTTCTGCTGGGAGCTGACACGGAGTCGGCGCTTCGTGTATTTCGGGAAATTGCTCTAGATAAAGATGACGACGCCGTTGTGCTTCATCTGTCGCCAAGAGCAGAAATGCCAACAGCTCTTCACGGTTTCGAGCAACTCTCAAGCGAAGAGTTCCTCAGTCGCGCAGCACAACTTCGAGACTCTCAAACTTCGGTCATCATTTGGAGCAAGGTGAAAGAAGTCAGTGAGAACGCCAAGGCGCGTCTGCGTAAACAACTGCAACTCTGCCTCGATGCGGGACTTTCGATTTGCTGCGTCGAATCAGCCGTAGGCTTGGCAGGCGGTAATGACCTGGGCCTGATTTTCGATACCGAAGTTCGTGTGCTCAAGCAGAATGCCCCTGAAACAGGCGGAACACCTGCGCTTCTTTCGCTCGAGGTTGCCCCCGATGCAGTCGTTCTCCTATCGCGTCGCAAGATGCTTTGCTACGGAGATGGTAACTTTGAATTGGCAATCAACGGGTCAGACAAAGCCAAGACAATTAAGCCACGCACATCTCGTTCTATGCCAATCACGGACTGGTTGATCGATCTGACTCAATGGCGACGGATGGCAATGGAACATAGCTTGGAAGCTTTCCCTGCCGAGAAACCTGCGCCGCCAGTCGTTGAAAATGGAAAACTGTACATCGTCGGTGGAGGAGGAATGCCAAGTGGATTGATGGATCAATTTGTTGAAGACGCGGGCGGAAGTGAAGCTCGTTTGGTCTATGTCCCTTGCACTGAAGAAGCCGAGGTTTCCCCCAACTCGAGCATGGTACGCACCTGGAAACGCATGGGCGTCGCCGACGCACAGGTCTTGCACACTAAGGATCGCATACGCGCCAATACCGACAAAGATTTTTACCAGCCGCTTAAAAACGCAACGGGTATCTGGTTTGGCGGTGGCAGGCAATGGAACTTCGCCGATTCTTATTACGGCACCGAAACGCACCGGCAAATGGTCGAAGTGCTCAACCGCGGGGGTGTCATCGGTGGTTCTTCTGCCGGCGCATCCATCCAAGCTCGGTATCTTGCACGAGCAACTCCGATCGAGAATTTTGACATCATCGCCCCTGGATATGAACGTGGTGGCTTGGGATTCTTGCCGGGCGTAGCGATCGACCAACATTTTAGCCAGCGTGGACGGCACCCGGACCAAGAACAGCTTGTTGCGACGTATCCACAGCTCTTGGGGATTGGCATCGATGAAGCAACCGCCATCGTCGTGACGGGGAGTTCAGCAGAAGTCACCGGACGTGGGGCGGTCTATTTCTTCGATCGCCGCAACAAGGAAGCCACTGTCAAGACGAAGGTCGAACCTGGAGAAGTTTACGACCTGGTCAGTCGATTAAGAGTTGAGTGATGGTCGCGGATTGCTCAATATCCTGGTCGATCGGCGAAGGCATCCAGTGCTTGGGGATGCACCCCTCGAATGGTCAGAAAATCGTCCGTGAAAGAAACCACTTTGACACGAACTGGCTGCCGACTCGAAAGGACGAATCCGACGACGCCTGCGACCAAAGCCACCCCGACAAGCGGCACTGAATCCATGTTGATTCCACCCATCAAGCCGACGAATGCGGCGAGACAAAGCAACATCCCTAGGTGTACGAGCTTGCGATGTCGTGCATAAACACGGGGTGCAATTGGGACCGTCAACTCGGCAGATTTCACGGTTAAGCCACGAGCGATCAAGTAGGGTATGACGCACAGCAGAACGAGCAGGTATACCCAAGGCGGTGTATGCTGCAGGCTAAAGGTGATGTGTCGAACCGTGGTAACGCCGGTTACAAAACAACGCTCCCCCAAGATGGCGTCTCGCCCGATGACGAGCGTGTCATTTTCTCGCCAAGCCTGACCCGTTGGCCTCAAATCGGCTGAGTGGGCAACGTCTGTTGTGGGTGGCGCGTACGGATTGTGCACTCCCAAGCCTTCCAAAATGCATCACGAACCCCTTCGTGACTGAAAATTCTTCAAAGAGCCGCTTTGCAATGGGCCAGTTTCTGCAATCACCCAAGTTCATTGTTCTGTTCAGTATCCGGGTTCATCTGAATCATCGCCAGCGCTCAACTCGGACTGGTCGTCGGGCTTCTTATCGCTCTTTTTGTCACCAAGTCCCAGAGCTTCGATGCGTCTAAGGAGTCGAGGGCGGCTAATTCCGAGTAAACGAGCCGCCCCCGCGCGATTGCGCGGCGAAGCGGCCAAGGCGCGGCGAATAACTTCCCGTTCAACTTCCTCGAGAACATCGTCTAGACGAATCGCTTCGACCGATACACTATCCGCCTGATGCACTGTACCAGGGAAGGCGCGAATGCCCGCTGGCAAATGGTTCACACTGATCGCCTCGCCACCAATACTGTGAAGCACTGCATGCCTGAGGACTTCATTCAATTCTGCGAAATTCCTCGGCCAATTGTAAGCCAGAAACAACTCCATTGCATCGGGACGAATCGGTGGTGGCGTACGCCCCGCTTCCTGAGCAATCCGAGCCACGCAATTGTTTACAAGGACTGGAATGTCTTCTCTGCGGGCCGCTAGTGATTCAATCGTCAATTCCAAAGCACTCAATTTTGCGAAGGACTCGCCCCAAACGGAGCTGCGTGTCTCGCGTTTCCGTCTTCCTTCAGCCGTCACACTTGCAAAAAACGTGCACCGCTCGGATTGCGAATTCACGAAGTTCATCACTTGGCTCATAGCCAGATCGTCCATGAGATCCATTCGACGCACGAATAGAGCACACGCGACCTTTGTCAACTCCGGACGCAGGCGAGAATGGAGCGTTTCTAACTGTCCGGCAACTTGTTCAAACCCAGCAACTTCACCGTCGATGGTGATAAATGCACCTGTCATCGCGCGGACGTTGTGCTTGGCAAGGCGGCCATTGTAAATTGCCTGTGCGACCGTTGACTTCCCAATACGGCTTGGGCCCGTAATCAAGACACTCAGGTTGGCTTGAATTGCCAATTGCGCTCGAGACAGAGAAAGCCGGGATGTGTGACTAGTGCCTAGCAAGGCGTCCAGACCGTCGAGCGAGTCATTCTTAGCACGCAACTGCACCAGAGCCGAGCGAATATCGTTGCTCGTACTGGCGGAATCTTGTTGCGGCATCTGTCGGCTGATTTCTTGCCAACGCCCCATGACGACAATGATGAGCGAAACATGACCATCAGCATCGATCAGAGGGACGAACAGTTCCGCATCGATGTCTGAGCCGAAAATTGGTGGGGTTGTAAATTTACGAGCCGCGATGGCACCTTCCCGCGCGCTTTCTGGTGGGGCCAGAGCGCTCAACAGCAGACCAGCCGGTTCGCGATCCTGAGGGATATGCCACGTACAGCGTTTCCCGACCAGGACAGTTGAATCCAGTTGCACAAGTTCGCAAAGTTTACCGTTGACGTAAACAACAGCGCCCGATTCATCGAGAACGGCCATCGGCAGCATCTTCTGCTCAAGGGCTCGGGTTAGCAGGCGACTATTTCCGCCTCGGTAATCAGCGTTCATCGTTCGCCGCAAGCGGCACAGCTTTCAATTGGGTTCAGCGATTCGAGTGCCTCGGATGTCCGAGCTTCGACAGTTTAACCGATTTGATTCGTCGCTTCATTGCTTGCCTGGACCGTGTCCGGGCAAATCGCTGGGCAGAGCCATCGTTACCTCTCTGAATCGAGCTCAACTAGTTTCGGAACTGCCGATCATTCGGCTAGTGCATTCCCAGGCTCGGTGGCGAGTGGTTGCCGAAATGCTGGTCTGGCGGTAGTCTCTTCGAAGGCAAAGTGCTGGGCTTGGGGTAGTTGCCGAACTCGCCGCGAAACTAGAATTTTGCTTAACCACATTATCCAACGGACAAATAAATTCGCGAGTAGACAGACGATGAGCACGGCTACAGCAGACCCATACTTTCAGCAGCTTTTCGCAGAACGAATCGGCGGTTCCGGGTACGGCAAGGGCACCGCAATCTACAAGTTTGAGAAGATCAAGCGAGCAAAGCGGAAAGCGCTCGCGGACTACCCGGATCGTCAGTTGATCGACTTTGGCATTGGCGAAAACGACTCCATGGCAGCCGAAACCGTACGTCAGTCGATGGCGTCGGAAGTGAACGATCCTGGCAACCGCGGGTATGCGGATAATGGAATTCAAGCCTTCAAGGATGCAGCAGCTCGGTTCATGCAACGTCGCCTTGGCGTGACGCTCGACGCAGAAACAGAGATCAACCACTGTATCGGCAGCAAGACTGCACTTGCAATGATCCCGGGATGCTTTATCAATCCTGGAGATGTGACGATGATGACGGTGCCTGGCTATCCTGTTGCTGGGACCCACACAAAGTACTACGGCGGTGAAGTCCTCCCATTGCCGTTGTTGGAAGAAAACAACTTCTTCCCAGACTTTTCATCGGTCAGCGATGAGAGCTGGCAGCGTACCAAGCTCCTAGTCCTCAACTATCCCAACAGTCCCACCGGCAAGACGGCTACGCGCGAGTTCTATGCCGAAGTCGTTGAACTTGCAAAGAAGCATCAGTTTGTCGTCGTTCAGGATGCTGCCCATATCGTATTGTCTTTCGATTCCGAGCCGCTGAGTTTCCTTTCCGTCGACGGTGCAAAGGACGTCGGCGTTGAGGTTCACTCGCTCAGCAAGGGCTTCGACATGATCGGCTGGCGGATTGGCTGGGTTTGCGGCAACCCCTTGGTGGTCCGAGCGTTTGCCGACGTCAAAGACAATTGCGACAGCGGCCAATTCCCCGCAATTCAAAAAGCGGCCGCAACTGCTCTGGACGATGACTCAATTCCAAATTCGATTCACGCCAAGTACAAGCGGCGTCTTGAAAAGCTTGTCACAATGCTGAAGGATGTCGGATTCCAATGCAGCATGCCCGGCGGCACTTACTTTTTGTATACGAAAGCACCGGTGGGTACGGAATCGGGACTTACGTTTGCGGATTCCGAAGAGGCCAGTCAGCATTTGATTACGGAACAGTCGATCATTACCGTACCATGGAGTGAAGCAGGGCCATTCCTTCGTTTTTCGGTCACTTACGAAGCACCAACCGAAGCGGACGAAGACACGCTCATGGCCGAGACCGCTCGCCGCCTCAAGTCGCTGGGACTCAAGTTCTAGAAGCCATCGGCTCGCTCCCACCATAACCGCCGGCCGCGAATCTGGTATTGGAACTGATTACAGATCCCAAATTCCGGTGGATCCGCAAGTACTTTTAGGTGATGGAACTGGCTTGACTTCTCTGCCACCAGAGACGCCAATGAGCCGCCTTCGACAAACCTCCGCTGAGCGGAAGCTCAGCGGTTCACATGATTCCAGACGCCACGCGTTTCTCACGGAAAACCGTGAGCTAACGCTCTACGGCTGATCACCTAGATTCAAATTCTCTTTCGCCGTACGAGAGGCTGCTGAAGCAATACATGACGCCCTGAATTGTTGGTATCCTAAGACCAATGTCAGCAGATGTTTTCAGCAGGTGGGCGAGCAACTTGACGGGATTTTTAACCAGCGTAATTCGAATCGCGAGGGGGCGTCCGGGGATGCTCTGGCTGGTCGCTGCCAGCCTGACTTGCTGTTTTCCGCTGGAGGCCGGATTCGCCCAGGACGCAGGTGAGCCTGCTCCGCGAACAGCAAAGCCTGAGAGGCCATCCCAGCCGAATCCAAATACGGACAAATCAGAGCCTCACAAGTTCGCCGCGCTTCCATGGCGCAAGACAGCTCCTGAAATTTCCGGGATCGCAAATCTATTGGTCGTCACGCCCCGCATTTACAGTGGCGGCGAGCCAACATCCGAAGAGGCGTTTAAGTCGCTCAGCAAGCTTGGCGTTCAGTCCATAATCAGTGTGGATGGGATGCCGCCGAACGTAAAGCTGGCGGCAGGGTTCGGCATCCGATACATCCACATTCCGGTTCAGTATCGAGGAATTCCGGATTCAGCGCAAGCACAACTGAACAAGGCGTTGACGACAACAAACGGACGGTTATTCATCCATTGTCATCATGGAAAGCATCGAGGACCTGCGGCGGCGGCCATCCTGGCAGCCATAGACGGAAGCGTGTCGGCGTCAGAAGCGTTGGACCTACTGAAGGTTGCAGGAACGGCTGAAAAGTACAACGGATTGTGGCGGAGTGTTCGCGAGCTTGAAGCTTCCACAATACCAGCTTGGGATTTGCCGCTCTCGCCTTCCGTTGATTTGCCATCGACAGCAACGATCATGGCGGAAATCGCTCGGGACTTCGAAGAGCTCGAAAATGCGACCAAGCTTACGGCAAGAGATCGACGCGAAAGCCCCCTGAATCAAGAGCAGCTCCTTAATCGAGCCGTCAGCTTGGAAGAGGCGTTTAGGGAGTTGTCCCGTCGGAACGGCCAGAGGGAAGGAATGCGAGGAGATTACTTGCACATCGCTAAGCAATTCTCGCAGCTAACGGGCAAGTCGCTCGAGATTTCAGCGAAGGAGCGTTCGGTGTTGCTGCATCAAATCCAAGAACGCTGCGATGCTTGCCATGATGCGCACCGCAACTGAAATTGGCTAGTCGCGGCAAGAGTTTCCAACCTCGAAGCGAACGCGCAGTTCTACCAAAGTTAGGCTTAATTGCCGTCGCCAGGTTGGCCTGGATCGCCTGGGCCGACGCTTCCAGGCCCTTCATTGCTGGGGCCACCTGCATTTGGTTCACCTGGCCCAGCGTCTCCTTCCGGAGCTCCATCACCAGATGGCGCTGAACCATCACCGGCTTGGCCGTTTCCAGCGTTGTCTTCCTCTACCGTATCCAGCCCTTCTTCTTCAGCAATTTCTGGGTAGCGTTGAATGAATCCGGGTACTTCCAGGACGTGCAGCATAATTTCCTCGATCGGAGCCTCACAAGCCTTGAGCAGTCCCTTCACGTCGGTAACGACCGTTGCATCGTTGACAGATGTCTGCAGTGCTTCGACGAGCTCAAGAAGCTCGACTGCGCTTGCCTGTTCTGCATCGGCTAGTTGCGGAATAAGTGGTGACATGACAGCCCGAGACCGGTCTCCATCGGCAACTGCTTTACCGTCGAGTGCAAGGTGAACCGCTTGAGTGATCATATTCGCCGCTCGACGAGCCGCAATCGTTTCCCAGGATTGAGTTTCCACAGGTTTGGTGCGTCGGCCCGAGCCTTCGCCACCGTAGCCGCCGCCGCCGCCGTAGCCTCCGTCACCGTAGCCGCCACCGCCCATGCCACCGGGACCTCCCATTCCGCCAGGTCCCATTCCTCCGGGGCCACCATATCCACCACCATCGCCTTCTCCGCCATAGCCGCCGCCGCCCCCATATCCGCCACCTGTAGAAGCGGCGCCACTGACGATCTTTTGACGGTTATCCTCAGCTTCGTACCAACCGACCATGTGGTTGCGGATAATGTTGCATAGGCCAAGCAGGTACTCTGTCTTTTCCGCGGGAGTCATCTCTGCTTTGAGGTGGTACAGGTATCTCAGGGCAGAAAGTCTGAGAGTGGGCGAAGCATTGCTGTCCGCTACATGCTTCACACCAATAGCTTTGGCGGCTTCAATGCGGCCAGCAGCCAAGCAATCATAGGCGCGGCGTTTCAGCCACAGATCCGCCGAGGCATCCACTGCTGAAGCGGGTTCGGTTTCGAGGATCTTGACCAATGCAGTGGAAATTTGTGTCTTGGCCGCATCGGGCCATCGCGTTGATCCGAAATAGATGCCGATGTGGCGTTCCAGTCCGTAAAGTGCAACAGCTCGGAGGTACGCCGGCTTGTCCGCCCCAGCAGAGAATTCAAGCAGTGTTCGAATCGCCGCTGCGTAAGGAGCGGGAGCTCCTTCGTTGGTTTGGTAGGAATCAAGATCTGCAATAATAGCCATCGCGCTTAAACGTACTGCGGAGTTAATTTGATTGTTGCCGACGAGTGCCTTGCAATACTTGAATGCGGCCGCATTGGCAGAATCGCGGCCAGCAACTGCGGCCGCATCCGATTGTCTCGGGCTTCCGTTGAGATAGCTACTCTTCACCAAGGTGCGAATCTTGCTGACTGATTCCCAATCCTTGGCCTGTGACATGGCGAGGAATTGATCACGCATGACTGCGTCCATGGCTGCATCAGCCTCGGCAGTTCTACCAGTTTTGCCACGAACCAGATCCCTCACTATGGACTTCTGCTTGGCGGTTGCGGTCTGAGCAACAAGCGGCCCAGCACAAGCCAACAGCAGCAAAAATGCAGCGATGGAACACATTTTCCGTGACATCAGTCTCTCCCCAGTAGGTCAAATAGGGCACGTTCAAGAACGGCCGTGACCAGATAGACAAGCATTGGTTGGCGAAACGCCGAATCGTCGTTGGATAAGGCCTTAAGTGCGCAGTCTTCCCATACTGCAGACGATTCTTACACCTTATAAATTAGCCGAACTGAGGAGCGATTGTCAAATTTTTCATGCTTGCCGTGCGATTAATGGACGAATTAGCCAAGTTGAGCTGTGACAAGAAGCACCTACCGGACCATGCCCCAGCATCATTCAGTCTTCCAAGACGTCACTATGCGGGAATGACATTTGCGTCGTTAAAGTTTGGCTCTTCTCCGCTCAGCGGCCATGCTGGAGACCACCGGCAGCTTGAACTTGATTCTTAGAGCTCATAAGTCACTATCGCAAAACGACTTAAGCACCACATTGCCTTCCAAGAGCAACGCACACAATCGACGCAGATGACTCAAGGGTGGTGTTGGCCGGTGATGGCTAGCGCGCTTTGATGAAGGAAAGCATTACTTGCCAGGATGCTTGAAGTCTCGAGCTTGAGCGGCTTGCCCCTGGCGTCGGTAATTTTCCCGCCCGCCCGTTCGAGAATGAGTCGCGCCGCGGCGAAATCCCAAGGCGCGAGCTTATACTCGAAAAAGACCCCAAACTGGCCCGCCGCAACTTGGCAAATATCCAGCGCCGCCGTGCCAAAACGGCGAATACCATGAATCTCTTTCGAAAAGAACGATTCCACTGCCGCTAGCGTGGCCTGCATCATCGCCCCGCGGTCGTAGTAGAAGCCGCAGCCAACCATCACTTCGCGTAGATTTTCGCTATTGCGCACGCGGATTTCGGTATCACCGTGGTAGGCCCGCGACGTTTCGGTCGCAAAATACCAGTCTTTCCGCATTGGATTGACAACCAAGGCACCGCGACAAACGCCCTCTCGATAGTATCCGATCGAGATGGCAAAGTGAGGAATGCCGTGAGCGAAGTTGTTGGTTCCGTCAAGCGGATCGATTATCCATAGGTGCTCAGCAGAAATGCTCCCGTCGTTCAATTCCTCGCCCAGGATCTCGTGCGTGGGAAAGGCCTTCAGGATTTCCGCAGCGATAGCCTGCTCGCTTTGCACATCCGCGTCGCTGACCAGATTGTAGGGCGCCTCTCCTTCTTTGCTGCGAATCTCGACACCCTGTTCAAATGCTTCGGTCAATACTTGGGCACCGCGACTGGCGGCTGCAGCGGCAATTCTCAGCTCCTTACTGTCTAGAGCCAGGAGAGCCGCGGGGATGGAAAGTTGGGCAGGCATCTTGGGTTCCGAAGAAATTCGTCGCAGCGAGTATAAGCAAGGCCAGTTGAGATGAGCAGCATCGCTCAAGACGCTCAAACGATATCGCATGAAACAAAGGCAGAATAGCCGCCGCAGCTAGAATTAGCGTTTGCGTTTCTTCCTCCTTCGCTGTCGCGGAGCAGGCTGTTGGCCAAGGCCCGCAGGTAAGAACCACATCAAGAGTCCCACCATCCCCGCGATCACCAGCGGGAAGACGATCGGAACGGTGATGAATTCGTCACTAGCGTTGGAATCGTCACCATCGGCCAAAGCGATGCGGCCTGCTTCTTTTTCTCGCGACTGCACCAGAGAACCACCGGGCGCGGCCGGCTCACCAGCAGGCAGCGGCGTTGGTTCCGATGCATCTTTAAGATCGCCCTGCACAGCAGGACTGCCACCTCGATGCATAGGGTTTCGCACTTGAATTGCAACGGTTTGCGTAATTGCTGCCGCCATCCCCAAAAATGCAGCAGTAATGAATAGTACTAAACCTAATAGCCTGAGTTGTGGCAAACCGAAGCCCTCCTTGCATGTCAACGCGTCTTCACACACGGCCGCGATGATCCTGACGTAGTTTGAACAACCGCCCCAAAATGGGCCGCGACGACGCACCTCTTCGGCTGGCGAACCTGCGCCAAAGCTTGCAATCGCTGGCTAGGTTTTATCGATTAGATGCTACACTAGCTAGCCTCTCCTGCAGGTCCTTCGTCAAGAAGACTCGCAGTGACCGGGGACAAGTCAGGAGAAGCCGGGTTGCAACCATGTTGCCGGGTGACTCCATAAGATATGCAGCACCCCGTAACAGCTTAATTGCAGCTCGGGAATCGAGCACCGCATGAGCGGA
Organism: uncultured Pirellulaceae bacterium; assembly: GCA_964411445.1. Taxonomy (GTDB): domain Bacteria; phylum Planctomycetota; class Planctomycetia; order Pirellulales; family Pirellulaceae; genus Aureliella. Next base: position 77,151 of record CAYPLE010000004.1, read on the forward strand.
GTTGGGTTCGAACCTACTTGAGCTACCACAAAGAGCTGATGACAGGAGGTCAAGAATGTCCGCGCCCAAACATGCGACGCCAAGCAGCTCGGCTTGCAACCGCTTTCTTGTCGTAGATGACGACCCGCTGCTGCGCACGACAGTCAAGATTTTGCTCAACATCGCTGGCTACGAAGCCGTCGAGGCAGCCAACGGAGTCGAAGCTGTTTCGGCAGTCGAAAATGCGGACAAACCATTCACCGGAATTTTGCTGGATTTGAACATGCCTATCATGGATGGTCACAAGGCGCTGGTCGAGATCCGCAAACGCGACAAAACCGTTCCCATCATCGTCGTCTCATCGCTTGCCGATCGGCTCTCCTCGCAAGAGCGCCTTGTGGTAAGCGGGGCAATTCAAAAGCCGTTCGCCGCAGAAGACTTTCTATCTGAAGTCAACGACGCAATGACCACTGGCATGGCAGCCTGCTAGCGCGCTGGTCTTGAAAACCGCCGATCTCTTGCGGCTGTTGACCAAACGGCCCCAGACACTTCAGAGCAGGATAGCTTCACGCTGAGCACCGCTCACACCTTTCTCGCTGACTATCCAGCTTGGCGACTGCTGGCCTTTTAGGGAGGTTAACGTCGAAGCGTTTCGTTTGTACGCTTAGGCGATGAAAAGACGTCGCCACAGCATCCTGTTTCTCAACCCCTTCGGCGGACAAAGTCACGCTGCTTTCCAGCGGGGTTGGGCAAAGCACAGTCGGCACGATTTCGAAGTACTCAGTCTTCCTGCCGTACACTGGAAGTGGCGAGCGCGACATGCGGCCCTCACGTTTGCTCAACAAGCTAATGCACTCAACAGCGAAGGGCAGAATTTTAGCTGCGTCGTCTGCACATCGATGCTAGACTTGGCCGCCTGGAAAGGACTCGTTGGCCCACCGCTGAGCCATCTGCCCGCCATTGCATACTTTCACGAAAACCAGTTCAGTTATCCGGTGGTGGATCCAGTCACTGCACAACGCGATGCACATCTCGCATATAGCAACTTTCTCACTGCCGTTTCAGCCGATGCCGTCCTGTTCAATTCGCAATACCACTTGGACGCGATGATCTCCGATGCAGCATCCTGGCTTTCTCGGATGCCCGACTATAGCCACGCCGATCAGTTGCAGGCGATCCGAGAAAAGAGCTTCGTTGAGCCACCAGGTATCGGCGTGATCTCGGATACCAAAGAGCCCCACAGCGAACAGCCACGACAAACGGATTCTGCGCCGACAGTCGGGTGGGTCATGCGCTGGGAGCATGATAAAGCACCCGAGTTATTCGCGGACGCAATCGCGCAGCTTGTGCGAAACAAAGTACCGTTTCGTTTGTGTCTGCTAGGCGAACGCTTCGCCAAGCAGCACGAAAGCCTGGAACGGGTTCGCTCGGTAGCCGGCGACAGGATCATTTACGACGCTTACGCGCCAACATCCCAGGAGTACCTAGAGCAGTTGCGGAACATCGACATTGTCGTCTCCACTGCCAAGCACGAGTTTTTTGGAATTGCTATCGCCGAGGCAATCTTGGCCGGAGCCCAACCACTGTTGCCCAATCGGCTTGCCTATCCAGAAATTTTAGAATTAGAACGCTTTACGTCGCGCAGCGAACTGTTCTACGAAAGCGACAGTGATTTTTATCCAGCGTTGAAGCAGTCGATCGATTCGTTTTCTCAGTTCGGTCCTAGCAAAGAGCTCGTCAAGCTACGTGCACGCTTGAAGAAGCATCACTGGCCGCAGCGCGCCAAGTCGCTCGACGATCGGGTTTCGCAAGTTTGCGACTGACGCCGCAGAAGCGCACTGGCCGAGACTTCCCGTTGGAGATCAGCTCGAAATTCCTGCACGCGTGAGAATGAAAGCTGATAGAGTAGTCGTGGGTAGCCAAGCTTAAGGTACAAGCGAACAACACCAGCAACTTCAATACAACAGGACGAATTATGCTAGGGCCCCGCTTCGTTTTCACTCCGCTTGCATTTCTTCTGGTCGCAATCTGCGGCTGTGACGTCAAGCGGACTCCCGCCACAAGTAGCCTCGGCAAAAAGCCGAACGTGCTGGTCACTGAGACGCAACAGCCAATCGTTGACGAGGACTATCAATTCCGAATCGATTCACCAGGGCGTACTTGGAAAATCATGGGCGAGGCCGAGTTTAGCTCTTTCCTTCCCGACGCTTGTGCCGGAGCCGCTTCAAGCTCAGGAACGTACGGGGCTATCATTGCCGAACCTCTGTCCGGCGCGAGCCTTGAAGGCTACACAAATTTGATTCGCGATTCGCTACCCACAATGCTAGTCGATTGCGAGATGTCCGAGCCCAGCTCGATCACCTACCAAGGCTATCCCGCATCGCAGTTTACGACCACCGGTTCGGTTAACGGCGCCAACATATTTTACCTCCACACCATATTGCTCCGGGGTGACTTTGCCATGCAGTTGATCTCATGGTCAATGAAAGGGCAAAGCCCAGAAATGCGACAATTTCTGGACATGGTCACACTCACTGAAGGCGAAATGCAGATCCGCGCGATTGACACGCACGTGGCAGACTTCGACGGCCCAGGGCAGCAGATTCGCGACGGCAACTTCATCAGTCCCGTCTATGGGATAGTTTTCCCATCACAGCCAGAATGGAAAACACTCGTCGGAAATTCTCTGCAAGCCATGACGGAGGATGCAATCGTCGGCTTTGAATCAGCGCAAGGTCTAGGCTACGGGGCGGTCATCGCGGAGACCATGTACGTGGATGACCTGGAGACACTATCTGAAGAGCTGCGGACTGAATTGGCGTATTCGTTAGGTGCAGAGCTCAGTGAAGATGCCCCCAGATCAATTACCGCTTTCGGCCGAGAGATTCCGGTGTATCAGTTAGTCACTCAAGGGCAACCCCAATACACATTTTTCTTTGGGGTAACCGAAATAGATCGAAGTAGTGGACCACCTTTGTTGCTACAGATCCAACTATGGTCGGCCCTGGAGCCAGACAAGGCTTTTGAGATGCTGAAAGCTCCTGCGGAAAGCATGAGTTTGTTGTCCGAAACTGAGACGAGCAAGTTGCGCGAGCAGTCGTACGCGTTGCCAGACATGCAGAACGTTGTTGGTCCTGAGTTTAGCCTCCGACGCGGCATCTTCCGCGACTTTAACAACGGAGTACGTTGGAGGAAACCCGGTAGGGGAACCTGGAAAATCTCAGTCGGCGACGAAGCCGCTGCACAGTCGGCAGCTCTATATGTCGAAGAAATTGAGACCGGCATGCAAGGCATGCTTATCGTCGAACCTGCGGAGCAGACACAGCTTGAGGATTTCCACAATCAGGTGCTCGCCGCTTATGAACTCGAGCAAACACCTGCAATTACCAGGGTCAAAATCAACGGAGTCGACTGCCTGAGCTCTGAATTTGAAATTGACTACGGTGATGCCTCGCCGTGGAGCTATCGGATTGCAACGGCGATTCAAGCTGGAAGAGCAATGCAGCTTCTCGCGTTCGGTCAGTCGGAGAATGTCCAGGCCAGCAACCAAGACTCCTTCATCAACGGCTTTGAATTCCCAGGTGCAGACATGCGAAAAATCTCCCAGTCGGGAAATATATACCGCGACGAACGACTTGGAATCGAACTTACCGCCCCCGATCAGCGGTGGAAGTTTCGTGAAATCACACAGCCTCAGATTCGACCGATGGGTGGAATCTACAATTTGACGCTCGGCAAATCCAAAGCCATCACCGTGGCTGCGATTTACCAGCCATCGGAAAACGTAGACCTTGAAGATTCGTTTGTCGCACAAATGATGGCAAGCAGTTTGCAGGCTACGCTCGGGGATTCCTTTGAATTAGGTGCCCCGTCGGTGGAGCGTTTGCAAATCAGCGGCGTCCCTGTAGAAGTCAAGTCTTGGGACACCGGAAAAGAAACGGTCTGCACCATGATCGGCCAACGAGACTCAACGACCTTCTTCGCTCTGGCAATCGCCAAAGGACGTGACAACTTGCTCACAAAGCAAGTCAAAGAAGGGCTCAAGTTGTTCGACTGAACTTGCCTGACTCCAAGACAGGCGGCTGGAAGGCAAAAAACGTAAACCTCGATTGAGCAACAACTTATGAACTGCTCATGCTTTTCAGCCGTTCCTGCGGGGGGCGACGCAAGTTGGTCCCCCACGCTGGGCTGTGCCGCCGTCCCACTATTGTTAACACGTTCTTAACGCGATTGGGTTTCCAATCCGCTTGCAGCAGTGAGATGCTAAGTCAAAAATCGTTGGGAACTGGATATTCTGGGTGGACGTGGAAATCCTTCGCCTTAGCTCCGGGGCCATTCGCTTTCGACTATTTTCTTTAGGCGTGAAATGATGAAAAAGCTTGTCGCGATCACACTTGTGATGCTCTTTGCCGGACAAACGACCGCTCAGGACAAGGTCACCGTCGATGACAAATTGCCTGAATACAAGGCAATCTCTGGAATCGCAGGTGCGAACCTCGAAACTGTCGGCTCGGACACCATGAATAACATGATGGGTCTGTGGACCGAAGAATTCAAGAAAATGTATCCTAGCGTCAAGCCCGCCGTGGATGGCAAAGGCTCCTCGAACGCGATTCCCGCTCTGATCGAAGGCAAAGCCACCTTCGGGCCGATGAGCCGCGAGCCGAAAGCTGCGGAGATCAAGAAGTTTAAAGACAAATACGGCTACGAGCCAACAATCCTGCCGACCAGCATCGACATGCTGGCCGTCTACGTGAACAAAGACAATCCAATCGAAGCCCTCAGCTTTGAACAGATTGACGCGATCTTTTCCAGCACGCGAAAGATGGGCGGAAAGCAACGTTTGGATAGCTGGAAGACGTTCTTTTCGAACGGTCCAGCCATCACTTGCTACGGCCGCAACGCGGCCAGCGGCACCTACGGCTACTTCAAAGATGTAGTGCTTGGCGATGGGGACTACGGCAAGTGGGTGAGCGAACTTCCTGGCTCTGCTGGCGTAGTTCAAGCCGTTGGTGGCAACCGGGGCGGAATTGGCTATAGCGGAATTGGTTACAAGACGGCGGACGTTCGCGCTATCGCAGTCTCCGAGGGCGATGTCAAAGACGCCGTGGCTCCCGTGCCTGAGAACGCATACAGCGGCGACTATCCACTTTCCCGCTTCCTCTACCTAGCGGTCAACTACAACCCAACGCAGCCGCTGGATCCAATGCGTGCTGAGTTTATCAAGTACGTTTACAGCAAGCAGGGTCAGGCTCAAGTCGTCAAAGATGGCTACTTGCCTGTGTCTGCCGAAATCGCTGAAGAAGCCCTGGCTTCAGTAGGCATCAAGTAAGAAACGGATTCAATCGCGCAGGCCCTCCGTTGGGGCGACGTTGGACCGTCGCTCCGAGGCCCGCGCAGAGGCGTTTCAAGTCGAAGAAGTCGTCCAAGTAACGCTGGACTGAGCGGTTTGGCGTTACTCGTCGCGTTCTGACGACTTTGCAGCTTGTGCTTGGTTTCTGCTTAAGACAGTCTTCGCACTTTTTGCAACGACCACATTCTCGTCATCAGGTGGTTTAAACCCATAGCCCAAATGCTATCATCTCGCTTCACGGCTGAAATCGAAGAAGAACCTCCTACTACCGTGAATCATGTTCGACTGACACGAGCTAGCTAACGGCTCAGAAATGTCAGTGCGAAACGCACTAGCATCGCCAAAAGCGGAAATAAGTTGTGGCCGGAAAATCGTACGCCGGACAAAGTCGCAGGAAACAAACGCCTTGGAGCGTTAAGTTTGGTGATGCTGTTGCTTCTCGAGTCATCGCCGTGGGCGGCATCGGGACAATCGTTGCCATTCTATTGGTCGTACTCGTTCTTGTGGGGACCGCACTTCCGCTACTGAAGGGGCCAGAGTTCGCCCAGTCGACCACCATCAACGCACCTGAGTATGCTGCCGTAGGCGTCGATGCCGACGGCGTACTGACATGGGGATTAACTGCCGACGGGACAATCGAAGTCCGCGAAACGCTGGGCGGAGATTTACTGGCCAGCCACGAACTCGAAAGTGAAGACGGAGTCGTAGTCACTTCCTCATTCGTGTCCATCGACCGCGAAACAGTAGCCCTCGGATTCTCCGACGGAACGATGCGAGTTGCCAAGCTGGAATTCGAGGACGCGTTGATATCGAATGATGAACTACCTGAATCGGAGTTTGTGACTGAAGAAGCCAAAATCGCGCACGACGATGATACTGTTTACCAGTGGTTTGATTCGAACACCGCACGCAAGACGCAGCTCATTGCACCTGAGTGGTCAAGCCCCTACGAAGTGGCTGAAGAGGCCATCTTGGCGCTCGACTTCTTGCCTAGTTCCTCTTCCAACAAGTTTGCGCGATCCTCTGTAGACCACGCGGTGGCCATGACGCAGAGCAAGTTGATTCACGTCACGATCACCAAATCCAAACGCCTTGGCCGCGTCCGCGAGTCTACAGACTTGCTGGACTGCGAGCTAACGCCCCGCAGTGAAGACGGTCGACCGCTGGCTCTGGTTGCCATGAATAGCGGGGGGCAAGCCGTTGTCGTTTGGCCCAATGGAACTTTGGATCGTTTCGAGATTGGTGATGAAGCAATCACCGCCATGGAAAGTCAAAGTACGACTGCTGATGGCAGCAGCCTACGAAGCGCAGGAATGCTTCTAGCCCGTCAAACGCTGCTTTGCGGAACTGAATCGGGCGAGCTTCAGGGCTGGGCGATTGTTCGCGATGAAACGGAGTCAGCCGCCAATCCAGACGGGCTACTGCTCGCCAAGACCCACTCTATCGCATTGTCAGACAACCCGATCGTTGCAGTCGCTTCCAGCAAGCAGTCACATGTCGCTGTGGCCGCAGACTCCAGCGGCAACGCTTTGCTAGCTTACGTCACCAACGACACCTACTTGTCATCGTTTACTACCTCACTTGGGCAGGACCTGAACACGGTTTGCCTTGGCCCGGATGGCAACATGTTGGTTGCAACATCGGGCGACACCATTGAATTGGCCAGCTTCGACGTTGGTCACCCCGAGGCATCCGTGCAGGGGTATTTTGGTCGGATTTGGTACGAAGCCCACGATGCACCGAAGTATATCTGGCAATCCTCCGCGGCTACTGAAGAAGCAGAGATTAAGCTCAGCCTAATGCCACTGGTGTTCGGGACGATGAAAGCTACCGTCTATGCGATGCTGATCAGTGTACCACTTGCCGTTTTGGCGGCCATCTATACAAGCGAATTCCTGAGTTCGGAAATGCGAGGCCGCGTCAAACCGTTGGTCGAATTGATGGCCAGCCTTCCCAGCGTAGTGCTTGGTTATGTCGCGGCGCTCGTGGTTGCACCTTATCTGCAAGAACATCTCATGCCGGTGCTCGCGGCACTAGTGCTGGTGCCTGTCACATTTGTCCTGGCTGGCCATTTGTGGAGTCTTCTACCCGTCGACTTGTTGGTTCGACTGCAGCCATTTCGCTTGCCGCTGATGTGCGTTTGTTTCCCTTTGGGCTGCCTGTTCGCCTATTGGCTTGGCAACGGATTTGAATGGTGGATGTTCTCCGGTGATCTCGTTAGTTGGCTAAGCGATGATGCGGCGTCAAGCACCGGGGGGTGGATGCTGATCCTGATTCCAGCACTCACCTTGGGCGCCGTTTTACTCACCGGCGGCCCGCTTTCGCCTGCCATCCGACACTATGCAACGGGAAAAAGCCCTCGCGGATTTGCGGTCTTCTCAATTAGCCGCTTTTTCGTCACCTGCATCGCCGTCGTTGGTGTTGCTTGGTGCATCTCATTCCTATTTTCGCAAGTTGGACTGGACCTTCGCGGCAGTGTCGTCGGGGACTATCAAGACAAGAATGCTCTGCTGGTCGGCGGAGCCCTTGGATTCTGCGTTATCCCTATTATCTACACCATCAGTGACGATGCTTTGCAAGCTGTACCAAAGCAACTGCGAAGCGCATCACTTGGTTGCGGCGCGACACCTTGGCAAACGACCGTGCGAGTGGTCGTGCCCAGTGCGATGAGCGGTTTGTTTAGCGCTATCATGATCGGTCTCGGCCGAGCCGTCGGCGAGACGATGGTCGTGCTATGTGCCGCCGGAAATACGCCTTTGATGGAGTGGAATGTTTTTAACGGTTTCAAGACATTGAGTGCTGCACTTGCAACCGAACTGCCTGAAGCGGCTAAGGGGAGCACCCACTTTCGCACGCTGTTCCTGGCCGCTTTGCTGCTGTTCTTCATTACGCTAATTGCCAATACCCTGGCCGAATTCGTTCGTATCCGCTTCCGCAAGAGAGCGAGCCAGCTATGACCGACGACGCCAACAATGCTCGTCCCGCTGAGGACGGCCAAATAGCGGCTGAACCGTCTGCCCCCGCACCGCGTCACCGCCGCCGGGCGCTGCAGAGCGGTTACTCGCTACTGGCTCGCGGTGAACCACAGATTTGGTTGATCGGTGGAATGCTGGTCGTTTGCCTGGCGATGATCATTAGCCTTCTCACACTCGTGCTGTATCGCGGCCTTCCGTCGTTTTGGCCCAAACAGGTCGATTGGTTGGTCTTGAGCGATGGCACCCAAGAGATTGGTCAGCCGCAAGCCCGCCGTAAAGGCGATGCGAACAAAATGGTTTTGCAAATGGCCGCACCTGACGAAGGTGCTGACTCCGAAAATGCTGACTCCGAAAATTCGCAGCGCCAGGCTACAGAAGCGTCCCCTGCTAGTGAAAATGAATCTGCGGCTTCAACGGCAAGCGACGACGATACGTACAGCTCCTATTACCGAACCGGCAACTATCGCCTTTCCCAAGTGCACTATCGTTGGATGGATTCTGAGTTGCTGCAGGACAACAGCGTCTCCACGCCACCTTGGGCGGCCGTTGTCGAACGACTGGAGTGGGGCAGATTCTACGGCATACCGCTGCTGGCATCCCGGAAGCTTGCTCTGCCGGAAGAAGATGCAGCCAAGTTGGAACGCCTAAAGGAACTGCAGTCCGCGCTTCAAACGGCCAACTCCAACGCCGAGGGCGAGGTCATTGCTCAGGCACTGACCGCTCTTGACACTGCCCTGAACATCGAACTGCGTCGCTCTGTTGAAGCAGCGGTCGCGGAAGCCAACGGTAAACTCGCTGACAATGAATTCATTCAGGTCGCGTCAAGCGAAGATGGCCCTTGGTCGCTAACGAAGAGCGCAGCGGCCCAGCCCGACGAGGATCAAGACGCTGCTTCTGCCGCAAAAGCTGACGCGTTCACGGCGGCAAGAATCGTTCGTCGCGGTAGAGCGGCAACGACAAAATGGTTGCAGTCCGTACTCCCAACTGTTGTGGCAGCCCGCCGTGAGCTGGAGGACTTGCGTTTTAAAGTCAGCCGCATGGACTTGAGAATTTCAGAATTGCGAGTCGACATTCGCCGTGCCGAATTGGCCACGGTTTCGCGTTCAACGCAACAACCCGACGCCATCCATTTTCAGCTCGAAGAACGCGTGAGAGTTCAAAAGCAAATCGAATTGCTTGAAGAGTTCTTGGCTTCGCAAGACACTGCCTCAGAAGAATCTGGCTTCGAAGTGGAAGGTCTTCAGTCGGCCGCAGAACTGGCAGCAAAAGAGGCACTCCCAACCACGCTTGAAAACATCAATGCCGAAATCGATGATTGGTTGAAGCTTTCATCCGCGGCAGCACAACCAATTCAAGACGCACTGCGTGACTACTGCGACGGATACTCAGCCGTCTTCGAATCGAAGATCCCGTTGCAATCGCGGATTGAGCAACTGGAACGTGAGCTGGCGGAAATCGACGCTGTTTTTTCCGTTCCCAATGGTGCAACGGCCCTGGACGGCTCGCTTGCAGCCGTTGCGGAGGAGATTGCCAGTGGGAGCATCAGCCAAGCTTCGTTGGACGCCCTGGCCGAAGCTGGAATTCAACTCCAAACGGGTTCGGAGGAGATTACCGTCATCTCCGATACGCTCGCCATGCTCGACGCAATCGACTCCACTGGCGCTGCAATTTCGCTCTCCAGCGCCCTCGCGAGCGATGCTCAGCAGCGGTCGCTGATCAACAATACAACGGAGACGATTGCAGCCGAGCAAATTGTTCGGTTGGTTTCCGTGAATCAGCTCGGTCTGGGACAAAAATGGTCGGTCTACCTGGACCGTTGGTGGGAGTTCTTGACCGAGAATCCGCGTGAAGCCAACTCCGAGGGCGGTGTGTTCCCCGTCATTTGGGGCACCATTGTCATGACCTTGCTGATGACCATTGCGGTGGTTCCATTTGGTGTCATGGCGGCCCTGTATTTAAGAGAATATGCGGGAAGTGGTCCCCTGGTATCGGTCATCCGAATCTCGATCAATAACCTGGCCGGAGTACCGTCGATTGTTTACGGCGTTTTCGGGTTTTCGTTCTTCTGCTACACCATTGGGGCCTACGTCGATGGCGGCCCGAAGAATGCAGACATTACACCTTGGCCGTCGAATTTGTGGTTCGTTTGCTTGGCCCTGACCGCTTGCACCGGAACGGCCGCCTTCTTCTTCAGCTTTTTCTACACAGGTTCGCCGCAACAATCGCCAAAGATAAAACGCTTCATCGGCCGATTCTGCCTCGCACTGTGGCTAGTCAGCATCGCCCTGATTGCTGCTTTGATCCTCAAGAGTCCATTCTTTGATGGCTTCTATCAAGCCTATCTGCCGAACCCAACGTTTGGCAAAGGCGGGTTACTGTGGGGAGCCCTGACACTTGCACTACTGACGCTTCCAGTTGTTATTGTCGCAACAGAAGAAGCCCTGGCGGCGGTGCCGAATTCACTTCGCGAGGGATCACTCGCTTGCGGTGCCAGTAAGTGGCAGACGATCCGCCGAATCATTCTGCCTCACGCACGTCCCGGAATTTTGACCGGAGCCATCCTTGCGATGGCTCGTGGCGCTGGCGAAGTCGCCCCGTTGATGCTGGTCGGTGCCTTGCCATCAGCGCCCGACTTGCCCGTTGATACGGAGTTTCCGTTCTTCCACCTTTCGCGCAGCTTTATGCACCTGGGATACCAAATCTATGTGATGGGTTTCCAGAGTCAGAATAGTGATGCGGCCGTTCCGCTGGTGTTTACTTGCACCTTATTGTTAATTTCAATTGTTGCGGCCCTAAATTTGGTGGCAATATTCCTGCGATCTCGACTGAAACGTCGCTTCCAAGGCAATCAATTCTAAAACGAATTGATGCTTCGAATCGACAACAGCCGCACCGCACGCACATTGGTGAAACAACTATGACCGGCGAAAACGAAACACAGGCTACCGAGCAGAATCGTCTGGAGGCAATCGCTTCAGGCAAGGCTGTGGATGCGGTCATCCACTCGAAAGTGTACGAGGCCGACGCGGCACTTGAGGTGAAGGACTTCAGCCTTTGGTACGGCAAGAAACAGGCGCTTTACAACATCTCTATGCCGATTCCTCGTGGGGAAGTAACCGCCCTGATCGGCCCCAGTGGCTGTGGGAAATCGACGCTTCTCAGAAGCGTGAACCGCATGAACGACCTCATCGACGGTCTAACAACACGCGGAGACATTCGTCTGGCCGATGAATCGATTTTTGCGCCCGGTGTCGATGTCATCGAATTGCGAAAGCGGATGGGCATGGTGTTTCAAAAGCCCAACCCGTTTCCAATGTCGATATTTGAAAATGTGGTTTACCCGCTTCGCATCGACGGACAGCGCGACAAAAAAGTCCTCAGCCAAGTCTGCGAGCAAAGCTTGAAGGGCGCCGCTCTGTGGGACGAAGTACGCACGCGGCAGAACGAGAGTGGGCTGGGGCTTTCCGGCGGACAGCAACAGCGGCTGTGCATTGCTCGAGCCATTGCCAGCGATCCGGAAGTACTCTTGCTGGACGAACCCTGCTCAGCATTGGACCCGTTGGCAACCGGCAAGATTGAAGATCTCATTGACGATTTGCGTGGTGAGTACACCGTTCTGATCGTGACGCACAATATGCAACAGGCCTCACGAATCAGCGACTACACGGCATTCATGTACCTGGGCCGATTGATTGAGTATGGCCCGACCAGCCAGATTTTCACCAACCCACGTTTGAAAGAAACCGAGGACTACGTGACCGGACGATTTGGATAGGACCCGGTAGCGGCTCCCGATGCCGTGAGCTTCGACGGCGCAACGCCGTAGACACGCTTGAATGCCCGAGAGAATTGGAACGCATCTGAGTAAGAAAGTTCTTGGGCAACTTCTTTGACCAGCATTCCATGCTCCATCAGCAACTCCGCAGCATGGTTCATTCGCAGTCGCAACAGGAAACGATACGCGCCTGTCTTTCCATAGCGTTGAAACAGTCGCGAAAGATAGACTGGTGAAATTTGGTGTTCCTTCGCAACATCATCCACGGTTCGATACTTGAGAAAATCCTGTTCCATAGCTTGCCGAATGGTCTCGTACCGTCGAAACGAAGTTGCGCCGTCGCCCTGGGAATCAAAGCGCTGTGAATCGAAACGCTGCTGTTCGACCTTGCGCAAGAAGACTCTCAACAACGAAGTGCAAATCTCGCCTGAGAACCTAGCATTCTCCCGCGTCTCCTGAGCAAGCAGATTCCACAACTCGACTAGCTCAACCGTTCGACTGACGGCAACAGACTGCTGATCGAGCAAACCAATACGCCTGAGCAGGGTTTCCGCATGACGGCCTGAGATGTCCAAATAATATTTACGCATGTTGGCGGATGGGTCATTGCGGATGGTATGAGGCATCCCTGGTCCGTATGCAAACAGCACTCCCGGGTGGAGTGAATACTGCTGCTGCCCATATTCGATTGTGCCACGTCCTTCGGTCACCCACTCAATGGCGTAGAACGGAAAGTCTTTTCGGTCCACCAAGTAGTTCGATCTCATCCGTTCCACGCCGCCGCACACCAGCACGAGATCTGAATCTTCGGCGGGTCTCAGGTTGAGGTAGAAGCGACGCGTTTCATAGGTCTGCCGCGAGACAAAATCCGGTTCCTCAACGCCCAGCGATGAAGTTGGATGACTCGGATTGGATTCCCAGCTCAATTGACGATCCTCGACAGCGATTGAAGGCCGCACCCATCGGGTTAAGAATAGACATGCGAAAGTCTAAATCGGCTATGGAGTTTAACACGCCCAGGCTAGACAATTGGGCTGAAAATCATGCAAATTGACGGAGAAACCATGAAACTTGACAAATTTACCTTTGGCGTCGGTGACCGTTTCGCTCATCAGGCAAGTGCGCAACTTCGCGCATTTCAGGAACTGGAAAAACTGGGGGTAGCAGTCACACCTGTCTGGAATAAGTCGAACCGCGAGCATGGATTCGTTGGCTCGGAGCCGCCCAGCGTGAAAGCTGCTGCGGAAGTTGCCGTCGACGCTCTGGGCTGGAGTCGATCGTGGCACGTTGACGCGGACCACATTCAAATGTCGACCGTTGGAGCGTACCTCACCTGCTCAGATTTCTTCACGATCGACGTGGCTGACGCAATCGGAACCAGCGTCGCCGAAACTGAGATTGAGAAGTTCGCCGATGCACACCCAGAGCTCTTCGGGACGCTTGAACTAGAAGGCACTGGCACAAGCTACGAAATCGACCGAGACTTCGTCGTCAAAGTTGCTCGACAATTCTTGGGTGCTTGCCAAGCGGCGGGTGAAATCTACCGTCACATCGCATCCGAAAAGGGCGAAGACAATTTCGTCGCCGAAGTGTCGATGGACGAAACGGACTCGCCGCAGACTCCGCCCGAACTGTTGGTAATACTGGCAGCACTGGCTGACGAGAAAATCAAACTGCAAACGATTGCACCAAAGTTCACGGGGCGTTTCAACAAAGGCGTCGACTACGTTGGTGATGTGGAGCAGTTTGCGCGCGAATTCAACGAAGACATCGCTGTCATTGATGTTGCCGTCAAACGTTACGGACTGCCTGAAACTCTGAAGTTGAGCGTACACTCTGGTAGCGACAAGTTCAGCATCTATCCAGCTATCCGCGAAGCACTCCAAAAAACCGGCGCAGGAGTCCACGTGAAGACAGCCGGAACCACTTGGCTCGAAGAATTGATTGGCTTGTCCGAGGCTGGCGGTGATGGACTCGCACTGGCGAAAGAGATTTACGTCTACGCGTTTGAACACGTCGAAGAACTCTGTGCTCCTTACGCCAGTGTGATTGACATCGACACCAACAAACTGCCAACACCAGAAACAGTTGCCGCCTGGGATGGTGAGACCATGGCAGCCACCATTCGCCACATCCCGGGGGATGAACGTTTCAACGCCCACGTCCGACAACTGCTGCACGTATCGTTCAAGATTGCTGCCAAGGCTGGCGATCGCTACCTGGACATGCTTAAAGCGAACGAGGAAATCGTTGGACAGCAGGTGACCAAGAATATCCTGGACCGGCACTTGAAGCCGCTTTTCATCGGATAAATCCCCCTAGCGACACACCTGTTATCTTTTTTGCCCCCAAGCAGTGACTTTCAATCAGGAATCATCCATGAGCATCCCAACTCGCAAACTTGGCAACACGGATTTGGAACTGCCCATCCTTAGCTTTGGAGCTTCGTCGCTGGGCGCTGAATTTCGAGATGTCAACCTCGACGAAGTTTTCGCAAGCGTCCGCCTGGCACTTGAGCTCGGGATGAATCTGATTGATACCTCGCCTTATTATGGACGAGGCATGTCGGAAGTCCTGCTAGGCGTAGAACTAAAGAACGTGCCGCGTGACGACTATCTTCTTTGCACCAAGCTCGGGCGGTTTGACGCGAATCACTTTGATTTTTCCGCAAAGCGTGTTGCTGAAAGCGTTGACGTTAGTCTGCACCGGCTAAAGACAGACCACCTAGACATCATTCTCTGTCACGATATCGAATTCGTGCCGCTGGATCAGATTATCAACGAAACCTTGCCAGCACTGCGAAAAATCCAAGAGTCGGGCAAAGTACGTTACGTTGGAATCAGTGGCTACCCCATGAAGATTTTCACGGAAGTGGCGCGTCAGGCGGAATTGGATTGCATCCTGAGCTACAACCAGTACACGCTGCAAAACACGCGATTGGTGGATGACGTCTTGCCATCAATGCAGGAGAAGGGGATTGGCGTCATGAACGCTGGTCCATTCGCAGCTCGCTTGCTAACCAATGCACCGCTACCAAGTTGGCACCGCGATTCACCGGCGGTACAAGCAACGGCAAAGCAAGCCGCCGAGCACTGCAATAAACAAGGCGTCGACATTGCCCAGTTGGCATTGCAGTTCTCGTGCGAGCACCCCGATCTTGCAACAACCATTACCGGCAGCGCCAACCCAGATAACATCCGCAAATGGGCAAAGTGGTTGGATGAGCCGATGGATCGCGCCCTTTTGGCAGAGGTGCTCGAAATCCTGAAACCGGTACACAATGTAAGCCACCAGGAAGGACTTCCTGAGAACAACTGAGTTTATTTGTAAAGTGACCTGTTGTTCTCCGTGTCCTGATCATCATCCATCACATCAGCGGAAAAAGAAAATCCCATGAAGGCTCTTCAAATCAATGCCGTGAAATCCTGGGCTGCCATTGATATCCCAGAACCTCCAGCACCTGGCCCTGGCGAAGTCCGCGTTCGCGTTCACCGCATGGGTGTCTGCGGAACAGACGTGGGTTGCTACCTCGGCCGGTTTCCGTTTTTTGAATTCCCGCGCATCCCCGGTCATGAACTTGGCGTCGAAGTCCTAGAGCTCGGCGCAGGCGTTGAATCATTGTCTGTGGGGCAAAAGTGCTGCGTCGAGCCGTACTTGAATTGCCAAAAGTGCGATTCATGCCTTCGAGGCAACTCAAATTGCTGTGAACATAATCAGACGTTTGGCGTCATGTGCGATGGCGGCTTGACCGACCAAGTCATCTTGCCGGCTCGCAAGCTACATCCGGTCGGTGATTTGTCTTACGAACAAGCAGCTTTGGTTGAAACGTTGGCCATAGGTTGCCACGCGGTGAACCGGGGGAATCCGCAGAAGGAAGAAAACATCTTAATTATCGGAGCTGGCCCAATTGGATTGTCGGCTGTCGAATTCGCAAAACTCTCCGGTGCAAGAACAATCGTAGCGGACGTAAGTGAACAACGACTCGAGTTTGTTCGTCAAACCATGGGCGTCGAGCACACCGTACTGATTTCGGGCGAAGACCAAGACGTTGCTGCAGTCCGAGAATGTGGTGCTGGTCGTTTGGCCGACGTCATCGTCGACGCCACCGGAAACAATCTTAGCATGACGCGCTGCTTCGAATTTGCTGCGTTTACTGCCCGCGTTGTTTACGTTGGGATCACGCAAAACAAACTCGAATTTCTGCATGCTCCAATTTTCCACAGCCGCGAACTGACGCTGCTAGCTAGCCGCAATGCACTGCCAGAGGACTTTAAGAGGATCATTCGTCTCATTCAATCTGGTGATATCGATACGCAGCCGTGGATCACGCACCGAGCTTCTTTCGACGAAGTCATTGGCGTTTTTGACCAGTGGCTCGATCCAAAATCAGGTGTGCTCAAAGCGATGATTGCCGTCAACTGATTGGTTCACTTTCAGGTGACACAATAGGCCCACGTTGCGACTCCCGACTATCCAACAACCGCAGTAGGACTTACACACGATGATTGTACGACGCATACTCCTCGCTGCTATTGCAATATCCTGCACCAATTTGGCTCTATTTGCGCAAGAGCAAACTCCGGCACAATGGCCCCCGCATCCCAAGGTAGCAGAAGCGATCAACTCGATCGAAGCTACCATAGACGAAGGCCCATTTGCGCCGAACTGGGATTCGCTTGCCGATTTCAAAGTGCCACAGTGGTACAAAGATGCAAAGTTCGGCATCTTCATTCACTGGGGTGTTTACAGCGTTCCGGCCTTCGGCAGCGAGTGGTATCCGCGTCAAATGTATATTGACGTGGAGCGTCGCGGCGACAATTTTTATCAACATCATCTTGAGACATACGGAAAGCACTCTGAGTTTGGTTACAAGGATTTCATTCCTGAGTTTAAGGCTGAGAAATTTGATGCAGCGACCTGGATTCAAATTTTCAAGGATGCTGGTGCTCGCTACATCGTTCCCGTGGCTGAACACCACGACGGCTTCCCCATGTACGACTGCAGCTTTACCGACTGGGACTCCACTCAGATGGGCCCCAAGCGAGACATCATTGCCGAACTGGCCGATGCCGCCCGCAGTCAAGGCATGAAAGTTGGACTCAGCAGCCATCGGGCGTTCAACTGGAAATACTATGTACGACGCCCAGAGTACGACAACGTGAATCCAGAGTTCATCGGACTGTACGGACGCCCAATGCCGTTCCTTTTCAAGCAAGACGCGGCAGATTACCAGTCTCGTTTCGAACCTCAAGACGAACAATTCAAACGCGACTGGCTCGCTCGAACTTGCGAAATCGTTGACAAATACAATCCCGATCTAGTTTGGTTCGATTTCGGCATTACAGCCACGCAAGAAACCAGCTACGAGAACAATCACTTCTCACCTTACTTGCAAAAGTTCGCGGCATATTATTACAACAAGAAACGTCAAGCGGATGGAAGCCAAGGCATCATCAATTACAAATGGAAAGCCTTCCCGGAGTCCGCGGCAGTATTGGATTTAGAACGTTCCAAGATGGATGCGATTCGAGAACCATTCTGGCAAACCGACACGGCCATCAGCAGCAGTTCTTGGGGATTCACGCGTGACCAGAAATACAAGACCGCCGGGCGACTCGTCGACGACTTAGTAGACATCGTGTCTAAGAATGGTTGCCTCCTTTTGAATGTTGGTCCTCGCTCCGACGGAACTATCCCAGAAGCGGACCAAGAAATTCTTCGCGAGATTGGCCAGTGGCTTCGCGTCAATGGCGAGGCCATCTATGATTCGAAACATTGGCGAGTGTTTGGCGAAGGACCAACGGGCACGGCGACCGGACACTTGGCCGAAAAGAAGGATAAGCCCTACACCGCGGAAGACATTAGATTCACGACGAAGGGAGATGTGCTCTACGCAATTCTTCTTGACCTGCCAGAAGACGGCCAAGTTGTCATACGCTCACTTGCCAAGGGCAACACGTACCGCCGGTCCAAAATTGAATCCATCACCCTCCTTGGGTCGCCAGACAAAGTCACTTTCGAACAGCGCACGGACGGACTTCATGTGGCCCTTCCCAAGAAAATCCCTGGTAAGTTTGCGTTTACTCTGAAAATTGAGTAAGCCGACGATTCCAACAGCATCTAGTTCCCTGACTACCCGGACAAGCATACGCTTGGCGAGGAGTAATGTAGGAGATCTAGCATGTCGAAGAACCGAGAGATCGGACAATATGACTTCGGAATATTATCTGCAGCAGTAGCATTCATCTTTGCCCTACTCCTTGTGCCGCTTGCCCTCGAGAATGGTGGCGTTGCGGGGAATCTAAACGGCCAATCTGCGGCAATCGTTATGATCTTAGCGACGCTGGCAATTCCCGTTTTACCAGCACTGACCCTGATCACGTCGATCTCCGTTGCGGCTCGGTATCCATCGCCATTGCGGCAGATTATTATCGCATCGATGGTTCTGGGAACGATAATTCTGCTGCCTTGTTTGTGGTCGCTGGGCAAGGCGTGTGCTGGTCAGATCGCGGGCTAGGCAAAAGACTTTAAGGGCTTTTCGATTCTGATTGAAGTGCATGTTCTGCCAACAATCGACTTGCTTTGGATCGCCACCCGCGGTGGCTCGAATTGGCAGCTTGCTTCAAAACGGTGATCGCATCGATTGGATCAGCGGAGAGTTGTAGTAGTGTTGCCGCGGCCCACCACTTTGGTTCGTCTTCGATGTCCGACAACTGCTCGGCTAGTGTAGCCTCCGCGGCTGACGCAGCAGTTCCGATGTAACCCAGTGCTCGAGCCGCCCGAGCACGCACTTCCGCCGCTGGATCCGCACACAATCCAGCCAGTGCTTCAACGGCAGTCTTGGTTAGCTCTTCGTCAGCCCGGTATTCGCTAGGTCCCAGCATGTCTAACAACCGGCCGCGTTCGTACTTGAACGGACTGGCGAGAATACCAACTGTATTGGCGGCGTTCTCGCGGACATCAACCACTTCGTCAGCAAATGCTCGAATCAGTTGCGGAATTGTCTGATGAGCCCTGTTACCAATACTGCTCAGCGCGAAAGCCGTCCTGCTCCTGACTTGGGGCGACTCATCATCCAGGGCGTCCGCCAGCACTTCAGCCGTTTGCCGCACCGTTTCTACATCGACTTCATCTTTTCTGACGAGCGTGGCTAAAGCTACTGCAACTTGCCCGCGCACGCTCGCGGACGGATCACTCTGAAGCATCGGTTTTAGCGCGGCGATTCGTTCGGCATGACGGTCCATGCTGTAGGTAAACCCGAGCGAGGCCGCGGCACAGCGTCGCGTCTCGGGGTCGTTGTGTTGCAATAATTCGACGACGGCCGGAATGGCAGGTTCGCCAATCCGGCTCAATGACTGCGCGATGGCAATCCCACCATAGCGACTGCCAGTTGCGGACTGATGCTCCTTCGAGACAATCCCCTTCAACAATACTGCTTGCGCTTCGTCAAGTTTTTCCTTCAAAGAAACAAGCGCATTCGCGGCATGCAATTGAACGCGAATGTCCGGATCCCCCAGCAGCTCAAGCAGAGACAACACAACAACCTGCCTCGAACTAGGAGCTTCTCGAACCTGCCCGAGCAGAATCTCGACGGCATTTATTCTCTCCAACAGAGATCGCGATTGTTGCGAATTGAGAATTTGTGGCTCACTGCCGGCTGCTGCTGCAGTCGGCGAATCTGTTTCGGCGGAGAACGTTGCCATACCGTTGCTTGCGGGCGTCGGAGCTGTCCCGCTCCTTGAGCACCCAGCAATGACGAACGCCAGAAAACCAATCAAAGGTACAGAAAAACGCTGATTCATCGGTCCGCCCTTCCGCTCTAACACCTAGTGACAGAGCTCGAGCTCTGCGGTCCGGCGTCGGCACATGCAAACGCTACCGAGGTGTCAAAATACAACTGGAGTAGTCTGCTGCCGGACATCAATTTTTACAATGGCCGAAGCGGCCCGGATTCTGAAATTTGGCTGAACGGGTACAATCTGGCAAAGACGACTTCTGACCAAACGCATGCCACCGCAAGTGGAGCTACAACTTGACAATTCGAATCGGCACCCGTGGAAGTAAGCTGGCGATGTGGCAGGCGGAATGGGTCCAATCCCAGTTGGAGGCCCGCGGGCAGGACGTCGAACTGGAAATCATTTCGACCAAGGGCGATACCTCAACCGCCTCGCTCAGCCAAGTTGGAGGGCAGGGCGTCTTCACAAAGGAAATCCAACGCGCTCTGCTGGACAATCGCGTTGACGTGGCCGTTCATAGTCTCAAGGACCTGCCTACGGAAGCGATTGAGGGATTGGAAATTGCCGCGGTTCCCGAACGTGAAACGACCAAAGACTGTCTGATCAGCCGCGAAGGTCACTCCTTCGAGGACTTGCCGACTGGGGCAAGAGTTGGCACGGGCAGTTCGCGCCGTGGAGCACAATTGAAAGCTTGGCGACCTGAAATCGAAATTGCGGACATTCGAGGCAACGTCGATTCCCGCCTCCGCAAACTCGAAGAAGGTCAGTATGACGCAATCATCCTTGCTGCTGCCGGACTGACACGATTGAAACTGCAAAGCTGTGTGACGGAGTATCTTTCGCAGGAGAGAGTCTTACCGGCTATCGGTCAAGGCGCTTTGGGGTTGGAATGCCGATCGAGCGACACGATCGCCAAGGAGGCGCTGGAGAAACTCAATCACCCAGACAGCATGGCCGCCGTTGTCGCCGAGCGAGCCTTCTTGGCTGGCTTACTGGCAGGCTGTTTGGCCCCCGTTGCGGCGGCCGCTCGCATCGAAAAAGGCCGGCTGGTGTTGAAGGGGCGAGTGCTTAGCAAAGATGGCAGCAGAATGCTCGAAGGCGAAGAAACTGGACCGCCGGACAGCCCAACTGAAATAGGCCAGGCACTGGCAAACGCGCTTCGGGAGCAGGGGGCTGCCGAATTGATCGCTGAGGCGCGTCAAACGTAACACCTTCCTGCTTGGCCGATCGCGAGCACCACGACGCTACGCGGCTCAATTATTCATAGATTGGGTAGAAACAACCAAAGGCCTGTTCACAAAAATCGCCTGGGTCGTTGAAGCGACGATTCTGATTCAAGCTACTAATCTGAGACATTTCCGCTTCGGAAAGCTCGAAATCGAACAAGTCGATGTTTTCAGCCAAACGCTTCGGGTTGGATGTCTTCGGAATCACCGCCGTGCCCCGCTGCACACCCCAGCGCAACACAACTTGTGCCGGCGTCTTACCATGCGCTGATGCAATGTCTTGAATGAAACCCTTCTCCATTACCGAATCTGCCGCGGTCGCCATTCCTAACGGAACGTACGACGGCGCACCAAGCGGAGAGAACGCTGTATAGGCGATTTTCTCTTGAGCACAGTAGCGCAACAGTTTTTCCTGAGTTAGATACGGATGCGATTCGACCTGCAAGACTGCTGGTCGAACACTCGCGTAAGAAAGCAGATCGCGAATCAGCGAGACGCCGAAGTTACTAACGCCAATGTGCTTCGAAAGCCCCTGAGCGTGAAGATCTTGCATCGCCTCCCAGGTTTCGCGAATTGACACGGAATCCACTTCCATGCGTGGAGCAGGGCAGTCGGGATCGTAGAACCATCCTGGTGGATACCGCTGTTCGATCGACACGTATTTTAGGGCAATCGGGAAATGCACCAAATACAGGTCGAAACGTTCGATACCGAGATCGTCCAACGATCTCTTCGCCGCTGGAGCGACGTGCTCAGCGTGATGGTACGTATTCCACAGCTTGCTGGTGATCCACAAATCGTCTCGGGTGCACAATCCATCCGCAATCGCCCTTCGAATACCCTCACCAGCTTCCTTTTCGTTTCCGTAATCGCAGGCAGCGTCCAAATGCCGATACCCAGCTTGGATCGCAGCGTAGACCATATCGGCCGTCGCTGCATTTTCGATTTTCCAAAGGCCAAGCCCAACTGTCGGCAATTGGTCTCCGCCAGCAATTTCGATTCTTGTGTGATCACTCATGAGTTTTCCGCGGAAGCGTAGCGTCTATAATCGTGATGCAAAACGGTGTAATTTGACGCTCCGCTCGAGCGGAGCGTGTCATTCGATCAGCTATTTATCGTTGCGTATTTTCGCACTCGTAGGATTGTCTTGGCCGCCACGGAGCGATTCCGGAGGATCCACCAAGGGCACGTCATACATCGTCCGCAGCCGTCCCAGCTCAGCCAACAATCGAGCCTGTTCGGCCGCGACAGTGGGTTGACCGTACTGGCTCTTCAATTCGTTTGGGTCGCTTGCCAAATCAAACAACTCCCACTCGTTTACATCTTTTTCGTAGTAGTGAATGAGCTTGAAACGCCCGTCCGTTACTCCGTAGTGGCGACGAACATCATGCCATCCCGGAAATTCGTAGTAGTGGTAGTAGAACGTCTTTCGCCAATCGCTGGGTGCTTCACCTTTCAAAAGCGGGACCATACTCATGCCTTGCATGTCCGCCGGTATACTTCCGCCGGCAACATCAATGAAGGTTTCAGCGAAGTCGAGCGGCGAGACGATCAGATCATTGACAGATCCTTTCGGCGTCACACCGGGCCATTTAACAATCAATGGTGTTCGCAACGATTCTTCATACATCCACCGTTTATCGAACCATCCATGGTCTCCCAAGTAGAATCCTTGGTCTGAGCTGTAAACCACAATCGTGTTGTCGGCCAATCCGGACTCATCAAGATAATCGAGAACCCGGCCAATATTGTCATCCACCGAGGCAACACATCGCAAATAGTCTTTTACGTAACGCTGGTACTTCCAACGGACAAGCTCCTTGCCACTCAGCTTCGCGTTACGAAATGCCTCATTCTTCGGCTCGTAGGCAGCGTTCCACGCTTCTAGCTGTTCTGGCGTAAGATTCTTCGGTGCGACCAGCTTCAGGTCGCTGGCCGTCATCGTCTTTTCGATAGACATATCCTGCGTACTCGCTGGAGAAGCACGCCCAGAGTAGTCATCGAAGAGTGTTGCTGGCTCGGGAATCTCGACATCGTCATACATCGTCAAGTGCTTTGGGCTAGGCTGCCAATTTCGGTGAGGCGCCTTGTGCTGGTACATCAGCATGAATGGCTTGTCTTTTTCGCGTGACTCATCCAACCAAGTGAGTGCGAGGTCGGTAATGATGTCCGTTGTGTAGCCAGTGTGCGTCGTCTTCTGCCCATTCTTGAGCATCGGCGGATTGTAGTACGGCCCTTGGCCAATCAGTACTTCGGAATAATCGTATCCCTGCGGCGGCATGTGTTCGCCCAAATGCCATTTGCCAATCACGGCCGTTTGATACCCGAGGCCTTGCAACAGCTTTGGAAATGTCTGCTGCGAGCCATCAAACTTGTTCCCGTTGACCAGAAAACCGTTTGCGTGCGAGTACTTCCCCGTTTGAATCACGGCACGAACCGGACCACATATTGAATTAGGAACGTAGCATCGCCGAAACAGCATGCCTTCGCGAGCGATGCGATCAATATTCGGAGTCTCGTTGATCTTCGATCCATAGGCACTGATCGAATGGGAAGCATGATCGTCGGTAAAGATGAACAGGATATTCGGCTTAGCGGCTGCTGCAGGATTCCCAATCGCCTCGACAATCAAGGCGGCTACCAAAGCCAACAACACCAGAATTTGGTTCTTCAACAGCATTCGATTCCTCGTCGCCTAATCAGCAAGAAACAGACCACCTCGAGCTCTACATTCCGTGCCGCAGATTCTATCCGATCTCATCAGTGGAACAATCACTGCGTTTGCGAGCGCTGCTGAGTTTGATATCGAGACGCGAGTCGCTGGGTAAGAGTCGCTGGGTAACAGTCGAAGTGTGAATGTCCGCAAAATGTAGTTGCAGTTCGACGACTGGCATCACGCCGGGAATTCAGGTTGGAATATAAAGTCAATCTAAGAGTGGCTGTCGTGCGTGCTCACCGACTGATTGGGAAGCCGTAGTGCAGAACAGAACTGATGGCAAGTAAAACTGAAGCGGTTGTGTTGAATGCGATGACGGTTGGACCATTGAATTGAGAAATCACCCGCAAAGGCGTTCGTTGGCCAAACCGTCGAACGTGTGCACGGTCGACCTTGAAGTGGAGCGAGTAGTACGACGACAGCATTTGCTAGCAACGGATTGTTCGCAGCAATCACTCTTGTGAGTCAACGCGGCACCTTGAAGCATGAACGCTTCAACTGGGATAGCGTTACACCTCAAGAGGTTGATACCCTGCAGGGCTGGGGAATCACAAGATTTGCTAGCGATTCCAAATGTGACAACTTTGATCATCAATCGACCTCAGCAGAGATCGCTGGCGCAGGCAAGCACCCTGGTTCGATAACCACTTGCACAATTGAAATTCCACGCGGCTTTTGTTTCACTTTATCTGTCGCAATTGATTGCCGTGGGCCAAACAGAATACAGTTTCCCAAGGAAGGGCGATTCGATGAAGCCAATTGACCGTCGAAAATTCTTTACCGTATCCGCCGCCTTAGGCTCTGCCGCGATTGCGATGCCTGCGATTGCCCAAGAACCTCCGCAGGGCACGACGGAACCGGTTGCTCGAATTTCCAAGAGCACCGCCGGAGCTCCTCGAGTTGAGCAAGAACACCCACTTGATCCGGCGTTGCGCATTGCCTACGCCAGCTTGAAGAACGTTCAGGCCAATATTAAAGACTACACTGCCATTCTCATCAAACGAGAATTGGTTGGCGGGACGCTGGGCGAGTACGAGTATATGGGTGTGAAAGTACGCAACCGCAAGGTTGTCGGCGGACGCATCCAAACACCGTTTAGCGTTTACATGACCTTCCTGAAGCCCGCCGCCGTTAAAGGACGGGAGGTCATCTACGTTGAAAACCAGAACAACGGGAAGCTCGTCGCTCACGAAGGTGGTGTGAAGGGCCGGTTCCTGCCAACGGTCGACCTAGACCCGAATGGCATGATGGCGATGCGTGGCCAACGCTACCCGATCACCGAAGTCGGCATCGAAAACCTCGTCGCGAAGTTGATCGAAAAGGGCGAGCGTGATCGTCAACGTGGCGAGTGCAAGGTTGAGTTCTTGCAGGGTGCCAAAGTTGGACGTCGCGAGTGCACGGTCCTGAAAGTTGAGCATCCCGTGCGGCGCTCCTACTTCGACTTCTACCAAGCTGAAATCTTCATCGACAACGAATTCCAGATTCCTGTTCGCTACTGTGCTTATGACTGGCCAGCATCGCCAGGAAGCACCCAGGGACAGATCATGGAAGAGTACACCTATCAGAACATCAAACTGAACGTTGGGCTGAAGGACGAAGACTTTGACCGGAACAACCCGCGTTATCGCTTCTAAGATCGCCTCGCTTCGATGTCGTTTGCTCGCTTGCTGCGGCACAGAATGAAGACTGAACCTCAAAAACCGTGGAGAATCCTCCACGGTTTTTTTGTGCCCCAATCGCAGCGTTGATGATTGTTAGATTATTCGCCGCCATCCGTGTTTGCCGGGCCCAGCGGGGCCGCGGTCAGTGCCAATCTAAGTTTGATGCTGGGGCATCCGTCACCACACGCCATGCGTGCTTTCTCATGCAAAACCGAGAGCTGGCTCTCAACGGCTAATTACCGAGATTCAAATTCTGATTCACCCTACCGCTGCGGCCCGGATACTGGCAAACGTGATTGGTAGCGTGTAATCTAGATGAACGGGCGTGTGCCCCACTGCGATGCCCAGCTCAGAAAAAAGTATCTTATTCGCAGAGCTTTCCTTTGCCCGTTTTCGTGTCTCGTTTGAGTTTCCGGCAGGGCTTTTTCTGTCGGGCTCGGAGTTGCCAAAGAAGTGCCAAATTCCAAGGAAGACAGACTCGAATTCCAGTGTCCGCAGTGCAGCAAGAAGCTGAAAGCTGGAGGGGAAATCGCCGGACGGAAAGTAAAATGCCCCGGCTGCAAGGCCGTCGTTCGCGTGCCAGGCTCCAAAGCTGCGGCGCCTAAGCCCGACGATGATTGGCTGTCCTTGGATGGTGCATTAGGCGCCCCAGCCATTGGTGACCTGGCCGATCGGCACGAGCATGCGAATTCGATTCGCGAACAAAAAGACCAAAAACGAAAGAAGGAACTCAGCACCGCGAAAAAACGCGTCGGCGAACCCGCGGTGGCCCAGCCCAAGCAAATAGCGGATCCAAAGCAAACAACGAAGCAAGTCGCAGAAGCTCCCAAGATTGCATCGGAGACAGCTTTCGACGACCCCAACGCGCCAATCCCCTTTGACGACGATTTATCGATTGAATCCACCGCGACAGAAACCGCTGTTCCGGAAAGGACTTCATCGGAAGCAGTCCCGGCAAGTGTCACTGCTGCAGATCGCTCGGCTACGGCAACCAAGAAACCGGCAACCAAGAAACCGGCAGGCCCAAACGCGGAGGGTGCCGGCGACGACACGGGCAACAAGCCACTGCCAAGTATTTTTGATGACGATTTGCAACTTGAAGCACTTGAGCCCGCCGATGCTCCACCGGCCAAGTCAAAGGTCGAAGACGTGTTGGCCGCTCACCTTGGTACGGACAATCTCGGCGATGCTCTTGGGGCCGACGATGATGCCCTTACCTTGACTGAAGAGGATGAACCGGAGGAAACGAATCCAGAGTATCGAGTTACTTGCTCTACATGTGGAACGGCTCAATACGTTCGGCTGAGCCAGAGCGGAAAACCGCTTAAGTGCCCTGATTGCTACGACGTTTTCAAAGTTCCACCTCCAACACCAACGCAGCTTCAAAAGAACAAGAAGAAAAAGCCTGTCTATTCCAGCGGACCAGACGTCGCCCTGGCTGCAGCCGACGAGAGCGTCATTACTCAGGAGCAACGTCAACGGACGCAAGCAGCCGGCCTGCTTGAGAAAGCACAGCAACAAATCACCGAAGACGAAATTGATGACCTTTATCCCGGTGATTTCGACACCACGACATTTCTCCACAGAACGTTCGGATGCTTCCGAGACCCAATCTGTGTTGCCCAAGTGATCGGATACGGACTTGTCTACGGACTGCTCTTTGCAGTGGCCATCTTCGCAGTTGAGAATGCAGAAAGCGCTTTCGGCAAAGGGCTCGTGCTACTTACCGGGATCGTCGGTCCGGTCATTGGCATCCTTTTTGCGATGCCCATGCTGAGTGGTTGTCTTGCACTCATCGAATCGGTTGCCAACCGCGAAGCAAAGGTGAGCGAATGGCCAGGGTTCAATCTATTCGACAACATTGGAGACGTGCTGCTCATTTTTGCGGCATTGGCGGCGGCAATCCTGCCGGGCTTTTTCGTTGGCAGCTTCATGGGCCGTACGCTTGCACTGGGAGGTACCGTCCAAATCACGGCCATCATGGCAACAACCTTCGCCCTCTTTCCTGTATTCATGCTGTCGATGATGGACAACGGAAGCATCATGCAGCCTATTTCATCTGCGGTAATACGCTCGATGCGCGACGCTGCTGAAGCTTGGGGCGGCTACTACTTGAAAACGCTCATCGCCTTTGGAACGACTACGCTGCTTTGGTATTTATCGTTGGCAGCCGGGCCGATCGGCGGAGCTGTCGCGGGCTTCTTCTTGCCCGTCTTGGCTTTCTTCACGTGTCAGCAACTCGGCGCACTGGCTGATTCCATCGCTGAGCATCTTAGTTTCGAATTTGAACCGTCCGGCAAGGACGACGACGAATCAGGCCGAATCGAAATCGAACAATAGCAGTCAGCAAGCTTCGCTAGCATTGCAGCGATGTTTTTTAGCCTTCTGCGCTCGTGGCTGATTTACTAGAACCAACTTTATCGTGAAAAATCCGCGCAAGCAGGCGGATTACCTAAAGTTGGAATCTTTGGTTTTCGGGACGAGTGCTTGGCTGAGCTGTTGTTACGCAAGTTCGCTTTGGCTTTGGTTGCACCGACCGCATTTGCTGTTGCAATTGCATGCGGTTTCCAAAGCTGCTGCGCGCAACAATCATCTAGTCAGCCAACCTCTGGGGCTCCGCAGCGGAACAACCACACTGCAGGCACCAGCGACCTATATCGCTCTCCCATGAAAGCCTCCGAGTGGGACGAGCAGCAGACAAGAACATCAGCAACGAATTCCCAGCAGTTTCAACAGCCTCAATCATCGAGCGGCAGTATTGGCTGGGTGCGGCCAGCGGGGTATCAACCGCCCAGCGTTCAGTCCTTTCCACCAGTACAGGTTTCCCCGCCTATCGGCGGCACACCAGGCGTCGCAGCCCCCGCCTATCCCAACGGTGTTCAGCCATACGCGCCGCCTGCAACGCAGCCATACCAGCCTTATGGGCAGCCGTACGCACAACAACCTGTTGCTCCTCAATACCCGCAGAACCCTCCAGTTTACTCAGCCCCCAGCGTCTACTCGGGACAACAAGCCTATCCTGGGTCGCCAAGTCCAAGTGACTATGGAGGATTCCTGGCCCCCGGTGCACTCGCTGGTCCGCAGAACCCCTACGCATTCTCGCCGACACCTGGTGTAGCCCCACCGCCGCTTGGGCCGCGCGAGCGCATCGCCCCGTTGGACGTTTATCTGCAAGAAAAACGAACAGGGCGAATCATGATCGGTGGAACGGTCAACAGCGAACTTGGCGTCGCAGGCCAGGTAATCCTCGAGGAACGAAATTTCGACTGGCGCGAGTGGACTCCGGGTCCAAACCTGTTCTACGGTGGCGGACAACTGCTCAGAATTGAGCTTATGCCAGGAAACGAAGTTCAACGCTACAGCGTCAATTGGACTCAACCCAATCTGCTTGGCAATCAGCCCTACAGTCTATCGATCGGTGGGTTCTACTACACGCGTGGCCTACGTGATTGGCACGAGCAACGCGGCGGTGGCCGAATCCAGATCGGCAATGAGATCACCCGCAATTTGTCGTTCAGTTCAGAAATTCGCTTGGAAGACGTCATTGTGTTTCGTCCGAGCAAAGCAGGCGTCGCGGACCTAGACGCCGCACTCGGGAGCAACGACGTATATCGGGCACGATTCAAATTGGCTCACGACACTCGCGATTCCCCCTTCATGTCTCGTCAAGGAAGTTTGTTGGAGCTGGTGTTTGATCAGGTCTTTGGTGAGTACGACTTCTCGAGAGGGCAAATCAATTGGAGCAACCACCGGATAGTGGGGACAAGCGATGTTGACCCCAGTACCGGGATACAAACACTAGCTTCCTCTGTACGATTTGGCGTCACAGGTTCCCAGACGCCCATTTTTGAGAACTTCTACGCCGGTGGACTCAGTACGATTCGAGGATTTGATTTTCGAGGTGCCAGCCCACGCGAGATGGATGTCGAAGTCGGTGGAGAGTTAATGCTCCTGGGCAGTTTGGAGTACGGGTTTGCAATTACCCAAGACGACCTGTATCGCGGCGTCCTGTTTGCTGATGCGGGAACGGTTGAACGTGACTTGACCATCACCAGCGACAACATCCGCCTTTCCCTGGGTGCAGGACTGCGACTCAGCATTCCAGCTCTTGGCCCAGCACCACTTGCACTCGACTTTGCCTACCCAATTTTGAAGGCAGACACTGACGAACGACAAATCTTCGGCTTCTATCTAGGTGCAACTCGTTAGTCCAACGCAACCCGCCTCAAAAGTCAGAGCACTGATGCTGACAATCTAGAGGGGCGAGGCTGAACCTCCACGACAAAACAGCACTAAGCAGAGCTTTGGAACAAGTCGAGATTGCGCTGCGTGCTCGACGCGCTGGGCGAGACCTTGAATCGTGGTTTTACGTTACCTCAATTGGCAGGGTAACTCAAAAGTTCAATTTGCGGTGCCTTGGAGAAGTCGTACGATGGCCTTCCAAGGCGCCTTCCAAGGCCGTCGCCGAACGACTTGCGTCAATCGACGGCCTTGGTTGGAAGGCCATCGTACAATATCGTAATTTGAATAAATGAGTGGCCCTGCCTCAATTGGGCTGCGCCTTGATATCGGTATCCATTGTCGAATACCATAAAGCAGTCTTGCCGTGAGCCGCTCTTCCTGAATCGAAAGCCGTCCCATTGTATCTTCTGCGAATTGTCACGCTTCTTTGCGTTTGGGCCACTGCGACACAGTGGGTTGTGGCGGACAAGCCAAACATCTTGATCATCATGGCTGACGACTGCACCTTCAACGACCTGCCGGCGTATGGTGGTGCAAACGCGAAGACTCCAAACCTGGATGCACTCGCACGGCAGAGCATGGTCTTCGATCGAGCTTACCTATGTTCGGCGATGTGCCAACCATGCCGCGCAGAATTGTACAGCGGCCAGTATCCGCTACGAAACGGCTGTGCTTGGAACCACTCCGCCAGTCGCCCTATGACAAAGAGCCTACCACATTACCTGGGTGATCAGGGATATCGAGTTGGTTTGGCAGGAAAAGTACACGTTGCGCCGGCCGCCGCATTTCCATTCGAGAGTGTGGCTGGCTTTGAAAAGAATTGCGTCCGGGATCCAACCAGAGATTTGGAGATATCCGCGGCCGAAGAATTCATGTCTCGAGCAGACGCCCCTTTCTGCTTAATTGTTGCGTTGGTTGAGCCGCATGTGCCCTGGGTGATGGGAGATCCTAAACAATACCCTCCGGCGAAGATCCAGTTACCGCCTAACCTTGCCGACACGCCGCTGACGCGAACAAGCTTTGGGCGCTATCTGGCTGAAATCAGCTACATGGACAACCAAGTTGGGCAAGTCCTCGATACCTTGGAGCAATCGGGTAAGTCCAAGGACACGATTGTGATTTTCACATCCGAGCAGGGTGCCCAGTTCCCTGGTTGCAAATGGACGAATTTTGACACCGGAGTCCATACGGCTTTGTTCGTGCGCTGGCCAGGGAAAATTCCCCCCGGTCGGAAAGCAGACTTGGTTCAGTATGCCGACGTGGCACCGACCTTAGTCGAGTTGTCGGGCGGCGATCCCGCAACGCTGCCCGTTGACGGCATGAGTTTCAAGAACGTGCTTCTTGATGAAGGAACAAGCCAACGGGATTACGTGTATGGCATGCACAACAACATTCCCGAAGGTCCAGCTTTCCCAATTCGATCCATCTCGGACGGGCGATATCACTATATCCGCAACCTGACGCCAAAAGAAATTTACATCGAAAAACACCTGATGGGGGTCAAAGGCGACGGCAAGCTCAATAATCCGTACTGGCAATCGTGGGTATGGGAATCAGCCAACAGCCAACGCACCTACGATTTGGTCAAACGCTATACAACTCGCCCTCCGGAGCAATTATTCGATCTAGAGGTCGATCCTTACGAGATGAATAATTTGGCAGGAAATCCTCAGTACGCGAACGTGCTGGCGCGACTCTCAACTGAGCTAGACGAATGGATGGCGTTACAAGGTGATCCCGGAATCGAACAGGACTTGCCAGAGACTCACGCGGCCGCCAAACGTGGCCATCATCAGTTCTTTCCGCCGAAGTAAACTGAGACATCCACCAGCGGCTGCTTGAATTATCAGTAGAATGCCCAGATGGGTCTCCAACGTCCAACCTAATTGTCGGAAGAGGTCATTACATTGCTAGAATTCGCCTGCATCACGGTTGGCGTGCTCCTGGTAGGTGCCGGACTTGCGCTTTCGCGGCTCCGCATCCCCGACTGGAGTGACGATTCGATGGCAGAAGACTCTCAACGCAGTATCGCGCGGTGGACGCGATTCCAAGCCATCATCCGATTTGCCAACAATTGCCTACTCGGTTTGATCGGCTGCCTCGTCTTCTCGGCCGCCTTCGTGCCCAGGACCAAAGGCAGTCAGGCATGGATTCTACTGTGGTGTGTCATCATGACACTGGTGATGATGTGTGTCTTGCTCGCAATGCTGGACGCGTTCTCGTCGCTTGCTAGCTACCGCAGCGCTCTTCCCGAAGCTGCGCGTCGCTCTTTCGCTGAAGAAAAAAACGCGAAGAAACCAACTTCTTAGTCACAAGCCCACAATGCAAGCCTGTGGAAGTTCCAAATGACGAGTCGTTCACGCCCCGCACACTTTTGCTGGCATTGAATTGGCGTTCCGACGAGCGGTCTCGATCGCTAATGTCGTCTTTGTAGCTTGCCGGAATGTCTCAATCTCCTGGCAAGTCATGCCGGACAGGAATCATTCCTCGCGCGTCGGACGGCGAGGAAAATCAATCGAAGTCAAGGAAGGTCCCCATGTATCGATGGCTCCTATGCTGGAGATATCTTCGCACTCGCTACATTGCACTGGCCAGCGTTGTCAGCGTCACACTAGGCGTGGCAACACTGATCATTGTGAACAGCGTCATGGACGGCTTTACGACTCAGATGCAAGAGCGCATGCACGGCATTCTGTCTGACATCGTAGTCGAGAGCCATGCTTCCAGCGGCCTTCAAGGTCACGAGGAAGTTCAAAAAAGAATCCACGCACTGGTCGGTGATCAACTGGCCGGCATGACGACCGTTGTGCATGTTCCAGCGATGATCAACATTGATCACCAGGGCGAACAGATTACGCGACAAATCAATCTAATCGGCATCGATACCGAGACCTACGCCAAAGTCAGCGACTTTCGTAAGTACTTGTTGCACCCCGAGAACCGAGAGAACATATCCTTCGACTTGCATGAGAGCGGATACGCGCCCGACCGTGATAGCTTCCCTGCATCGGGGTGGGAATTCCGTCGCGTCAAAGCGAAGCAGCAAAAACGCATCCGAGAAATCACTGAACGCAACGAGCGATTACAAGCGTCCATTGATGCTTCCATGCAGCAGCAACAGCAAATGGGGCTAGCTCCACCTCCGATGGCCAACCAGAGTGAGCCTTCCAACACTCCGGCAACTCAGGCAACCCAGGAGAATGAGGAGAACAAGTTAGCGTTCCCACCATCGCCATATGAATCTTCGCCTGATGCAACGTCGGCGTCCTCCATTGCAGCAGCCAATTCATCGCGGCCCTCAGACGGCGCGCCGGCCTATGACCAAGTCATTTCGCGAGAGGAAGAAGCGGCATCGATATTTGACCCTGAAGAGTCACAGCACACGGGAATCGTGTTGGGCATCAGCATCGCATCGACTCGCTATCGCATGGACGGTGAAGTCGTGGACCACTATTTCGCACGGCCTGGCGACGATGTGCAGATAACATTCCCTTCAGCAGGATCACGCCCTGACGCCTTGTTTGAAAGCTTTACAGTTGTCGACTTTTACGAAAGTCAGATGAGCGAATACGACTCGTCCTTTGCGTTCGTCCCCCTGCAACGTTTGCAAGCCGCGCGGGGCATGCGTGACGGAATCAGCTCGATCCAATTAAAACTCGTACCCGGCGCAGATCTCGATTCGGTGCGTGATACGCTCCGCCGCGCGTTCCCCGCTCGGGAAACTGGACTCAGCATCAACACTTGGCGTGACCTGCAAGGCCCACTGCTGGCCGCGGTTCAAATGGAAACGACCATCCTGAACATTCTCTTATTCTTGATCATTGCAGTTGCAGGCTTCGGCATCCTCGCCACCTTCTTCATGATCGTTGTCGAGAAGACCAAGGACATTGGCATTTTGAAAAGCCTAGGAGCCAGTGGTCAAGGCGTTGCGTCGGTTTTCGTCGGATACGGTGTGCTCCTTGGAACCTTTGGAGCCGGAGTTGGAGCTGTAGCCGGGCTGATCTTCGTAGCCAAAATCAATGAAGTCGCCGACTTGCTGGAGTATTTTACTGGACAAGAAGTGTTCGACCCAACCGTTTACTATTTTGACTCCATTCCGACGATCGTTCACCCGGCTATGGTCATCTGGGTCATGATCGGGGCAGTGGGAATTGCGGTACTTGCCAGTGTTCTTCCATCCATTCGTGCCGCGAGAATGCATCCAGTGCGTGCACTGCGATACGAATAAGCTCGCAAAACCTAGAAGTCGCAGTGGCGAAAATGCTCATTTGCGAAAATACGATCACGCCTGCTTCGTTTGGGAACTGAATCAATGAATGTTACCAGTCCAAGTGCTGACACTCCGAACCGTCCTCGCCGCCGAATTCAGGAAGGCGACATCCAAGGTAAAGCAGACGGTACCACCCTGCGAGTTGCCAAGCCGTATTTGCTGGAGGCGACGAATGTTTACAAATCGTATCGTCAAAACAATCTAGAAGTCCCCGTGCTGAAGGGATGCGATTTCACCGCGGTCCAGGGCAAGACTACTGCAATCCTCGGACAGAGCGGATCTGGGAAGAGCACTCTACTGCACCTACTGGGCACTCTGGATGCTCCCGATTCAGGAGAAATCACCTTCGCGGGCGAACGCATCGACAATCTATCTCGCAAGAAGCGAGACCGATTCCGCAACGAGAAACTTGGAATGATCTTCCAATTCTACCACCTCCTCCCAGAGGTCACCGCGTTGCAGAACGTATTGATGCCGCTAATGATCCGCAACGGTGTGTGGAATTACTTCCGCAACCGTGACGCACTACGAACTCGAGCCATTGAGCTGCTGGATCGAGTTGGATTGAAGCACCGCATGCATCACAAGCCAGGCGAACTTTCCGGTGGCGAAATGCAACGGACCGCAATTGCCAGAGCACTCATCTCCGACCCCGAATTGCTGCTGGCTGACGAACCAACAGGAAACCTTGATCGTGAAAACGGCGAGCAGATTCTCCAGCTCTTGGCAGAGCTCAATCGTGACGACGATCTAACCATCGTCATGGTGACCCACGATGAGGCGATTGCCGATGATTGCGATGCGATCGTCCACCTTAAAGACGGCCAAACGGTGTAGAGCAAAAGCGCCAAGTTCCTTGAAGGCAATTCCGAGAATCCGCTTGTATTTTGGATTTGATTGCGGAACTTCTGCGCGAAAAACGCTATCCATTTGGAGTTGCGGCAACCCCCAAATAGACTAGTCTCTTGGTCTTTTGAGGGAATGATGGTCGCAAACGGACTTCATTGGAGGCTAATTCTTTGATTTCTCGGTACGTCTTTTTACCATTCATCGTTGCAATGCTGGCCAGTCCATTGAGGGCTGATCTCATTCTCGATATTTCGCCCACGGCTGACGGCAAGACTCGCTGGGTGTTTTCCACGATCGGAACCGTGACGGCGACCTCGGCAGACGAGTTCCAGGGACGAAACAATGGAAACCCAAATCAAAAGGCGGATCGTTCGTGGCGTGGCGACGGTAGCGGAGCGTTTGATTTCACGTCGAGCATTAAGGCTGGTTGGACCGATTTCGTCGGTGTTGCCGTAACGATTGACAAGGTGACTCAACAAGCCGATGGAGTTTACCTCGCCGACAATTCGAAAGGCGATGTTTTTGCGTTGTCCATCGGTACGAATGATGTTGCGATTTCCAGTGGCGATTCAAT
Organism: uncultured Pirellulaceae bacterium; assembly: GCA_964411445.1. Classification (GTDB taxonomy): domain Bacteria; phylum Planctomycetota; class Planctomycetia; order Pirellulales; family Pirellulaceae; genus Aureliella. Next base: position 112,507 of record CAYPLE010000004.1, read on the forward strand.
CTCTTGGAACGGCTCGGTCATTTTAGACATTCCCATTTCGGAGTTCCGGGAAGGCACGTTTCGAAGCAGTTCTTTTGCAGGCGTGCCGTTGCAAATGAACATTATTTCAGCAGTGCCAGAGCCAAGCAGCATCTGCGTTCTAGCCATCTCCGGTGCTTTTCTGTTCCGACGAAGGCGTTGAACTCAGGTTTCTGATCATTCGCCATACTGCTGCCGCATGTGTATCAACGCAGAAAGGGCTGGTAGTCATTCGACTCCCAGCCCATTTCTGTGTTCTGCTAATGGTCAATCGGCTTTAGTAGTCGATGGACAATCCGAGATCGATTCCTTGCATCCAGAAGGTGGAATCCTCAAACATTGGTGCTGGTCGAGCGGCGGCTTGAGTCAAGTCGACAGTGGTGTCGATTTGGTCGCCAGCAAGTGCAACAGTTGACCAGAACATGAATGTGTAGCCGACGGACAAGTTGACGTTATCGTTAACTTGGTAGCCGAGCTTGATGCCCAGTTCTGGGATGAAGGCGAATTGATTTCTACTCTGCGAACCAATGTTGCTCGCTTGCGTCAGGATGCCGCCCGCAGACGTTGATGCGGAGCCATTGAATGTCTCTGTGGTGAAGCCGCGAGCAGCTGCAGTTTGACTCATGCTACCAAAGCTAACTTTGGCAAGCGTCGTTAGGCTGATTTGACTCGCGGTAACACTACTCAACACTCCCAGGTGAGCCCCGTGGAACGTGTTTTCGGTTTCAAACAAGTCGTTGATGTCGAACACGGTTCCGTCTGGGATGCCGTTGGCTGGAGCGAAGTCGGTTGACTGCGACACAACTCCGATCGAGTTGTTGAGACGGTTGTATGTGTAGCCGACCAACATGTCTGCTCGGTGTTTGCTCGAACGGCTCAGAAGAAGGTGCAAGCTTCCTTCGGCACCTAGCATTTGAAGGTCGCTGCGTGCGTTCACGGTACCTTCAGAAGCCAAGACGCCACCGCCAGTGCGGTAGCCTACTAGGAAAGCGTCTGGTTGTTGGGATTGCAAGTTGTAGAATGGCAAGCCGAGGCTTGGCGTTCCACCCGTGCTGCTCGCCGAGTAGGAGGCTTCGTTTTGGAAGATGCCGTAGACGCGGCCAACGGCAGCAATCTTTTCATCACTATCAATGAACATTCCAGCTTCGAGACGGAAGCCAGGAATGATTCCTCGATCGATTCCGTCAGGTCCGCCAAAGGCAGTCGTAACGCCGTTTGCTCCAGCAACTGGCAACGTTCCCTGATCGGCTGTCGTCACCAAAGCGGGAGCATTTTGCTGCTCACTGAACCACAACAGTGATTCGGCAGTCAGCCAGCCGCTGCGGCTGTTGCATGCACTGCGGGATCGCATGCGAGACGATGATGCCGTCGGAGCTAGCATTCCCATGTTGAAAGCACCTGCAGGGCTAACCATGCTGCTTTCTTCATCAGGAAGGAACTCAGCTGGCCGCACGTCGTCACTACCAGGGACATACCGATTGGTGTCTCCGATACTGCGGACCCCGTCGCCGATGTGCCGTGCAGCACTGGGAGCAGGAGCTTGTGGATGGGATACCTGAGCGGACGCTTGCTGGAAGCAGAAACCCGCCAAGGTTAGAGAAAGCAGTAGATTCGTGATTTTCATTTTGTATCTCGCTGGACGGATCAAGCGTCAGGGTCGTTAATCGTAGATCGGCCAGCACGGTCCGTACTTCGAGCAAAAAAAGCACTTCCGGCACACTCCCCTCAATCCCCCCAGATTCACAAAGCCGGATTTTTGAGCACAATCGATAGGCTTTTCCGCAGTGAAACGGGGTTTCCAAGCCTGCAATCCGTATTGGTTTTGCACGGCTCGGGTAACATAAAGTCAGCGTCGCGCACTTGCGGCGACAAGCGCCTTGGCTGCTACGGCAGCGTTTGAACCACGGATCAACTCCAGCAATCATCTGCGACAAAGAGACGAATGAACGAGTCACCGACTGCTGAAAACGAAACTGCCATTAGCACGACTCAGGTTGCCGACCAAGTCGCTGCCGCCATGGCAGCTCCGATCCCCAAAGACAGCGGGCGATTGCCAAGCAAACCGCGGATTGCTGCCGGCTGGGCCGTTCCTGGCGCCGGAAAGATCCGCCTGAATCGTTGGCTGGCCGCATTACAAAAAGTCGCATCGCTCGAATCTCGAACGCGCGAGTTTACGCCCGAAGAGCTGAAGAAGGAAAGCCGCTCACTTCGCTACCGGGCGATGAGTGGAGAATCGCTGGGCGATTTGCTGCCCGAAGCATTCGCGCTCGTCCGGGAAGCAGGTCGTCGTTCTCTTGGCATGCGACACTTCGATGTCCAGATTACCGGTGGAGCCGCTTTGTACGACGGCTGCATCACTGAAATGCAGACCGGTGAAGGAAAAACGCTTACCGCCACATTGCCACTATACCTTCATTGTTTGGCTGGTCACGGCGCTCACCTGTCGACCGTCAATGATTACCTGGCTGAACGGGACGCCGATTGGATGAGGCCACTCTACGACACACTCGGTGTTACCGTTGGCATCGTGTTGACCGACAGTTCTCAAGACGAACGCCGCAAGGCCTATGCCTGCGATATCACCTATGGCACTGCCAAGGAGTTTGGCTTTGACTTCCTGCGTGACCGCCTGCTACTTCGCGCCCAAGGAAGGATTCAAAGCGACTTCCTCGGCGAAGGCAGTTCGGAGCGCTGGAGCAGTTCTGGTGATGAACCCGTTCAGCGAACCATGCACTTTGCGTTGGTGGATGAAGCAGACAGCATTCTAATTGATGAAGCTAGAACACCTCTTATCATCGGATCGCTGGGAGACGAGACGCGTGAGACCGTGATTGCAACTTTCCGCTGGGCTAGCGAGCACGCGGACAAGTTTGAATTCGAAGAACACTTTACCCTCGAAGACGACACCCGCAAAATTGAACTCACCGGGCGCGGGCGCTCGCTTGTTCGTGCTCTCCCTCGCGATGACCTCATGCGCATCGTTCCACTCGTGGACTTGTACGAGTATATCGAGCGAGCCATAAAGGTTCACCGAGAATTTATTCGTGATCGACAATATGTTGTGCGGGACGATGAAATTGTAATCGTTGACGAATTTACCGGCCGATTGGCAGAAGGGCGAAAGTGGCGAGACGGAATCCACCAAGCGATCGAAGCCAAAGAAGGCATTGAGGTAAGCGTGCCCACCGGACAAGCCGCCCGCATCACGGTGCAAGACTTGTTCCAACGCTACCGGCACCTCGCAGGCATGACCGGTACGGCTTCCACGAGCTCTCCCGAACTGCGAAAAATCTACAAAACGCCTGTGGTCGAAGTACCCACCAACCGGCCACCCAGGCGGCAACGCTTGAAAGACCAAGTTTTCGGTACCATGGAGCAGAAGTTCGAAGCCATCGTTGAAGAAGTGCGCGAGTTCAATAGTCAAGGCCGACCGATCTTGATCGGCACGCGATCTATCGACAAGTCGATGGTCCTATCCAAAATGCTTGAGAACGCCGGCATAGAACACCAAGTGCTCAATGCAAACGAAATCGAACGCGAAGCCGAAATTGTTGCTGGTGCGGGCAAACGCGGCCGCGTTACCGTAGCAACTAACATGGCCGGCCGCGGTACAGACGTCAAACTGGAAGATGACATCCGCGAGATCGGTGGAATGCACGTCATTTGCACCGAACTACACGATGCTGCGAGAATTGACCGCCAGCTCATTGGGCGTTGTGGTCGCCAAGGCGATCCAGGCAGTTACCGACAATATCTCTCCCTTGACGATGACATCCTCCGCGGCGGTTACGGAAACCGCAAAGCGGAAGCCTACGCCGAAAACGGTCGCACCAATTCAGGACCGTTCCACTCTTGGGCTCCTCTGTTTCGCAAAGCTCAGCGGCGCGTCGAACGTAAGCACTTCCGTGACCGGATGATGCTCCTGCATCATGAACGAGAACGTACGAAAATGCAGCGTGAAATTGGCCAGGACCCATATCTCGACACAGCCGAATAACCCGCTGGCGGAATACGAAATGCACCGCTTGCCGCCACGAACGGGGCAAACCACTTTTTGCAAGCTAGTTAAGCAGCTCGACCGGCCGGGACGAGCACTGCTCGGAATCGGCTGAGAATCGGCCCGGAAACGGCCGCACAGAGCAGGGACACTCATTTATTCAAAGTACGATATCGTACGATGGCCTTCCGGCCGTCGATTGACGTAAGTCGTTCGGCGACGGCCTTGGAAGGC
>CAYPLE010000004.1:116855-126362 GCA_964411445.1 uncultured Pirellulaceae bacterium
GCCTTGGAAGGCCATCGTGCGACTGCTCCAAGACACCGCAAATTGAACTTTTGAGTTACCCTGCCGCAAAGAGTCTTTGATTGGCAAATATTCGACTTAGTAGATAAGCTATAGGCACGCAGGAAATTACAGAGGCCCATGTCTGCGGTCGCGCGAGTCTCGAATTGCCGCCATGACGAACAGTCCTCGTGCGACCTGCCTGCATCCCACCATATTTTTCCCGCCTTCCGCGAACGAGCACCCCGCGCTAGTGCAAGCTAATCAACTTCGACGAAAATCCGCGATTCGGTACGCCATCTGGGCAATACTCCTCAGCTCGCTCAGCACAGCGACGGGCCTATGCGCCGACCCTTCCGAACAGGGAGTCCAAAGCCGACTTTCCGAAGCGGACTCCGCTCGTCTAGACCTCGAACAGCGGCTCAAATCGGCCAACGCAACTGGTACGCTATCAGTCAACTTGCAAGAATCATCCCAGCCGAATTCGCTGCAATTGACTGACGCGACGATTGAACTCCACTACGACTCGCCGAAATTCTGCATCAAGATCGTTAATCGGACGCGGCTACGAGCGAAACGCGAAGACGACAAACAGTGGGCTCTGCCGTGGTTGGACGCCGGCGTTGGGCAGGAGCTGATTCTCTTCGACGGCGAAGCGCTCTACCATGCCCAATGGGACAGAGACAACAATTGCACCGGAGAAATCTACTTCGCTTTTGCTCGTCAAGCCGTGCTGCGGTCAGCGGGCTTCCCATTTGAGCATCCCGTCTACATTTGGAAGGACGCGTTGAATATAAGCCGAGTCAAACCGTCGCGAACAGAAATCACTCCACTGGTAGGTGGCGGATTCAAAGCTGTTGAGACCATGACGTCTTATGATACAAAGTTCTTCATCTTCGATAAATTCGGATACGATCTGCGCCGGGTGAGCACGCAACGAACCGACAATGGAATTCCTATTCGAGAATACAACCTGCGGTGGGATACGGATGGAAAGATCCATTATCTGACCGAATTCATGAATACAGTCACCAAGACGCGGGTCAACCCAGTCACTGATGAAGCCGAAGTGATTTCAAAGTTGACGACAAAGGTAGCCTACGACTCCTTTACGGCGAATCAAACTGTTGCACCTAATCACTTCAAACTTTCTGAGCAAAAAATACCGCTGAACACAATCTTTGTCGACAAACGGCGCACGACGCGCCGCAATAACACGACCTTGATCTTCGATGGGACAAAACTCGTTGAGCAAGCCGAAGAGGCGGCGAAGTAGTACGCCTCCCCTTGTGCTTTCTTAGCTCGCGTCCCTAAGTCTTCTTGATGATCTCGATCTGATTCGGCCCCCGGTGCATAACCATGATGGCACCACGTCGGGCAAAGCGGTCAAAAACAAGCCTCAAAAAGTGCTCTTCGCCCGGCCAGGGGTAAGCGAAAATCATGGCGAAGTCATCAATTTTGACGTCTTGGCTGTCATACGCGGGCGGTATCGAATGTGTCAGGCTCACCAACGGGTCTTCATCGATTGCCAAGTCTCGAGCACCCCGTGGCAGAAAATTCCCTTGCCAAATCTCAGCATCGATGCCGTGCTTCTGAAACAGCTTTTCTGCTTGCTCACACAGAAAGCTCTCTGCTTCGATGCCAACCGCATCCATTCCTAGCAGGGCTGCGATCCCCGTGATAACACCGAAGCCAGCCCCCCATTCGCAAAATAAGTTTCCGTCGACCATCGAGTACTTCAGGCAATTGTCGATCGCTGAAGCCACAGAATCAAAGTCGCTCTCCACGTACTGCGGCAGCGGTTTGGATCGGAAGGAATCCCAATACAGTTCAATCCTTGCACGGCAATCCGCAAGCCAGGGCTGAACAATTTCAGGGGGCGTGCCAACAGGCATCGGAGTCGTTTTGATCGTCATAGTTTTCCGGCAAGAAGATACCTGTTCGCGGCGCGGCGGTACTTTAACAGAAAGTCCGTTTACAAACCACAAATCTTCGGGAGACCGGTCAAAACGGAAAATCCAACATACCAGCGCAACATGGCTGATTGTCCTCGAGGAAAACGGGCTTGCGGACTAGATCACTTCACCCGAGTGCCGATAGCCGATGACGAGAGGATTTCGTTTTAACGAGGGGCATAGGCAACATCAAACCACTCGCCAGTGGGTGGAGGCCGTGTCCAATGTACGGAAATTCAAATTTGCCCGAAATTGCGCCTGGCAGATAAGCCCATCCCCTTGCCGGGGCAAAATGGAGTCGGATCGACATGACGTCGCAAGTAAATCCCGGGATTCAGCACCAGTTCCCGTTGGTCATCCCTACACAATCCGGTGGTCCAACCGCCAAGCTTGCCGTGCGCGGTCCAGGCGGACAACTCGTGCAGCAATGGCTGATCAAGGGTAAAAAATACACGCTCGGCAGCGCGTCGGACTGCCCGCTGCGCTGTGACTTACCAGGCATCGCCCCCTACCATGCGCTCATCGTTCTCGGCGCCCGACAAACCTTCGTTCGAGCACTCGCTCCTCGCCTCACCCGCGAGGGAACTCCCGTAACGGAAATTTTGCTCGTCGGGGACCAAGGACAATTCGAGATTGCGGGCCATCAGTTCGAGATGCTGCGCGGAAATAGCCAGCCCGCCGACACCCCGGCTGCAAAGAAACGCATGAGCTTTGCACTTGCGCGACCGCTGGCAACCCAGCGTACGGCCCCCTCAGTGGTTACCAACGACCCGAATTCACGAAGCTCACTCCGCCCACTTGCCGAGTCGTCACCAGACCGCACGACCTCTCAATGGGTTTCGGAACTGGTCCGAGAAGCAGTCGCGCCTTTGGAACAACGCCTGAGCGAAGTCGTCGGGCCGATCAACGAACTACAGAACGAAGCGCGTGCCCGTCGCAAATCTAGTTCTCGCAAGACAGCCGCTCGACTGGCTTTCAGTCAGAACGAATTTGAACAGACAGGTGCATCCACAATTGAGGAGAGCATTAACGAACTGTCAGATGTTCGCGAGTCGCCAACCATTGACAACGACATCGCAGAAGAGCTCCGCACGCAGATTGAAACGGTCACCGTTCGACAATCTGCTGCGATGGAAGTCATCACGGAACGCATTTCTGACGTCAATCAACAACTCTCAACAATCGAAAGACTGGTCAACTCCGAACAGCAAGATGCTTCGTCTATTCCCGCAGACATGTCTACTCAACTCGATGTGCAAAATGCTTCAATCGAGCAACTTCAACAGGGCTTTGTTGCTGTAACCGATGCGCTTCGAGAGCTGAACGAATCAAGGCAGAAAACTGAGGAGAATGAGCGCGAGTGGAAGGCTGGTGTTCAGGATAAGCTCGAACTGCTCGAAAAGTCGATTGGCGATCTGCATCAAAAATCTCGGGAGACGGCTCACCTACTAAGCGCTGACGAGTTGCAACGCTACAGCGAACAACTTGCCCAGTCTCAAAGCGTGCTGGCCGCGTCGGTGCAGGAAAACGACCTGGACTTGTCAAATTTGTCGGCGACTGATGAGCAATGCGTTGTTCAGCAGCCCGATTGGTCACCTGACACTCAGCAGCCACCGCAAATCGACATTCAATCCTACGCCGATCCTGCCTGGTTTACAGGTCTCAGCGCCACGTCACCAGTTGGCAACGACCAATTCGAAGTCACAGAAGAGGTGCCAATTTCACCTGACAAGACTGACCTACCGGAGGGCACTGCAGGCTTGGCATCTGGCTCCACGGTCGCCCCCACACCAGCACCTCAAGACGAACTCGCACCCGAGTCAGAATTGCGCGAGTTGATCGCGACGCAAAACCAAATCGCTGCCGAAGATGGACTTGCCGGCTCACCAACCAGCCAACAGGAAGATGCCACCCACCAATCTCCAATCGATCCGTGGACACTAGAAGCCACTGGACAACTGGACAACGAATTTTCCGAACCGCCCGCTGCTGCCCCGTTCGGTGCGCAGAACACATCACCAGAGGCCGAAGCCCCGCAGACGACCTTTCCAGCTCCGCAATCAGCGTCGATTCCGTTTGCAAGCTCCAAACTAGCAAAACCTCAGGCGTCAACGCCCGCCTTCGAGGAGAAGCTCGAGCCAGACGCGCCAGCGGCGCTTCCCGTGGAAGCAATGCTCGAAGAGGCGAACAATCAGGAACACACCGACCAAAACGAATCAGCAGCGGAGCTCTTTGGATTTGCTGCAGGCAATGTGAGCGCGTCCACAGGCGAGTTTGCATCCCAAGGACTCGCCGACGAGCTGGTAAGTGACGCAGAAACTGGCCGCGATTGGTCAAACAACTTCGCGGAGGCACCCGACCCTGACATCGAGCAACCGAATGCTCAACGCTCTGCGTCTGAGCTGGCTTTACAAAAACCCGAATCGGCAGAACCAGACTTAGACCAATTCCCGACCCTGGACGCGTTCGCACAGCAGGAAACTCCCGAACAAAACGCTGAAGAGGGAATTGGTGTGCCCCAACTTCAAGAGGAGGCCGTAGCCAGCCTGCCGACCTGGTGGGATGAAGAACCGGAGGCAGAGACAAACGCTAGCGAATCCAATAACAATCAAGAATCAGAGGTCGCTACTGCCGACATCACTAACCCAGTTGCAGCTTACACTGCCGACGACGCTACCCAAGAGCCAACACCAATTTCTGAAGTTGTGCCTGACGTCGCCGAAAACCTGCTTCCTGTGGTTCAATCCACTCAAATCGATCACCTTGCCCTGCTTGAGTCGAACTTCCCCAGCGATGTCGTCAGTGAGGAATCCACGGAGTTTCGTTTCACAGACGTCCAAGAAGAATCGCAGATGGTTGGCTTGGAAAGCAAAGTTGCATCAAATGATGTTACTGAAGCAGCCAGGCCAGATGTGGAGGAAGAGGATTTCTTTGGGCTTGGACAGTACACCCCTGAGAATGATGCGGATACTGCGAACGACGGAGGTGTTTCTGTGTTGGCGGCGAATGACGCAGTCGCCCACGACGCGGCGACCGCTCTGCCAACCAGGCTTCCCGACGGGGTGGATAGCCCTGAATCCACCGAGCTTCCTGAAGCCGTAGAACGTGGGGAGGTAGAGGACGCGAATCCGAACAACTTTCTAGAACGCTTTCTTGATACTGAGGACTCGGCCAATCAACCGAGCCTCGCTGTAGAGAAACCCGTAGTTGAAGCCCTAGAGTCGCCTTCATCTGAAGATGAGCTCGGCCTGGACGACCGACTCGACGCATCACTCTCAAATGCTGAACTTGCCGTCGAATCGGAATTCGCAGAACACCTGCCGATCTCCGCCAACCCTACCACCATACCTGAAATCGACGATGAACCTCTAAACGCTCAGTCCGCGAGCGTTGAGAGCACCGAATCAAACGAAGCTGCCAGCGGTGAAGACGAGGAAGAGAGTGTAGAAGCGTACATGCAACGCCTTCTTGCACGCATGCGAGGCGACGACGAACCACAGGCTCCAGCAAAGAAGGTGCCCAGCGAATCGCAAGCTACTCCCTCCGCACCGACTGCGAAGGCTAGCGAGCTCGAATCTGCGAACGAATCGCGGACCACACAAGCCCCGACAACTACATCAGCCCCAGCGAAGGCGCCCGCATCTACAATCGGAGCCCCCGTCGCTTGGGTTGACGAATTGGAGCTCTCAACACCTCAAGGCAACTCAGCATCCGACTTATCAAATGACAATCACGAGGCGTCTGGTCTATCAGCAGAACAAATTGCAGTCCTGAATCAAAAAGAACAGATAGCTGCGTCCAAGCGCTCAAGTGCCCAGTCGGCTGACCAATTAGCCGCAATGCGTGAACTCGCAAACAACTCCGCTCGCACTGCCATCAGCCGCAGCAATCGCCGCAGAATTATCACCGCCTTCAGCATGAAAGCGGGCGTCGCTTTGACAGGTGCAATTGTGGCTGTCATCTTGCTCGCGATCAACGGCTTGAACTTGAACATTGGTCTTATCGCAACTTGCGCCGCTCTGCTGGTTGCTGCCATTTGGGGATATGATTGCTTAGCAACCTTGCGGCAATTCTCAGCACCCGCGCCCGCGAAAGCACGGCCGGACGCAACCACTGACGTTGAAGCGGAAATAGCGACCGAGACGAAAACAAACGATTCAGAGCGAACTGCTTAACACAGGCTACTTGTCCGGTTGGGACAGTTCGCAACTCCGCTTGTGACAGGTTGCGATCGCTTCCATCAAAGCGCTACGCAGTCCGTTCTGTTCAAGCGTCCGAATCGCGGCAATTGTTGTGCCACCTGGACTTGTGACTTCATCCTTAAGTGCCCCAGGGTGCCGGCGCGTCTGTAGCACCATCTCCGCAGCGCCCAGCAGAGTCTGAGCTGCTAATTCTGTTGCCATCTCGCGAGGCAACCCCATCGCGACGCCGCCGTCGCTCATCGCTTCGATCATCATATAAGCATAAGCCGGTCCGGAACCGGATACGGCAGTTACTGCGTGCAAGAGTTTATCAGGAACTCGATAACAAGTCCCTACGCTGGACATAACGCTCTGCACCCACTCCATATCCGTTTCGCTCAGGTGGCCATCTGCCGAAATGCCAGACGCTCCGCATCCAACCTGCGCAGGCGTATTGGGCATCACTCGAACGATTCGCTTTGTTCCTAGCGATTCTTGAAGTTGGGCCAGCGATATACCAGCAACGATTGAAACCAATAATTGGTCAGTCGAAATCAACTGTGTCAAATGCGGTGCAATGTCGAGAAGCACATTGGGTTTTACTGCAAGCACAACCCGCTTTGACCGCGGGATCATTTCCTCTGCCGTTGCGACGATTGTGGCGGCAGGAAACTGGTCGGCGAGCTGTTTTCGTTGCGCAGCATTGGGCTCCGCGACCACCACGGTCGATTCCTTTAACACTCCTTCGACAATGGCGCCTTTGCACAGCGCGGATGCCATTTTTCCGCCACCAAGAAAACCTACTTCAAATTCGCTCATGTGTCCTTACTCCGTGCCATCTATTTGACCTGCATCCGGTGAAACAATTCGCTCTGCAATTCAGCAACGAGCCTGACTCTTTGCAACGCCCGACAAACCTGGCCCGAGCGATTGCCCACTTCTGTTCAATCAATGGCGACGAACCCAGCCGATTCGAGCGTCACGCAAAACAGCTTTCCAACGCAATCTGTAACGCGCATTGTCTGCCAAAATCATCCGGTCGTCGAGCCTGTGATCGGCAGCCCCTCTGCGGCATCCCGAGTACTGCCAGAAGCTAGTGCGAGTCGCCTCAGGATCCCCCAAACGTTCGATTGTCTTTATTTCTTCACCCCACGCCCAACTGTTGTTGTCTGGCCCATCGGGGCTATGGACTGCTTTAGCGCACACCCAATCGATCGCCTTCGAAATGGCTCTTTTGGCAAATCGCTGCAACCCACTCCTGATTTTCAAGGTACCAACGCAGCGTTTGCTCAAGCCCCACCTCAAACGGGATCTTTGGAGTCCAGGCAAGCTCAGCCCGTGCCTTTGCATCGTCTACACAGTAGCGAAAATCATGCCCAGGTCGATCCGCAACGTACGCAACCAATGATGCACAGTCCGTTACACCGGATGCAAGCCGCTTCGTCACTTCGCACAGCCGATGGACCACTTCCAAGTTCGTCAACTCATCGGAAGCCCCCAGATTGTATACCGAACCAGGATCTGCCTTTTCCAGTGCTGCGATAATTCCCGTGATGTGGTCTTCTACGTGCAGCCAGCATCTTCGCTGCTGCCCCTGGCCGTAAATAGGCAGTTCCTTTGCGTTGAGAGCGTTCTGCAGCATCAGCGGTATCAGCTTCTCGGGGAACTGCCTGGGCCCATAATTGTTGGTCGTTCGCAAGGTCACGGTGGGCAATTGAAACGTCGCATGGTAAGCCTGCACAAAATGATCGGCCGCCGCCTTGCTGGCTGCATAAGGGGAACTTGGAGCGATTCTGCCTTCTTCACTGACAGCACCACATTCCACCGAACCATACACTTCGTCTGTCGACAGGAACAGAAATCGAAAACTGTTCTGGCGTCGAGCAGCCAGGCGTCTCCAGTACTCTAGTGAAGCATCTAAAAGCACCTGAGTGCCAAGAACATTGGACACTGTGAACGCATGCGGTGAATCGATGCTGCGATCGACGTGTGTCTCAGCAGCCAAGTGTGCGACCAAGTCTGGCTTAAACTCTTCAAGCACCCGTTGGACAATATTCGCGTCACAAATGTCACCGACAACCAACTGAAAATTGTCGGAACGAATCTTGGGATCTAATGCTGCGTACGTCAATTTGTCGAGACAGACGACACGGTTGGACGCATCGAGCAGCTTGTTGACCAAATGGCTGCCGATGAAACCCGCGCCACCTGTTACCAGAATCGTTTGATCAATTAGCATTGAACAAGCATCGCCGAATAGCCAAGTTGACAGAGCAAGAAAAGAATTTCAAGAATGACGACTCGCTGCCGAGCGTTAGGGGTATTGCTGAGCGGAAAACTGCTGAGCGCACAAAACAAGGCCGCCAGCTTAACCGGCGACCCTGCGTATTTCCAGAGTAGTTATGGCATTGAGGCGTTCGCGCCAATCGCCCTACTTCTTATCGTCGTCCTTTTTCTTTGATCGCTTTTTCTTCGCTTCTTCTTGCTTCTTGCTAGCGGCGGCCTTCTCGGCTTCTTTCTGTCGGCTCTTCAACTGAGCTTCGAGTGCTCTCAGGCGATGCTGAGCCTCAGCGGCACGCTTGGCGTTCAACTCCGAATCAGCGATGCGCTCTTCATACTTCTCCGCCATCTTCTGCAGTTCGCCCTTCATATCGGCCTGCAGTTCTGACTTCATCTTCTTGTAGCGTTCCAGTTGCACATTTACGGCCTCAAGCTTCCGCGTCATCGCCGCTTCACGTTCGGCACGCTTGTCGAGTTCTTGGGCGAGCGCGTGCACTTTTTCCTCGCGTGAGCGTACTGCTTTGGCCAGCTCAGCATTCTCTCGTTCAGTGGCTTCGAGCTTCTCCATCAATTCGTGAAATTTATGCTCAACGTGGTGCAGCTTCTCTTCCTGATGCTCAGCGTGTTCGTCCAACTCGCGTTCGCGATGCTCCAGTTCACGAGCATGCTCTTCGAGTTCCCGACCAGCTTGCTTCAATTCCTCTTGGTAGTGTTCAAGCTCTTCGGCGCGGCGGCCCAGTTGAAGCTCACGAATCTCCGCAGCAGCCTTGTGCTCGATCTTCGCTACTTCCATTTTTGCTTCCAACTCAACAATTCTCGATCGCAGTTCGATGAACTCACGAACGACATCAAGCTCCATCAGCTTATCAAGACTCGCTATTGCTGCGCCATCGCCGTGGGCCTCGGAACGAACCTCGACGCGAATCTCTCGTTGTTCAGTATTGCTCTGCTGCCGGCCAGCAGGTCGACCTCGAACAACACTTTGCGGAACGAAGTCATTGTTAGACGGGCCTCGACGATCATGCGTAGGGTGCACATGCGTCGGGTGCTCGTGATCGTGACTATCATTGTCATGCGAATGTTCAGCCGCGTGG
>CAYPLE010000005.1:0-47838 GCA_964411445.1 uncultured Pirellulaceae bacterium
TGTAGCATGGGGCCAAGTTTTGTAGCACGGGTCCCCGCCCCGTAGTTCGTAGCTTGGGCCCCTGGCCCGAGTTGAACGCTATCTGCGTTGTGGAGTTGCTTTTCAATCTGATTACCACGGCCCGGGGGGCCCATGCTACTTTTTAGTACGTGCCTATTCTTTTCGCCCGTCCCGGACGGTATTGAAGTACTCCCGAGTATGCTCACGCTGCATTTTCGGCAACGGCACATCCTCAAGCGGCTCAGGCTCCTCGGAAAGGCTACTCAGCACCGCATCCTGGACCTCCGCGCGCGTGACGCCTTTGCGATTCGCCCCGCCCACCTTGCCACCGTAAACGGTTTCGCCCATTCGCATTCGCTCCCGCTGCCGCGAGTCGTAGAAATCGACGTCATCCTGATCTTCGGGACGATCGCCCGAACCTTGGCCTTCGCCCAGTCCGTCGCCATTGCCGTTGCCGTTGCCGGGCAGCATCCCAGGCATTTGCCCCATCTGCCCCTGCATCATTTCAGATTTGCTTTCCGATAGTGAGTCCATGAGTTCATCCAGGTCCTGCAGTTCTGCGTCTGAGGCATTCATTTCGCTGAGCTGTTGCATGAGTTGATCAAGCGACTCGGACGCCTCCTGCATGTCTCCTTCTTGCATCGACTGCGATGCCTGCTGTAACATGTCGGCCATCTGTTGCATCTGTGCCATGCTGGAGTCTGACATCTGCATCTTTTCTAGCTTGCGCTCAAGCTGCGAAGCCTTTTGCATGTCACCAGCCGCCTCGGCCTGATTGATTTGTTCTTGGAGTGCTTGTTTCGCTTTTTCGTGTTCGCTGGCAGCTTGCGATAGCGCTTTTTCGAGTTGGTCGAGTTGCTTTTGCATTTGCGACATGTCCTTTTCAGACATTTCGCCGTTGGACATCTTTTCCATGAGTTGCTCCAAAGCTTCCTCTGCTTTGGAAAAATCGCCTTCCTTCATCGCATCGGCCAGTTCGTCAACGGGACCTGGCTCTAGCTTCCGCAAGTTGCCCAGATTCTTACGGAGTGCATCTGCATCTCCGAGTTCCTTGCGACGTTCTTCAAGCTGCTCTTTGATGTTGTTGAGTTTTGCAAAGGCCTGCTTCGTGTCCAGCTTGGTATCTTTTCTTAGGTCCGCCAAATCACTTTCGAGTTTTTTAAACATGTCGACAGCAGCGTTGAGCCCCTTCGCCTCTGCCTTTTTGCGTTGAGTCTTGATTTTCTCAAGCAGCTTATCTGTCGAATTCTTTACTTGCTGCAACGAAACCTTCTTGCTTCCCGCAACCTCTTCGGGAGCGCTACGGTCAGGCAGGAAGATAAGCAGACCGACCACGAGAGCGGGCAGGACCGGAAGCAGAATTTTGGGAGAAAATCCCCAGGTAAATTGGTCGCGAACGTCCACCGATGCAGCTTTCCGCTCTGCATCAGCCAACATCGCTTGCCCCAGTTCCGTTTCACGGTCTTCCGGGACAGCCACTAGGGCGCTTGAAAGCCGCTCGCGCAGGCGGAATCGGCGGTCGACTTCAGTTGCTGCATCAGCAATCGTTGGACGTCCGACAAAAGTCAAGCAAAGGGATGTGATGAGCGCAATCACTGCAGGCGCAGCTAACCAACTGACGAGCCACACGGTGGGATCACTGTCAATGTAAACGAGCTTGGCAAGCCCCAGACCAATGGCCGAAACACACAACGCTACAAGCAACGTAATCGGCAAGAATCGGAGAAAGCGGCTGAATGTCATGCGGCGGCGAGCTGCACGTGCTTGTCGAAGGATGGTATTCATCGTCGTTTCTCCCCTGTTTGGTCTTGAACGGTGCTCTGAAAGCTCAGCGTGCGATCAAGGCTACTATCGACTTCCTTGCGGGCACACGATTGCTGAGATTCGCGGCTGCACTCAAATTCGCGAACCAGAACCACCTCGTCTCATTGTAACGCACTCCAAAGCAGCCGTGATTGCGTTTTCATGAGTTGCCCAGATAATTAGACCCCGCCAATACAAGCAAATTCTGCGGTTTGGCCTAAGTCGCTTGAGTTTATCACAGCAAAGGAACGGGCATGGTCAAGATCGACATTACTTACGAAGGCAATTTGCGTTGCAAAGCAGTGCATGAACCCAGCGGTTGCGAGCTTTCGACCGACGCCCCGAAGGACAACGAAGGCTTGGGCCAATCGTTCTCACCGACCGACCTGGTTGCAACCGCGCTGGGAAGCTGTGTCGCGACGATCATGGGGATTTATGCCCGAAAGCATGATATTGACCTGACCGGTATGACGATTCACGTCGAAAAGCATATGTCGACCGACGCGCCGCGGAGAATCGTTGGCCTGCCCGTCAAGATTACCGTGCCTGTCGCACTCAGTGAGCGCCACCGGGAGTCGATTGAGCGAGCAGCCGGGCATTGCCCAGTCCACCAAAGTCTTCGCGCTGACATTGATGCACCTCTCGAATTCACGTACCCCAGCGCCTAAGGGCGTGCTGGGCGGATGGGCAACCTTCGCACCGACCAGCACAGCTTACGACGAGAAAATACGACGAGAAACGTAAATGCAAGTCACCAAAGCCGTGATCACCGCCGCCGGCGATTCCAAGACTCAGCTCCCGTTGCAGAGCGTGGTTGATCGCGCTGGGCAAGTGCGAACAGCGCTTGAATTGCTCGTCGAAGAAATCGCTGCGGCCGGCATTACGGAACTGGCAATCATCGTGCGTCCCGGACAAACCGACGCGTACCGATTGGCGGCTGGTGACAAAGTCAAGACGCAGTGCATTGAACAGGACTTGCCGCGCGGCTACGGTGATGCTCTGCTTCGATCCGAAGGATTCGTCCAGGACGAAGCGTTCTTGCATCTGGTGAGCGATCACCTCTACGTGTCGCGCAATACGCAGAACTGCGCGGAGCAATTGATCGCAGTCGCCACTGAAGAAGGCTGTGCCGTCTCAGCCGTTCAACCGACACGCGAGAATGAGCTCGCTTACTTCGGTGCGATTGGCGGTTCGCCCCTTCCCCGTTCGAACGGACGCTTTGAAGTGTCGCAGGTGGTTGAGAAGCCTACTCCGACTCAGGCCGAACAGTCGCTCATCGTCGCTGGGCAGCGCGCCGGATATTACCTGTGTCTTTTCGGAATGCATGTCCTTACACCGAAGATATTCGAGCTACTCAAGAGCAACTTGGCAGCCGCAGAAGCAGCGCAGGCGATTGACCTTTCCACGTCGCTCAACAATCTTGCACAAAATGAACGCTACCTGGCTGCGAAACTCGATGGCGTCCGCTACGACATCGGCGAAAAATACGGCCTATTGATTGCGCAGTTGGCTATTGCGTTGAGTGGTGAAGACCGTGAACGCATTCTTTCCGAGCTAGTGGAACTAGTGGCCCGACAGCAATCCTCGCACCTTTAGCGATCCTTCAGTGTGTCCCGCCCTCAGCATTTCGCCGCTCGTGACAAGTAGATTTTTATGAATAGCCCCACGCTGAAAGACACTTCGCTGTTGGATGTCATTGCGTCGAGCGACGAAGCGACGCGGAATTTGCCACTGGAGCAACTGTGTCAGTCGGCGACCAGTGCAGAATTGCTGGCTGCATGCAACGACTTGGATGAGTTTCGTGGGAAGACGGACAATCTTTACCACCGCGTCCGCGCATTATTTTTCCTTTACGCAATCCATCGCTTTCATCTGCCTGTTTGTCTCGACGGACGCGAGTCAGGAATGATTCCACTGGAAGGACATCGTCACCTACTCCAACGTCGGTTCCCTGAAGCACTCCGATGTTTCACGGCTCAGCAGCGTAGCGAGGGGCCCAGTGTTGCCCTCTCCAGCGCATTGGCAAGCGGCTATCATCAACTTGCCATTCAAACGCTTGCGGATCAAGTGCGCAAGAGTGTTCGCAACGTTCGTGGCAATCAATGGATGTTCCGAATCGGGCATCCCTTCGACACACCTATTCGCGTGCGACCTGAGCTGCGTCGGCGAAGTCCTCGTGGAGGCTTTCCGGTTCTCAGCGAGAAGACGAGTGTGCGGATGGATTTTACGCATAGTGCGTGGAGTGATATTTTCTTTCTCGGGATGGACTTTCCCGAAGGCGCGCGGGTCATCAATGCTTCGATTGACCTCGCCGTTAAAGGCAAACACGATCATCCAGAGCCACCCATTCACTGCGTTTTTCGCGTGATCGATGCTCCAGTCATTAAACTGACCAGCATTGATCTAAATGCTTCAGCGGAGATTGTTACTATTAGTGAGCTTTTCGATTTTGCTCACGACTATCTTGGGCTGGTCAAGGCAGCGATCATTGCCGCCGGAATCGTGCCGCCCGGTATGGAGGGGTGTGACGCCCCCGTTGCACAAGTCCTTTCACGGCTCGTCGGCCCCGGACAAGGGATCGAAATTGTCAGCCGAGTCAACGGGATCCCCAAGGGTTCGCGACTTGCCGTGTCCACCAATCTGTTGGGTTCTCTCATATCGTTGTGCATGCGGGCCACGGGGCAAGTCACTCGTCTGACTGGACCACTGGCCGAGTCCGACCGGCGGATTGTGGCAGCTCGGGCCATTCTTGGTGAGTGGCTTGGGGGAAGCGGCGGTGGATGGCAGGATTCGGGAGGTATTTGGCCGGGCATCAAGCTGATCGAAGGGGCGATGGCTGAAGAGGGCGATGCTGAGTTCGGCGTCAGTCGCGGGAGATTGCTTCCGCAGCACAAGGTGCTAGACGAAGCGGCTCTGCCCGAAGACTCGAAGAAAAAACTGCAGGATTCGCTCGTGCTCGTCCACGGTGGGATGGCACAAAATGTGGGGCCTATCTTGGAAATGGTCACGGAAAAATACCTGTTGCGAAGCGTCGACGAATGGGCAGCACGCCAAGAGGCCGTCCGCCGAGTCCAACAAATCCTGGACGCTCTCCGACAAGGCGACATTCGGGCGGTAGGACAATTTACTGACTCCAATTTCCGGAGCCTGCTACAGCGGATCATCCCGTGGTGCACGAATCATTACACCGAAGTCCTCATTGATGCTTGCCAGAAAGAGTTTGGCGATGACTTCTGGGGATTCTGGATGCTCGGCGGCATGGCTGGCGGCGGCATGGGGTTTCTATTTGCGCCAGAGCAAAAGCCGCGAGCAGCAGAGTGGCTAGGCGAACGCATGCTCCAGGAGAAAACTCGGCTACAAAGCAGCTTGCCGTTTGCGATGGACCCAGTTGTTTACGACTTTCAAATCAACGACCAAGGTACGACGGCAGAATTGACCGACGTGCACAACATGCCCGCCGGCTACTTTCCGTTTGTCGTCCCTGACCTCTTGCGAACCGCCTCGGACCAAATCACGCGCAGCGAGCGTGCCGATCTCGAACATGTCGGGCGTCAGTGCCAACCGCAGGCAAGCTCACCCGGAGCCTCGAAATCCAATACACTCGTTGGCGAGCTAATGAGCCGACTGCTGCCAAGTGAGGGGGCGAGTTCGACTGACTCAGGGCCTACCCTCGAGGAGCTCTTGACAGACAATGGATTCGACAGTCTCGAACATGAAAATATTCGGTCAGAGATTCTGGCTGGACGACTAGGCTTGCGGCAGAATCGCTTGCCCACCAGTAGTCGTATCGAGGATGTAGAGCCAGAAGATGTGATCGATACTCGTCTTGAATCTTCGCCTTCGCTGGCGTCCGTTGGCGAAAAAGCTATCGCTGGCGGGGAAGTGGCTGTGATGACACTGGCAGCCGGCGTGGGCAGTCGCTGGACTCAGGGAGCTGGTGTTGTTAAGGCCTTAAACCCGTTCCACAAGGTCGCCGGGCAACACCGTAGCTTCCTAGATTTCCACATCGCCAAGAGCAAGCGAATCGGCGAGAAGTTTGGGCACTTTCCCGCCCACATCGTTTCGACCGGGTACATGACCGACGCCCCCATCCGCAACGCGTTTGAAGCAATCGATTATGAGGGAGCCAAGTTCGTTTCACGCGGCAAAAGTGTCGGCCTGAGAATGATTCCGACTGCTACTGATCTGCAATTCGCTTGGGAAGAAATGCCTGAGCAAATCCTCGATGAACAGCAAGAGAAAGTTCGGCAGAGTGCACGTGCCGCTTTGCTGCAGTGGGCTCGCTCTAGCGGTGAAACAAAGGATTACACCGACAATTTGCCAATGCAGTGCCTGCATCCCGTTGGACACTGGTATGAAATCCCAAACCTGCTTCGCAATGGGACGCTCCATAATTTGTTGCAGCAAGCCCCACAGACTCGCTTCTTGATGCTGCACAACGTGGATACGCTAGGCGCTACGCTGGACCCTGCAATCTTGGGCCTGCACATGACCAGCGGGGCGTGCCTTTCTTTCGAGGTGATTTGTCGGCGATTGGAGGACCGTGGCGGTGGGCTCGCGCGAGTGGACGGGCGCCCGCGGCTTGTTGAAGGTCTCGCCATGCCTAGCGAAGAAGATGAATTTAAATTGAGTTATTACAATTCGATGACTACGTGGATCGACATCGATCTTCTGCTTGCAACGTTTGGAATCTCGCGAGCTGAGTTGGGGGATGTTGCGACAGTCGATCGCGCAGTTCGGCAACTCGCGCAGCGAATGCCAACCTATATCACGTTGAAAGACGTGAAAAGGCGTTGGGGCAATGGGCAAGAGGATGTTTTTCCGGTTTGCCAATTTGAGAAAATTTGGGGCGACATGTCAGGCCTGCCCGAGTTAGATTGCCAATACTTGGTTGTGCCAACAACTCGTGGGCAGCAGTTGAAGGATCCCGCGCAGTTGGACGGCTGGCTTCGTGACGGCACCGCTGAAAAAGTCATCCAGCTTTGCAGCCTGTAGGATCCGTTCTGCAGACCGTGCACGCAGTCGTCAACGGATCTTGCGCAGGGCGAATCAGAATTTGAATGTACGTTAATCAGCTTCAAACTTTGATTGCTTTTACAGCTCCCGCAAGGCGGCGTGGCACAATCATTCAAAAACGTCTACATTTTAGCGTCGACTTGCGCTTCAGTTTTTAATGGCCAACATCAAGAAATCTACGCCAGGTAAGATCCATTGACGGACCCTTCTTCAGTCTCCGCAGCCCACAAACGGACGCGGCGCGATCATACAACAGAGACTGCAGAGGACTACGTCGAAGCCGTGGCTGAAATCGTTGCGCAAAAAGAGTCCTGTCGGCTACGTGATTTAGCTGAAAGGTTCGCTGTCAGCCACGTGACGGCGAATCGCATTGTTGCACGATTGGTCGGTGAAGGCTTGTTGACAACACAGCCCTATCAACCGATTGAGCTCACAGCCGACGGAGCGAAACTGGCGGAAAAGTGTCGGCAGAGGCACGAAATCGTATACCAGTTTCTGTTGCAGATCGGAATTGATCCTGAAACCGCGGCCATCGACGCTGAAGGGATTGAGCACCACGTCAGCGCGAAAACACTCGACAAATTCCAGCAAATCATCGACGGTGGGCTCTCCAAATAGCGCGTCAGGCGGTAACGCCTGCGCGGGGATTGCGCCGCGTGCTTCTAGATTTCCCACGAACGACTCCATCTGGTCGGTCGGCACAACCGCTCTCACTCGAATGATCGGCAAAGCTCGTTTCCATTCTCACAGCTAGCCGTTCTTGTCCAGCTCAATGTGGGGGTGTGTGCTCTTTGCGGTTGTAGACTTCTCCGAGCCCCTTTGTTTCCCTAATAGATCGCGCTGTCGTTGCGATCCGCAGAAGTTTGCAAACCATGCGATTCCTTGCTTCCAATTTGCGTCTTGGATCCAGTCGCGACGTGCAGCTAATTGCCTGTCTGCTGCTCGCACTAGCTTCCATGTTCTTAGCTTACACCGCTAGAACCCATGAGATCACGCACGACGCTTTTCATGAAATGGCCTTGTATCGCCAGTCGTTGATCGACGGAGCGATGCCAATGCAAGACGCATTCGCTTATACGCCAACGGTCGATCCAAGTGTCCACCATGAGTGGGGAACCGGTGCAGTACTGTATTTCGTAACCATGGGCACCGGTCTGGGGCTGGTAGGGCTATCGGCGCTGAAGCTGCTGCTGATGTCCGCCCTTTGGCTGATACTTTACCGAGTAGCCAGAATGCGTGGCGCGAATCCAATCGTTTTCGCAATCATTGCTTTCGCCGTTTTTCCAGTCATGTGGGTCGGCTTTGCAACCGTTCGCGCCCAGCTCTTCACGCTCGTATTTCTTGCGCTACAACTATGGATGCAAGAATGTGATCGACTTGGAAAGAAGTTCTGGGTTCCAATCTGGGTCGGCATGATGGTTGCTTGGCTCAACTTGCACGCAGGCTTCGTGGTTGGCATTGCGATGATGATTGCCCACTCTGGCGAAGCAGCCCTTCAGAGTCTTCTGCAGCATCGATCGCTTGCTAAAACAGCTCGACTGCACTGGCATCTTCCCATAGCACTGCTGGGAGCAGTATGTGTCTTGCCAATAAATCCATATGGATGGAAGTACATTCCCTACTTGGTTCACGCCATCAGAATGCCACGGCCGCTGATCCGCGAGTGGAAGCCTATATGGCACACCTATGCACCTGGGATTACCATTTTACTTCTCATTGCCGCAGCCGTTATGCTCATCTTGCCCGTGGTGAACGAATTACGCAAGTTGCGTGCGCGATCGTCATCGCCTGGGGAATCCGTTCGTCGATTGCGAGGCTGGCCATTCTTAGCTTTGTCGCTGTGGATGACGATCAAACACATTCGGCACGGCTCTCTGTTTGGTGTCGTCTGGCTAGCTTACGTTCCGGCTTGGATCAGCAGACTCGAGCTTGGCAACATTATCGTCGAGTTTGCTCGCAGCCATCGGGCGAAGGTCATGCAAGCCAGTTTGGGAGTCTCAGCCGCGTGCGGTTTGTTCGCCTGTTACCACCACTTTTACCGCCCAAGCCTTCCGCCAACACCGCTTTACTCCACAGCCTGCTATCCGGTTGGCGCCGTTGATTACCTGGCTGAAAGTCAATTTCAAGGCAACTTGCTGACTCCCTTTCATGTCGGTTCGTACGTCTCCTGGAGAATGGGAACGGACGTGCAAGTGAGTTTCGATGGCCGCTATGAAGTGGCTTACGAGACTCGCGTTATGGATGATCACAATCGGCTGCTCAGTGGCGAGGGGCAATGGTGGGCCATGCTGGATGAGTTTCCGACAGATGCGATGCTGATTCATCGCGATGCTCCGCTCTACGATTTGCTTGCGGGCGAAAGTACCGAAACAGAATCGCTGTTGCCGCCGGAGTTGGCGGGATGGTACCTCGCGTACCAAGATCCAGCATTCTTGATTCTAGCTGCTCCGAGTCAGCAGGCTACGCTGCAATACGCATCGCCAAGGCCGCTTCGTGACGGCGCTTGGGATGTCTTTTCGCCCCAGTATTCGCACTGGAGCATGGCGAAACGACACCACGAGGCTACAGAACAGCGTGTTGCTTCCACCGGAGCAGCTCGACGCTTTCCGGCACCACAGCAGCGTTTGGTTAGTCGTGTCGAGGACGCGGCAACCGACACCAAATCTGCTCAGTGATTTACGTGCCAGCCCGAGAGTGATGCATGAATTTCCACCCAGCGCGAATCGCAGCGCCAGTGGTAGCGTTAATGGCAGCCATGAGCCCACGGTGCGAGTCGTATCGATGCACAGCATGGTGCACCCAGTGAATGGCCAGCGCAACGGGGCACGAAACGCTCCCCACAGGCTTGAAGCGTTCTATCTACAAAGAAAGGGATGCTGACCGACAGGCCAACACCCCTTGCTTGAAGTCCTACGTTGCCGCTCGAAACCAACTTACAGAGCGGTGAGCGATTCGAGCGCATTCTGGATGACGAATTGGCGATCTTCGTCACTTCCGAGCGCCAGCGATTCCCCTTCGTTGCCTTCCATGACAATTTGATAAGCCATGGACAACTCTTCGGCGGTCAGCAAGCCCATCGAATGATAGAGACGTGCTTCAAACATCTTTCGCAGTGGAGTGACCGAGCCGTCTGAAAGAATGGCCGCCATTCGACTTTGCGCATGCGAAGCCTGCATGGAATTTGGCATCGGGATGACGCTGACTTCGCGATCAACCAAACCGAAGAGGCGTTCGATGTTTGTCTCCAAGCCATCGTCTTTCTCGCGGAGGCGATTCTTTTCAACATCGGTGTTGACCAATTGTCGTGACGCGCCCACGGTTTCTCCGGCGCTGTCGAGGACGCGAACGGTGGTCTTGTTGGTCACAATTCGCGTTCGAGCGTTTGACTTCACATCGACATCGAACAGGAACAGAATGTCTGCACCTGATTCAGCAAACTTCTCTTCGATTTCTTTGCGACTGCCATCACCCAGGTACGTCATGCCTACGGCAAGTGATTGACCGGCAAGCGTGTTGGTCTTTGGTGCTGCACGATTCGGTGCCCCCATTCCCATGCCAGCACCCATTCCGGGGTCGCCTAGTCCTGGTGCTCCCATTCCGGGATCGCCTAGTCCGGGAGCACCCAGCCCGGGTCCTCCGAGTGCAGGAGCCCCCATACCGGGGCCGCCTCCACCGTATCCTTCATCCCCTTCATCTCCGTAGCCGCCCCCACCGTACATTCCACCACCATATCCACCGGCTGCAGGCGCGGCTGATTCTGCGACCGCTGCCGTTGCGTCGCTGAAGAGGCTACCAAATTTGCCCTCTGTCCAGCGATTTGTGAATTCACTAACGACTCGTTGGCCCAGTTCCCCGGTCAAAGACTCAAAAGTTCTGCCTTTCGTCTCTCCACCGCGAGGGCTACCGTAGCCTTCGCCGTAACCACCACCGCCGTAGCCACCACCACCAGCTCCACCAAATTGAGAGCTACCAATGGGTTTGACATCAGTGAGTGTTTCAGGAACATCGATGACAACCGCTGCGGCGAAACGCAGTGCTGTGACTGGGCGTCGTCCACGCATGTAGAAGCCAACTTGCGCCAGTTGTTCTTTCACCGTTTCTGATGGGGCAGACGCCAGATGAGCATAGAGAAGCTGAATTCCCTCGTCTTCTTTGCCGTTTCCAAACTTGCGTTTCGACGTAGTCAGCAAGTCCTTCATCGCCTCTTCCGCTTCGCTAAGCTGCGCTTGAATCCAATCGGCTACGGCTTGCTTCTGCTGTGGAGGTGGTTGCCGTCGATTTGCAGGAGGCATACTGCCGGATTCTAAAGCGGATGCAACCGACTCCCATAGATCAGCACTGTCGCTCACATCCGAGGTCACTGTAGCTAGGTTGATATCGCCTTTGGTTTGCCCACGCATGTGACACATGCTGCAATTTTGAAGCATGAATTGATTGACTTTGGCGAATGTCATCGCTGGAGGCTGGTTGCCCATGCCGCCCATCCCCATCCCGGGGCCACCCATTCCTGGTGCACCCATGCCAGGGCCACCTAGCCCAGGCGCCCCCATTCCGGGTCCACCTTCACCGCCATAGCCACCATTGTATCCGCCGCCGTACCCTTCATCACCTTCGTCGCCGTAGCCACCGCCTGAGGACGCCATGCCTGGACCGCCTCCACCATAACCTCCGTCATAGCCGCCCATTTCGTCGCCTTCACCCTCGCCACCGTCGTAGCCGCCATCGTAACCGCCCATCTCTTCGCCTTCGCCATCCCCGCCATCGTAGCCACCGCTATAACCGCCGTTGTAGCCGCCACCTGACTCGCCGGAGTCGCCTGAGCCCGACGATTCGCCGCCGTAGGATTCTCCACCGTAGCTTTCGCCGCCATAGGACTCGCCACCACCTTCGCTCTCACCTCCAGAACTTGCGGCCGCTGGCGCAGCAGGGGCAGGCGATGCGGGTGCTTGTGCGACTTCCGTGCTTTCATCGCCTCCACAACCAGCAAATCCAAGCGTCAGACAGCAGAACAGCACCGCTGATTGTGATAGTAAACGATGTGACATGGTCACCTCCAAGAGATTCTTGCGAAGGGTATCCAGAATAGTTCGCTAAGCGCGCACTTTGGGCGCGTTTCTTCCAGAGGAAGAACTTTGCATTATGGCACCCAGCGCGGGCGATGTCGATAATCAAACCCGCCGGAAATTGGCTTCCAGCCACAGAAAACGAGCATTCGGCAGCCTTACGGCGGGAATCGAGCCCCAAAACTGGGCTGTCTGGGCTAATCCCAGGAAAGGCCGTCGGGCAACGTGTTCAGGTTGATCGGGCCATCCTCGCTAGTTACGACCATGTCCTCAACGCGAACACCACCAAAGTTGCGACTGTACAATCCGGGCTCGATAGTCAGCGCTTCACCTGCCAGCAGCGTACCACCGTTATCGTCCAGCAAGATCGGCTCATGGACGTCCAGCCCGATGCCGTGCCCCGTTCCATGCGGCATAACGGGATCGTCGGAAAGCATGCCTCGCAAGAAAGGAAAGCCATGCTTGGCGAGAGTTGACTTGGTAGCATCGTGCACACTGTCCGCTGAAGCACCCGGCTTAAGTGCCGCAATCGCAGCCACCTTCGCTTCGCATACAGCTTTGTGCATTCGAAGCATCATGTCGCTCGGCTGACCATGAACAACGGTCCGAGTGCAATCACCGCAGTACTTCGTGACGTCGTTCCGCGGAAAGATGTCGACGATGACGGCTTCCCCCGTCAATAGCGGACCACTCCCTCGTTTGTGACAATCTGCTGTGTCGGGGCGGGTGGCAACGATGCTTCCATGAGGCGTCGAGTAACCTTTGCCAACGAGATCGTTGCTGATCATGCTACGAACAATCTCGCTGGTCAGCACTTCTCCGGCATGAACCAGTTGCCCGTCAGCATTGACGGTTGCACGAGCGATGGTCTCGAGAGCCATTCGCATCGTCTCTTCGGTTGCTGCTTGAGCCTCACGCAACCACTCAATCTCTTGCTCGCTCTTGGTGCGTCGCTGCAGCACACCTAAATCTGCGTCGTAGTCGACTGCAATGCCAGCTTGTTGAATATGCCAAGCAAAAATGAACGGCAGTGTTCGATCCGCAGTGACCTTGTCTACTTTGTGTTGCGATAGAAACTCCGCCACCGCCTGTGCCGTCGCCGTTGCGCGATCACCAGACAGTCCTCCCGCAGGAGTGAAATCAGCGGGGGCATAGACATGATCCACCTTCACCTGGCGTTTGGCTCGATCGACTTCGATGTCGCGAACGATGAAGTGAGTCGAATCGCCGTCGTCACCGCTGAGCATCAGCCAGGCTGCAGGGTCGCCAACGTCGAAAGACACCCGGTGAAACAAGGCGTTGTTTTCCGATGGACAGCCGGCAAGAATTGTCGCTTGATGAGGCATGTTGTTTACGCTCTGCAGTGATAAAAATGATCAAAGTGTGACGCGAACCACTATTCCCACTCGATGGTAGCCGGTGGTTTGCTGGAGATGTCATAGCAAACACGATTGACGCCACGGACTTCGTTAATGATCCGATTGCTAATTCTTGCCAGAAGCTCATATGGCAAGTGACTCCAGTCGGCCGTCATGAAGTCGTCTGTGTTGACGCTGCGGATTGCTACCGCACTTTCGTAAGTTCGGGCATCTCCCATGACGCCTACGCTCTGTACTGGCAGCAGCACGACGAATGTCTGCGAGGTCTGGCGATACAGCCCCGCCGCTTTGACCTCGCTGACGACAATGTGATCCGCCTCGCGAAGAACATCGAGCTTCTCCTTGGTGACTTCTCCCAGGCAGCGGACTGCCAAGCCCGGTCCAGGGAAGGGATGTCGCCAGACAAGTTGTTCTGGTAGGCCAAGCTCGAGCCCTAATCGGCGAACTTCGTCTTTGAAAAGGTCACGCAGTGGTTCAACAAGTTCAAAGCCGAGTTGTTCGGGCAGACCGCCAACGTTGTGGTGCAACTTAATGGTTGCTGCAGGGCCATCGGGAGCCGCTCCACTTTCGATGACGTCCGGGTACAGCGTCCCCTGAGCCAAATACTTGGCTCCTTGGATCTTCTCCGCTTCTTCCTTGAAGCAGTCGATGAACAAGCCGCCAATGATCTTTCGTTTTTGCTGCGGCTCGGTGACGCCAGACAGAGAGCTCAAAAAACGCCCCTCGGCTTCAACGATATGCAAATCCGCTTTGAAGTGATTCGTAAATTCGCTCAGTACCGCCGACTGTTCGTCTTTCCGAAGCAGTCCGTTGTCAACCAAAATGCAGCTCAGTTGCGAGCCGATGGCTTTGTAAAGGAGTGCGGCTGTGACCGCGCTGTCCACTCCACCGGAAAGCCCACAAATGACTCGATTGTCACCGATTTCATTGCGCAGTCGCTCAATGGTGTGCTTCGCAAAATCGGCAATGTGCCAACGGCCTTCGCATTGGCACACCGTATACAAAAAATTGTGCAGAATGGTCGCACCCAACGGTGTGTGAGTTACCTCTGGGTGGAACTGAAGACCAAAGACTGGCAAGCTCTTGTGCTGCACAGCCGCAAACGGGCAACTTTGAGTGCTTGCCAAGGGAGCAAAATCATCCGAGACGGCATTTACTTGATCCCCGTGACTCATCCAGACGTCCATTTCGTCGGGTAGTCCGGATAGCAGACCGGTCGTGTTGCTAATCTTCAGTGCACTCCGACCGTACTCGCGTGCCTCGCAGTGCCCAACTTTGCTGCCAAGGTAGTGGCAGGCCAATTGCATTCCGTAGCAAATACCGAGAACGGGAATCCCAAGCTTGAACAACTCGGGATCGCACTTGGGAGCGCCGTCCGCGTAAACGCTCGACGGACCGCCGGAAAGGATGATTCCCGACGGTTTCTTGGCCGCGATCTCGGCCGCAGGCAAATTGTGCCGAATGATCTCACAGTAGACATTCTGTTCGCGGACGCGCCTGGCAATCAGTTGTGCGTACTGAGAACCGAAATCGAGCACCAGCACTTTTTCGCTGGACAAGCTTTCAGGATCGAACGGAGAGGTTTGCAACGAAGCGTCGGACACGCAAAATTCCTTTCGCTGGCAAAGCAATCGCGGGCGCAGACGCGTCATCGCTGCCCCGTCGGCTGGGAAACGTCCGAGTATAGGCTGAGCCTCGCGATCGCAACAGTGCGTGCCCCAATCGTTGCATTCGGACTACTCTTCCCAGATACATCTTCCAAATACAGCCCATCGATCGAGCCTGCTGTGCTACGCAGGCAGTCGGCTGTGCTACGGTGGGACGTGCCCAAGAACGTAGCGGACGACTGGCAAGGATAGGCTGTTCCCCAAGATCTTCCAAAGCTGCCGATTCGAGAGCGCCAGTGGCAGCCGCAGGGCATCCGAAAATCCAAGCAATCGCGCCACTTCGCGAGGTGAAAAACGTCGCAGCCGTCCACCATCGAGGAGATAAGAGCCACTCCGGCTGATCGCTCGACCGTAACTGCTGCCGAAGCAGGCTGCCGGCTTGCTCGCCGAATTGCCTGTCCGATCCACGATGTCCAAGCCCGCCAAGTAGCGGCTTTGTTCCGCCTCCGCCATCCAAAGCTCCGAATCCACCGCAGTGTCGAGAAAGTCGCCGAGACGAAGCACGCTTGGATCCTCTGAATGAGACGCGAGGGAAAACCCAAGTAGCGACTCGCCAGTTGCCTCTCGATGCACACGCGGGAGTTCGCGCCAAGAAAGCGCGCCGCCCAAGTGAGCGATCAAGTAGAAGCGCTCACGTCGATTGGGCCATCCCAACTGAGTCGGGCACAGGAGACGGTGGGTGATGTTGTACCCGGCGCTGTCGAGCGTCTCGGTTACAAAGGAGAATCCATCCGAGGGACAGAACCCCGGAACGTTTTCCAAGATGATCGTCTGCGGACGGATCTTGGCGAGCACCCCAATGATGTGACGAAGTGCTGCGCTTCGCCGATCGCTCATGCCACGCTGTGCACCGCGAACTGTGAACGGCTGGCAGGGCGGAGAGAGCCAAACCGCTTGACAATCCCACTTCGAGAATTCGGCGGACTGTACCGACAGCAACTCGCGGCGATAAAACGCAGCCGCATGATTCAGCGTGAACACAGACTCGGCATGCTGATCAATATCAACAGCCGCAACCACGTCTGCCTCTGGCCATGCAGCCGAGACGCCGCCGAGGCCAGCGAAAAGCTCGACGACACGTTGCGCCGGAGGGTGAGAAAGCTCAATCGCCGAAAGCACGCCTCAACTCCTTTCGCCTCACTTCGCATTTGATGCCAGAGCAACTTATTCTTCTGGTGCGGGGGCCCACCTCCAAGATTTGCGAACGTGAAGCAAAGCGTCATCAATGTTAACGCCAGCAATTGCACTTGCCATGATCAAGTACGCCCGCCCCTTGTGATAAACGACTGTCAAGTTTCTTGGCGTCGTCAGCTCAGTGCTTGAAGTTGATGCGCTGACACCAGGCGTCCCATCGAAATCCAAAGTCTCCGCCGAAATGGTGCCGCCGGTGCTGTTTGCAAAACCCTCGGCAAGCTGCGTTGCCGTTGGAGCTGCGGGCGTACCGACATCGACCTTGATCATCGCCTTTGCATTCCGCCAATCGTCTCCGTCAAGCAAGAGCATTGCCTTCGTTTTGTCACGATCCGGCGTGACGACGGACCATCCGCTCGGAATCGAAAACGAGAAGTCACCAAACGATTGGCCCTCATCAATTGCCTCTACCTCAGCAGAAGCCGAAACACTCGACACATCGGTTTGAGTTGTTTGTGGCTCAGTCTCGCCTGTACAGCCAGCTACACAAATCGCTGCGCTCAGGATGCAAATTGGTAATCTCATGGAATCTCTAGTCAGTTCGGTGCAAAGTTTGGAAAGCAAAGTCAAATGTACTGAAGTTTCCCTTAACAACTACATCTTACCCGTTTTCACGAGCTGATTGGTGCGTTGGTCGCAACATCTAACTCCACCCTCCTTCTGGGAGGGTCGAGCGCAGCGAGGGGAGGGGCGCAGCGAGGGGAGGGGAACGATCCGGCGACTATCTTCAGCTTCGTCAGGATCACCAAGTGAGTGTACCGGTGCTCTGGCCGAACTGGTCAATTTCCAGTCCGAGATTTTGAAGCATCGATACAAAGAGGTTGCAGAGCGGCTTGGGCGCTGCGGACTGAACGAAGCTGCCGTGCTGGAAGCCACCGCCAGCGAGAAAGATGGGAAGATTGCGAGTGTCGTGTGCGTTCGCGTTGCCAAGATTACTGCCAAACAGGACAGCAGTTTCGTCCAACAACGAACGACCTCGTTCGCCAACGCGTTTCAACGCGCTCAGCAACTCGGCAAAATTCGAAAGAAGAAGTGTTTCGACGCGTCTGAGTTGTTCGATTTTCTCCGGGTTTTGTCCGTGGTGTGAAAGGCTATGGTGGCTGCCCGCAACGCCCTCGACCTTCGGGACGGCCAAGTGATCCTGAATCATCAGCGTCACCACGCGTGACGAATCGCTTTGCAAAATCAGCGGAATCATCCGTACCAGCAGGCTTGTCTTTCCAATCAAATCGGCCGGATCAAGAATATCCAATGGTGCATCTATGTTGACTTTCGGCTTGGGAGATTCCAACCAGTCTTGCTGCCGCAGGATGTCTCTCTCCGTCGCACGAATCGAATCGAAATACTCATCCAGCATGTGCCCATCACTACCGCTCGCCTGCTTCCGCAACCGCCGGGCTTCGTCCGCCAGACCATCTAAGATGCTGTGGCCACGCGCGAGCCGATGCTTCTCTTTGAGTATTTCGTCGGCGGTGCCCTTCAGGAATAGAGCTGCAAACAATCGGCTGGGACTTGTTATAGCAGGAATCATGACTCCACCGCTGCTGTACGACTGACTCGTCGCCCGCAGGGTGCTCAAGGCAATCGACGGAAAACGCGTGGTCCCAGCTAGATGTGATGCGGCTACTTGATCGACCGAGACAGAATTACGAAAGCCCGCCATCCCCGGGTGTCTGGCCGATGTCAGAAAGGTGGCTTCGGAGTCGTGAGGCTGGCGGCCCAATTGCTCACCATGCTCAAGACCATTGAAGAGCGTAAAATCCTGGCGATGTTCCCCCAGCAATTCTAAGTAAGGGGTCGTATCGTAGCCGGCGCCGGGCCGAGTTGGCCACAGCAGCGGTGCATGCAAGCCAAGTGTCGTGCAGACAATGACCATACGCTTTGGTGGTTGACCATCCTTTACCGGCGGATCTGCAACATCACGCTTACCCCTAACATTCTTGCCATCATCGGCTGCCGACTCTGACTCCTGGGCGCGTGAATTCTGATGCATTGCGTCGAGCATTGGCAGAGCAACCGCTACTCCAGCACTTCGCAATAGATTTCGTCGGTGAATGCGTGGGGCCATGTCGACAAATCCTGGAATGTCTTACTTATGCAAAAAAATTGGGGACGTGACGATCGCTTCAACGATATCACGAGCGCGAAAGCCACTCGCCTCGGTACTTGCCACAATCCGCTCGACTTCTGATCTATCTGCAAATTCAATCTGTCCGCCGGTAGCGAAGACGATCAATTGTTCCGCAAAATTCCGAGCAATCTGTCTTTTTCGGCTCAGCAAGAGCTTCTTGTATTCTGCAATGCCGTTGAACTTCAGGCCTTCGGCGGTGTACCCACTAGCGTCTACTGGCAAGCCAAGCTGCGGTGGCCCCGGTATCGAAAACTCGCCAAAGTCGACTCGCGCGCCTGCTTGCCGATAGCGTTCGCGAAATCCACCTGTGGGATCGAAACTCTCCAACGCAAATCCGGGCGGGTCAATCTCACTGTGACAACGGTTGCACTCAGGTTCGGTTCGGTGAGCTTGCAATAACTCGCGAATCGTCTTGGCTCCGCGTGTGTCTGGTTCAATCGAGGTGACTCCTGCAGGAGGCGAATCTGGTGGCGTGCCTAGCAAGTTGGACAACACAAAGTTGCCACGCACGACGGGTGACGTGACCGTTCCATTGGCGGTCGTTTTCAGTATTGCCGCCTGGGTGAGCAGACCGCCGCGGACGCTGCCAGCGGGCAAATCGACGCGTCGCATCTCCAAGCCCTCGACTCCTTTGATCCCGTAGTGTTCGGCGAGACGACGATTCAGGAAGGCAAATTTTGAATCGACGAAATTCTCGATGCTCAGGTTGTCACGGAATACCGACTTCAGGAATTCGTGGGTTTCTCGAGGGATCGAATCGGCTAGAAGATTGTCAAACTCTGGGTACAAACTTAGGTCCGGTTGCGTAGCGTTCACCTTGCTCAACCGTAGCCACTGTCCAGCCAAGTCTTCGACGAATCGCTGCGCTTTATGGTCCGCGAGCATTCGCCCGACTTCTTGTTTCAAGATTTCTGGCTGCCTGAGTTTCCCCTGTCGCGCAAGGTCGAACAATGGCTTGTCTGGCAAGCTTCGCCAGAGAAAGTAGGACAATCGATTCGCAATGGCAAAATCGTCGAGCGCGCCTAAGCTCTCTTCAAACACGAGAAACTGCGGCGCGGTCAGCATCGCTTGCAGCGAAGTGTCAAGATCGAAGCTTGTCGATGCTGAGGCTGGATCCTGTGACTGCGTGATGCGAAGGAACCGATTCAGTTCTTTGTCGTCTACGTCTCTCCGGAAGATGCGTGGCGCCAGTTGATTCAACGCGGCTCTGACGTCGGCTTCCGAACGGCCGACTGCAGAATCCACATCAATTGCAGGCAGCAGTGCGCTGACTGGTGGCCAGGTGCCGGAGAGGGGGCCTTCGATGGCTTGATAGGTAATCGCCAAGCCGGGGCCTTTGTAACCACGGGCACCACCGGCGGCGATAAGTGCTGAGTAGGCTTCGGTTGCGCCAAGATCGATGGTGACATGCGCCGTTGAACCTGGCAGCATGAACGTATCGACTGTCAAGAATTGCGTTTCATCTGGAGCGAGGTCGACTGCTTTCGCAATTCTCAATTCTCCTTGGTAGCTTTCGACAACGATCTTTGCGGTCAAGTGCTTGCGAGACTGGACAGACGTTACCTTTGCCGACAACCGGTACACCCCCGACCGGGATACTCTTTCCGGAAAAGGCGTAAGGTGGTCAACGTCTGCGAACAATATAATGCCTTGTGAAAAAAGCGCTGGCCGTGAGACCCCTCCGCCTTTGTCAAACGGCAGATCGTGGTAGTCGCGCAGGCGTCGAAAGTCCGCTCGGAACGGTCCCGTGTCATCGGGAGGCGTTGCAAACGCTCGCTGCACAGTGCGACTGGCCGCGCGAAGGTAGGCGGCAATGTGCATCGGAGAAATCCGCTGCCTAGCGCCAACGGTATTGAACGTCTCCGATTCGTCTTCGTCAGGAACGTCGGCGACCAAATCCCAGTTGGCAAGTCGGCTACCGTCGGTGGGCAAGTCAAAGAGGTCTTCGAGCGTGTACTTGAGTTCAAGCTTCGTGAGTCGTCGTGCGACAACGCGCCCGACAGTTTCTTGCTTCGTTCGACTGGCAGCATGCAGCTCGTGCCGAATTGCCTCGAGCGTTTTCGTAACTGTTGCGCCGACGGGTCTTGGCGCATCAGCGGGGGGCATCTCGCCCCGGTTCACGCGGTCGTACAAGACTTCCCATTGGCGGAATGCGTCGGTCGAATCCAGATTCGCTGGCAGTAGAGTGAGGTCAATGTCTGCTCCAGCATCGTGACACGCCAAGCAACTTTCCTGAAGCAACTGCCTGACAACCCCAGGCATATCCGGTGCAATTCCATGCTTCCCCTCAGCGGCCCGTGCCGCGACGCCCGACATAAGCAGAACAAGGGTGCTCAGCAAGCATTGCAGAATCGGCGCTTGGTGTCGGGGTCGAACCAACGGCTGGTTAGTTGCTACGTTGTACTGTTGGCTTTGCATGGCGGGGGGCGAATTTCTGCGGCTTGATATCGACGGCTATCAGCGGGCTTGCACCGTATGCTTTGTGTTTGAAGGGACTCAATTCCGTAGCGTCACAGTATTCCCTCGCGAAATTCCCTAACGAACCACTTTATTCCCTGAGGAGCTGCTGCTTGTCGTGACGCTGCTTGTCGTGACGCTACCTATAGCAACGCTGCTGACCTGCCTGTGCGGGGGCCTCCGCCGATGGGGCTAGCCTACTGGGGTTAACCTAAGGGCATTACCTACGGGGGTTAGGCAGTGAGCCTTCTCCTTGAGTATGCGCTGAAAAAGCCCACTTGTCCCTTCGCAATCCAACTCGCCCTGTTGTCGCATCGGGCATATGGAGCGAACGCTTCGCCGTTTGCGGCTTTTGCCGAATGCAACGACTCTATGGTATCCGCAGTGGAACGAAACGGACGACGCGAAACCACGCACGGGACCTCAGATCGTACCGATGTTGAACGCTGCGGATTGTGACTTTCGGGACGCCGAACTAGAATCTTGCACCCACGGCGGCTTTGTTGCGGCTCAAGGTCAAAGCAACGTGCGGAAACAGCAGCAGAATTCGCTGGTGGTGTTTATCGAGATACACGCCGCCGGGGAAATTTAGCAGTCAGGTGGTCCCTCGCTCTCGCAGCGGGTTTCCAAATGAACTGAATCAACACGCAGAGCCGTAGCGGGTAACGAAACCGCCTGCGAGCTGCTTGGCTAAGCGTTTCCGAATTGTTTCTTTTTCAACCATTTTCAAAGACTTCTTCTCCCGTCTAAGGCCGCCAAGGGGTGGCAGTTTTGACGGATCGTGCACTGTTCAATTGAAAACCTTCGTCAACCTGCTCCGAGATATCGAAATGCCGTCCGCCGGCAAGTGGTTGTTGCTGTCGGCGTTGGTCGGCGTCGTATCTGGCTTGGGCGCGGTCGCGTTCCAATATCTGGTTAGCGCGGCACAGTTCGTTTTTCTGTCGTCGATCGCAGGATTTCCCATTCGCGAAGCGGTCGCCGATTACTCGCCATTTGAACATCACGACGGAACATTCTCCTCCCTGTGGTTAATCATGGTGCTCTCTGGCGGAGGCTTGGTCGCCGGCTGGCTGGCATGGCAGTTTGCACCAGAAGCGTCCGGGCACGGTACCGATGCGGCCATCGACGCCTTTCACAACAAACGTGGAGAAATCCGCTGGCGAACGCCCATCATCAAGACCATTGCTTCAGCCATCACTTTGGGTACCGGCGGATCGGCTGGGCGAGAAGGCCCGATCGCGCAGATTGGAGCAGGCTTCGGCTCCTGTCTTGCGAGCTGGTTGAACCTTTCCGCTCGCGACCGCCGCATCCTATTGGCCGCCGGGATGGGAGCTGGCGTTGGTGCCATCTTCCGT
Source organism: uncultured Pirellulaceae bacterium (assembly GCA_964411445.1). Taxonomy (GTDB): domain Bacteria; phylum Planctomycetota; class Planctomycetia; order Pirellulales; family Pirellulaceae; genus Aureliella. The sequence goes on from CAYPLE010000005.1 coordinate 22,063, forward strand.
GCACCGTTGGCTGGCGCGTTGTTTGCCGGCGAGATCCTTTACCGCGAAGCGGAGTTGGAGGCGGATGTCATCATGCCCGCCGCTGTCGCCAGTACGCTGGCTTACTCAATATTCTGTTTTTCTCTCCCGCCCGAATACCGTTTCATGCCGTTGTTTGGCGAAGACGTTCAGTTTAGCTTCGGCAATCCAGTCGAGTTGATTCCTTATGCAATCCTGGCCTTGGTGTTGGTCGGGGCGGGTTGGTTGTACATCCGAACGTTCTACTGGATGCACAAATTCCTGGACCGTATTCCACTCGCAACTCCCTTCAAAGCAGCCGCAGGTGCAGCCCTGGCTGGGATCGTCGGTCTACTGGTCTACCAAGTGGGTGGCCAGAACGAAGCCCTCCTGGCATCTCTAGGTGGTGGCTACGGAATGCTGCAAGACGCGTTCACCAATATTGGCACCGTGGCTATATCAAGTCTCGTCGTGGTGGCCATTGTGAAGATTTTGACAACTAGTTTGACCATCTGCTCAGGCGGTTCGGGCGGCGTCTTTGGGCCTAGCATGGTGATCGGTGGCTGTGTCGGTGGAGCAGTTGGTAAAGTGTTCCACGCGGCGTTTCCAACTCTCATCACTCAACCCGGAGCATTTGCGGTCGTTGGCATGGCTGGCTTTTTTGCCGGATGCGCTCGGGCTCCGTTTTCGACCATTTTGATGGTTACGGAGATGACCGGCAGTTACCAATTGCTGCTACCCGCAATGTGGGTTTCGACGCTCTGCTTTTTGCTAATGCGGCGCTGGACGCTGTACGAGAAACAGGTCCCGACGCGGCTCGAATCTCCTGCTCACCGCGGCGATTTTATTGTCGACGTCCTGGAAGGTATGCTGGTCGAAGATGTTTACCAGAAAGATCGACGCCTGGATTTGGTGCACGAAGGTACGAGCCTGAACGACATTGTGCATCGTCTGGCCAAGACGTCACAGCGGTATTTCCCAGTCGTCGACGACAAGAAAAAATTGGTTGGCATCTTTTCGGCGGAAGACGTGCGATCTTACCTGTACGATGACACAATCTGGGAAATCGCCAACGCGCGTGATGTGATGAATACCAAAGTCATCACGCTAACGCCTCAAGACGACTTGAACGAAGCCCTGACAAGATTCACTGCGTTGAACATTGATGAATTGCCAATCGTTGATCCGGAAGACCGAACCAGCATCTTGGGCGTGATCCGTCGAAAAGAGACAATTGCGGCCTACAATCGCAGGCGGCTTGAACACAAGCTGGCGGCCGAAAAGTCTTAGCGTTTCTAGCTCTTCAGCGTTTCATCACACGCATCCTGCATTCACTGGCGATTTTGAGCGGACACAGTTGCGGCTGTCAAACGATCTGCGACCCATTCTGCGGCAAGGCGCACCTGAGGCAGTTGCCCTACGCGACTACTCCCGCCTTTGCTTGGCGGCTAGCTCCATCGTTTCGCTGCCCTCGTTTGCATCGCTAACCTCGGTTTGGCGGACTCGCGCCAAACCTCCTCATCACGCCCGCGCTTTGCTTGACAATCCGAAACTGGGGGGCAGGGTTACAAGCCTGCAGAGGTACAGCCCAACGCCCCGTCTCGCGCACACAGCATGAATGCAACTCACAGTATGGAGATATATCCGTGAAAGTCCTAATGGTTGAAGATTGCAAAATCTTGCGACGACTGATGCTACGCAACTTGTCGCTAATCGGGGTTACGGAAGTGACAGAAGCCGAGGATGGGAAGGACGGATGGGAGAAGTTTTCGCAATCGCAGTTCGACTTAGTGCTCACCGATTGGAACATGCCTGGCACATGCGGAATGAGCTTGCTCGAATCGATTCGAAAGAGCGGTTCGATGGTCCCGGTTGTAATGATAACGACCGAGGACCACAAAAAGAAAGTTCGCGCCGCCGCGAAAGCTGGCATATCTGACTATTTGTGTAAACCATTTTCTCAGGAAGAGTTTTGGCAAAAGGTCGATCAATTCCTTTCGACGGACGCGTGCTACGCATGACACAGATGCATTTACAAGCTCAGGTTGTTTCACGTTCAAACCGCAAGGCACGAATGCGAAAATCAATCATCGAGCAATGCAGCCACAGTCTGACCATCGCTCCAACGAAGTGGTCGACCAATTGGCGTCAGCCGTTCTTCAGTGTAGTCGATCCCCAATGCCTCCAGCAGCGTGGCGTGTAAATCTGGGACGGTGACTTCATTGGAGACAAAGTTCTTTCGATCGACTTTGCCCGGCTGCTTCAACAACTCCTCATCGATCGAAGCAGGCGTCTCGCCGTGCACATAGCCCTTTCGGAAGCGGCCTCCGGCTAACAGAGAACTGAATCCGTGCGGCCAATGATCCCGCCCAGCGGCAGCATTGATTCTCGGCGTCCGTCCGAACTCACCACCGCAGAATACGACCGTATCATCCAACATACCACGCTCGGAGAGCTCCTGAAGCGTCGCAGCCAGGGCTTTATCGAGCACCGCAGCGTTCTCGTATTGGTTCTCATGATTGTTCACATGAGAATCCCACCCAGACAGCTCGACTTCGACGCAACGCACACCTGTTTGCAACAATCGAATGGCCGCCAACAGACCTCGACCAAACTTGTGATCGCCGAAACGCTCTAGGAGCGTCTGCGATTCTTGAGAAACGTCAAAGGCATCGAGCTGATCGCTGCTCATCATCTTGGCAGCCTTCTTGGTCGCACTTTGGTGCAGTGTTCGTTGTGCATCCATGTCGCGCAGGCGCCCCCTCTGGAATTCGCCCTCGACTGCGGCCAGCAATGGCCCCATCCGCTTTTTGAGTCTTTCGTCGGGCACGCGGGCGGTCAAATTCGGAATGGGGCGGGCTGGGTCGCCGATTTGAAATGCGTCCAATTTCGGGCCGAGGTAACCGCCACGTGCAGGCCACTCACTCGGCACAATCGAAATGTGACGGGGAATCTCAATGTTCTCTGGACTCTTGTATGCAACCACTGACCCCAGCGACGGATGCACGAGCGTTGGGTCCGGCCGCCAGCCAGTCTTCAAGTGGTATGTGGCTCGTTCGTGGTCCCCCTCTTTGCTGACGACCGAACGAACGAGCGTCGTCAAATGCATCCACTGTGCGGTTGCCTGCATCGAATCAGCAATGCTGACACCTTTGAGCGAAGTCGAGATGCTCTTTGCGTCGCCTCCTATCATCGAGCCCGGATGCGGATCGAACGTTTCAAGTTGACTGGGTGCACCTTGTAGCCAAATCATCAGCAGGCTTTTTGGGGGACGGTTTTTGTTGGCTTCCTGAGCGCGAGCCATCTGTTCAGCAAAGTGCGTTAGCCAGCCCGATGCTACAGCACCGGCGGCGCAGGAACGCACAAACGCGCGGCGTCTCAAACGAGCGTACCCCGCGCAACCAGCTTGTTCTCGGTTGTCTACCATCGGTTGGCGCCTTTCATAGTGTTCTCTGAAACCCGCAACTCGGTTGTGCGTGCTTCCTCGACTGATTCAGTGCTGTTGATGTCAGTGAGAATCTAATGATTCCAGGAGAATTCGGTGGAGTTGATCATCGCCCAGAAAATATCACTCAGCGCCTGGACGCGTTGGCCGCCAGTCTTGCCGGCGAGGTGTTCAACATAGACCGTTTTCTCATTCTCGCTTGGCATGCGATTCAACACCGCCAAGAAAGAAACTTCAACGGCCCCTTCGTCGTCGGCAACCAGCACAGCAATCCTACTGGCCGCATTGCTTACCAAATCATTCTTGGTTCGCTCGGCGACCAAGTTGCCGTTCATTAGAACCAGCCGTTGAGATATGGTGACTGCTTCGCTATCAAATTCATCTTCACCGCGATCGCCAAAACGTTTCAGGAAGTCTTGCGACTCGCCGAATTTTCGCAGTTGGGCCACGATGGAACTACCGTCATCAATGGCTGTCAGTTGACAGGCTTGTGAAATGCTGGCAGAAACTTGGTCCGGACGCATCTGGGTAATCGGGTAGACAGCCCAACAGTCCTCATGCTCAGTTGTCACCTCGAATTCCGCGCGGCTATCGCGCTGGAATGCATCGGACTGAACAATTAGCCGCACCAACCTTTTAAGGTTGAAACCGTGGGCTGAAAAGTCTTTCGCGAGTGTATTCAGTGCTGCCGGTACAGGTTCGTACAGAGGAATGTTATCCACCGGGTCGACCAGTGGCCGAGCCAGCAGCAGAGCCCAAACTCGATTCACGGCTGCTCGTGAAAAGGCCAGATTCTGAGGGTGCGTAACCCAAGCCGCCAGTTGTTCGCGTGGTTTGCCTTTAGATTCAAACAAATCGCGCGCGAAGGGTACCTGTGGTGCGACGGTTGATTCATCTTCGGCGTTTAAGAATTCGAATTTGTATTCTTTGCCGTCTTCGATCAACCCACGAAAGACCGCTTTGGGCAGGGCTGTTCCAGCAAAAAATGCGGCCAGTTCATGAAAGTGCTCTTGCGCGCCCGGCTCGACAGCATCGGCTTCACCAAGAGCCAACGTTCCGATAAAGTCATCGTGGCATTGAACGCAGTCGATGCGTTGGGCTAAGAATGCGCGAGAGACGCGTCCTGCCAATCGGACTGGATCAGCACGCCCGTCATTTGCTTCGTCCATCGTCGCCGTGATGAAGTTCACTTGGGGCGTGTCCGTCCAAAGCCCCTCAGCGCTGATCATCTGAGCCACAATTTTGTCGTAGGGTCGCGATTCAGCAAATTGCTCGCTGAGCCATGCATTGAATTTCCTGCGTCTGAAGAGCAAGAACTGCCCATTGTTGGTTCCGACATAAGACCGCGCAAATCGTTCCGCAAAGTAGTCCGCCCATCGCTGGTCATCCAAGAGATATTCAGTGATCCAGTTGAGTCGTCGCTCTTGTGGGACGTTCGAGATAGCTCGGACTTCTTCCAAGCTCAGGCCGCTACCAACTAAAGCCAAGGAGACGCGCCGAGCCAGCGTCAACGAATCGGCCGGAGCGGCTGTCCGAAGTCCCGAAGCCTCGACTTCTCCCCGGAGGTCTTGGTTGAGTTGCTGTAGCGTGCGTTGGAAGCCAACGACTTGGTACCGGCTCGTTACGCCGCTTGGCGCCTCGACGGCAGGTCGCCGACGAAGCGTCCCTGCAACAACGCTAGCTGCTGCGATGACAACCGCACCCGAAACCAGGACTTTGCCTAGCTGGCGCCATCGATTCGCTTGGGAGTGTTGCTTCGGCATTTCGAGTTCACCAGTCGATTTGGACATGCATCACGGGCGGGAAAACAATAATCCGGCAGTAGTCGCCGGCTGTCCGTGTAACCTTTCGCAAGTTCCGGCAGTATATTGGCAAGGAAGCAGGCTACTGGCACGAATACAGCAAAAGTCGGCACAAAAGTGCTCTCGCTGGGGCTTTTTACGCTTCCCGCCCGACCAAAGTTACAGCCTTAGTTCCAAATTCTTATCCGCTTGGAGGTCAACTGTGAATTCCAAAGAACCTCCGCGTTTGCCTTCCGCGACGGATGAGAAGTTGACCGTGCCGGCCTCCGATCACGCTCGCAACGAAAGCACCAGCAACGCGGCTGAACCGCCGAGACTTCCGCTCGAACCGCCTCGAATTGTCCCTCAAACAGCCAAGCAACAAACCGCCTTGGCATCGGTCAAAACTCCCGCTGGCGATCCATCCGCTGAGTCGAGTGTGACGACGGACGCTGCCGACAGGCAACTTACAAGTTTGAATACAACTAGGGACGCCACTGCGGAAACCTCAACGCACTCGAACGCTCACGCCGCGGCACGCGTGCACACAGATCCGCCTGAGCAGCCAACATCGCAGGCGCAGCAAGCAGTCCAGGTGCATCAACCTGACTCGCCGCCTGTGCTTTCTCAAATGCCGTCGGGTCAAACGCAATTCGCATCGCACTTGGCATCAATTCAGAAAGCCGTGCCTGCGGAACATCCTGAGTCGACTGAAACGGCATCCAGACTCTCTGGACCGTTGGGGTTGTTATGGCGATTACCGTGGGCGACTTTGGGGGCAGCGTGGCGATTTTCGAGCGTCGTTGTGCTACTGGCCGTCGTGGCGGCGATCCCGATCGTGCAGTTTGCGAGCTTGGGCTACATTTTATATAGCTCCGCACGCTTGTCGCAGGGAAGACGCTGGCGGGAGTGCTTGCCAGGATCTGTCGTCGCAGGCCGCATCACTCAATTCACTCTGTGCGCCTTCCTGTTGTGGCTTCCAGTTTGGTTCGTTACCGATCTGGCCTATTCGGCTCAGCTCGTGAGCCCTGGTTCTTCATCCGCCGCAAGCTGGCGTATGGGCGCATTTGTTGTTGCTGGTATTTGGGTTCTGCTCGTCGGCTGGGCAGCCTGCCGAGGCGGCAAGATTCAGCACTTTCTGTGGCCAGCTCCAATTCGCTTCTTGAAAGAATCCTGGCGGCCTGCGATGTGGTCCGCAGCCAGCGATCGACTTTTCGCGATTGTCGAATCCATACGGTTTCCAAAGTTATGGTTGCTGGGAGTGAAGGCGGCCGCCGGTGCATTGATTTGGACTTTCATTCCCGTTTCTCTGATGATCGTCGGGCTACGTGGTGAAGCTGGCATTACAGGCCTACTTGGGCTCGTTGGCGCAGTTTGCATGATGGTCGTCATGCTGTACCTGCCATTTCTGCAGATTCAAATGGCCTCTAGCGGAAAATTCATCGACCTTTTCCGCGTAAAATTGGTCCGCCATCGTTTTTGCTTCAGCCCGTTTGCCCATGCGTTCACTCTCATGCTGCTATGCTTGGCCTGCCTGCCGCTGTATCTGCTTCGCATTGAGGCCACGCCGGCCGCACTGCTTTGGGCCCCTAGTCTCGTATTTGTGCTCTTCATGATGCCCGTCAAATGGCTCTTGGGCGCAGCAATGGGTTATGCTCGGACGCGCGAGTTGGCTGCGCGTGCTGCTTCACTCTCTGAGCAAGCACCGGAGCATCTTCTAGAAAAACAAGTGGTCCACGGACCCGTTGTGGCCGAAGCGGCTAAGAGGTCTCGACGAGGAGTCCGACATTGGTCGCTGCGCTGGCCCGCTCGCTTCATCGCCTTTGCCAGTGTTGCCGTTTACGTTGGCTCACTTTATGTCGCGCAGTTGGTGGCCGGACAAGGCATCTTGGTGATGTACTTCCAGCATGCATTCTTGGTTCCAGCTCCATTGATCAGCAGTTAGGTGCGCACGGTTGTACGATGGCCTTCCAAGGCCATCGATTGAGGCAAGTCGTTCTGCGACGGCCTTGGAAGGAAGGCCATCGTACGACTTCTGAACTGGCGAGGCGGAGTCACACGGAGGATTTAGTGCAATGTCGGGCTGTCCGGCAGGCCATTGTCGCTACGTTGTGGCCAATGCAATCGGAAAGATGCGCCGCCGGATTTCAAATTGCTGATCGCGATGTCACCACCGTGTTCACGAATTACCTTGCGGCTAACTGGTAGTCCAAGGCCTGTCCCGCGGGCGCCCTTGGACGACTCAAACGGCAAGAAAATCGACTCAATGTCCGCGTCTTCGATGCCCTGACCGGAATCGTCCACTTGGAAGTAAACGTGCCCACCGGCTTCGTCCGCTCCAACACGCAATACTACGGTCGGTGTTTGCTGACCGTCGTCCCGCTCGGAAGCAGCTTCAGCGGTAGCATCGAGAGCGTTGGTGACCACGTTGAGCAGAGCTTGATGCATGGCATCGCGATCAAAATCTGCGGTCAGGTTTTCGCAGGATTCGAACTTGAGCTCGATCCCCAACTCATTGGCTCTCGCTGCCATCAGATCGACTACTTCGCGGGCCAAACCACATAAGTCCTGATTCCTCAGTTGTGGTTCACGCTCCTTGCTAAAGCTGAGCATGTCCATGACCAAGTTGCTGATCCGCTGTTGGTTGCGATCCACGATCGCCCATCCTCGCTCAACGACATCCAGTTTCGATTTCTCAATACCGTCTTCGACCAAGAAGCTACCGCCTTTGATACCCTGCAAGATATTTTTCACGTGGTGGGAAAGGTTGGCAATTGTCTGGCCCATTGCAGCCAATCGCTCACTCTGCAGCATGGCTCTGTAAAACTGGGTGTCTTCGATGGCCAACGCAGCTTGCCCTGCAATGGCTAGCATGATTTTCATGTGCTGTAGATTGAAAGAAGCCTGTTGTCGAATCGCGTAATCACCGGGCGAAGTTCTTGTGTCGACGTAAACCACGCCGACCAACCCGTATCGACCGAGCATCGGCACACATATCGCCTCGTGAACTCCAATACTGGCAATGCTCTCAGCATTTTCCCAACGCGAGTCGTCTTGCGCGTTGCTGGTCATGACCGATTCACGCGTTTCGGTAACGTGGTCCAAGATTGTCTTGCTGATACGAATCGGCTCCCGCGACGGAGAGCTTTTCACGCGTCGATTGTCCAGGCTAAAAGCGGGCCGCAAGTTCCCGGTCGCTTCGTCAATCAACAAGATGCACCCGCGATCACAGCCTATCCAATCGAAGATCAACTGGGATACTTGGTGGAGCAATTCATCCAAGTCGAGTGTTCGCCGAACCGCCTGGGAGACTTCGTAGACGATTTCCCAGTCGCTTTGCTCCTGAGCGGTCTTGGCATGGGAGTCAGTGCTTGGTTGCGGCGGAATCTGCGGCTGGTCGATCGTCTCCGCGCTGGATGTTACTCGCTGCTCTCGCGAATCGCTTGGCCCTCGTCTGTCGGGGCTGTTGCTCATGTCGGTAGCAGGATTTTCAGTTGACGCGAGCGAGTTGGCTCCAGTTGGACGAAACTGCCACGAAGCCTGACTTTCCAGGGAGCCGGTAATTTGCGAAAGGTCCCCGCCTTGGCCGGAAACTACTTCGACGGCCGCAGTCCCGGAGCTTCCGTGCGATTCGACGTCGCCTCCGACGCTCTCGCGTGATGAACCACTCGGTTCAGGCCCCCCGGTGTAAATCATCAGAGTGCGACCAATTTGAACGCGATCGCCGCTGCTGAGCATGGCTCGGGTGACGCGGCGGCTGTTCAAATAAGTGCCGTTACTGCTTGAATTGTCAACGATATCGTGTTGCGTTTCACTGGTCCGAATGACCATAGCATGTTGTCGTGAAACTTCGGTATCGTTGAGCTGTATTGAGCAGTTCGAGCCGCGTCCGATCTGCACAGCACCACCACGGATCGGAAAGTGCTTGCCGTTGTCTTTGCCTCGGATGACGTAGAACGACGACATGAGTACTGGCTTTGCAAAAAAGTAGTCGTGGCATCCAGGCCAAGAATCGAGCTGCGCGTGCTGCGTTTGGCGGCTGGAAACCACCACTACGTTGAGAGCTTAGGCCATTTCCGCGATCTCGGAAAATGCTTTCTGAAGAGCTGGATAGAGCGACTGGTAAACTGCGAACGACTTGTTGTAGGCTTTGACGGCGGGCCGTTTCGGCGGAGTCTTTTGGATGACTTCGATGGTCGCCTTGCAGGCTTCTTCAATGTTGGAAAACTGACCTGTGCCAACGGCGGCAAGCAGGGCAACACCGTACGCAGGACCTTGCTCGGCGTTGATCGTACATGCAGCTTGATCCATCACGTCGGCAAAAATCTGCTTCCATAGCTGGCTCTTCGCACCGCCTCCGGACAATCGCATTTCGCGAACCGGCACATCCAACGAGCGAATGATCTCCAAACTTTCCCTAAGGCTCATTGCGACGCCTTCCATAACGGCACGAGCCATATGGCCGCGAGTGTGTTTGCTGGTCAGGCCGACGAAGCAGCCACGGGCATTGGGGTCGGCGTGTGGCGTCCGCTCACCAGCCAAGTAAGGGGCGAAGAGTAGGCCTTCTGCTCCCGCTGCGACCGCGTTGGCTTCAGAATTGATCGTCTGATAGGGATCTGCACCGCGACGAGTCGCCAATTCAGTGCAAACGTTCTCAACAAACCACTGCAACGAACCCGCAGCGGATAGTGTTACGCCCATCATGTGCCATTTGCCGCGGACGGCATGGCAGAAGGTGTGGAGTCGTCCCTCCGCATCGTACTGTGGTTCATCGCTATGCATGAACATAACGCCAGAGGTACCCAGGGAGGCCGTCAGGATACCACGTTTGACGATTCCATTGCCGACAGCACCCGCAGCGCAATCTCCCGCGCCGCCCACGACGATGCAGTCGGTCGTTAAACCAAGCTTCTGTGCTATTTCAGGAGTCAGTTTTCCGGTGACGTCTTCAGACTCGTACACGGGGGCAAGCAGGCTTTCGTCAAGTTGTAACTTGCTAAGCAACGGCTTGGACCATTTTCGTTTGACAACGTCCAAGAAGAGCATGCCACTTGCATCGCTGACATCTGTTGCCAATTCGCCAGTCAACCGGCGGCGAATTTCGTCCTTCGGCAGTAGGACGTGCTTCAAGCGTTCGAAGCGTTTTGGTTCGTTATTTCGAAGCCAGAGTACCTTGGGGGCGGTAAACCCGGTCAGAGCCGGATTGGCGACCATCTTAATCAACCGCTTGCGACCGCCGGCGAGCTGAGTAATCTCCTCACACTCCTTGGCCGTGCGCTGATCGTTCCACAGCAGTGCTGGACGAATGACCTTGCCCTTGGCATCCAGAAAAACGGAGCCATGCATTTGGCCGGACAAACCGATTCCCTTGACATCAGCCGGTTTGACTCGCGATTGCTTTACAACCGCACGAATCGTCTTGACAGTAGCATTCCACCACAGTTCGGGATCTTGCTCAGTCCACATCGGTTTTGGCATCGAAACATCGTACGCCGACGATGCCTCAGCCAGAATATTCCCATCGGGATCGATCAGTAGGCTTTTCGTCCCGCTCGTTCCGATGTCCACTCCGATTGTGAATCCCACGCCAAACCCCCAAAATACAGTACCGAAAAGAAATTATGGATGAGCTGTCATGCGGCTGGTCGGCCACGTCAAACTGGGCCTACTATACCGCACTCAAGCCACGATTCATACTGTATAGCTGGCCGCTCGAGACGAATTGATCGGCCCAGAAACTCAGGTAGCCTAGCAGAGAAACACTGGTTACCGATCGTTGAAAAACGTGTCGCTAGAGTGTAAGACGAGACCACAAGCCGGAACAAATGGAATGACAGAAGATCCCAAAGTCGTTTGGCACACGGAAACCGTTGACCGCGAGTCCCGGCAATCTCGGCTTGGCCAACGTGGTTGCGTCGTTTGGTTTACCGGCTTAAGTGGCTCGGGGAAGAGCACGGTCGCCAATGAAGTCGATCGCTTGTTGAACGCTCAAGGACGACACACTTGTTTGTTAGATGGGGACAACGTACGCCACGGACTCTGCGCTGGACCTAATCTTTTGGAGGGAGAACACGGAGCCGAGTTTGCTCAACGATTCGGCCTAGGATTTGGTCCGCAGGACCGCGAAGAGAATATTCGACGCATTGGATCTGTCGCCCAGTTGTTCGCATCCAGTGGGCTGATTGCACTGACCGCCTTCGTCAGTCCCTATCGCATTGACCGAAATCGAGTGCGGAATTGGGTTAACGCCCAAGGAGCATCAGGGGACTTTATCGAAGTCTTCGTCGACACGCCGCTAGAAGTTTGCGAATCGCGTGATCCGAAAGGGCTCTACAAATTGGCCCGCGAAGGAAAGATCGCCAACTTCACAGGCATCAGCGATCCCTATGAACCGCCTGAGTCGCCGGAACTTCACTTGCCGGGCGCAGAAGCAAGCCCGAGCGAGCTGGCTGAGCAGGTGATCAAGTACTTGAGCGATCGAGAATACTTGAGATAGAAATCAGCACTCACGCATTTGCAGCGCGACTGCTTGGGCTTTGGTTCTGCCCGCCACCGGCACGATCCTTGCGACTGCATTGCGACTTCCCTCTTGACTTCCTTCGCGGGGCAGTGGAGGTGGCAGATGCGGCGTGCAGTGCGAGTCGCACGGACGGATAGAGTGCCACATCCAATGAATGGCAGGTTTAAATAGGCTTAGCAACGCTGCAATCGGGCTTGAAGCGCTTTAGAATCCGATTCGAATCGAAGTACCGCGACGAGGAGCAGGGCGGTAGTGGTAGTGATGTCCGTGGTGAAAGTCGTAGTAAACGCGACGCGGCTGGACAATCACGGGTTCGTGCACAATCACGCTTGGGTGATGGATGACCGTAGCGGGTACGTATGCCGGTGCCACTTGTTGAACTGGCTGCGTATATCGAGTTTCCGCGACCGCTCGTGTCTGCGATGCCAGCGGCGCGGCTTGATAGGCACTGATGACTGTATCGGAGACTCCTTGTTGATGCAGCGAGATGATTTCGTTCACATCCAGGCGACGCTTGACGCCACGAGAGTTCAAGTGGCCGATGATGATGCTCTCGCTAACGCCACTGCGAGCCATATTGACGACGTCTACGGTGCTCGCGCCGGTGTCGATAACACGTTGCTGCGCCGCGTAGGCTGCTTGTTGATCGCGATAGTAGGCTTGCTGCTGGGCGTAGGCTTGTCGCCGTAGTTCTGCGTCCTGATTCTGCCCGAGCAATCCACCAGCAATGGCACCAACGGCCCCGCCAATCAAGGCACCTTCTGGTGTCTCGTCGTTTTGGTGGCCAATGATGCCACCGATGACCGCCCCGGCAACTCCGCCAACGGTCGCCCCGTCACGAGCCCGGGACTGCGCGGCGGACTGGCTGATATTTCCGCAAGATAGCATTCCAAAGGTGGCGATGAACGCTAGCAATTTGGTTTTGGACATCATGGCAAGTCTCCGACCTTTGGTTTCTTTAGCTCTCGGCGAACCACACAAGAATTGGCCTGACGCAGCTTCACGCTGCGTACGGGGTGGGTTCGCCTTCGTAGCTTATCGACATACCAGAGACGGAGGTTTGAAGTAAACGCGGAAGTTGACTCCAATGGGCAATTGCCTGCTTAACGCTGCTTGGAAGAACAGCCGACTTCGAGCTGCAAATTGCCTGATTCACACTCAAAACTGATGACTCGCAGTTGCATATCATGTGCGAATGCGACGCAGTGCCCGTCGCCCGTAATGACGGTGGGTAGTCCCAGTGACAATCCAGGTGCAGAAAGGCGCTCTTTAGCGTTGCCCCCAATCATATTGGCCAGTTCACCGATCATGTCGACGACACCAGCGTCGACTTCGGTGGGCCGTTCACCGAGGAATGCTTCGGAAATGGCAAAGGCAAGATCGGTGTCAATGTTGATGACCGTCGTTGCTTTCATGCTGCCTGAAATACCAACAATTCCACTTAATTCTTGTCGCTGTTCGGCTGCGCCAACCGCGGTCCCGGTATGCGTGACTTGGATGCCACACATTTTCGAGAAGACGCTCTCGGCCGCTTCTTGCATACTCTTGCTGAGCGATTCGATCCCCAGCTCAGGCGCTGCCTTGGCTGCGGGGGATTCCTGGATCTTCTCGTTTCGCTGCATGACCTGAGCTAGCAGGTCGTCGGTTGAAATACTAGTAGACACTAAGGGGGACCTTTTGGGCTACGGTGTTGGTGTAAGCGCTGGCGTTCGATGCGTCGGTGCATCGCAGCGTTATTTCAAAAGAACGTTTTCCCTTGAGCCTTGTGACGTTACCGCCCTTTGGTTTCAGTTTCATTGTCGCGACCTGCGCAGCAACGTGCACGTTTCAAAGGGCTGGTGCGTCAGACGGCTTTTCCGGGCGGCCAGTTGTTTGGCCACCCAAAAAGAAGACGACACTGTGCAGCTAGCGAAAGGAAGCCGCAGAGTTGGTCCAGCAAGGGTTTTAGACTGCGACGTATTTGTCAAGCTTGTCGCGCAATTCATCTTGCTCAAACGGCTTGCACAGGTAATCTGTAACACCCGCTTGAATCGCTTCGACGACCTTCTCCTTTTCTGCTTCGGTGGTCACCATGATCACCGGAACCGTCGAACCAGAGCTGCGAATTGCCTTGAGCAGTTCAAGACCGCTCATTTCTGGCATATTCCAATCAGTGATCACCAAGTCGAAACTGGCTGAAGAGAAGACTTCCATGCCTTCGCGACCATCGGCCGCCTCTTCGATGTCGTTGACACCACAGGCGCCCAAAGAACGTGAGATGATTTTTCGCATTACGCCAGAATCATCAACAACCAAAACCTTCATTGTCTGCCCCTCGATCGAGAATTTTAGTACCTTGCGGCACAGTGGCCCAAAATGTCTTGGGCGAAAAACTGTGGCCTAAAAGTGTGGAGTTTCAGTAGTACGTCGGGGCAATGACGCGACTGATTCGTGCATGGGATTCGCATTTTGCTCGGACCTGCCGAGGCGTGCGCTGCACAATTGGCTCCGCAACCAATAGTTGGTCAAGAGACGAAGCTTGGCAAACGCGAAAACAGCAAATTTCTGGGATTGCTCGCAAGACGCGCATCGTTCCAGAAACCAACTGGGAAATGCAAGTTTAGGAGTCGCAAAATGTGGGTCACCGCAGGCCTCCCGGGTGCGTGAACTGACGCTTATAACGCGTCTGGCGCCCAACTGTTTTGCCCCCCGTTTGCGGCCTCAAGTGAGTGAAATGCCGCTCCTGGCGACCGAGCGATGCGAACTTATGTCCCTAAAACGCGTCCCATTTCTGCAGCAAAGAGCCCCCAGAGTCCAATAGTGTCTGTCGCGGCGTGCATATCGGAAGAATTTGTGCGTGCGACCAACACTGCCAGGCATGTGAAGTGCTTGTAATTTCAAGCGGACGCATTAACCTTCCAGCCCGCAAGCCGCCAGCCTACCGTATCGAACAGTAGAACCACCGTCGCTACCGCCAGCCAAAACAACGCTGATGACGTCTCAAGACAAGCCCGAACGACATAGCGCAGCCAAAAGGCATCGAGAATTCGATTCGGTGCAAGATAATGTGCTGGGGCACACTGACGACGCCGCGCACGATTTGTCTTCGCTAACGTGGTGGAATTCCGAGTGGGGGCCAGGTCCGTTGCTGCGACTGGCCATCCCGCTGATGATTTCAGCAGGCTTCGTGTCCGTCACGCTGTTCACCGACCGGACGCTCTTATACTGGCAAAGCGAATTGGCTGCTTCGGCCGCGCTTGAAGCAGGTTCCATATATTGGTCAC
This sequence comes from uncultured Pirellulaceae bacterium, assembly GCA_964411445.1. GTDB lineage: Bacteria > Planctomycetota > Planctomycetia > Pirellulales > Pirellulaceae > Aureliella. Next base: position 37,069 of record CAYPLE010000005.1, read on the forward strand.
TCGCCTGCTTCCCGATGGGACTGCTAGGTTACGTCAGCACGTTTGTTTCGCAGTACCGCGGAGCGTCGCAGGAACACAAAATCAAGGGCTTGTATCGACACGCGATTTTTGTGGCCTGTGGGTTCGTGCCGATTTTCTTGATCGGCATGGCGGCTGCACGGCTCATCTTCCAGTCGGCAGGGCACTCGCCCGAATTGACTGCAGCCGAAACGACTTACCTGCGGATCCTTCTGTGTGGAGGACTCAGTGTATTGTTCTATAGTGTTCAGAGCGGTCTACTTACCGGGCAAGGTCGCACGGCAACGGTGCTGGCTATCGACGCGGTTAGCACCGTCGTTAATTTAGTTCTCGATGCGGTACTGATTTTCGGCTGGGGCCCGATACCAGAGCTCGGCATCGTTGGAGCAGGATTGGCGACATCGATTTCGTTCTGGCTCAAACTTCCGATCGCGTGGTGGGTTTTACGCGATGAACCCGTGCTCCAAGGCATGAACTGGTTTGGCCAGAAAGTGGATTTTGCGACCATCATTCGTTTCTTCAAATACGGTGGCCCTGCAGGTTTACAGTTGGTCGTCGAAGCAAGCTGTTTTACCTTGATTCTGTTGCAAGTTGGGCGATTGGGCGAACTGGAAACTGCTGCAACAACCCTTGCCCTGGGCATCAATATTTTGGTCTTCGTGCCGATGATTGGGCTGGGGATCGGCGTCGGAGTATTGGTTGGCCAGCATCTTACTGAAGGCCGCACTGATTTAGCCAAACGCTCCGTTACCTGTGCAGTCGGCGTCACGCTGATTTACACCTCCTCTTTTGCCGCAGCATTGCTGATGTTCCCGGAAAAGGCGATGGCCATCTACGCTTGGGGTACGCCTCCGGAACGGTTTGCTGAAATCAAGCCGCTGCTGAAGCCGCTGTTGGCAGTTATTGCCGCATACTGCATCCTAGATGGATTGCAAATTGTTTTCGTAGGTGCAATCAAAGGAGCGGGTGATACGCTCTTTGTGCTGCTGGCGACGTTGGTTGTTTCTACGGTTGTGTTCGGCAGCGGACTCTACTGGCAAGAAGCATATGGAGCGAACGTGTTCATGTGGTGGTACGTGATTGCCGCTTGGGTGTTGGCCATGGGGTTTACCTTTGGTGGCCGATACTTCTCAGGGGCATGGACGAAAAAACGCGTTATCGAAACTGAATTCGACAACGCGCCGGTTTGATTGGAAAGCAGCTAGCATCAGCAACCGGAGTAGCCGGCCGCTGCTTTCGATGCATCAGTGCGATCTCTGGTTACTTTTTCTTTTTGCTCCCAGAATCATTGCTAAAGTCGCTTTGCTGACCGTCCTTGCCGTAACGCTGCTGCGACAAATCCAAGTACTGCTGTTGTCGCATCGACTTTCGATTCTGGACCCAATCTGCACCTCGTAGTGATTCGGATTGGAGTTGATTCATTTTGCAACGCAATTCAAGCGCGGGCACATTGTAGAGTTTGAACTGTTCGCCCAAGAATCTCGAATTGCCGATCAGCATCTCTTTGGCTTCTTCGATTTTCCCTGCATCGCGGAGTTCTGTGGCAAGCCGATTGCGCTCGTTGGCGATTTGAATCACACAGCTTGCCATGATTTCCTTGTCAACATCGTTGTCCACGACTTCCTGCGAAGCAGCGTATTTGACGGCTACAGCACTGGTCAGGCGGTCTTCCGTTTCGGTCGACATGTTCATGTACTCGATGGCGACATCCGCCACTTGTGCCGTGCTGCCGTCCGTTCCAGATGGCATTTCGACTTCGACAACGAAGTAGCGTTCTTGTTGCGAATAGAGTTGGCCAAGGTCAATGACGACCGATTGCCCTGCGATCTCGGCCGGATAATTGAGCACTTTAACGGGGCGAATTCCTTCGGCAAGTTTCGCTTTGATTCGGATCTTTTGCGCAACGACGCTTAGGACATCGTCAAATTCATTTTGGAAGACTTGCACCAAGTTTTCTGCGTCTTCAATGAACACGTGGTTGCCACTGCTTGCCATGGCCAAGCGAGTCATTAGGTCTTCGTTGTATCCAAGTCCCAGGCCCATGGTACTGACACTGATACCTTCCTTGATCAGTGAAGCCCCAAGTTGTTCAAGTTCTGCTGGTGCGGATGGACCCACGTTGGCAATACCGTCAGACAGCAGAATGATGCGATTCACGAAGCGATCGTCCATGAACTTACGAATTTCTGCAGCTCCCTTGCTGACTCCGGCAAACAAGGCGGTGTTGCCACCAGCGGAAATGGCACCAATCCGTTCCTTGATGGCTTGTCGATCTTGCGCTTTGGTGGCGGGCAAGACAACTGAAACGCTACTATCGTAGGTGACAATGGAAACGATATCGTCGTCCAGTAAACGATCAACCGCTTGCATCGCCGCCTCACGTGCTTGCTTGATTTTGTCCCCCTGCATCGAACCAGACTTGTCGATCACGATGGCCACGTTGACGGGCATGCGTTCTTTCAAGGCCGGCAAGTCGAAGCCGGTCAATCCGATTCGCAGATAGTTCGGCAGTTTCTTCGATTCACCGTCGGCACCTGCCAGCAGGGTTGGATTGGCCATCGCGACATCCAATTTGACTTGCTTTGCAGAAACCGTACTTGCAACGGCAGTCAATAAGATCGCAGTGCAGGTGAGTAACATTCTTGCTTTCATCATTCATTCCTTCGATAACAGGGAGCGGTTGAGCGACTAGGGGTGAGCGACTAGGGGAACGGAGCCTAGTATCTATCCCTGAGTCGCAAGCAGCCATCGCGGCAGGGCTGTTCACTCGATTAGACGCTCAAACGCTTGGCGAGATCTCAGAATTGCGCAAAGCTTTTGTAAAAGAAATGTAAAACTGAATCGTATGCGTCGTGAGGAGAAGTTCTACAAAGTGCGTTTGTGCAACCTGCGCGGCTGCCGAAAGATTTGCTTAGGGAAGGGGTCGCGCACAACCACGTGGTCATTCCTACTGGGGGCTCTCTGCGTTTGCAGGCAAAATTCTCGTCGACAGAGCTGCGATTTGACCGAATACAGAGATACCAATCCACTCCTTTCCGCGACAGCCGCGCTCTGCGACTTATCCCAATCCGAAACGCCAGCCCGTGGTGGAAGCTGACATTTGGTTGCATCGCCTGTCAGGAAACGTCCCCCCGACTCCGACTTCCCATTGAAGTGAAAGAATCTGTATGCCGCTCCTATCCGGTTCCTTAGGATTTGAACGATTTGACATTGCCGATGCTTCTTTGAAACAATTCGAAGAATCGCACCTTGAGACACTCCAACAATATTCGCTAGAGAACATCCCTCGCCTTGCCGGCAGTGAATTCCACTACGGCTTTATGGGTGGCGATCATCTGTTTGACCACCATTTTGACTTTGGAAAGAACATCATTGGCGATGCGATGCATGCCAGTGTGCGAGTTGACACGGATACAATTCCAGGAGCCATTCGCCGCGCGTGGTTGCAGATTGAGCAAGCGGCTCTGCGTGCTCAGAACGATTCCGGGCGACTGACCAAAGCTCAAAAGGAAGAGGCAAAAGAGTCCGTCCAGCAGCGGGTCGAAGATGAAGTCGCGTCGGGCAAGTATCGTCGGATGGCGAATTACCCGTTCCTGTGGGATTTGCCAGCCGGGCAACTGTACATCGGTGCCAGCAGCAACAGTGCCATCGGCGCCGTCACGGACTTGATGGAACGTGCATTTTCGCTCGAATTGAGTCGAAAGAGTGCGGGCAGCATCGCGATCGATTGGGCTCGTGACGCGGGCGTTCTCGCAGAAATGTCGGATCTTCGTCCAGCGAGTTTCGTGGATGAGGTTTCGTTCTCCGACGTTCCTTGGGCGAACGAGTATTCCGATAAACCCGACTTCTTGGGTAATGAGTTCTTCATGTGGTTGTGGTGGCAGTACGTCGAAGTTGCGGACACTCTCACGATCAACCAATCGCAGGAAGTCACGTTCATGTTTGGCAAGACGCTCTCGCTTGAGTGTCCACTAGGTGAACATGGCAAGGAAACCATTTCTAGTGAGTCACCGGTGCATCTGGCCGAGGCCGTTCAAGCGGTGCAGACAGGCAAGCTTCCACGGAAAGCAGGGTTGTCGTTGGTGTGCGACGGCGAACAGTTTGACTTTGTTCTGCAAGCCGAGACGTTTGGGGTTTCGGGTGCCAAGATTCAGTCGGATGATTCCGACTCGCTCGTTGGCGAAGGGCGGGTGGCTGCGATCCGGCGACTGACCGAAACACTTGAAGGTCTCTTCCTGCACTTCTGTGAACGCCGCGTCGACGAAGCAACCTGGTCGCACGACTTGCGCGAAATGCAGGCATGGTTGAGTAGCAGTCGCGAGCCGGTTGCGATCTAGCGATTCTTGCAGGGCCAGCGGCTGTGCGGTTGCTAGCCACGCAGCTAGCGGATACCTTCCCAGAGGCGAGAACCGATGCGGACCATTGTGCTGCCTTCGGCAATCGCCTCGCGGTAGTCGCCGCTCATCCCCATGGACAATTCGTTGAGCTCGACTGCCGGGCCCAGGCTGCTTTGCAGTCGATCTCGTAGCTGGCGAATCTTTCGGAATTCTTCCCGAGCAGCGTTGGCATCGATGCCAAGGGTCGTCATGCCCATAACTCCGATAAGTCGAATGCCGTCGAGTGCGATGATCTCCTCGCTCAGTGGCAATGCGTCTTCGGCGGTCGCCCCGGTTTTCTGTTCATCTTGCGTGACGTTGACTTCGAGCAGGCATGGCAGGACGCGAGCCGATTTCTTAGCCGCTTCGCTCACGGCTTGGGCCAATCTCAGACTATCTAACGAGTGAAGGCAAGAGATCAGCGGCAGCGTCCTGGCTACTTTGTTTCGCTGCAGATGCCCAATCATGTGAATCTCCAGGGTGGAATCAGCCAAAGCACTGCCTGCTTCTTCGGCGACTTCCCAGAGATGTTGTGGACGGTTCTCGCCGAGGACGCGACAGCCTGCTTGAGCGAGCAGCATGGCGGTCGGAGGTGGCACGTACTTGCTCACGCCAACGATTCGCACGTCTTGGCTGGACCTACCACTGGCTTCGCAGGCGGCCCTTACATCCTCGACGACGCGTTGCCAATTGTCGCGAACGATTTTTGCTGGTGATGTGGTGTCCACAGAGGAGAGCCAATGAAAAAGGTGTGCGATTGATTCTGCAACCGAAGTTCGTGCGAGCTGACAGTATTGAGACCGCAAGAATCGCGGACTGTCAGCCGGATTCAAGCAAATAGGCATAAAAAAAGCCCCAGACACGATGCTGGAGCTTTGATTTGAGGCCTGGACCGCGATTGGGAATCCAGAATCTGGAGAGGCGTCGGTGGGAGTCGAACCCACGAATAGCGGATTTGCAATCCGCCGCCTTAGCCACTTGGCTACGACGCCTTCGAGCCACACGTTCTAATGTGACAGCGTTAGTCAGTCAAGGCTAACATTGACGATTGTATCGACTGTAACCCATGGCTGCTTGAACACATTTTGAGCACTTTCCGGCAAAACGTCTCAATACTCAATCCGACCAACAGCCTTGATGGTGCGGAGAGCGGTGACAATTTGAGGGCGACTGAATGCAGGCGACTGGCGCAATCGGTTAAGGGGGCGTGAGTTTCCGTTACGCTCTGGCGGGTGCGCATTCTGGCTGTGCCCCGTTTTCAAGCCTGCCAGTTCACCTATAACTGTCCTTAGGAACCGATGTTAGTGCCTGCGGTTTGCGGCTCGATTGGGCCGCGAAGGCTGCCGGTTTGGGCCGCAAATTGTTGACGACAGGAATTTCCTGGCTTCACCCAAACGTGGGAATCGGAGTCGATTTAGCCTACAGACTGTTGAGACGAAAGAAGAAGATGAGCGAGAAGTGCGATTTTGGCCTAATTGGCTTGGCGGTAATGGGCGAGAACTTGGCATTAAACGTGGAGAGCCGAGGGAACCGCATCGCAGTCTACAATCGCTCGACGGAAAAAGTTGACAACTTGATCAACGGTCGAGCGAAGGGAAAGAACTTCGTTGGATGTCACTCCATCGAAGAACTTGTCGCCTCGCTCAAGAAGCCGCGGTTGGTCATGACGCTGGTCAAAGCGGGGCCCGCCGTTGATGCGATCATCGAGCAGCTTCTCCCACACCTCGAGCCCGGCGATGTCATCATCGATGGTGGTAACGAACACTACACCAACACCGAGCGGCGTAGCGAATACGTCGAAAGCAAGGGCTTGCTATTCGTCGGCACCGGCGTTTCCGGCGGCGAAGAAGGCGCCTTGAAGGGCCCCAGTCTGATGCCGGGTGGCAGCGAAGCAGCTTGGCCGCTCGTCAAGCCAATCTTCCAATCGATCTCCGCCAAGGTGGGCCCCAACGAAGACATCCCGTGCTGTGAATGGGTTGGACCTCGTGGTGCCGGTCACTATGTGAAAATGGTTCACAACGGCATCGAGTACGGCGACATGCAGTTGATCTGCGAGGCTTACCACATTTTGAAGGAAGCGGCTGGGCTAACCAATGATGAACTGTACGACGTCTTCAACGACTGGAACAACGGCGAACTACAGAGTTATCTGATCGAAATCACCCGCGATATCTTCAGTGCCAAAGATGACCAGCCTGATGGCGATGGGCACTTGGTCGACAAGATCTTGGATACTGCCGGTGCGAAGGGGACGGGAAAGTGGATGAGCCAATTGGCTCTCGACTTGGGCGTTCCGAGTACGCTCGTCACCACAGCCGTATACGCTCGCGGACTTTCGGCCGTGAAAGACGCTCGCGTTCGCGCCAGCAAAGTGCTTAGCGGACCAGGTGAAGGGGACAACCCTGAGTTTGCCGCCGCAACAAGTAATCTCGTCGGAGACCGAAAGGCGTTCGTCGAAGCCGTTCGTCGCGCACTCTACGCGTCCAAGATCTGCAGCTACGCTCAAGGCTTTGTGCAGTTGCAAGCCGCCAGCGAAGAGCACAACTGGGGACTCAACTACGGCGACTGTGCTCTGCTGTGGCGCGGTGGTTGCATCATTCGAGCTCAATTCCTCGATCGCATCAAGGAAGCCTTCGATGAGAAGCCTGACCTTGAGAATTTGCTGCTCTATCCCTATTTCAAGAAGATCATCGACGAGAGCCAAGCGGCTTGGCGAGCAGTCATCATGGCGGCGACGCAGTTGGGTGTTCCGACGCCCGCCTTCTCCGCCGCACTAGGTTATTATGACAGCTATCGTCGCGAACGCTTGCCAGCCAATTTGTTGCAGGCACAGCGCGATTACTTTGGCGCACACACGTACAAGCGTGTTGACCGCGAAGGCACCTTCCACAGCGAATGGTTGGAGCTTCGCAAAACGCCTGAGTAAGCGAAGGCAAGTCGCTGTCGTCCGAGCCCCAGAAGACGAATTGGGGCAGACCGCGGTGCGAGCTGGAACAAGCGGCCAGAAACATACGGCCAGAAACGCTGCCAATAGAGGCTGTTTCACGCCGCAAATGATTGCTAAATCCTCGCCGCATGCATCGTGCTCAGCGGTGACAAAACCGGAAGTTATTTGAACGGAGTAACCATGCCACACACAATGGTAATTTTCGGCGCGTCAGGGGATTTGACCAGTCGCAAGCTCATTCCGGCTCTGTATAGACTGTTTCAGCGGGGGCAGCTCGACGACGATGTTCGGATTGTAGGGGTGTCGCGGAGTCCCTATTCCGACGACGCTTGGCGGGAGCAGTTGGCAGCCACCACTGAGAAGTTTGCTGGAAAGCACTTTTCGGCTGAATCTTGGACAGAATTTGCGGCTCACGTTCACTACTGCCCCGGCGATATCAAGGACCCCAGCGACTTTGGCACTTTGGGACAACGCCTGAATGAACTCGAAGGCGGGAAGCCTGCCGACCGAGTCTATTACATCGCCACGATGCCGCAGCTTTACGAGACGGCCGCAAAACACCTGGGGGAATCGGGACTAGCTGACGACTCCAATGGTGCCCGACGGATTGTCATCGAGAAACCCTTCGGCACAGACCTGGCCACTGCCCGGCACCTTAACCAGGCCATTTCGAAGGTTTTCCGTGAGGATCAGGTTTACCGGATCGACCACTATCTGGGCAAAGAATCTGTCCAGAACATGATGATACTTCGGTTTGGCAATTCGATTTTCGAACCGCTTTGGAATCGAAACTACATTGACCATGTTCAAATCACCGTTGCCGAAGAAGTGCTGGTGGGCCGCCGAGGGGACTATTACGACGGATCTGGCATCCTGCGTGATATGTTCCAGAACCATATTTTCCAACTGATGATGGTTACGGCCATGGAATGCCCGACCAAATTCGATGCAGATCAGGTTCGAGACGAAAAAGTCAAAGTACTGCGAGCTGTGCGAAAACTGGCCGGCGGCGATTTCGCATCCTGCGGTGTTCGCGGACGCTACGATGGTTATTTGCAAGAAGAAGGGGTGGCGGCGGACAGTGAAACGGAGACATTCGCTGCCCTGCGATTGCACATCGACAATTGGCGGTGGAATGGCGTGCCATTTTACTTGCGCAGCGGCAAAGCGTTGAGCTGCCGGACGACGCAAATTGTCATCGAATTCAAAGAGCCTCCGCACATGTTGTTTGGCGGCAAGAAATCCGGCTGGCCACAAGCAAATCGTTTGGTCATCCAGATTCAACCTGCCGAAGGAATTCAGCTCCACTTCCAATCCAAAGTGCCAAATGCTGAAATGTCGATGCGGCAAAGTCAGTTGGATTTCCGATTCGACAAAGGCGGCGACTCCTTGCCGGACGCTTACCAGCGGCTATTGCAGGACGCTCTGCAGGGGGATGCCAGTCTCTTTGCTCGCAGCGATGAAGTAGAATTGGCTTGGTCAATCATCGATCCAATCATTGCCGCCTGGCGTAGCCCTGCCGCTCCGCCAATGCACACCTACGAACCCGCTGGCTGGGGCCCATTGGCATCCACGGATTGGATGTATGCCGATGGCCGCAACTGGTTTGACGTATGCCCAGTCATTCACTAATGCAAATTGAGCGGATGCCAACTAGGCTAGCGGTACGTCGATTCCGATACCGCGCAACCTCAGATGCCGCACCACCAAGTCTGCGAATCAGAAACTAGGATCTCCGATGCTCAGCCTGGATTCAGTTGTTATCACCGGGATCGGCTGCGTCACCCCGCTTGGAATCGGTCGCGATGCGTTTCTCAGTGGTCTACTTCGCGAAGAATCGGCTATCGAGCGGCTCTATCAACTCAGCGATCCTTCGCAAACAACCATGTACGGCGCCCAAGTGCGGGACTTCGAAGGGAAACAGTACGTTACACCGCGTAAAGCACTCAAGGTGATGAGCCGCGAAGTGCAAATCGCTTACGCCGCCGCCCAACTGGCTTGGAAAGACGCCTTCGGTGACGAGTTCTTGCCCGAAGCGGAACGAATCGGTGTCATCTATGGTAGCGAGATGATCCACGGTTCGCTGGATGATGTCGAAGGTGCTGTGCGAGCATGTACGACTGACGGAGAGTTTTCGTCAGAGTTGTGGGGCGAAACGTTTGGCAAAGAGATCTTCCCACTCTGGATGCTCAAGAACTTGCCCAATATGCCCGCGTGCCATGTTGGTATTGCCGTCGACGCTCGTGGACCCAACAACACAATTTGCCAAGAAGAGGCAAGCGGCTTGCTGGCCCTCTTGGAGGCTGAATCCATCATTCGCCGTGGTGCCGCCGATGTCGTCATTGTCGGGGCGCAAGGCTCTAGGGTAACGCCAACGCGTTTGAGTTTCCGACCCTATCCTCTTTACAACCAACACCCAGCAGATTGTCAAGATGCACCGTCGAGCAGACCTTTCGGTGATCGTCGCATGGGGATCGCGCCGAGTGAAGCAAGCACCGTGCTCGTGCTCGAATCTGCCAGACATGCCCTCCGGCGGAATGCGAAGGTGCTTGGACGGTTGCGTTCGGTCGCGAGTCATTTTGGTGCACCCACAGGTGAGCATGGCGGCAGCGCCGAAGCCATCGCGAGTGCCATCACAACTGCCACCGGTAAGGCTGATATTGAGTTGGAAGAGCTTTCCCACGTTTGTGCACAAGGGCTTGCTCACCCAGAACTCGATAGGGTAGAAGCCCAAGCCATCGCCCAGGCGGCACCCGGTGTTCCGGTCACTGCGATGTCCAGCTACTTTGGCACCGCCGGCGCCGCATGTGGGCTGCTTGAACTCTCGGCGAGTCTTCTGGTTGCCCAGAGTGGACGCGTCTTGCCGGTGCATGGAATCGACAAGGCTGCTGCCGACTGTCCGATCGATGCACTTACGCGATCGTGCGAACCACGGTCAAGTAGTTTCATCAAAACCAGTTATACGCCCGCTGGTCTCGCAGCGGCGGCGGTGATCGAATGCAGCCCGGCAGCCAGCGAATAACGCCCGACTTTTTGCTGCCCATTGGTGCATCTCCAGATCAGTGTGTGTACCTGCCAGAGCAAACGGCGTTGATGCCATTCTATTTTCCCAAGCACCGATTGACACCGGAGCAAACAGACACCGTTCTCGAGTTGGGATTCAGGCGTTCGGGCAACGCATTCTATCGCACAGAATGCCCTGCTTGTAGAGCATGTGAACCGCTTCGAATTGACGTGCACAAATTTGTCACCCGTCGGAGCCATAAACGACTGCTGAAACGTGCTCTGGGCGCCTTGGATATTCAAATCGGTGCTCCGGAATTATCTGAACAGCGCGTAGCACTCTACAATCTCCACCGTGACAGCCGAGGTCTTGGTGCGAGTGACAGTGGTGCGAGTGACAGGACAGTCGACGATGACGATTATCTT
>CAYPLE010000005.1:47938-57537 GCA_964411445.1 uncultured Pirellulaceae bacterium
TGGTGCGAGTGACAGTGGTGCGAGTGACAGGACAGTCGACGATGACGATTATCTTTCGTTCCTGGTGACCTCCTGCGTCGAGACCGTGGAAGTCCGGATTCTGGACAATCGAGACGGTGACAGCAAACTTGTTGCGGTCGCTCTGACAGATTGTGGGAACGATAGCCTGTCGGCAGTCTATTGCTATTTCGACCCTGCCTATTCTCGATTTAGCCCTGGGACTCTTGCCATTCTGCAGCAGATTCACATCGCCCAAACGGTGGGTTGCCGTTGGCTCTACTTGGGGATGTACGTGGCTGCCAATGCTCATCTCAACTACAAAGCCAACTTCCTGCCACACCAGAGGCGGATTAATGGCCAGTGGGTTGATTTTGGGACTCAAGGAAAATCATCAGCTTCCTGAACCGCGATGCTTCGTCAGCCAGTTTCGGCCAATCAGGTCCCGGCGCTAGCCTTTGCCTAGCTTCGTGTTATCATCTCAGATCTACCGTGGGGCCGCTCTGGCCTAAAGAACTTTTCAATTTACTTGGAGTCTACATGATGATTCGACCAATATTCACCGCTTTAGCTCTCACGCTAGCCCTGTCGGCCACTGGATTGGCACAATTCCCAGAACCAGCGCCAGAGCACAAGATTGTGATGCAGGACGTTGGCGAGTGGGATGCCGTCGTGAAGCTTTGGATGAACGAGCAGGGGACCGCCGACGAGAGCGTCGAACCAATGGTTTCCAAGGGAACTGAAGTCAATCGCAAGCTTGGGGAATTCTGGTGTATTTCGACGTTCAAAGGCGAGTTTGCGGGAATGCCGTTTGAAGGTCACTCCGTTAGCGGATTTGATCCAATCAAGAAGAAGTTCGTGGGAAGCTGGACCGACACGTTTTCACCGAATGCGATGCACATGATCGGCACCTACGATGAAAAGACCAAGACGCTCACCAGCCAAACCAAGGGAATTGGAATGGATGGGAAAGAAGTGATTGGAAAAAGCACTTTGGTCTACAAAGATGCGAAAACGCGTCTGTTCACGACCTACGAAATGGTCGATGGCAAGCCCGTGAAGAGCATGGAAATCACCTACACGCGAACAAAGTGATTCTTGTTTCACGAAAATCAGCGCTTCAACAACGCAGCGGGTTCAACCGCTGCGTTTCTTTTTCGCATGGCAAGTGCGAATCGTGAAGCGATCTAGAATTCTGCAGTCAACCCGATTCGCAAGGCTTGTTGGTGGCCAGCAAGCAATTGGTCGATCGTTTGGATATCTGCTTCGCAGAGAGTCCAGTCTGCGGCCGCGACGGTTTCTTTGACTTGTTCTGGACGACGCGACCCAACAATGGCTGACGTGACTTCGCTGCGGCGCAGGACCCACGCAATGGCCAGCTCCGCAAGTGAGCGGTCGTGCCCTTCAGCAATCGGCTTTAAACACTCAACCAACCCCAAGTGAGCATCAATGAACGGCTTCTGGAATTGGGCGTCACGACTGCGGTGATCGCTCTCGCCCAAATTGGCCGCTCGCTCGGCGGTGAACTTGCCGGTCAGCAGCCCTTTGTACATTGGACTGTAACAGACTACTCCGATCTTTTGTTGGCCGCAGTACGGCAGTAGTTCTTTCTCGGCCTGGGCTGTCAGCATGCTGTAGGGTGGTTGCAGCGATGCCACTGGATGGATCGCTTCGAGTCGCTTGAGTTGGGCGACGCTATGATTCGACACGCCAATCTCCCGTACCTTTCCTGCGTTTTTGAGTTCAACAAGCGTCTGCCAGCCTTCTTCGATATCTTCGTCCGGTTCAGGCCAGTGCATTTGATAGAGGTCGATGCAGTCGACGCCGAGGCGTTGTAGGCTTGCTTCGCATTCAGCAATGATACTTTCCCGTTTGAGAACTTTGTCGATAGCTTCGGCTGAACGCATCACGCGTCCGCACTTTGTTGCAATGATCGGTCGACGGTCGGGCCCAAGCAGCTTGAGAGCTTTGCCAACGAGCGTTTCCGAAATGCCGCCTCCATAGACCGCCGCTGTGTCAACCCAGTTGATTCCCAGCTCAACCGCAGACACGATTGCATCAATGGCTTCGCTTTCATCTTGGGGGCCCCAGCCGAATTTCCAGTTGCCGCCACCAATTGCCCACGAACCAAAGCCAATGGTTGTCAGGTGAAGGTCTGTTGTTCCCAGTTGTCGAGTTTGCATGTTCTTCCAAGTTTCAGTTTGTTTTGAAATGGTGAGTTTAACGAATGGATTTGGCGGGGTATCGTAGTGGATTCCGGCCGGATTCCCGACTGCGAATCCAATGAATCCACTAAATTGACGACCACGATACGATCTCAGCCGACTGAATGCGGTGAAGCGTTTTCGTATCCTGGACAAGCAAGCGTCCGCTCTGGTCCACCCCGTTGCAAAGACCGCTGATTTCTTTGCCACTGCTGTTCAGCATGACGCTTCGGCCTTGCAGCAAGCACCGCGACTGCCAACGGGCGTGCCAGGAACTGTCGTTGGCATCCTTCCATCGGTTTACCTGTCGCTCAATGGATTCTATGAGGTGTACGAGGACGACCGGCGGAGCGACGGCCATTCCCGCTTGTCGTGACATGCAGGTGGCTCGCAGGGCGACCTCTTGCGGCGCCATTGTCCAATCCATGTTTACATTTAGGCCGATTCCCACAATCCAACGCAGTCCGCCGGGCGCGTTGGCAGACTCGATTAGAATACCAGCCGCTTTCTTGTCGCCCAGGTAGACGTCGTTGGGCCATTTAAGGGCCAGGCGAAGCGGCTCCGATGTGTCTTCTTGCCATGACTCAATCGTGTCCGCGACGGCGAGGCCAATGTGGTGGGCTAGCAGCGGGATTCTAGCCGCTTGTTCAGGGCAATCGCTGGACGACAGGGCGAGGGAGAGCATTAAACATCCGCTTGGGGACCACCAGTGGTTGCCACCGCGTCCGCGCCCGGCTGTTTGTTGATCAGCGACTACCAAGAAACGGTCACCGGGCAAATCGCTGCCCGTTTCCTCTTCCAGCCTCCGGCGAACTTCAGAGCTGGTGGAATCGATCGTTTGTAGCCAATCGACTTTCCCAAGCCAGCCTCCTGACAAGATTGCAGCGGCCGCTGAACTTTGTGTTTGGTCCATCTGGGGCTCTAATCTGAGTGGGGCTGCCGAAAGTCCCGAGATCCGGCGGCAGCTTCAAGTCCAGCGCTTCGGGAAAAGCCAAGACTCCAAGATGCGGCGGTCATTGGGCAGAGAAAGCGGCAACTAGCACCAACGCTAGTGCGATAACGCTAATAACTCCCAGGAACATCCAACTGACGTTTCGTTGAGGATCAGGGGATAACTTGCTCTGCAGCAGCTTCAGGCCTGGATCGACGACGCTACCGGCTCCAACATCATCGGCCGCTGAGCTGATTTGGTCTCGCTCCCCAAGCGTGGCATGTTGTTCTGGCGAATCCAGAGCCCCAATCATGACACCTTGTACCGTCCGAGCATTGAAGGGACGATCGTTCGGATCTTTCTGCAAGAGCTGCAAGACAATATCGCAGATCGGCTGTGGAACATCCGGGACGTGTTCTTCCACACGCGGTGGATCTTTGAACAAGTGTTGCTCAAACAGACTGGCAAAATTTCGGCCTTCGTAAGGCTTATGGCCAGTCAACATCTCAAACAACACGCAGCCCAACGAATACAGATCCGCTTTGCCAGTCAAATTGTCGTCGCCACGTATTTGCTCGGGAGACATGTAGGAGTTTGTCCCCACTGTCAAACCTTGGTTCGTCAAGTCGGCTGAGTTCGTGTCGCGGGCGATGCCGAAGTCACCAAGTTTAACGCTTGCCTCCAACGTCAAGAACAAATTCGATGGCTTGAGGTCTCGATGGATGATGCCAAAGTTGTGCGCATGTTGCAGCGCGCTGCAGACCTGTCGCGCAATCGACGCGACTTCGGCCCAGTTGAGTCGATCGTATCGTTGCAGTAGGTCGCTGACATTGCCGCCATCGAGGATTTCCATTGCGTAAAAGAGCTGGCCATCTCGCTCTCCATCACCAAAGTAGTGGATGATGTGCGGATGCCGCAGGCGTTCCAAAATGGCGATTTCGCGACGAAACCGAGCCCGCACCAGCTCATCTGCAGACACGGCCTTTTGTAGGAACTTAACCGCTACCAAGTCTCCGGTCGATTTTATTTTCGCGCGGAAGACATCGCCGACGGTACCCGTTCCAAGGGATTCGCCTAGGTCAAGGTCGTCGAATTCGATCTTCATTCCCGTCCATTCCGTTTAGCACTCTACTGCGGTTCTGCCGCCCAGATGCCTCAAGACGCTGTTTTTACTTGATCCAGCCGTTGTGACGCATCCAGTCTTCGCAGCGTGCCGGCCAACTGACTGCATCAGTCTCGGCGTCGCGAAGTCCGTAGCCGTGTCCGCCGTCGGGATACAAGTGTACTTCGGCGGGAACGTCAGCGCGTTTCAACGCGATGCCCATCCGCAAAATGTTCTCGGGTCCAACACGGTCATCGAAGGCCATCGTCAAGAACATGGGCGGCGTGTTCTTATCGACAGCAATCTCAGGAACAAGCAACTGATCGTCAGGGGCTTTCGGATCGTAAAGGTAAGCTGGGTAAACAAGCACCGCAAAATTCGGCCGGCAGCTCAGCTCATCCGCTTTATCGACGGCTTCGTAAGTCCGCTGCGTGTAGTTGGTGCTCACGCGGGCCGCCAGATTGCCACCTGCAGAGAAGCCGAGGACTCCGATGCGATCGGGATTAATGCTCCACTCCGGTGCATGATGTCGCACCATCCCAATGGCTCGCTGGGCGTCTTGCAAAGGCTCGAGCGGCAATTTGGGAGCGCCTTCAACGCGAGGCACTCGATACTTGAGCAGAATTCCAGTGACGCCGATCGACTGGAACCATTCGCAGACTTCGCTGCCTTCCAGGTCATACGCCAAGATGTTGTAACCACCGCCAGGGCAGACAACTACTGCTGTGCCAGTGGCGGTTTCTTTTGGGGCCGGATAAACGGTCAGCATTGGCTCGGAGACATTGCCGAGGCGGATGACACGTCGCCCGGCAACTTCGCGGCCGTTTTCTCCAGTGGTATCGAGTTCGGCTCCCTTCGCGCCAATCTTCCCTGGCGGCGTGCCGGGCCAAAGCCTGAGCGTTTTCTCCTGGGCAGTCGTCGAGCCGGCTACAGCCAGCACCATCAACATAGCAAGACCAACTCGGCCGCCATAGATTCCGCAATTCTCTAATTTCATCGTTTCATCCATCCCGTCACATGGAAGCTGCTCGTGCGTACAGTGCTCTCCGTTCAGCCGCCCCTTCGGCCACATGAGCGCTTCGTAAGTTCACTCGCGCAAGCGGTTTGGCGATACTGAGAGCAATAGGTCTATGATAGCAGTATTTGAAACGATTGCGGTCCGTCGACAGCTCAAGTCATTTTTTCAAGCTCGTAAAGCAACTCCGTCGTCGCGGCCGAGAATTGTCTGGAATCGGCGGGAAAGCAGAGCTGCGGTGACTTTTTTCAAAATCTGCAGGCGACGGCCAGGAGTATTCGGCGACTCAGCTCAGCGAATCCGATGCCTCGAGAATATTCTGGAGACGTCCAGTCACAAAAAAAGCACCGACACCTCAATCGGTTGAGGCATCCGGTGCTTGTGAGTGATTCAGACGACGTCGCGCCCTTGTTCGGCGCCTACGGGGTGCAATGGCTAGTCCAGCCGGTCGGCAACATAGGCTTGCATGCTGCGGTAAGTCATTTCCACCTTGCGGTTCGCCGGTGCGGCCGGACCATCGAGGTCTGGGAATATGTCTTGCCGAGCTTCTCCGTTGGTGTCAATCAGGAGACTCCATCGGAGCCCGCGGATTTGATCAGGCAGATGGAAGGTCATCTCGTCACCGGTGCCGTTGAACAGCAATAACAGATCGCGACCATTTCCCTCGGGGTCATCTGCTGGAGCTGGAGCTGGCAACCAGCACACCAAACCACCGCTCGGGTTCTCCCAGTTAAACGTTAGGCCGAGGTGATTGAACCAATTGACGTCGGCGACGCCACGCGGGTCAAAGGGACGACCTGTCAAGAAGCGAGTACGGCGGAGCGTCGGCTGGCTCTTCCGCAGTGCGATGAGACCCTTCACAAAGGTGAGGAGTTCATCGTTGCGTTTGACGAGCTTCCAATCGAACCACGACACTTCGTTGTCTTGGCAGTAGGCATTGTTGTTACCCTTCTGCGTCCGTCGGACTTCATCGCCCATGACAATCATCGGCACGCCCTGGCTGAGCAGTAGCGTTGACATCATGTTCTTGATCTGTCGCAGTCGCAAACGTTCAATCGGCTTACGACGCGTCGGACCTTCAACTCCGTAGTTGTCACTCTCGTTGTTGTTGTCGCCGTCGCGATTCCCCTCGCCATTGGCCTCGTTATGCTTGTCTTTGTAGCTAACAAGGTCGTTCAGCGTGAAACCATCGTGACTAGTGATGAAGTTGATACTGCAGTACGGTGCCCGTCCAGCATGTTCATACAAGTCGCTCGAGCCAGCTAGGCGAGTTGCCATTGGGCCAATCATGCCGTCGTCGCCACGCCAGTATTTTCGCACATCGTCTCGGTAGCGACCGTTCCATTCGGCCCATCGCAGGTCACCGAACGAGCCAACTTGGTAGGCGCCGGCCGCATCCCACGCTTCGGCAATGATCTTCGTGTCGGCCAGCATTGGGTCTTCGGCGATCATCTCCACCATCGGCGGATTCGGCATCAGGTTTCCGTAACGATCACGTGACAGAATGCTTGCGAGGTCGAACCGGAAGCCATCGATGTGATAGTTGTGCACCCAGTGTCGTAAGCAGTGGAAAATCAGTTCGCGACAAATGGGGTGGTTTCCGTTGAAGGTGTTTCCGCAGCCCGAATAGTTGCTGTAATGGCTGCCACCACTATTGAGAATATAGTAAACCTGGTTCTCCAGGCCTTTGAAGCTGAGCACGGGCCCGTGTTCGTTGCCTTCGCAAGTGTGATTGAAGACGACGTCCAGGATGACTTCGATGCCCGCTTGGTGCAAGGCTTTGACCATGGTCTTGAATTCATTGACCTGTGCACCTGGAACTTTACTAGAAGCATAACCACGGTGTGGCGCAAAGAAGGCCATGGGGTCGTACCCCCAGTAATTCCCGCGCTCGGGCGTATTTCCATGTATATCCAGAATAGGGAACTCGTGGACCGGCATCAGTTCGACAGCGGTGATGCCAAGTTCCTGGAGGTACGGAATTTTCTCGATCAGGCCCAGGTACGAACCTGAGTGCTTCACACGAGAGCTCTTGCCCTTGGTGAAACCACGAACGTGCGTTTCGTAGATAACGGTTTCGGCAAGTGGTCGGCGGAGGTGTCGGTCGCCAGCCCAGTCAAAGGAATCGTCAATGACGACACACTTCGGAGGACGAATGATTCCATCGGTGCTCTTCTGAAAGCAGCCTGCCAGAGCTTTGGCGTACGGATCGATCAGTCGAGCGTTTCCATCGAACCATTGGCCAGACTCTGGGTCAAACGGTCCGTTCGCTTGAAAGTGGTACAACTGTCCAGGGCCAATGCCTGGAACGAACGCACTCCACACGTCACCCCAACGGTCGGTGTCTCGGTCGAAGTCGATGACTTCACTTGGTTCACGATCGTCGACTGAATCGTACAACAGCACTCGCATCGCCGTAGCGCTTCGAGAGAACACTACGAATTGCACCCCTTGGTCCGAAACAACGGCACCATAGGGCAGCTTGTAGGGAAACTGTAACTCAGGATGCGGGTGTCGCATGAGCATACTTCGTAAGGTCCTTCATGGATCGAGTCGTGGGGCATTCCCATTGCGTCGTCAGAGTTGACAAGTGAAACATACCACTCGAAATTCTGCAGCAACGAGATCGCGTCAGTCACGCTTTGAAAATCCGCTGAGTGCGGTTCTCGTTGTGCGACTTACCCCGAACCTTATCGACCAATGAAGCAGTGATGTTGGGCGAAGCTTTATCGATTCCACCGGTTTATAGCGGTTTTCCGCGGTAAGATACAGCGCTACGGTGAACTTTAACGCTTGGCCGCTCGGTTGCTTTTCCGCGAACACTCTCCAGCAACCACAGCAGCCAAACCCCGTCACGGATCGCGCTTGATCGCACCCACAGCGTGCAGCGATCTGTTCGGCGGTCTGCTTTGGGTTGCGTCAGCCGCCGCTAGCGTCTTGTAGCGGGCGATGCCGCCCCAAAGCTCGTCGGAGCAACTCGTCGGAGCAACTCGTCGGAGCAATAGGTGTTGTCGCGGCGCGATGCCTCCCCAGTTGTTCCTTTACCGTAAGAGCGAATTCTCCCGCAGTGACTTTCCTCAGGCATTTTCCTGCAGACATTGCAGCCGTTCGAAGGCTTGGAGGCTGCTGAAGTGTTTGGGGCAGCTCAAAAAGTCGCGGTTTCGGGCCTAGAGAACAGTGGTGTGGCGGCGGATTTCTGAGCAAACTCGCACTTCTTCGGCGGGGGAATAGGCGATCTAGGCAGAAAGTTGTGGTTTGGTGGACTTTACGGGCAGCGGCCCGTTGACAGCCCACTTCTGAGCGATAACCTTACGGCCAGCTTTCTTAGATTGCCTAAATCACTTGACCGGCACTGTTTGTTGGTTATGGAGATTCGTATAGGGCGAATTTTTGACGGCACCATTTGCTAACAACTAACGTACAGGCGGAGTCCCGCCAGATAGCTCAACGGTTGAGCTGTTGACATGAGTGTTGGTAACCTTTGGAGGTATCCGATGAATCGAGTTCTTGTTGCGGGCATCGCTGGCCTAGCCATGCTTCTTTCCGCAAGTCTAACGTCGCAAGAGGCTCACGCCGGCTTGCGTAACAAGTGTGGTGGTAAGTCTGATTGTGCTTCTTCGTGCGGTGGCGCTCGAGGTGGACTTTTCAGCCGTATCGGCCAATCTCGTTGTGGTGGTCAAAGCGACTGCTGTGGCGAACCTGCTCCAGTTTGCTGCGAGCCAGAACCAGTTTGCTGCGAGCCAGAACCAACCTGCGGTTGCAAGGGCAAGCGAGAAGGCCTTCTAGCTAAGTTGCGTGCTCGTCGCGCTGCTAAGAAGTGCTGTGGCGAACCTGACCCATGCTGCGAACCAGCTCCAAGCTGTGGTTGCGAAGCTCCTGCTCCTAGCTGCGGATGCGAAGCACCTGCACCAGCTTGCGGATGTGCAGCTCCAGCTCCAGCTTGCGGATGTGCAACTCCAGCACCAGCTTGCGGTGGTTGTGCAACTGCTTCGCCTTGCGGATGCAGCGGTGCAGTCATGACAACTGCTCCATGTGCGAACTGCAGCACGACTGTAGATAGCGGAAGCGTTGTTGAAGAAGCGGAAGCTCCTGCTGCTGCTCCTCCAGCTCCAACGCCAGACGCAGCGGCTGACGCTCCACAAGCGTAAGTGATTTCCCAGCTTGCTGGGAGAACTGCAAAAATTGAAGAAAGGCTGCCAGCACTGCTGGGAGCCTTTCTTTATGCGCAGTTGATCGTCTTCTCACTCGCCAGACGACAACGAAGCTGCTTTTTAAGGTAGAGTCTCCCCATTGGCTTCACCCGGCCGCGGTGCTCTTTCGCATTGCTTCTCGTTGGGGCAACCCCGCCAA
>CAYPLE010000005.1:57637-59313 GCA_964411445.1 uncultured Pirellulaceae bacterium
GCTTCTCGTTGGGGCAACCCCGCCAATTGAATTGGTTCGGTGGCGAGAGATCACGGTGGGGTTCCTCACACCCTCCATATCCTGTTTCGATCAAGAGGCTTTCCACATGCGTTGTTTATCTGTTCGCCAGCCCTTCGCCTGGCGCTGCTTGCCAATGTCAAGACAACTTGCAGCTTGCGGGAGCGGGTGCAGGGCTTGATAACAAATTCGCTCAGTTAGTTTCCAGGCTGAGTTCGTACTACCGTGAAACGGGTATGTGGGGTAAGATCCTGTCCCGGGTGAGCGGTATCGGATGAGGTCGAATCACCCTGGCTGGCTGGAATCGTTCTTCCGAGAGTGGATCGGGGTTTCAGGCACTTCTACTCAATAAATTCGCTAGCCGAGCTGCTGTTCCGCTAGCCCAAGGAGTTGACTCGCATGCGTCGTAGGGTCGTTGTCACCGGAATGGGGATGATCAATCCACTTGGGCTCGATGTAGCCACCGTTTGGGACGCGTTGGTCAACGGTCGCAGTGGCGTGGGCGACATTACCGTCTTCGACGCTTCGAAGTATCCGACCAAGATTGCGGCCGAAGTCAAAGGCTGGGACATTACCGACTGCGGTGAAGACGCCGAAGTGTGGAAAAAGCGCGGTCGGCATTCCAAATTCGCTGCCGGCGCGGCCAAGCAGGCTGTTGAGGATTCGGGCATACTCGACAGCATCGACCGCAATCGCATCGGGCTCTACTTCGGCGCTGGTGAAGGCAATCAGGACTTTGCCAACTTCACTCGCATGGTTGCGGCGGCTACTGAAGGCGATGAAATAGACATCGACGCCTTCATGCGAACCGGCCTCGAGATCCTTGATCCAGAGCTGGAGCTTCAGCAAGAACCCAGCATGCCGAGTGCTCAAGTTGCGGCGATGCTTGATGTCCGTGGCCCCAACCTGAATTGCTTGACCGCATGTGCGGCCAGTAGTCAGGCAGTTGGCGAGGCGACTGAGCTTATTCGTGGTGGCACGGTTGACGCCATGGTTGCTGGTGGTGCGCACAGCATGATCCACCAGTTCGGATTGACGGGCTTCAGTCTGTTGACGGCACTTTCCACGAACAATGACGATCCGACAGGTGCATCGCGTCCCTTTGACCGTCTGCGCGACGGATTCGTGCTCGGCGAAGGAGCTTCGGTGGTCATCCTGGAGGAGTACGAACACGCCAAGGCGCGTGGGGCTGAGATATACGGCGAAGTCCTTGGGTATGGCTGCACGGCGGATGCTTACCGGATCACCGACATTCACCCAGAGGGCCGCGGAGCCATTGGGTGTATGACCGCGGCGCTCAATGACGCCGGAATTTCAGCCGATGAAGTGGGTTACGTGAACGCTCACGGCACCAGCACGACTGTTAACGATAAAGTTGAGACGGTAGCTTGTAAGGCCGTGTTCGGCGAGCGTGCGATGCAAGTGCCTGTATCCAGTACAAAGAGCATGATGGGGCATTTGATTGCTGCCGCTGGAGTTACAGAGATGATTGTTTGCTTGCAAGCCATCCGCAATAAAGTGCTCCCACCGACGATCAACCTTGAGAATCCAGATCCGCTTTGCGATCTGGACTATATTCCCGGCCAGGCCCGCGAGGCGGATGTCTCCGTTGCTCTCAATAACTCGTTTGGGTTCGGCGGGCAAAATGTGACACTTGC
>CAYPLE010000005.1:59413-62778 GCA_964411445.1 uncultured Pirellulaceae bacterium
AGTCGCTTTGCTTTAGTCGCTGGCCAAAATACTGGCCGCGTCGCATCTTGAACGCGTGTTCTGGAAGGCCGGATTTTATTGGCCGCAATGGGTGGGGAGCGGTCGTTGACGCGGCTTTTCGGTGGTGGCATTACTGGCGAGTTCGGCAACTTTAGGGCGGCGGTGGTTCGCCCTTCGAGAGCGGCGAAAAATGACGCCTTAAACCCTTGTCAAATGGCAACTTGCGCACGCTCCGCCAAGGCCCTGACTCCTTGTGAGGGTCGGCCGTAAATGGTATATTCTTGACCCTAGAACGCTGTTCTGGAGACGGTGCGATTTGACGGATTGGCGATGGCCTTTTGGGCCTAGCTGGTCGCTTGATTTCAGCCCCTGCCAGCATGGTGTTGCAACGATTGATGCGGCAGCTTGAGCTGTTCGGCAATCGCTAATCGGTAAGTATGAATCCAAGAATCGGCCGCACTGGCGGTCTGATTCCATTCCTGATGCGAAGGATTGTGGCTTGTCTGACGTGCCTCCAAGTGACGATGATCAAGATCTACCAACACCTCCCGATGGTGAAAACGGTGATGACGGCGGAAACGGCGTAGAGGGACATATCGTCGATCAGCCGATTGAGGCCGAGCTCAGGGAAAGCTACCTGACTTATGCGATGAGTGTCATTGTCTCGCGGGCTCTTCCCGATGTGCGAGATGGACTGAAGCCTTCGCAACGACGCATCTTGGTCGCGATGAACGACCTGAACCTTGGCCCTGGCTCCAAGCGAGTGAAGTGCGCTAAGATCTCTGGTGACACCAGTGGTAATTATCACCCGCACGGTGAAGCGGTCATTTACCCGACGTTAGTTCGCATGGCTCAAGAGTGGAACATGCGACAAGTGCTCGTCGACAAACAGGGGAACTTCGGCTCCATTGCCGGGCTTCCTCCGGCTGCGATGCGATACACCGAAGCCCGCCTGAGCGCTGCGGCTGCGATGATGTTGGATGACATCAAACTGGACACGGTCGACTTCGTACCAACGTACGACGAAGTTCGCACGGAACCCGTCGTCCTCCCATCGCGATTCCCGAACTTGTTGGTCAACGGTACCACCGGTATTGCCGTTGGTATGGCAACCAGTATTCCGCCGCACAACCTGCGCGAGGTATGCAGCGGGGTCACGGCGTTGGTCGACAACCCAGACATCAGTATCGATGAACTGATGGAGCTGATCCCTGGGCCTGACTTCCCAACCGGCGGAATCATCTGCGGACGCTACGGAATTCGCCAAGGCTATCGTACGGGGCGAAGTACAATTGTTGTTCGAGCGCGGACGACGATCGAAACGGTCAAGAATCGTACGCGGATCGTGATCAACGAAATTCCGTTCCAGCAGTTCCGCGATCGCGTTGTCGAGCGGATCGCTGGGCTGGTGAGCTCCGGAAAGATCAAGGGGATTTCGGGTATTCGCGACGAAAGCGATCTGAAAGAACCCGTGCGTTTGGTGGTCGACATCAAACAAGGCCACGATGCGGATGTGGTCCTGAACCAGTTGTACAAGTTCTCTCCGCTGCAAGATTCGTTCTCGCTAATCTTCTTGGCCCTCGTCGATGGTAAGCCGCGAGAGCTGAATATCAAGGAGATGCTTCAGGAGTTCGTGCGACACCGCGTCGAAGTTATTCGTCGTCGGACGGAGTTCCTGCTCGGTCGTGCCCGCAAGCGGAAGCACACCGTCGAAGGATTGTTGCTCGCGCTGGCCGACATCGATCAGATCATCCAAATTATTCGCTCCAGCCGCACCCAAGCGGAAGCCAAAGAGCGCTTGATGGGCGTGGAAGTCCCCGGCAGCATGATGGCTCGAGCCCTGGGCGAGCGCGGCTTTGTAGAATTTCAACGCGAACGGGGGGAAAACGATACCTACTCGCTAACCAGCGTTCAGACCGACGCCATCCTCGCAATGCGACTTGGCCAACTGGTGAACCTGGAACAAAACAAGCTGGCCGATGAACACGCCGCTTTGCTTGAGGAGATTGACGGATACCTTGAGATCTTGTCCGACCAACAGAACATCTACGATATCATCAAGGATGAGATGGAAGAAATCGTTCGTCGCTTTGGTGACGATCGGCGAACCGAGATTAGCCATGAAGAGATTGGCAACTACAACTTAGAAGATCTCATCACCGAAGAACCCATGGTTGTGACGATCAGCCACCGTGGGTACATCAAACGGATTCCAACCAGCACCTACCGAGCTCAAAAACGCGGCGGTAAAGGCATTAAAGGTGCCAAGGTTGAAGACGAAGATCCAATTGAACACCTGTTCGTCGCCAGCACGCACGCCTATCTGTTGTTCTTCACCAGCCAAGGAAAAGTGTATTGGCAGAAGGTTTACGACATTCCTCAGCTCAGTCGCGAAAGCCGCGGTAGAGCAGTCGTCAACCTGCTCAATCTGGCTGAAGGCGAATCGATTACCGAGTGTGTTGCCGTTCGCGACTTCGATTTGCCCGGTCACTTCCTCATGATGGCCACCAAAGATGGACTGGTGAAGAAAACCCCACTGGACGCTTATTCGCGGCCAAAGCGAGGCGGCATTATCGCCATCAAGTTGCGTGATGATGACGAATTGGTCGACGTGGTCGTGGTTGGTCCGAACGACGAAGTACTCATGAGCACCTCCGGCGGCAAGGCGATTCGATTCTCCGAGTCGGACGCACGTTCGATGGGACGAAACACCTCGGGCGTGAAAGGTATTCGGCTGCGGAAAGACGACAAAGTTGTCGGTATGGTCGTTGCCGACCCCGATGCAACGCTGCTCACTGTTTGTGAACAGGGCTACGGCAAACGGACTTGGTTCGGGCAAAGCGAAAAAGATGCTGGGCCTGACGTTGACGACGCAGCCAGCGAAGACACCGCAGCCGCCAGCACTGATTCCGAAACGGCTGAGCCCACTGACGGTGACGGCGAAGATACTCCGAATTCGAGCCAGTCTTACCGAACGCAGCGACGCGGCGGTGGCGGTTTGATGGATATCAAGGCCAGCAAGCGGAATGGTCCCGTGGTCGGAATCGTCCCGGTCACAGACGAAGACGAATTGCTCATGATCACCTCCCTCGGGAAAATCCAACGCGTTGCGGCTGCCGAAATCGGTATCATTGGTCGGAACACTCAAGGCGTTCGGATCATGAACGTCGACGATGGTGATACGCTGAAGGCAATCGTGAAAGTTCCGAAGGATGAGGTCGACGACGAAGAAGCAATTGCCGCCAATCCAGCCGACCCAGCACCCACTGACGAGGCTGCTTCGCAAGCAGGTGACGCTTCGCCAACTGATGTGGCAAGCGAAGATGCGTCTTCGGTTGACGGTTCTGGCGGACCGGACTCAAGCG
>CAYPLE010000005.1:62878-65032 GCA_964411445.1 uncultured Pirellulaceae bacterium
GCGGACCGGACTCAAGCGAATCGGACTCAAGCGAATCGTAGAGTTAGATATGGCCAATGCAGAGGAAAGCGATTTGCAGAAACTCTTGCAAAGTCGCTTTGGCTTAAGCGCTTTCCGCGATGGCCAACTCGAAGTGATCCAACGTCTGATCTCGGGACGATCTGCGGCGGCTATCTTCCCAACTGGGGGTGGCAAATCGCTGTGTTATCAACTGCCCGCCCTGCTATCAGATCGCCTGACGCTGGTCGTTTCACCTCTGCTGGCATTGATGCGAGAGCAGGTGGATCAGCTTCGCGAACGCGGAATACAAGCCGAACGACTCGATTCAACACTTTCTCCTGCTGAGCTGCGTGAGATCAACGGCAGAGTCCGAGACGGCAGTACCAAACTGCTGTACGTTGCACCCGAGCGGTTTTTTAACGAGCGGTTTCGCGGATTCATCGAAGGCATTTCGATAGGCCTTTTCGCAATCGACGAAGCACATTGTATTTCCCAGTGGGGACATAGCTTTCGCCCCGATTATTTGAAGCTGGCGAGGATCGCGAAGCAGCTTGAGGCTCAGTCTGTCTTGGCGCTGACCGCCACGGCGACTCCAAGAGTTCTGGAGGATATCCAGAGTGCTTTTGAGATTGCCGCAGAGGACTGTATTTGCACCAGCTTCCATCGGGCCAATCTGCAGCTTACGTTCCAAAGCACTACTCTCGAAGCCCGCAATACGCGGCTGGCCGATTTGATCGAGCGAGCTGGGCAGCAGACAACGTTGATCTACGTCACGCTCCAGCGAACGGCTGAGGAAGTCGCTGAGTTTCTGCAGAAGAAGGGGCATGACGCGCGGGCCTATCACGCTGGCATGGATTCGGAAGATCGTCAGCAGGTGCAAGACTGGTTCCTGAAGTCGGATACCGCCATCGTTGTTGCGACAATTGCCTTCGGAATGGGGATCGACAAACCGAATATCCGCTCAGTGATTCACTACAACATCTCTAAGTCGATCGAAAACTATGCTCAGGAAATCGGAAGAGCTGGCAGGGATGGAGATCCTTCTGAGTGCACTTCGTTGATCGTGGCTGAAGATCGCGTTACGCTCGACAATTTTGCGCATGGTGATGCGCCGAGCCGCGAGGCTGTTGAGCGATTTGTCGGTTTGATCGTCGGACAGCCCAGAGAATTCTTCATTAGCTACTATTCGGCCGCGTATGAAACGGACATTCGCGAGCCGGTGGTACGTACGTTGATGACATACTTGGAACTGAATGATTATTTGATCGCCACCAGTCCTCGGTATGATGTTTATAAATTTAAACCGAAGATTACCTCAACTGAAATCCTTTCTCATTTCGAAGGTGAGAAACGACAGTTTGCTGCATCGGTGCTTGCGTTGACGGTCAAAAAGAAGATTTGGTTCGACATCGCCCTTCCACAAGCGGCCAAGCGGCTGGATTGCCCACGTGAGCGAATCGTCCGCATGCTCGACTTCTTTGCTGACAAGGGTTGGATCGAATTGCAGGTCAGCGGTCTCGTCTTTGGCTACCGCAAGGCGGCTCCCATCACGGACATCGACGCTCTGACAGACCAACTGCACGCTTATTTGGATGAGCGTGAAAAGGGCGAAGTCAATCGGTTGGATGAATTGATCGAATTGCTGGTCGCAGACGAGTGCCAATCTGCATTGCTATCCGAGCATTTTGGGCAGAAGTTGGACCAGCCCTGTGGGAAATGCTCCGCTTGCACCGGTGAATCGTTGGGCGGAGTTTTTCCGGAAGCAGACTATGGCCAAGTCGGGGATTCGGCCATTCGTGCGGCCAGCACCTTGGTGAACACCGAAAAGTTCGCGGAACTCTTGGCGTCCCCCCGGGATGTGGCTAGGTTTCTATGCGGTATGAATTCGCCGCGAATGATTCGCAAACGGCTCACGCGAGAAGCAGCCTATGGTTGCTGTTCCAACCTTCCATTTCGCGACGTTTTGGCAGTCGTCGAAGAGGCTTGGCCGCTGAGCCACTGATGTTTCGCTGGACGGGGATTCAATAGATTTCTGAAAGATAGCTTTCTATCGAACGCATCGAACGTCTCCCTCGCTGACGCGATCAGCGTTCAGCGATCAGCGCTCAGTTTTAGTGCCGAAGGCACGACATGTTGTAGCCACGGACGTCAGTC
>CAYPLE010000005.1:65132-67729 GCA_964411445.1 uncultured Pirellulaceae bacterium
GACGTCAGTCCGTGGTTAGGGCAAGTTTGTTGGCCCCGAGTGCCGAAGGTACGACACGATTCGTGCTGCCGCATTCCCTGCCGTCCCAGCCCTGCCGTCGCATTCCCTGCCGTCGCATTCCCTGCCGTCCCTTCGAGGCTAGACTCAGGTCGATTGCAACCATGGGGTTGCACCGATTAACATCCATGGCTTCATCGTGCCAGCCGAGGCAGCGGGGGCAAAATGATTGTGCGACTACTTGATCGTCGTGCGAAGCTTTTGCATACCTCGAAAAATCAAGCCAGCGACTGCCTCGTTTGTCTTGCCCAGTTCTTCCCCGATTTCAGCCAGTGTCTTGCCGTGCCAGTACTTCAGCATGATTGCCTGGCGCTGGTCGGTCGTCAATTTCAGCAGGCCACGGGCCAATTCGTCGGCTCTCTCATGACGATGCATCGCAGCACTAGGGCTTGATCCGTCCGCCGAAAGTAGATTGGCAAGCTGGATCGAGGACTTCTCAATCGCTTGCATCGACTGTTCACGGCTGATGTCGCGCCGCTGTCGCGAGAAACCTCGGGCCATTCCACACAGCACATTGTTCAAAATCGTCCGCAGCCAAGCGGCCTTTTCGGAGCTTGTCGACCCGCGGAATTGAGATCTCGCTTGATAAGCCTGCAGCATCGTCTGTTGCACGATGTCTGACGCATCCACCTTGCTCTTCAGGCGATTGTGCATTTGCGTTTCGGCCAGAACATGGAGATACGACCGATACTGCTCGAATTCACTCGCGTCGTCATTGTCGTTGGTGTCGTCTTCCGCAACCATACTGGTCCTTTTCGCGTAACCGTCATTTCCGTGCAGCGAACGGGGCGGGCCGAAAACCAAAGACTCCTGCCCTGATGGAATTATAGCCGCACGGCGTCACCTCTGCGCAAGCCCTTCGGTGGCCGTACTGGGCCAATCAAAGTTTTGCGGCTGCGCATCAATCATCGCACGCGTGTGCGTCTCCCGGAAAACCGTGAGCCGGTTCTCTGCGGGACGGCAGTAGAAGCTACGACGCGGATCGAACCCTCTAGGCAGCTTTTCGGCGGCGAGAACGAAAGCGGTAGATTAGATTGTTCCCGCGCTTACTGGCCAGTTGAATTGCTTCTGTTTCCCGCAGGCAGTAGGCAACTTTTTGTGCAAACCAACGAGGCTTGCCAATCGCCTCTGCGAGTTGCATTGTGTCGAATTCCGTTGGCAGCGACTGATGCGTGAGCGTATTCAGGAGATCTGATTTCGTCTTCAGTTGGACGGATTCACGGACATCGACAAGAGCCTGATCGACCGTCTTGTATTTTTTTCCTCGCCGCGTAGGTCGAGTGCGATCGATGCGGAATTCTTCGGATTCGACCAGCAAGATTTCCAAGGTGAGTCGCTTCATCGGGAAGACGCTGCTGAAGTGAACCATGTCTTCAAAGAAGTCAATCAACTGGCCGCGTTTGGGGCTCATCCGCGACCTGATGACCTCGCCATCGCGACGATCCAGCGTGCTGATGCGTTTCTTTGCCAGTATGGGTTTGACGATACGCACGCGATGGCGGGTTCGATCAAGTAGCTTACGTGTCTTGTCTCGCAGCGCTCCCAGTGAAGCGTGTTGGATTTCGATCAACTCGCCGTTGTCAGCGATAGCATCAATTCGAAAGCCATCCACGACAACTTCCGTCTGATCCTCTCGGGATGCATATCGCTGCTTGAGTTGTTTGTGAAGCGAGGTTTCCATACCAGCTCGATTGATCGTTCCGTCGCGTCGCCAGCCAGTCGATTTGCTAGGCCTGCTTGATGCCTAGTTCTTCCACTGTCGTGAGCGTTTTGAGTTGTAATCCAGCCGCTTCCACCGCCTCGCGGCCTCCCTCGAGTCGGTCGACGACAGCGAGGATAGTGTCTACTTTTAGTCCGAATTCGCGCACAGCGTCAACCGCTTTCAGGGCAGAACCGCCGCTGGTGACCACATCTTCGACGATTACCGCCGTCATCCCAGCCGCCACGGGGCCTTCGACCTGACGACCCGTCCCATGTCCCTTTGCTTCTTTGCGGACGATGAAGCCGAGCAACTCCAGGTCGCGTTGACCCGCAATCGTGATGGTGGCCGCAGTAATAGGGTCGGCTCCGATAGCCATTCCTCCAACGGCGTTTGGAAGTGAATCGCCAAGCAGGCTGAGCATTCCGGCTCCAATTTGATTGGCTCCTTGAGGGTGAAGCGTCAATTTTCGGCAATCAAGGTAGAAACTCGCCTTTTTTCCACTAGCCAGCGTAAAGTCGCCAAACTCCAGGGCGTGTTCTTTGACGAGTTGCTTGAGACGCTCGGGATCGTAGACAGTCATAGCGGGCTCCTTGCTGGGGTGTTCTGTGGTCTGCTTTGTTGCCTTCACCGCAGTTGGCTTGAACGGCTTCGATAGTGTCGGCTTCAATAGTGGGCTGGGGCTCGACAAGATTGTCGCCTCCAGACGCTAGCCTGCAACCACACTACCAACCGCCCGCAGATTCGCCGCCGCTCTGGCCATTGCACACCTGCGCAGAAGGATTGGCAGAAGGATTGGCAGAAGGATTGGCAGAAGGATTGGCAGAAGGATTGGCAGAAG